>JAYRRD010000055.1:0-24312 GCA_041910275.1 Rhodoferax sp.
CAAATCTTCAACGTTTACGCCTTTCGTGCTTGCTTTCCCGGTAGCGATATCTTTCGTATCCATCATTCAACTTTCGCATTCTGTGGTGATAGCCAGAATTTTCTCACCATCGGTATAAACGCTGCTGGAAATCGCCTAAGTGCCGTCCTGAACTCCCGCAGCTCGGACTGTTCGGCGTTGCGTTCTTGCAGAAAGCGGCGTTCCTCATCGTCCATCGCGCGCAACAGGCTGAACACGCGCTCGCGTGTCTCCAGCAGCGGTGCGCCGGCGGCGTGGACCCGCGCCGCCTCGGCGCCTTCGGTCTTGCGCAGAAATTCGCTGCGTCGGGCAATCGCCATGCGCTCGTCGATGGTTGCGCGCAATTGCACCCAGCGCTCCTGCTGGCGGGGATTGTCTGCAGTCAGTTCCTTGAGCCGACGCAAGGAGACCTCGCGCGCCTTGATCGCTGCGTCGCGGGCGACGAGGTGTACGGGATCCTCCGATATCCGGTAACTCTGCGCGTTGAACTCGACCAGCAGCGTGTTCTCCTTCGCGTCGGCGAGATGGTCCAGGACTTCATTGGTGTGCGCCACCAGGCGCGCCGCCAGGTGTATCTCCCTCGACGAGTACCAGGCACTTAAGGCCAGCGCGACGACCACCAGCATTGCAATAACAAACGCGGCGGGCAGCAGGGTCTCGAATGTGACGCGCGGTTTCATTGCGCTGGAAGATTCACCTGGCAATGGCACATTCAGCGCTTTTTGCGCAGTGTTCCTATGGCTTCCTTGTTTTTATCGACCCGGGCCTGGCGTTTGGCATCCTCCAGCTCCATGGCCTTGCGCTTGGTGTAGCCGGTGCTATCCGCCCAGGCCCACCAGACCACGGCCAGGCCAAAGGGCGAGAGCACGACCCACCATTCCCAGTTTGCGATGGGGCCTATTTCCAGATATTTCATGGCCATAAAAATCAGGCCCAGACCGACAAAATACATGGCAAACCTTTCGTTTCAAAAATATCAATACACCTGCCCGAGCTGGTCCAGGATGGCCGGGTTTTCCAGGGTTGAGGTGTCCTGGGTGATGGCCTCGCCCTTGGCCAGTGCGCGCAGCAAGCGGCGCATGATTTTGCCAGAGCGGGTCTTGGGCAGGTTTTCCCCGAAGCGGATGTCGCGCGGTTTGGCAATCGGACCGATTTCCTTGGCCACCCAGTCGCGCAGTTCCTTGGCCAGCGCCTGGGCTTCGGCACCGCTGGGGCGCGCACGTTTGAGCACGACAAAGGCACAGATGGCCTCGCCGGTAAGATCATCGGGACGCCCGACCACGGCGGCTTCGGCGACCAGATCGGATTTGGCAACCAGGGCGGATTCGATTTCCATGGTGCCCATGCGGTGCCCCGAGACGTTGAGCACGTCGTCAATGCGGCCGGTGATGCGGTAATACCCCCGGTCCACGCTGCGCACGGCACCATCGCCCGCCAGATACATGGTGCCGCCCATCTCCTGCGGGAAGTAACTGTTCTTGAAACGCTGCGGGTCGCCCCAGATGGTGCGGATCATCGAAGGCCAGGGGCGCTGGACCACCAGAATGCCGCCGGTGCCATTGGGAATATCGTGCCCGGCTTCATCAACGATGGCGGCCATGATGCCCGGCAAGGGGAGGGTGCAGCTGCCCGGAACCAGCGGGGTGGCGCCGGGCAGCGGGGTCATCATGTGGCCGCCGGTTTCGGTCTGCCAGAAGGTGTCAACGATGGGGCAGTTCTCGCGGCCCACGTGCTTGTAATACCACATCCAGGCTTCCGGGTTGATGGGCTCGCCGACCGAGCCCAGGATGCGCAAACTGGAGAGGTCAAAGC
Organism: Rhodoferax sp.; assembly: GCA_041910275.1. GTDB lineage: Bacteria > Pseudomonadota > Gammaproteobacteria > Burkholderiales > Burkholderiaceae_C > Allorhodoferax. Next base: position 1,831 of record JAYRRD010000055.1, read on the forward strand.
GATCCGGGTGTATGTCCGGGTTGGCCTCGGCGGCTTTGATTAACGAGCGGATGGCGGTGGGTGCGGTGTAGAAAATGCTGCATTTGTGGCGCTCGATCATCTGCCAGAAACGCCCGGCGTGCGGGAAGGTGGGAATGCCTTCGAACATGATCTGCGTGGCCCCGGCGGCCAGCGGGCCATAGGCGACGTAGGTGTGGCCGGTAACCCAGCCGATGTCGGCGGTACACCAGAACACGTCGTCGGGTTGAATATCGAAAGTCCAGTCCATCGTGAGCTTGGCCCACAGCAAATAGCCACCCGTGGAATGCTGCACGCCCTTGGGTTTTCCCGTGGAGCCGGAGGTGTAGAGAATAAAGAGCGGGTGTTCGGCACCGACCGGGGTTGCGGGGCAGTCGCTGCTTTGCCCGGTAAGCATGTCGGCAAAGGTCTTGTCGCGCCCGGCCACCATGTTGCAGGCACTTGCCGTGCGTTGCAGGACAAAGACGTTTGTGATCGACTCGCAGCCCCCCAGAGCCAGCGCCTCATCAACAATGGCTTTCAGCGGCAACTCCTTGCCGCCGCGCATCTGGTAGTTGGCGGTAATCACGGCCACGGCGCCGGCGTCGATGATGCGCTCTTGCAGCGACTTGGCCGAAAAGCCGCCAAACACCACGCTGTGTGTGGCACCGATGCGCGCGCACGCCTGCATGGCAACCACCCCCTCCACCGTCATGGGCATGTAGATCAATACGCGGTCGCCTTGCTGGATGCCATGGGCCTTGAGTCCATTGGCAAACTGGCCAACGCGCGCCAGCAATTCCTTGTAGGTGATGGTGCTGACGCTGCCGTCGTCGGCCTCGAAAATGATGGCGGTCTTGTTTTCAACCGGCGTGCCCATGTGCTTGTCCAGGCAATTGGCCGAGGCATTGAGCTGGCCATCGTCAAACCATTGGTAGAACGGCGCATTCGACTCGTCCAGCGTGCGGGTAAAGGGCTTGCTCCAGACCACATGCTCGCGTGCCAGCCGGGCCCAGAAAGCCTCCAGATCGCGCTCGGCTTCGGCGCACAGGGCATGGTAGGCGTCCATGCCGGAAATGCGCGCACGCTGCACACAGGTGGCGCTGGGTGGAAATATCCGGTTTTCAACCAGGATGGACTCGATACCGGACTGTTGTTCGCTCATGGGTTAATCTCCTTTAATGGTGAAAATGTACTGGATTATTGGCTACAACGGGCACAACGATGAAAGGTGCAAGCCTTCTACAATCGCCCGCTTTGACACCCGACGTATTTTCCATGCACACGCCTTCGCCAACCGAGCCACCCCGCCTGCGCCCCTTGCCCCGTTTCATTTTTGCCAGCCGCTGGCTGCAGTTGCCACTGTACCTGGGTTTGATTGCGGCCCAGGGCGTTTATGTGTTTCATTTCTGGATCGAGCTGGTGCATCTGCTCGAAGCGGCATTTGGCAATCAGGCGGCGTTGCAAGCCCTGGTCACGGCCATTGGCTACAAGGAAGCCATACCCGGCGGCAGATTGAATGAAACCATCATCATGCTGGTGGTTCTGGGCTTGATTGATGTGGTCATGATCTCGAATCTGCTCATCATGGTGATTGTGGGCGGCTACGAAACCTTTGTCAGCCGCTTGGACCTCGAAGGCCACCCGGATCAACCGGAATGGTTGAGCCACGTCAACGCTGCGGTGCTCAAGGTCAAGCTGGCCACCGCCATCATCGGCATCAGCTCTATCCATTTGCTCAAGACCTTCATCAATGCCGCTGCGTACGATGAAAAGGTGCTGATTTCCCAAACCGCCATCCACATCACTTTTTTAGTGTCTGCGATAGCCATTGCTTACACCGACCGCCTGATGTCGCATCCACAAGCGAACGGGAATAAACACTGACCATGACGGCACAAAACCTGATGGAGCGCTTCAGGCTCCTGCCCGAGAGCTTGAAAATGGTGGTTACCATGTTGGCACTGGTAGGCATTCCAACCAGAAAAACCCGTTTATTCCAATACCTGAGTGCTGCGGGCATCAAGTCGGGTGAGGGGAAAAGCCATACCAATGCAACATTTGGAGATGTCCTGAAGGATTTGGTCGAGCAAGGGGTGATACAAGAGGAGGTCTATGGGTTTCAGTGCGTGCCAGCAGTGCAAACACCGGCCTTGCTGGAACTCAAGGAGCACCGCGATTTGCGTGAAATGTGCAATGCTGTCGAACAAGTGGACAAGGTTATTGAGTCGTACGGACGCCTTTATGCGGCAGATTTTGACGAGGCTTTACTGCATTTGCGCATGGCCATGCTGCGCCAGGACGATCCGTCCAAAGTGCAGCGGTGGCTGAAGAAGTGCATGGAAATGCGCAGCAAGCATCTACATCCCTACATCCAGATGTTTGACCGGCCTTTTGACGCCAGGCTGGTGGCGCTTTTGCATCCCGAGGTCCGCCAGGATGTGCTGAATGTCTTGTTGCTCGATGCGCTCGATTACCCGTCGGAAACAACCCTGGAGCTGCTCCAGACGGTGCAGCAGAGCATAGTCTCGTCACCCAAGGCGCCACGTAAAATGGTTTCGGCGTTGGTGGAAAATTATTTACTGCGTGCGCAACTGGACCAGATTACGGAACTGCTGCGCTCCAGGAGTGATGACATTGGTCAGGCGGTGGCAAGCGCGGTTGTGCTGCTGGGTGGCGACCAGAACGGGGCAATTGCCGGTTTTGAAGAAGCGCTCAAGACCTTGCGCAAGGAGGCCGGTAAACGCACTGCCATTTTTGATGAATTGCAGGGCATCATGTATGTGCTTACCCTGTTGCGCAGCAAGGATGCGGCGCTGAAAAAGAAGGCAAAAATCTACGCTGACATAGCACAGCATCAAATCAGCGCTGGCCACTATTCCTTCGTCTATCTCAGTTTTCTGTGCCATGTGGACGAAGGTCTGGAACAAGCAGATCAACTCAAGGTTTTGCCCAATCCAAACACATCCCTGGCAACCCTGGTGTACTACCTGGTCAAGTACTGGCTGGCGTTGCCGCGAACACCGGCAGAGTCCAGTCAACTGGCTGAACTGGTGGTGCAAGCCGAAAAGATGGGCTGGTTTTTTATTGCTGCGCAGGCGGCGGACGTGCTGGGGCGCACTAAAAATGATAGTGGCGCCCGCCACGCCGAGCGCGCCGCTGCATGGTTCAAGCAGTTCAAACTGGTGCCGATGGCCGACTGGTTCGAGCGCCAGGAACCTTGGCAGCGACAACTCGCGGCGCTTGCTGGTCTGGTTGTCGGAGGTGGTGCTGCTACAACCACGGCGCAAGCGCGCATGGTCTGGCACTTGAACATGCGTGGCTTCGACGTGAGACTGACGCCGCGTGAGCAAAAGCGCAGGGGAAGCGGTGCCTGGACTTCTGGTCGGGTGGTGGCGATCAAGCGCTTGTACGAGGAAATTGCATCCTTTGATTTCTTGAGCGAGCAGGACAAGCGTGCCTGTGGCGCCATCCACAAAGTCCAGGGCAATGGCTACTACTCTTACGCTGAATACGAGTTGCAGCATGGGAAGGCTTTGTTTGAGCTGATTGGCCACCCGGCGGTGTTCTGGGAAGACAACTCCACCATTCGCGTGGAAGTCGTGCGTGGTGAGCCCGAACTGCTCATCAAAAAGGCGGGCAAAGACATGTTGACCTTGAGCTTGCAGCCCGATCTGGCCCATGCGATTGACGGTTTTGTGGTTTTCAAGGAAACGCCGACCAAGGTGCGTGTGGTCCATATCACCGATGAACACCAGCGCATTGGTGCCATTCTGGGCAAATCCCTGACGCTGCCAGCGCGGGCCAAGGAGATGCTGCTGGACGCCATTTCGGCGATTTCAACCTTGATTACCGTTCAGTCGGATGTCGATGTACTGCCATCAAACGTCGAATCGGTCGAGGCGGATGCACGCTTGCACCTGCATTTGTTGCCGCACGGCGAGGGGCTGAAACTGCATCTTCTGGTGCGCCCCTTTACCGATGATGGCCCTTATTACTCCCCCGGTGCCGGTACCGAAACCGTGATTGCCGAGATCAATGGCAAACCCTTGCAGGCACGGCGCAAACTGGCTGAGGAGACACAAGCGCGTCAGGAACTGATGGCGCGTTGTCCGGTGCTGGCGCAAGCTCCGGTAAACCACGGCGAAACCACCATCGACGATCCGGCAGACTGCCTGGAACTCCTGTTGCAGTTGCAGCAGCAAACTGACAACCTGAGTCTGGTATTGGCCTGGCCCGAAGGCGAAAAATTCAGGGTGAGCCGTGAAGTCGGTGCGAAAAACTTTTCCATGTCGATCAAACGCAATATGGACTGGTTCGCCGCCGAGGGTGAATTGACCATCGACAATGGGCAGGTGGTCAGCCTGATGCAGCTGCTGGAACTCAGTGCCCAGGCGCGCGGGCGTTTCATTCCACTGGGGGATAACCAGTTTCTGGCACTGACCGAAGACTTTCGCCGCCGTCTGGATGATTTGCGCGCTTTCAGCCACACAGCGTCTGGCGGGGTGCGCGTGCACGCCCTGGCTTCCGGGGCTTTGGAAGAGCTGGCCGAAGTCGCTGCCAAGACCAAGGCCGACAAGCACTGGAAGGAACATCTCCAGCGCCTGCGCGCACTCGACGCCTTGCAGCCGGTGCTGCCCGAAACCTTGCAAGCGGATTTGCGCGATTACCAGCTCACGGGCTTTCAGTGGCTGTGCCGTCTGGCGCATTGGGGGGTGGGGGCGTGTCTGGCGGACGATATGGGTCTTGGCAAAACCCTCCAGGCCTTGGCCTTGCTACTGGCGCGTGCATCGGATGGGCCAGCCCTGGTGGTCGCGCCGACCTCGGTGTGCATGAATTGGTTGAGTGAAGCCGCACGTTTTGCGCCGACGCTCAATGTCATATTGTTCGGCGCGGGCGACCGTGGCGCCACATTGACCGATCTCAAGCCTTTTGATCTGGTGGTATGCAGTTATGGGCTGTTGCAAAACGAAAACGAACGCTTTGCCGCCGTTCAGTGGCACACCGTCGTGCTGGACGAAGCCCAGGCCATCAAGAATTTCCAGACCAAACGCTCGCAGGCGGCGATGGCGCTGGTGAGCAACTTTCGCCTGATCTGCTCGGGCACGCCGCTAGAAAACCATCTGGGTGAGCTGTGGAATCTGTTTCGCTTTATCAACCCAGGCTTGCTGGGATCGCTGGAACATTTCAATGAACGCTACGCGGGTCCCATCGAGCGACAGCAGGACGCCCAGGCGCGCAACCGCTTGCGCCGCCTGATCCAGCCTTTCATCCTGCGCCGTACCAAAACCGAAGTGCTGTCCGAGTTGCCAGCGCGTACCGAAATCCTGCGCCAGGTCGAGTTGTCGGCTGAAGAGTCTGCCTTGTATGAAGCATTGCGCCGCGAGGCATTGGAGCGTTTGGCGGACCTCAAGAACAGCGCAGATGGCAACGCCGGGCAGCGGCATATCCAGATTCTGGCTGAAATCATGAAGCTGCGCCGTGCCTGCTGCAACCCGCAGCTGGTGGCTCCCAAACTAGGACTTTCCAGCAGCAAGCTGGCGGCATTTGGCGAACTGCTCGACGAGTTGCTGGCCAATCGCCACAAGGCGCTGGTGTTCAGCCAGTTTGTGGACCACCTGAGCCTGATCCGGGAGTATCTGGATGCACGCGGTGTGCGCTACCAGTATCTGGACGGTGCCACCCCAATGCAGGAGCGCAAGGTGCGGGTCGATGCTTTTCAGGCGGGTGCGGGCGATGTTTTTCTCATTAGTCTCAAGGCAGGCGGTACCGGGTTGAACCTGACCGCTGCCGACTATGTGATCCACATGGACCCGTGGTGGAACCCGGCGGTCGAAGACCAGGCTTCGGACCGCGCCCACCGCATTGGCCAGACCCGCCCGGTCACAATTTACCGCCTGGTTGCCCGCCAGACTATCGAGGAAAAAATCGTCGATCTGCACCAGCACAAACGTGCCCTGGCCGAAAGTCTGCTTGAAGGCAGCGATCTGGCTGGCAAGATGTCGACCGACGATATGCTGGCACTATTGCAGGAAGAAATGCGGGCACAATAGCAGTCTCACCAATGAACTATGACCATGACCACGAAATTCCACGGAACCAAGAACTATGTTGCCACCCAGGATCTGATGCTGTCGGTCAACGCCTCCATCACCCTGCAACGCCCCTTGCTGGTCAAGGGCGAACCCGGCACCGGCAAGACCATGCTGGCCGAGGAGGTGGCCCAGGCGCTGGGGATGCCCTTGCTGCAATGGCATATCAAATCAACGACCAAGGCCCAGCAGGGGCTTTACGAGTACGATGCGGTCAGCCGTTTGCGCGACTCGCAACTCGCGGGGGTGGACGGTGGCGAGCGCGTGCGGGATATTCACAATTACATCATCAAAGGGGTTTTGTGGCAGGCTTTTACTGCCGATACACCGGTAGCGCTCCTGATTGATGAGATTGACAAGGCCGACATTGAATTCCCCAACGATCTGCTGCGCGAAATCGACCGCATGGAGTTTTACTGCTATGAAACGCGCCAGCTCATCAAGGCCAGACACCGCCCCTTGGTGTTCATCACGTCCAATAACGAAAAAGAGCTGCCCGATGCCTTTTTGCGGCGCTGCTTTTTTCACTACATCAAGTTCCCCGACGCTGCCACCATGCAAAACATTGTGGCGGTGCATTTTCCGGGACTTAAAAAAGAGCTGGTCAGCGCCGCCATGAAAACATTCTTTGACGTGCGCAACCTGCCAGGCCTGAAGAAAAAACCCTCGACCAGTGAGCTGCTGGACTGGCTCAAATTGTTGCTGGCCGAGGACATTCCACCCGAAGCGCTGCATGCCAAGGATGACAAGATGGCCATGCCCCCGCTGGTGGGGGCGCTGCTGAAAAACGAGCAGGATGTCACCTTGTTCGAAAAATTGATGTTCATGCAACGCCACCACCGTTGATTGCATATGGCTGAGTCCCCTTCTTTCGCAAACGCACGCAAGTCTACCGGCGCCGGGGGCGGCGCGTCGAACACCATTGGCCGGTTTGAATTGCGCAAGGTGTTGGGGCAGGGCGCACAGTCGGTCGTCTGGCTGGCGTTTGATCCGCGCATGGAGCGCGAAGTGGCCATCAAGCTCATGCGCGCCGGGGAGGGTGGCTCGGACGATGTGGCGGTCAAGCAGTGGTTGCAAGAAGCGCGTAGCGTCGGACGGGTAAGCCACCCGAATATTGTTCCGGTTTACGAAGCCGATATCCAGGACCGCCAGCCCTACCTGGTGTTCGAGTATGTGGCTGGCAACACCCTGGCGCAGGTGATCAAGCAGCGCGGCGCCTTGCCGGCAGCCGAGGCGGTCAGTCTGATGCTCGATGTCCTCGATGCCGTGGCGGTGGCCCACGCAGCGGGTGTGGTGCACCGTGATCTGAAGCCTTCCAATATCCTGGTCGATTCTGCCGGGCGCGCGCGCGTGATGGATTTTGGCATTGCCGCGCGTATCCAGGGGGATATTGACCCCGGTGCGGGCGGTACGGTGGGGTATCTTGCGCCGGAGGCCGCCAATGGCGAACAGCCGGCAACATCCATGGATATTTTTTCCGCCGGGGTGATACTGGCGGAACTCATCATGGGGCGGCGCCTGATTGATGAGCCCGATCCCTATCGCGCGATCTACCGGGTTGCGCACGAGCAATTGAAATTGCCCAACGATCTGGATGCCAGCGTGGACGACCGTTTGCGGGCCATCGTGATGCGTGCCCTGGCGCGCGATCCGAAGCAGCGCTTTGCGAGCATGCGCACCTTCAAGTCCGAACTGGAACAATGGGCCACCCCGGTGGCGGTGTCCGCTTCTGCCACCACGGAGTCCAGTGGAGAGAGTGCCGCCAGCAAAAGCGCGACGCTGGAGTTTTTGCTGCGCCGCATGCGCCACAAGAGTGACTTTCCCGCCTTGTCGGACTCCGTGGTGCGCATTCAAAGCATGGCCAGTTCGGAGACGGAGAGCGTACACACCGTCACGAATGCCATTTTGAAGGACGTGGCATTGACCAACAAACTGCTGCGTCTGGTCAACAGCGCGCTGTACGCACGCGGTGGCGGCAACGTCAGCACAGTGTCGCGTGCGGTCACCCTGGTGGGATTCAATGGCATTCGCAATATGGCGCTGAGTCTGGTGCTGCTGGAACACATGCAGGACAAGAAGCAGGCCGAACACCTCAAGGAGGAATTCCTGCGCTCCCTGATGGCCGGCTCGATTGCCAGTGAGCTGTGCCCGGCGCAGCGTGAAACCGAAGAAGCGTTCATTGGCTCGATGTTTCAGAACCTGGGACGCTTGCTGGTGCAGTACTACTTCCCCGAGGAAGCGGCGCAGATTCGCAGCATGGTGCAGTCCAAGCGCGGTGCGGTTTCCGAGTCCACCGCCGCCATGCGTGTGCTGGGATTGACCTTGCAGGAAATTGGCCTGGGTGTGGCCAAGACCTGGGGTCTGCCGATGGGAATCCAACGCTGCATGCGCTTGCCCGAGGGCGACATTCCCACCAGCACGCCCTTCGATACCGGCGAGCGTTTGCGCTGGGTTTCGGTCGTGTCCAACGAAGTCGCCGACACCTTGCTGCACAGCCAGGCCAAGGATACGGATGCGAATATTGCTGCCATCACGCGCAAATACAGCAAGGTCATGGGGAATATGGCGGGCTATATTGCAGACGCCACCAAGACCGCCCGCACCAAGATGATAGACCTTGCCAAGGCGATGGACATCCGGGTCGTCCCTGGCAGCGCCGCTGCCCATTTGTTGCGCACGCCGATCAGCTCCGAGGAGGCCGCAGCCCAGGCCGCCGAGAGGGAATCCAGCCTGGGTGCATTCGAGTTGCACGCCACCAGCACCGATTTGCCTACTGCGTCCGATGTGGCAGCGGTCAAGGCGCGCATGGTCACGGCAACCCTGGCAGCGGGCATCCAGGACATCACCAACGCGATGGTGGATGACTTCAAGCTGCCGGATATTTTGCGCATGATTCTGGAAACCATGTACCGTGCCATGGATTTTCAGCGCGTCATTTTCTGCATGCGCGACGCCAAGACCGAAACCCTCACGGGACGTTTTGGCTTGGGAAGTAGCGTGGAGCAGCACATCAAGGTTTTCAAGGTTCCCTTGAAAACGGCAGTACCCGATCTGTTTTCCGTGATCTGCAACAAGGGCGCGGACACCATGATCAATGACTCCAGCGAGGCGCGCATCATGCAGAACCTGCCGGAGTGGTACCGCAGGGCTGTCAATGCCCCGACGTTTCTGGTCTTGCCGTTGCAAAACAAGGGCGTTCCATTCGGCATGATCTATGCCGACAAGTCCCTGCGCGGCGGTATGGACCTCAACGATAAACAGCTCGCCATGTTGCGCACTCTGCGCAACCAAGCGGTGATGGCGTTCAGGCAGTCCCGCTAGGACCGTAGCCCCTTTTCCTGGCCTATATGCACCCCAAAGCCCTGCTCGAAGCCTGCGCCGAACTGGTTCGGCTGACCCTTCAATTTGACCACCCGGCGGATGCTGTCGTATCCCGTTTTTTCCGCGAACACCGCAACCTCGGACCCCGTGAGCGCACCACGCTGGCCGAGACGGTGTATACCGTATTGCGCAAAAAAAATCTGTTTGACCATTTTGCCCCCTCGGGCAGTGGTCCGCGCGAGCGCCGCCTGGCGATTCTGGGCTTTCATGGCGCCGGAGACTTTTTGCGCAGCGCCTTGAGCGCGCAGGAAATCAACTGGCTGAACCAGTGCCAGGAGATCAAGGTCGATGATTTGCTCGAACGCCACCGCCACAACCTGCCCGAGTGGCTGGTGTTGCCGCTGAAAGATCAACTGGGCGCGGAATTCTGGCCCCTGGTGGAAGCCTTGAACCAGGGCGCCGGGCTCGATCTGCGAGTCAACACCCTCAAAGCCAAGCGCGCCGAGGTGCAAAAGGCCTTGGCTGAGGCTGGCATCCAGGCGGTCAATACCCCGTATTCGCCCTGGGGGTTGCGCATCGCCGGCAAGCCCGCGCTCAACAAACACCCGGCATTTGTACAGGGTGACTACGAGGTGCAGGACGAAGGCTCTCAGTTGCTGGCCTTGTTGCTCGATGCCAAGCGTGGCGAGATGGTGGTTGATTTTTGCGCCGGGGCGGGTGGAAAAACCCTGGCCATTGGTGCAACCATGCGCAATACCGGAAGACTGTACGCATTTGATACCTCGGCACACCGGCTGGATGCCTTCAAGGCGCGTCTCAAGCGCAGCGGTCTGTCCAACGTCCACCCGGCAGCCATTGCACATGAACGCGATGAGCGCATCAAACGCCTGGCAGGAAAAATCGACCGCGTGCTGGTGGATGCCCCGTGCAGCGGACTGGGCACGCTACGCCGCAATCCGGATTTGAAATGGCGCCAGAACCCGCAAAGTGTGCAAGAACTGACGGTTTTGCAGACAGCCATCCTGCAAGGCGCTGCGCGTCTGGTCAAGGCGGGTGGTCGGCTGGTGTACGCCACCTGCAGTGTGTTGCCACAGGAAAACGAAGCCATTGCCGCCGCATTTTCCGCTGCGAATCCCGATTTTGAACCTGTGCCCGCAGGCGAAATCCTGACCGGACTCAAACTGGAAAATGCCCAGTCACTGTGCAGCGGGGGCGAATCGGGCCAACTGTATCTGCGGCTATGGCCCCACCGGCATGCAAGCGACGGATTTTTTGCTGCGGTGTGGCAAAGGCGCTAGGCACGCCAGCTTGCGCCATCCATGAATCGGAAATTGGAAAACAGACACTCTCCATGCTCAACTTCTTACCCACTCCCCTGGTTGGCGCCATTGCCATGTTGCTGCTGGCTTTGAACATTTCTTTCTGGGTGCCCATACTCTTGTGTTTTGCAGCGCTCAAATTCATTTTGCCCTTCAAGCGCGTGCGCCTGTGGATTGACCCGGTGCTATTGTCGATTGCCGAAAACTGGATTGCGTGCAACAGTGGCTGGATGGCGCTGACCCAGAAAGTTACCTGGGATGTGCAAGGGGTTGATGGACTCGATCCGCGTGGCTGGTACATGGTGAGCAGCAACCACCAATCGTGGGTGGATATTCTGGTGCTGCAGCATTTGCTCAACCGGCACATACCACTGCTCAAATTCTTCATCAAGCAAGAACTCATCTGGGTGCCCGTCATGGGATTGGCCTGGTGGGCGCTTGAATTCCCGTTCATGCGCCGCTACAGCCAGGAGTACCTCAAAAAACATCCCGAGATGCGCGGCAAGGACCAGGAAACCACGCGCCGTGCCTGCGCAAAATATGCGCTCATTCCAACGAGTGTCATGAATTTTCTGGAAGGCACCCGTTTTACCCGTGCCAAGCACGCGCGCCAGCAGTCGCCCTACCGCCACCTGCTCAAACCCAAGGCCGGGGGCATGGCGCTGGCGCTCAACGCCATGGGTGAAAAGTTTCACGCCATTCTGGATGTCACCATCGTTTACCCCGACGGCGCCCCGACATTCAACGATTTTCTGTTGGGCAAAGTCCACCGCATCGTGGTGCGCATGCGTACCCTACCCATCCCGGAGCATCTGCTGCATGGCGACTACACACGTGATGCGGGGCTGCGTGATGCCTTTGGCCAATGGGTGCAGATGCTGTGGCGTGAAAAAGATGCGCAGATCACGGCGCTGCTGAAGGAGGCGAATAAACCATGACCAGCGAGCATGGCTCCTCCCAGCCCTTCATGCGCACCATCCGCAGCTTTGTGAAACGGGCGGGCCGCACCACCGACGCACAGGCAAGGGCTTTTGAAAAATTCGGCGCACAATTTTTGCTGCCCTACCAGCAGAATGCTATTGATTTAGAAGCTGTCTTCGCTCATTCCACGGGCGATACAGCTATAAATGGCACAAAAAACACCCCCGTTGTGCTGGAAATCGGCTTCGGGATGGGTGAGGCCACCGCGCAGATCGCCCAGCAGCTGGCCAGTACCCGTTTTTTGTGTTGCGAAGTGCATGAGCCGGGCGTCGGTGCACTGCTCAAGCGCATTGGTGAGCAACAGATTCACAACATCCGTATCTGTGCCCACGATGCGGTGGAGGTGTTGGAGCACATGCTGCCCTTGCAAAGCCTCGATGGCGTGCACATCTTCTTTCCCGACCCCTGGCACAAAACCAGACACCACAAGCGCCGCCTGATCCAGCCACCGCTGATCGCCAAGGTCGCTGCCCGGCTCAAACCGGGGGGCTATATCCATTGCGCCACCGACTGGCAGCCCTACGCTGCGCAAATGCTGGAGGTGCTTGATGCCGAGCCTTTGCTCATCAACCGCGCCAGGGCGCAGCATCCCGAGCTGATGGGCTATGCGCCCAAACCATATTACCGCCCGTTGACCAAATTCGAAAACCGTGGCATCCGGCTCGGTCACGGGGTATGGGACCTGGTATTTCAGCGTATTTGAACGTGTCCAATCGACCGTCCAGTCGCCATGGCGTGGGAGCGAGCTGTGTCGTGCTCCCCGGTACCAATACGAGCCAGTGGCTGACGGTGCTGGAATTTCTGGTACAGCGCTTTCCCCATGTCTCGGCGGCCCAATGGCGCCAGCGCATGGATGCTGGTGCGGTGGTGGACGAACACGGTACCCCGGTTCGCGCCGATTGCGTTTACCGCAGCGTGCGTCGGCTCTATTACTTTCGTACACTGGAAGTGGAGCAGAAAATCCCGTTTGAGGCCCGTGTGCTGTGGCGCGATGACCATCTGCTGGTGGTCGATAAACCGCATTTCCTGCCCGTGGTGCCTTCGGGCAAATACCTGCAGGAGACGCTATTGGTGCGGCTCAAGCGTGCGCTGGACAACGATGCGCTGGTACCGATCCATCGCATTGACCGCGATACCGCCGGGCTGGTGCTGTTCTCGCTACAACCGGCGACACGCAAGCTCTACCAGGGGTTGTTCCGGCAACGTGCAGTCGAAAAAACGTATGAAGCCATTGCACCCTGGAACCCCAACCTGTCCTTGTCCTGGCCTGTGCGGCGCGAGAGCCGCATCGTGGCCGGTGCGCATTTCATGCAACAAGCCGAAGTGGCGGGCAGCCCCAACGCCATCACCCTGATTCATCCGGTGGAAGTGCAGGGCGCACTGGCGCGCTACGTCCTGCAACCCGTCACGGGACAGCGGCACCAGTTGCGTGTGCACATGGCTGCGTTGGGCCTGCCGCTCGTGGGCGATGGCATCTACCCCGTGTTGACACCCGAAGGCAGCGCCGACTACGCACGGCCCTTGCAATTGCTGGCCAAAGGTATTGCCTTTACCGATCCGTTGAATGGCGTTTATCGGAAATTTGAAAGTCGCCAGGCGTTGCGCAAACTGACCGATGTACAAAGCAGGTCAACAAGCAGGTCATAATGACGCCGTGTGACGTTGTGCCGAAGGGCTAACTCAGCAAACCAGTTACGTTATCGTTTTTTTTACAAAAAGGAGTCATATGAAAAAAGTTGTCAGTATCAGTCTGGGCAAAAGTGACCAGGATTACGAGTTCACCACCCAGTTCATGGGGCAGGAAGTCAATGTCAAGCGTTTTGGCGCTGACGGTAACGTGGACCGTGCTGTTGAGCTGCTCAAACATTGGGAAAACCATGCCGACGCCATCGGCCTGGGCATGGTGAAAGACCACTACGCCGTTGGCTCACGCCGCTTCGAGGAAACCGAGACAACGCGCATGTGCCGCGTGGTCAACCGCGTTCCCGTCACCACCGGTGCACGTTTGCGCGGTATCTTACAGGAATGGGCTGTGCGCCATGTCCAGATATCGCTGGGCAATTTCTTCAACAACGCCAACATCCTGTTTTTCTCGGGCATGACCAATTTCAAGCTGGCTGCGGTGTTGTCGGAGTACACGCAAAATCTGCAATTTGCGGACCCGCTGCTGCAACTGGGTGTGCCGAAATTATTGACTTCGCTGAGTGCGCTCGAACTCTATGCCAGTGGTAGCCATTACGTTTCCAACTGGGTTCCTTCCGGCGTGCTGGCCGCAGGGCCGCTCAAGGACTGGACCAAGTATCTGATGCGCAAGGCGATGCAAAAGGCCTCGGTGATCGTGGCCCAGGTGCAGGACCTGGACGACTATTCGATTGAAGAATTCGCTGGCAAGACCATCATCACGTCCTCGGTGAATGACGAACGTATTGCGCGCTTCAAGGAAAAGGGCGTCAACATGATCATTGACGGCTCGCCGCACATGTTCGAGCGGGCCATCGGACGCAATGTCATCGAAGCCATGTTCATCGCCGTGCTGGAAAAGGACCCCGATGACATCATGGAAGACGATTATCTGTCCTTCATCGCCGACCTGAATCTGGAGCCACGCATCATTTACCCATCGGGCTTCAAGCGCGTCAACCGTTTTGCCTTTGTCATTCATCCGCTGTCGCAAGAGTATTTCAAGAACGTCAAGCCGGTCGAGGTGCTGTCGCACATCTCGCCGCCGGTCATGATGAACTCGCTCGAAAAGATCATGGCGTATGCGCCGCCGTTCGTGTATTCGACGGTGACGGGTATCACCTCGCCGACCGGCGTTGAAGCCGAAGGCTGGCTGATCTCGGTGGGTGGCACGCCCAAGGAAATCATGGCCCACAGCCCCGAATTCACCTACCGGCGTTTGCTGGCTGCGGCTGCCATGGCCAAGCGCATGGGGGCGCAAATCATGGGTCTGGGAGCCTTTACCAAGGTGGTGGGCGATGCGGGCCTGACGGTTGCCAAGCGCGCCCCGCTGCCGATTACCACGGGCAACAGCTACAGCGCCTCGGGCGCACTCTGGGCCGCGCGCGATGCCATCAGCCGGATGCGCCTGGTACCGCCCCCGAAACCCGGCGAAAAGGTGCAATGCAAGGCGATGGTGGTCGGGGCTACCGGCGCCATCGGCTCGGTCTGCGCGCGTCTGCTGGCCAAGGCCGTGGACGAAGTCCATATGGTGTCGCCCGAAACCGCCAAGTTGCTGGGAATCCGGGAGTCCATCATGAAGGAAACGCCGGATGCCAAACTGTTCCTCTCGTCGCATGCCGACAAGGATATTGCCGACATGGACATCATCGTGACGGCAACTTCCGGGGCGGGCAAGAAGATTCTGGACATCATGAAGGTCAAGCCGGGCTGCGTCATCACCGATGTGGCCCGTCCGCTGGACTTGCCGCGCAGCGAGGTGGCCAAACGGCCCGACGTGCTGGTCATCGAATCGGGCGAGATATTGTTGCCTGGCGAAGTCAAGATGAAAAACATCGGTCTGCCCAAAAACGTGGCTTACGCTTGCCTAGCCGAAACCATCGTGCTGGCGTTGGAAGGACGCTTTGAAAACTTCACGGTCGGACGTGGTATCGAGTGGGAGAAGGTGCGCGAAATCTACAACCTCGGCCTCAAGCACGGCATGAAACTTGCTGCCATTTCCGGTGTCAACGGGGTCTATAGCGATGAAGACATCGAAAAGGTGCGTGAACTGGCCTTGATTGCGCGCGGGGAAAAAATGGTGCGCGCAACCAGGGCTGCCAAGGCTGTCAAAAAGTCTACAGACAAATCCGCACCCGCACCCGCACCGGCTGCTGCTCCTGCCGCAGAAAAACCCACCAAACCGGCTGCCAAACCTGCGGCGAAAAAGCCAGCCGTCAAACCAGCAGTTAAAAAGCAGAAGCAGACGGTGGAGCCACCCAAACCATCTGCTGCGCCTGCCGGGGTCGCTCAGGTGCAAGAGGAAGCTCCTGCACCCCAGACCGAGGAGCAGACCGCTGCAGCAACCAATTGATCTGCCGATAACCTGGAAAAGCGGGAATACAATCAAATTAGTAGCTATTCCCGCAATTTCCGTGGGCGCTGGCGGCCAAAATGACCTATACGATACAGGAAGGATCATGAAATTCTGGACTTTTCTCCTTGCCCTCATGCTGGCATTGACCACACTGCAAGCTGACGCCAAACGCTTGGGCGGAGGTAAGTCCGTGGGTCAGCAATCGTCCAAGGTCGCGCAGCGGGAGGCTACGCCACCGCCGCCTGCACAACCTCCGGCGGCATCGCCCACGGCCCCACCCAAGCGGCCCTGGGGTGCCATGCTGGGAGGGCTGGCTGCCGGTCTGGGTCTGGCTTGGCTTGCGAGTTCCCTGGGAATGGGGGAGGGCTTTGCCCAGGTGCTGCTGTTTGCCATGCTGGCGCTGCTGCTTGTGGCTGGCATTGGCTGGTTCATGCGCCGCCGTGCGGCAGGCACCGGCGCACAGGCTGCGTTTGCATTTCAGGGGGCGGGCCATGTGCCATTGTCTGAGGCCAGAACCTACCGCGCGGAAAACGTGGGCAACGATGCCTCGGCCCGTCCGTGGGAGCGCAACAGCATGGGTTTTGATGCGGCCAAGCCACCGACTGACTCCATGATCGGCTCTGGCCTGAGCGGCTCGCAGGGTTGGGGAGTTCCTGCAGGTTTTGATACCGAGGGCTTTCTCAAGGCGGCCAAAACGAATTTTGTCAGCTTGCAAGCGGCCTGGGATCGCTTTGATCTGTCTACCTTGCGTGCCATGATGACCGATACCATGCTGCGCGAGATTCAGGACCAACTGGCCGAACACCGGGCACAACCGGGCAATAGCGTAAACCATACCGAGGTGGTCATGCTGGAAGCGCGTCTGCTGGGCATCGAGGAAACGGCTGGTGAATACATGGCCAGTGTGGAGTTTTCCGGCATGATCCGTGAAGACGCTTCGGCAGGCCCCAATCCGTTCAGGGAAGTCTGGAATATGACCAAGCCCGTCAATGCCGGCGGCAGCGGCTGGCTGGTAGCGGGCGTGCAGGCACTGCAATAAGAGACAAGTTTGTGACAAAGCTTATTCCGGCACGCCATGCCGCGCTGGATGCGTTGCGCGGTTTTGCCGTGCTGTGGATGACGGCGTTTCATTTCGCCTTCGATCTGAACCACAGCGGCTATATCCAGCAGAATTTCTACACCGACCCCTTCTGGACGGTACAGCGCACCTGCATTGTGAGTTTGTTTCTCTTCTGCGCCGGACTCTCCCAGGCGTGTGCGCAGGCTGCCGCGCAAAGCTGGCCCTCCTTCTGGCGGCGCTGGTTGCAGATTGCGGGCTGTGCCATGTTGGTCAGTGCGGGCTCCGTGCTGATGTTTCCCAAAAGCTGGATTTATTTTGGCGTCCTGCACGGCATTGCGGTCATGCTGCTGGTGTGCCGTTTGAGCGCTTCCTGGGGGCGTTGGCTATGGTTGGGTGCGCTGCTTGCTATCGGTTTGGGACTATCGGGCGCATGGCTGCATGGGGTGTGGCCTGAGCTGGGCGTGCTCAATGGCAAGGTCTGGAACTGGATAGGCCTCGTCAGCCATAAGCCCATCACCGAGGACTATGTGCCGCTGCTGCCATGGCTTGGCATGGTGTGGTGCGGCATGGCTACGGGGCAGTGGCTGCACAAGCGTGAAGGGATGGAGCGCCTATCCTTGCTGCCAGCGCCGCGTGCACTGGCGTGGCTGGGGCGCTGGAGTTTGAGCTGGTATATGCTGCATCAACCCGTGTTGATTGGCTTGTTGCTGGTATTTTCCCGCGCCACCAGGACTTAGTTCAATAAGGCTTGAAATTGCCACCGCCGCGCACTGGCACAACCGTGGTGAGGGCTATCGGCACCTTGGCGGCTGCCGGGTTGCGACGCTCCTGTGCCCGCCGACCCACCGGGGGGGGCGGTTCATCACCACCCACGTTAAAAAAAGCAACGCTGTGCTGCAGTTTTTCCGCCTGGCCGGACAACTCTTCGCTCGTTGCCGCCAAGTGCTCAGATGCTAAGGCATTCTGCTGGGTTGCTTTCAAGAGCTGCCCCATGGCACCACCGATTTGCACCACCGATTCGCTTTGCTTGGCACTGGCGGCGGAAATATCCTGCACCAAGTCCGAAGTCCTGCGAATGCTCGGCACGATTTCGTCGAGCAGGCGCCCCGCCCGCTCCGCCGTGGACACGCTCTTGAGCGCCAGGTCTCCAATCTCCTTGGCAGCACCCTGGCTGCGCTCGGCAAGCTTGCGCACTTCGGCCGCAACCACGGCAAAACCCTTGCCCTGCTCACCGGCGCGCGCGGCCTCGATGGCGGCATTGAGCGCCAATAGATTGGTCTGGTAGGCAATGTCATCAACGATGCCGATCTTGGCAGCGATCTCTTTCATGGCGCCCACCGTCTCGGTGACTGCGCCACCGCCCTCGCTGGCCTCGGTGCTGGCCTTGGTCGCCATGGCATCGGTCACCTTGGCGTTTTCATTGTTTTGTTCGATAGAGGCCGACATGGTTTCGATTTGCGCACTGGTCTGCTCGACACTGGCCGATTGTTCGCTGGCCGCTTGCGACAATGATTGCGCGGTGGCGCTCACCTGACCTGCAGCACCGAGCAAAGCCTCGGCAGTGATACTCACTTCGGAGAGCACCTTGGCAAGGTTTTCGGCAGTGGTGTTGGCGCTGTCGCGCACCTTGCCAAACAAGCCCTGGTAGTTGCGCTCGATGCGATGGGTCAAGTCACCGTTGGCAAAAGCTGTCAACAGGTCAGCGACATCGTTGAGCCCTTGCTCGCTGGTTTCCATCACCCGGTTCATCGCAGTAGCCAGGGTGGCAAAGAAGCCGGTTTTTCCGTCCACTCCAAGGCGCCCGCTAAAGTCACCATTGCCAGCCGCCTCGACCACCGACGCCACCTCGGTTTCTATGCCAACTTCGGCGGTGCGGTCAAACCACTCGACCACAGTGCCGATACGAGTTCCGCCAACATCGACAATCGGGTTGGCAAAGAGTGCAAAGTGCAACTTGCCTATCTGTATCTGGGTGCGGTAGGTGCTGCGCAGGTTCGCCAACAGGTTGCGTTGGTGCGACGGGTTCTTGTGAAACAGATCAATGTTTTGGCCAACCAGATCGCGCGCAGCAAACTGCGGCAGTACCTGGCGAAGTTCGGCTTCGTTGCGTTGCATCATCGACAACATGGCATCGTTCATGAAAATGACGTCGTTGTTGCTGTCGGCGATCATCACATTGGTACTGGCTTTGTTCAGCGCAGCCACCACCCGCTGGTTGGTGACCGCAGCACGTGCGCTGTTTTCCAGCGACATCTTGACGGCATCCAGTCGTTCTTTGACCACGGCCTTGTCGCCCGGTTGGGCTGGCAAGGACTTGGAGAAGTCTTGCTGGGCGTAAGCACCGACCAAGGCGGTTACTTCCTGCAGGCTCTGGTTTTGCGACACCACCAAGGCATTCACCTCCTGTGCCAGCACCGCAAAGTCGCCGGGTAAATCGTCCACCGGCATACGTGCCGCCAAATGGCCGGCCCGCTGCTCGACGGCAAGGTTGCGCACGCTGCTGGTCACAAAGCCCACCCGTTGGCTCAAGGAACGCACCGAGGCCAGCAGGCTGCCTCTGTCGCCAGGGCGTAAATGGATTTCCTGGTCCAGGTCACCGTTGGCAATGCGGCCCACGGCCTCGGCCACGACAACTGGCTCCGCGCCCAAACGCGCCAGAAAGTAGCGGGCAAAACCAATCATGGCTAACAGGGCAATGGTCACATTCAGTACCACACAGCCGATCAGAATCAGATACCAATTGTCCTTGCTGGCACTAGCCGCTGTCACTGCCGCCTGGGTACGGGTGTCTACCAGCACCAGAAACTCATCTACCGGTTTCATGATCTTGGCCTTGAACTGGTGGTAA
Source organism: Rhodoferax sp. (assembly GCA_041910275.1). Lineage (GTDB taxonomy): Bacteria > Pseudomonadota > Gammaproteobacteria > Burkholderiales > Burkholderiaceae_C > Allorhodoferax. Next base: position 21,485 of record JAYRRD010000055.1, read on the forward strand.
TTCTTGTCGTGCATCATCGCCTGAGCTTTGGGCAAGTCCGGAGCACCCTTGAGGCTAAAGCCACCCTTGCCATCGGCCAGTTGTCCTTTGACCATATTCATGGCTACGGTTTCGGTGTTGACCAGATCATCGGAGTTGGCCTGCGCTTCCTTGAGTTTGCCAAATTCGGCATCGGTAAAACCGGCCTGCTTCATCAACTCCTGCAGCGAAATGGTGGCCCCGGTTCCTCGCCCTGGATCCATGCCGACGGCGCGAAAGTCCCAGTAAATCTTTTCATACTGGTTGGGCCGGGGTTTCTTGCCATTGCGGATATCCAGTATTTCGAAATACTGCTTCTCCCATTCAGGGTCACCCGATACCACATAGGTTCGTGCCAATCGCGTGAGGTCGTCGGAGCTTTGGCGCAATTCGTCGGCCAGCAGGTACGATGTGTAGCGCACCAGATTCACCCGTGCCACTGCGTCGTTGGCAACGCCCAGTTTATACAGGGATAGGCCCAGTAGTACGGCACCAAGAGCCAACACTGCCAGCGCTGACATCAAGAACTGTCGAGTGGTCTTCATTGCATCAATCTCCCCAAAAAAGTGCAGTGATTTCTATCTGTCGCTTGATTCTACGATCCGAACTGGCAAAAAGGTCTTTGTCTAGGACGTTCTGCACCATTTTTGTACGCAGCGGAGCGATTAGCGCCCGGATTCCACTTCCACCACGCAAAAACTCACGGCGTAATCGGCCTCGTCGCTTAGGGTGATATGCGCGCGCAACTGGCGTTCCTCAAACCATTCCTTGAGTGCACCGTGTAAAACAATGCAGGGTGCGCCGCCTGGCAAATTGGTGATTTCGCACAAGGGCCAGCTCATGGGGTGGCATAGCCCCAGGCCGATGGCTTTGCTGAAGGCTTCCTTGGCCGAAAACCGGGTGGCCAGGTAGCGCACGCCGCGCTCTGGGTAGTTTGCGTTGTGCGTCTTCCAAGTGGCGCATTCGGCTGCGCTCAGTATCCGTTGGACAAAGCGCTCACCGTGGCGTTCCAGGCTGATGCGGATGCGGCGTATATCGCAAATGTCGGTACCGATACCGTAGACCATCTCAGTTTGGCTGTAAGCATTCCAGGTAGGCGCGCACGGCAGCGGAGTAACCTAATTCCAGCGCATCGGCAATCAGGGCGTGTCCTATGGAGACTTCGGCCACACCCGGCACCGTGCGTACAAAGGCTGCCAGATTGGCGAGGTTGAGGTCGTGACCGGCATTTACATCCAGGCCTGTGGCGTGGGCAGCCTGTGCCGCTGCGGCAAATCGCTGCAACTGCGCTTCCTGCGTGGGCGTACCCCAGGATGCGGCATAAGGCTCGGTATAGAGTTCGATGCGGTCTGCGCCGACGTCTTTGGCGGCGGGCATCTGTTCCGGTTCGGCGTCCATGAAGAGACTCACACGCACGCCCAGAGCCTGGGCACGGGCGATCACGGGTCTCAGGCGCTGGGCATCCTGCGGGAACGACCAGCCGTGGTCACTGGTGAACTGGCCGTGTGCGTCGGGGACAAAGGTTACCTGGTGCACTGGCAGCTTGCGCGCAACCAGATCATCCAGGCAATCCATGAGGTTGTGAAACGGATTGCCCTCGATATTGAATTCCCGTTGCGGCCAGGACTGCAACACGGTGGACAGATCGCGCACGTCATCAACGCGGATGTGGCGCTCATCCGGGCGCGGATGCACCGTGATGCCGGACGCACCGGCTTGCAGGCATAGGGTGGCTGCGCGCGTCAGGCTGGGTATGGCCAGATGGCGCGTGTTGCGTACCCAGGCCACCTTGTTGAGGTTGACCGATAACGCAGTGTGCGCGGTATGTTTGGAACTTTGCATATTCATAGGCTGTAAATATCCATCATCATTTGCCGTGTGCGCAGGGTGTGCACCCCGCAATGGTAGTGCAGCAGCGTGCGCAGCTGGGGTTTGAGTGCGGCAGCGACTTCGGCGCAGGCGCGCAAGGTGCTGGTGAACGGGGCATTGGCGTGCAAGGCTATCTGTAGGGCGTTCCACTGGGCGCCGCTCAGGCTGCTGGCTGTTTCGTCGCTGTGCGCCAGGCGCAGGCCGCCTTCGGGCACCAGGCAATAACGGGCGTTGGCATCCAGCCGCTCCAGGGTCATGGTTTGCAGATCGAGTTGCGGCAAAAAGCCGATTTCACGCAACAGCAGTAGCTCAAAGCTGCGCAGCACCGCCTGCAAGGCTTCGCCGTGTTCGCTGGCCCCACTGGCTAATACCCGTACGACATGGGCGTACACATCAAACAGGGCAGGGTGGGGGTCGTCGCGCGCCAGGAGTTTCAAAATCAGCTCGTTGAGGTAGTAACCTGACAGCAAGGCGTCGCCCGTGGGCATGACGTGCCCGCCTTGCCATTCGGCGCTCTTGAGGCTGCGGATTTCCGCGTTGCCACCGAAAGCCACGCGCAGCATCTGCAGCGGCAACAGTACGGGGCGAAAGCTGGAGCTGGGCCGTTTGGCACCCTTGGCCATCAGGGCGATGCGGCCATGGTGGCGGGTGAACACCTCCAGGATCAGGCTGGACTCGCTCCAGTCGTAGCGGTGCAGCACATAGGCGGGCTCATCCGAGATGCGTTTACTCGTAACCAAAGCTGCGCACCCGCGCCTCGTCATCAGCCCAACCGGAACGCACCTTGACCCACAATTCGATGAACACCTTGGCATCCGTCAGCTTTTCCAGCTCGACCCGGGTTTCCATGCCGATGCGTTTGATGCGCTCGCCCTTGTCGCCGATCACCATCGCCTTGTGGCTTTCGCGTTCGACCACGATGGTGGCGGCAATGCGCAGCA
>JAYRRD010000056.1:0-26378 GCA_041910275.1 Rhodoferax sp.
CCAATCCCGGCAACAGCTTTGCAGGATTAGCTTTTTAGTTCCACATCGCTCTTTATACCAGTTGCGCCTGGACTAGTCCGGTCTTATCGGCTAATCATTTGATTTTTATAAGTTTTTTAGCATTGGACAAATTTACCCTGGCCAGCGAAATCATGCCCGTGGGCGATGCCCGACAGATCGTGTATGGTTTTGGTCTCTCCCGCCAGAAAGCCGGCCATGCGTCGCACATGGAGGCACTCAACCGGGCCTTGTACAAAATGGCACTCTCCGGGCAAACCAGAAAAATTCTGACCAGACATGGCTTGCAAGCGGCGACCAAAGCCACCCCTTGAACAACGAACATTTATTCAGCTGAATTGAATCAGTGATCGGGTATTGTTCAAATTTTGTGGATGATCACAACAAGTAATTTGAACCGCTGGTGCGCAAGGTGCTTTTAGACTTCTCCCATCGGACAAGTTATTTGCTAACACCTACCACACCTGAACGCCATGATTGCCACGCCCGCCCCGAAGCATTACAAGCGTTACCACGGTTTTTCCATCGCCCTGCACTGGATACTGGCCCTGGCACTGTTCGCCATTTTCTCCCTGGGCGTGTACATGGCGGATCTCCCGTTTTCCCCCCAGCGGCTCAAGCTTTACAACTGGCACAAGTGGGCTGGCGTGACGTTTTTAGTGTTGTCTGCCTTGCGTTTGTTCTGGCGTATGGTGAAGCCTCCGCCCGATTTGCCACAAACCATTGCCATGGCGATGCCTGGGTGGCAAATGTTGGCGTACCGGGCCACGCATGGCTTGATGTATGCACTGTTTTTCGCCGTGCCCCTCATCGGGTGGGCGTACAGCTCGGCAGCGGGTTTTCCAATCGTGTTATTTGGTGTGTTGCCGCTGCCTGATTTTGTGCAAGCCAGCAAACCCCTGGCTGAAGCCATCAAACCCTGGCATGCCGCATCGGCCTTTACGCTCATGGCCTTGGTGCTGCTGCATGTGGCCGCCGCGCTCAAGCACCACTGGATTGACCGTGACGGCCTTCTTGAGCGCATGCTTCCCGGTAGCTGATTTTTTTCTAGTACGAGGTGCATAGAGCATGAAAGTCATTTTGTCACTCCTGACGGCTGCCAGCCTTGGCATGGGTGTCGCCCACGCCCAGCAGAAACTGATCCCGGCACAAAGCGAGATTGTCTTTGTCGCCAAGCAAATGGGTGTCCCCGTGGAGGGGCGTTTCAGGAAATTCGATGCCCAGGTGGTTTTTGATCCACTCAAGCCGGAGACAAGCAAGATTGCCTTCACTGTGGACATTGCCAGCGCAACCATGGGAGGACCAGAGACCGACTCCGAACTCCCCAAAGCCACCTGGTTCGACACCGCCCGCTTCCCGCAGGCCACATTCCAGTCCAGTTCCGTAAAAAGTCTGGAACGGGGCAAGTTTGAGGTCATCGGCAAACTCACCATCAAGGGCAACACACAGGATGCCACGGTTCCCGTGACCCTGACGCAAAGCGGTGCCAACACCACCGCCAGCGGCGTGTTGCCAATCAAACGGCTGGCCTTCAAGATTGGCGAAAACGAATGGGCGGACACGTCCCTGGTGGCCAATGACGTGCAGGTCCGGTTCAAGCTTTTGCTCTCGGGCGTGGGCAAATTCTGATTTTTCTGTGCCACCTTTTTTTTGTAACCCTTCCATTTTTGGAATTTTTCTGGAGTTCTTTCATGCGTAAATCCGTCCTGGCGCTGGCTGCTGCCTGCGCGCTCGTCCCCGTTCTGGCCCAGGCAGAATCTGCCACCTATGCACTCGATCCATTGCATACCTTTGTGACTTTTGAAATCGGCCACTTCGGCACCTCCACCAACCGGGGGCGTTTTGACAAGAAGGAAGGCATGGTGCAGTTTGACCGCGCCGGAAAAACTGGCAAGGTGGAAGTCACGATTGACACCACGTCCGTGAACACGGGTGCTGCACCTTTTGACAAGCATTTGAAGAGCGCCGACCTGTTTGATGCCGAAAAGTATCCAAACATCAAGTTTGTGGGCGACAAATTTGCGTTCAACGGTGACAAGGTAGCGGAAGTGGCGGGCAATCTGACCCTGATGGGCAAAACCCAGGCCGTAACGCTGAAAGCCAACCAGTTCAACTGCTACACCAACCCGATGAACAAGCGCGAAGTGTGCGGTGGTGATTTTGAAACCACGATTGACCGCACGGCCTTTGGCATGAACTACGGCATTGACTGGGGCTTTCCCAAGAACGTGCGCCTCGTCATCCAGGTTGAGGCGATCAAGCAATAAAACAGTAATACCGTTAATACTCATAAAAACATAGCTTCTCCCGCTCTATCCATGGGCGATACAGCCTAAATAGCCTTTCAAGCGTCGATAGCGGCCATGGGTGGTTGGATGTTACGGTAACATCCGACCCTTTTAGCGAAAATCGCAACCAGCAAGGAGCTTGAAAATGGCTATGCAGCACGTCGTCATCAGCAGCACGGGCCTGTTTGTTCCGCCTGAGAGTATCAGCAACGAAGAGTTGGTTTGCGCCTTCAATGCCTATGCCGATCTCGAAAACACCCGCTACGCAAACGATATTGCCGCCGGGATCAGGCAGCCGCTGACCCACTCCAGCGTCGAATTCATCGAAAAGGCGTCAGGCATCAAGCAACGTTATGTGATGAACAAGTCCGGCGTGCTGGACCCGCTGCGCATGCGCCCGTCATTCAGACCACGCGCCGACAACGAACTGTCCATGATGGCCGAGATCGGCGTCGCAGCGTGTCAGGATGCACTCGCTGCCGTTGGCAAGAGCGCCGCCGATGTGGATGGCGTGATTTGCGCCGCATCCAATATGCAGCGCGCCTACCCCGCTGTTGGCGTGGAAATCCAGACGGCTTTGGGCGTGCAGGGCTATGCTTTCGATATGAACGTGGCCTGCTCTTCCGCCACCTTTGCCATCGAACTGGCGGTCAACGCCGTTCGCAGCGGCACGGCCCGCGCCATTCTGATTGTCAACCCCGAAATCACTTCGGGCCACTTGGCATGGAAAGACCGCGATTGCCACTTCATTTTTGGCGATGTGGGAACCGCCATTCTGGTGGAACGCCAGGACCTGGCCCCGCCGGGCGCGTTTGAAGTACTTGGCACCCGGTTATTGAGCAGCTTTTCCAACAATATTCGCAACAACGCCGGTTTCATGAACCGCGCCGAAGACCGTGACCCGGATGCGCGCGATTTGCTGTTTCGTCAGGAGGGGCGCAAGGTGTTCAAGGAGGTGTGTCCCATGGCCGCCGAGCACATAGCGGGACATCTGGCGGCATTGGGACTGACCTCAGCTGAAGTGCGGCGTTTCTGGTTGCACCAGGCCAATCTGGCCATGAACCAGCTGATAGCGCGCAAGCTCCTGGGACGCGATGCCACCTTGCTTGAGGCTCCGACGATTCTGGACGAATTTGCCAACACGTCCTCCGCAGGCTCCATCATTGCCTTCCACCGCTACAAGGCCGACTTCCAACCGGATGATGTGGGCGTTATCTGCTCCTTCGGGGCTGGGTACTCGATTGGCAGCGTGGTGGTAAAAAAGCTGCATGCGTAACTGCGGACAGGCGGTTATTGCGGCTCTGGCCGTGGTTGTTGCATCGCCGCCTCTGTCGCAGCCTTGAATTGTTGCTGTATCTGCTGCGACTGTTGCTGCACGTTGCCGCCTGCTGTCGGTCGCTCGATGGCCAGTGCGCTGGCAGGAACTTCTGGCATCTTGACGCTCTGCACCGAACCCAATTGCTTTCTGGACAGCAAAGCGACGATGACCAACACCACCAGCAACCCCCCAAGACCCAATATTGCACGCATACCTTGTACTCCTTGTGTATGTGCCACGACCGGCCACGAGCGCATGATCATACCCACAGATGGGAAAAGCACCCGTCATCAACAGATGCGATACTTGGGTCGGAGTACTTGAAATTTTTATTCTTTCTGCATAGGTGCTGACAATGATTATTTTTGGATTTATTCTGGCTGGATTAGTGGGGGCACTGATTACCTATTGGTTCATGCGACGTCTGCACCGACCTGCAGACAAGCCCGGCGTGCCTGAGCTGCCCAGTCCGGAAGTGGACGTACAGCAACTGCTGGCAGAAGAAAGAGCGCGACTGGAAGCACAGCGACAAGCCAACGAAGAAGAAAACCGCCGCACTGCACAACAATTAGCCGAGGAAAAAGCGCGACTGGAAGCGCAGCGGAAAGCCCTCGAAGAGGAAAACCGCCGTACCGCGCAACAACTTGCCGAGGAAAAAGCGCGCCTGGAAGCGCAACCGCAGGCCGCAGAAGAAGAAAACCGGCGCGCAGCACAGCAATTAGCCGAAGAAAAGGCACGTCTGGAAGCGCAGCGGCAAGCTGCAGAAGAGGAAAACCGCCGTACTGCACAGCAATGGGCGGAAGAAAAGGCACGCCTGGATGCGCAGCGACAAACCGCTGAAGAAGAAAACCTTCGCACCGTACAGGAACTGCTGACCGAAGAAAAAGTGCGTCTGGAAGCACAACGGCAAGCCAACGAAGAAGAAAATCGGCGCGCAGCGCAACAACTGGCCGAAGAAAAAGCACACCTGGAAGCACAGCGGCAAGCCAACGAAGAAGAAAACCGGCGCGCAACGCAGCAACTGGCCGAAGAAAAAGCACACCTGGAAGCACAGCGACAAGCCAACGAAGAGGAAAACCGGCGTACCGCGCAGCAACTGGCTGAGGAAAAGGCACGACTGGAAGCGCAGCGACAAGCCGCAGAAGAAGAAAGCCGCCGCGCTGCACAGCAACTGGCCGAAGAAAAAGAACGCCTGAAAGCGCAGCAGCAAGCCACAGAAGAAGAAAGCCGCCGTATCGCACAACAGCAGGCCGCAGAAGAAAAGGCCCGGCTGGAGGCACAACAACTGGCCGCCGAAGAAAAAGCGCGCCTGGAGGCGCAGCAGCGGGCTGCCGAGGAGGAAAACCGCCGGATCGCACAGCAGCAAGCCGCAGAAGAAAAAGCTCGGCTGGAAGCACAACGGCTAGCCGCCGAGGAGAAAGCGCGCCTGGAAGCGCAGCGGCTGGCTGCCGAGGAGGAAAACCGCCGTATCGCACAGCAGCAAGCCGCAGAAGAAAAGGCTCGGCTGGAAGCACAACGGCTAGCCGCCGAGGAGAAAGCGCGCCTGGAAGCGCAGCGGCTGGCTGCCGAGGAAAGTGCCAAGGCTGCGGCGCCAAAGCCGGTGGTCGCCAAAACGCCAGCCGAGACTTTGGTGATGATTGTTGATGATTCCAAAGTTGGCCGCATCAAAACCAACCGTGTGCTGCTAAGTCACCAGTTCCAGGTGCAAATGGCGGAGGATGGGCGCGATGCGGTCAACAAGATTGCAGCGCGCACTCCCGACCTTGTGATTACCGATGTGGAAATGCCCGAAATGGATGGTTTCGAGTTGACGGTTCACATCCGGCAAAACCCGGCAACCGCGAATATCCCGGTGATCGTCATTTCAGGCAATAGCGCCGAGTATGCGACCCGATCCAAGGAAGTGGGTGCCGATATGATGCTGGGAAAACCCTATTCAGATGAGGATTTGATTGGGAATGTCAATCGCCTACTGCAAAGTAGGCGTTAAATTCAGGCCCAGCCTTGTCACGGATACGTGCTCAAATGGCATATCAACCCGAGGAAACTGATTATGTTACGTTGCTCTACCAAGATTGTTGCCACCCTGGGCCCGGCTTCCAACGACCCTGCGTTGTTGGAGCAAATGATACGTGCCGGCGTTGATGTAGTGCGGCTGAACTTCAGCCACGGTACGGCACAAGACCACATTGATCGCGCGAAGCTGGTGCGCGAGGCGGCCATGCGCGCTGGACGCGAGGTGGCCATCATGGCCGACTTGCAGGGTCCAAAAATCCGGGTAGGCAAATTTGCCGAGGGCAAGATTTTTCTACAGCCAGGGCAAACCTTCATACTCGATGCCGCGCGTACCGAACTCGGCAACCATGAAGCTGTCGGTCTGGATTACAAGGCGCTGCCACGCGAAGTCAAGGTGGGCGACATCCTGTTGCTCAATGATGGCATGATTGAACTTGTAGTCGATGCTATCAAAGGTGAGGCTGTCTACACCACGGTCAAGCTTGGCGGCGAGCTCTCCAACAACAAAGGCATCAACAAGCAAGGCGGCGGTTTGTCAGCACCAGCGCTGACAGCCAAGGATATGGAGGACATTCGCACCGCCATGCATTTCCAGGCAGACTATGTGGCAGTGAGTTTTCCAAAAAGTGCCACCGACATGGAAATGGCGCGTCAGCTCTGCAACATGGCTGCAGCCGAGTTTGATCACCAACCCGGCCTGATTGCCAAGATCGAGCGCGCTGCAGCCATACCCAAACTGGAAGAAATTCTGCTTGCCAGTGACGGCATCATGGTCGCACGCGGTGACCTGGCGGTTGAAGTAGGCAACGCTGCCGTTCCAGGTTTGCAAAAGCGGATGATCAAGCTCGCGCGCGAACACGACCGTCTGGTCATCACAGCGACCCAGATGATGGAGTCCATGATTACCAACCCGGTGCCAACCCGCGCCGAGGTCAGCGATGTGGCGAATGCCGTGCTTGATGGTACCGATGCGGTCATGTTGTCTGCGGAAACCGCTGCAGGCAAGTATCCGCTGGAAACCATCGTTGAAATGGGCAAGATCTGTCTGGCAGCAGAGCGCTATGAAAACTTTGAACTGGACGCCGATTTTTCCGGAAAGACCTTCAAGCGCATTGACCAGACCATTGCCCTGGGTGCCCTGTTTACCGCCCACCACCTGGGAGCCAAAGCGATTGTGGCCATGACCGACAGCGGCTCCACCCCCTTGTGGATGAGCCGCCACCTGATTCGGGTACCGATTTATGCACTGACCTCCACGAAAACCACACAGCGCAAGATGGCCTTGTTTCGCAATGTACATCCGCTTTTTATTGACACCAGTACCAACCGCGATGCAGCGTTGTCCGAGGTTGACAGCGAACTGAAAAAATTGGGCATTGTGCAAACGGGAGATATTTACGCCATCACCTGCGGAGACCCCATGGGGGACTCGGGTGGCACCAATATGCTCAAAATATGCCAGGTGGGGTGATTCAGAGTTCGGATGCGTTGGTGTGTGCAGCCAGTTGACGGCGCAAACGCCGCAAACCAAGTGCCACCAGGGCGGCAATGACCGGAATCGCCACAGCAGTGGCGATTTCGGGCGAAAGTTCCGGCCAGAGTTTGCTGCCCCCCTTGCTCAGGTAGTGCACCAGTTGCGACCCGTAATAGGTGATCGCAACGATTGACAAGCCCTCGACGGTCTCTTGCAGACGCATTTGTACACGGGCGCGCTGGTTCATCTGGCCAAGGACTTGCAGGTTTTGTTGCTCCAGTGCGAGATCAACCCGCGTACGCAATAACTGGGAGCTGCGTGCAATACGGCTCGACAGGCCTGTCTGACGGTTCGACATGGCAACACAGGTGTTCACGGGTGGCAACAAGCGTCTTTCCATGAATTCGCGCAGTGGCGGAAAACCCTGTACGCGTTCTTCACGCAATTCGTCAATGCGCTGCATGACGATTGCCGCGTAGGCGCTGGAAGCAGCAAAACGAAATGCCGTGTCGGCCACGGAATGTTCAATTTCGGCAGCAAGCCTGGAAAGTTCGGTCAATGCGGAAAACTCATCTTCTGCCGAGCGCGTTTCACCAATGCGATCCATCAGCGTGGCGAGCGCGTTTTCAGCACCGCTGAGGCGCCGCGCAATGGATTTGGCTACCGGCAAACCCAGCAAGGCCAGAACGCGGTAGGTCTCGATTTCCCACAGCCGCTGTACGGTACGGCCAGCCTGCCTAGGGGTGAGCCCTGCATCAATCAGCAAAAAGCGCGACGCCCCTTCCGCTATCTGGAAGTCGGTGATGACCCAGGCGCGCCCTCCGGCCACCTTGGTGACGACGACCTGACGGGAAGTGGTGGAAATCTCGGCAATTTTCTGTTCCGGTGGCAAGGTTGTCGCTGCATGCATATCAATATGGGTCAGCACCAGCAATCGCCCCGGAATGGCCCCTAACCAATCCGCAGGCAGTACGCCAAGAGCGGTAACCGCCTGATTGGTTGATTCGTCGAGCGGACGGATCAGGGTATAGCTGGAAAACTCGGTATGCAGCTCCCAACGTACCAGCACCCCCTCGATGCGGTTGTATCCAAGCATGCAATGGGATTCGGATTCCTCGATAACCCGCCAGCCAGCCGCCTGCTCCAGCACGGAAAGATGCTTGCGTTCACTGTCACTGGGCTCCTTGTCGTGCAACAAGACGATATGCGAGACACGCGTCGGCCCCTGTAGCGGCAAAGGGGGACGCGCATGAAATTCGGCATTGATGCGCTGGCGGTCGGGATGCTCGCTCCAGGCGTATGCACCACGGGTACCAGAAGGTGGGGGCATGTTCATCGGAATTCTTGTGTTCAAAACACGGTGAGCAAGTCGGCGTCACATTTTAGGTGGTAAGACTTTTATGGCTTGCCACCTTGCCACCGGGTGCGATTCAACATCCGTTTGAATCACACAAGTTTCATATCACCTGTGATATCAAAAACACCCAAACTGCACTACAACTGCTCCTGCCAAGCCCGTGTGGCACGTTTTTAGCCTTGATTTGGCCTCAAATAAGCCTGAATTTAGCATCAAATCAGCCCATAGCCCCCGAGGGACAAGCGGGGACAGCTACTAAAAATATAGTGGCAAGACACCGATAAAATGCCGCCATGCCCGACCACACCACCCCGCCCCTGGCCCAGCGCTCCATTGCCCTGGCACAAGAAACCCTGGAAATCGAGGCGGCTGCCATTGCGGGCCTGAAAACTCGGATCACGGAGGCATTTGCCCGGACTGTTGCCATGGTGCTTGCCATCCAGGGGCGGGTGGTTGTCATGGGTATGGGCAAAAGCGGCCATATCGGCCGCAAGATTGCCGCCACGCTGGCCTCGACCGGAACCCCGGCCATGTTTGTGCATCCGGCAGAAGCCAGCCACGGCGATCTGGGGATGGTGACCGCCGCTGATCTGGTACTGGCCATTTCCAATAGCGGTGAATCCCAGGAATTGGCCATCATCTTGCCCCTGCTCAAGCGCCTGGGTACGCCGATAGTGGCCATGACCGGCTCCGCGCAGTCCACCATGGCCTTGCATGCCGATGTGTGGCTCGACAGTGCCGTGGACAAGGAAGCCTGCCCGCTGAATCTGGCGCCCACGGCCAGCACCACCGCACAATTGGCCCTGGGTGACGCTCTGGCGGTCGCGCTGCTCGATGCACGGGGCTTTCGTGCCGAAGACTTTGCACGTTCGCATCCGGGAGGCGCTTTGGGGCGCAAACTGCTTACCCTGGTCAGCGATGTCATGCGTTCGGGCGATGCCGTTCCCTGGGTAGCACCACACGCCAGTTTCAGCGATCTGATGCGGGAAATGAGTGCCAAGGGGCTCGGTGCCACGGCCATTGTTGATCCCGACCAGCGGGTGCTGGGTATTTTTACCGATGGCGATCTGCGCCGTCTGGTCGAATCGGGCGCCGACCTGCGCGCCAAAACGGCGCAAGATGTCATGCACCGCTCCCCCTGGACGGTGGCCTCCAGGGCATTGGCGGTGGATGCCGCCGATCTGATGGAGAGCAAACGCATTACCAGCGTGCTGGTGCTGGATGCACAGAATCGCCTGTGCGGCGCTCTCAACAGCAACGATCTGATGCGGGCCAAGGTGATATGAAAGGTGCTATGAAACCGGCCATTCGTTTTGACCCGTTGCTGTTGCTCAAGGCGCAAGGCATCAAGGTTGCTTTTTTTGATGTGGATGGCGTACTGACCGATGGCGGCTTGTACTTTACCGAGTCGGGCGAAACGCTCAAGCGCTTCAACACGCTTGACGGCCACGGGCTGAAATTGTTGCAACACATCGGCATCACACCCGTGTGTATCACCGGGCGCGATTCCCAACCCTTGCGCGTGCGCCTGCAGGCTTTGGGCATTGCGCACGCCCATTTTGGCACCGAAGACAAGTGTCCCGCTGCCGAGCAATCCCTGGCGGCACTGGGGCTGGACTGGAGTGTCGCTGCAGCCATGGGCGACGACTGGCCGGACCTGCCGCTCATACGCCGCAGCGCCTTTTCCTGTGCACCGGCCAATGCACACATCGAGCTGCTCTCGGTGGTGGATCACGTCACCCGCGCACGCGGCGGTGACGGTGCTGCCAGGGAGTTTTGCGACATTTTGCTGGTAGCCAGTGGCCGCTATGGCAGCATGCTGGAAAAATACGCCCGATGATGGCGCTGCTCAGGGACGTCTGGGACCGATTTTTACTCTACCTGCCGGTGAGTTTCATGGGCTTGCTGGCGCTGGGAACCTATTGGATGGTGCGCAATACACCCGCGCCCAGCGCCCCCGCAGCACAGCGCGCCGTCAGCCATTCCCCCGATTACTTCATGCAACAGTTTTCGGTCAGAACCTTTGATGCCAGTGGACGTATCCGTTCCGAACTGCAAGGGGACAAGGCGCGCCATTATCTCGATACGCAATGGTTGGAGGTGGACAATATCCGCATCCGCTCTTTCGATGCCCAAGGGCGGCTGACAACGGCCAGCGCCAGACGTGGACTGGCCAACGAAGACGTATCCGAGGTCCAGTTGTTCGGCGATGCCGTGCTGGTGCGCGAGGCGGATGCCACCTTGCCAGGCAGCGCTGCGCAACGCACCGAGTTTCGTGGTGAATTTCTCCACATCTTTGCCAAAACGGAACAAATCATGTCCAACCAACCGGTACGACTGCTACGTGGCAACGACAGCTTCAGCGCTGACAACCTGAAATTTGACAACATCGAGCAGCAACTGCAACTGCAAGGGCGTGTCCGGGTCACCCTGATGCCGCCCGGAGGCAAGTAGCCGACCCTGCAAGCCGTACGTGACGTACGCGACATGCGTGTCACAGGTGGATGGCGCGAGGGGTGAGAATCGAACTCACAACCGCAGGCTTAGAAGGCCTGTGCACTATCCAGTTGTGCTACCCCCGCTTCAATGGTTTTATCATAACCTGACAATGCAGCTCGCATCCGCGCAATCAACCAGGGAATTTTAGAAAAAGGTGCATACCCGTTTTTCACCATGGCAGCGTTTGGCTATATTGTTAATAGCTTATCTCGCTCATCCCGTGCTGGCTGCAGCCGCATTTTCTGAAATCAAAGCAGCCTTTCGCCCTTCTGAAACCACCATTCTGGACCGCCAGGGCGTTGTGTTGCACCGCTTGCGTACCAACGCCAGCGTGCGCCAGGGGCAGTGGGTGGCGCTGGCCGATGTGTCACCGGCTCTGCGCCACGCGCTGGTACTGAGCGAAGACAAGCGGTTTTATGCACACAGCGGTGTGGACTGGCAGGCGGTTTCCAGCGCGGCCTGGGGCAATCTCTGGAATACCCGAACACGTGGCGCCTCGACCATCACAATGCAGCTTGCCGGTCTGCTGGATGCCGATCTGCAACGCCGTGCCGGCGGGCGCAGCATGCTGCAAAAAATCAACCAGACCCTCTCGGCACAGCAACTCGAACGCAGCTGGAACAAGGACCAGATTCTCGAAGCGTATCTGAATCTGGTGCCGTTCAGGGGCGAGCTGGTGGGCATAGACGCTTTGAGCCAGACCTTGTTTGGCAAGGCTGCACATGGGTTGGACCAACGCGAGGCGGCTATCACTGCTGCGCTGGTGCGCGCGCCCAATGCGGGCGTGGGCGCGGTCGCGCAGCGTGCCTGTGCCGTGCTGCGCGACCTGCAGCCCGGCAGCACTTGGCAAGATTGCGTGGCATTGGAGCTGTTTACCCAGGCCGTGCTACAGCGGCGCGACTACGCACCCAGCCAGGGAATTGCGCCCCATCTGGCCCAGCGGCTTGTCCGCAGTCAGGGTAGCGCCAAAAACTCCATTACCAGCTCTCTTTATGCGCCTTTGCAACGGTTTGCCGTGCAGACCTTGCAGCAGCAATTGCGCGAGCTGGCGCGCCGCCACGTGGAAGACGGCGCATTGGTGGTGCTGGACAATGCCAGCGGCGAGGTGCTGGCCTGGGTGGGTTCCTCGGGGGCGCTGAGTCAGGCGGCCGAAGTCGATGGGGTTACCGCGCTGCGCCAGCCAGGGTCCACGCTCAAGCCTTTTTTGTATGCCCAGGCGCTGGCCGAGCGGCGCATCACGGCGGCTTCGCTGATTGAGGACTCGGCCACCGAAATCCAGACCAGCGCCGGACTCTACATTCCGCAAAATTATGACCACCAGTTCAAGGGCTGGGTGTCGGTGCGCACCGCGCTGGGCGCTTCGCTCAACGTGCCCGCAGTACGCACACTGGCCATGGTGTCGCCGGATGCGTTCCAGAAGCAACTGCTCAAGCTGGGTTTCCCGCTCAAGGAAAGCGGCGACTACCATGGCTACAGCCTGGCCTTGGGTAGCGCCGAGGTGTCGCTGCTGAACCTGAGCAATGCGTACCGCGCCCTGGCCAATGGCGGGCGGCTGGGGCCGGTTGTGTTGCAGCCCGCTTCCAAACAAATAGCGAAAACGCCCGTGCTCGAAGCGCGTGCGGCCTTTATCGTTGGGGATATTTTGAGCGATGCCAACGCGCGCACGCGCACCTTTGGCAGCGATAGCCTGCTGGCAACACGCTTCTGGAGCGCAGTCAAGACCGGCACCAGCAAGGATATGCGTGACAACTGGGCCATTGGCTGGTCACGTGACTACACCGTGGGCGTGTGGGTGGGCAACGCCAGCGGCGCGCCGATGTGGGATGTGAGTGGCACCACGGGTGCTGCGCCGATCTGGGCCGCAGTCATGAACTTTTTGCACGCGCACCGACCCAGCCTGGCACCCAGGCCGCCCCCTGGTCTGGTACACCAGCCGGTGCGCTTTGCGCATGGTTCAGGCAGCGTGGCTTTGGAGGCTGCGCGTGGGGAATGGTTTATCGAAGGTACCCAGCAAACATTATTTGCTATTGATTTTGCATCTATTCCCGCTCATTCCATAAGCCTTGCAGGCCGAAATGGCTTGAAGAACACCCTGCAGCCCGGCGCACGTATCACCACCCCCACCAACGGCAGCATCATCGCGCTGGACCCCGATATTCCGCCGAAGAACCAGCGCGTGACACTGGAGAGTTCGCTGCATGACCCGGCGCTACAGTGGCGCATTGACGGCAAGCCCTTGGCCAGGGGCAGCAGCGCCCGGTGGCTGCCCTGGCCGGGCCGGCATGTGGTTCAGTTGCGTTCGGCGCGTGGCGTCTTGCTGGACGAGGTGCGGCTGGAGGTACGCGGCGCGGGCGTACGCCAGGGTGCGGCGCCGATATCGTAACGAGCTGCTACAGCGCCAACTCCAGGGCGCGCAATTTGTCACGCCGGGAGATTGCGATGTGTGCGCAAGCGCTGCTGATGTCGAGCACCAGTGCCCTATCCAGGCTGCGCAAGAATTCCACCGGGGATAGCGTGCCATCAAACATCTCCCGGGCCAGATGAAAGCCCACCCGCGCGCCTTCGTGCCCCATGCTGAGGTAGACGTAAGCAGTCAGTGGCGAGGCATTCAGGTCGTAGGAAGATACGAGGGCACGGCCAGTCTCAAAAACATTCAACAGTTCCTGGTTGAGTATCTGGCCAACGGGTGCCGGTGGCAGAAAGTCTTCCACCCGGTCTGGCTTTCCATGTGGATTGCGAATGTCGCCCAGGAACATGGATACCGGACAATCGTTGCCCGTGCCCACGGCCAAGGCTTCAACGATGGCAATCGCAGTAATCTTGACAGCCAGAAAGTCACACGCAAATCCGATATTGCGCTGCGCACTGGCACGCAACCGGTCGAGTTCTTCTGCATCAGGCCGCGCGTCATACGATTGGAAAACATGGGTTGGATCAAGCGCAAACAGGAAAGCGTGCATCCGCATCAGCGCAGTCCGGTATTCCCGCAAGGAATACACGCCGGGGTTGGCCAGGGGAGCGTTGGATTCGTCAATCAGTTGCCAGGTGCTGGACAGAAACAAACTCGGGTCAGGACAGGAAAAGCTGCTGACGTCGCGGTTGCCCAGCGCCACTGCGTCAGACACTGCCTGGGTGACGAAAATCTCCACTTCTTCGGGTGTGCAGTCGGGAAACATGCTCTGGTAGTAGTGCGCAACCCGCTGCGCGAGCACATCGGCAGCGGTCTGGCCATGTACATTGGGCGCACGAAAAGGAATGGTGGCTTCGATACAGGCCGCAATAACCAGCAAGTCTTGCAAACCAAGGTGATTACGGAGCAAGCGCGTCGCCAATACGGCGCTTAAAAACTCATTCATTCCACCATACAGTGGGAGCGCCTGACCCGGTGTGAATTGAAAGATCGCGGCACACAGCACCAGTGCGGGGTCATTTGTACCGAATTCCTGCAGCACCAGCGCTGCGTCTTCGTCACAGGTAACCACATCTTGCAGCCAGGGCGCAGCGGGGGGCGGAAACCCGCCGTCCAGTTGGTAATACACCACGTCATGAAACAGGGCTGCCAGAACCTGCAGGGGTTTCATGCCTTCGCACATACCAAAAATGTGTTCCGGCGTATGGTACGAGCGGTTCTTGGAATTCATGGAGTGGTGGATCAGCACCGCCAGACGTTCCGCATCTTCCATGCTGGCCTGGGTGGACAAACCACGGAACGCATCGTCAAATAATGTGATGAGGCGGTTGATGGTAGCTGTGGTCATGCGGGTTTAATCGTTGCGGTCATTCGGGCTCAGGGAATGGGTATTTCAACCACATAAATCCGAGTATGGCATACCTTGCGCACATTGGAAATTCTTCAAAACACCTGCGACAACATAGTGTTGCTTGCCATTATCATGGCGCAGCTTTTTTGACACTGAGGAGGATGAAAATTAAGCAGGAAATTGAACCACTGTTACTAAAGCTCATGTCATCCATCGTGCTGTTTCGCGCCCTGGAACGTGAGGATATGGTGTACCTGCTGCGCGGAGCCACAAAAGCGACCTTTGCGCCGTCCCAGATCGTTTTTGAAGAGGGCGCCAGAGGTGATTCGATGTACGTGGTGATTGCCGGGCAGTTTGAAGTCTTCCGGCGTATGGCGGGAGACGATGCACACATTGCCTTTGTCAACCCGGGCGAACATTTTGGCGAGATGGCCTTGCTGCGGGACAAGCCACGCACGGCCTCGGTGCAGGCCGTCACGCCTTCGGTGGCACTGTGCCTGAACCGCAATATACTGTTTTCACGCCCCAGCATGACGGTGGACTTGCTCAAGAACATGGTGGGCTTGATGGCGGAACACCTGTCGGAGATGAACAACGAAGTACTGCTCCTGGATGTCTCACGCTACAGGACAAGCAAGACCAGTCCAAGCGTGCAAGCATCTACCGACATCGTGAAGGAAATGCTGACTTTTGCCAACCTGGACCTGAATCGCCCTGGACTTTGAGAAGGCCCCACTTTGAAGCCAACAAATTTTCACCCGGGATACGTGCAGGTGCTTCGCCTGACATGTGCCTGATTGGAGAACAAATTTACCGTGATATTGAGAGTGGCTGGCTTGCTTTTTTTGAACAAATACGCGACACTACCGCGCTTTCGTTGTCCGAATATTATCGCCGGGGTCGCTTGAAGGGTTGCATATAGTGCGCAAGGGGTTTTCAAGATGGGTGTTGACTGGCTTATGGCTGGTCCTGGCCTGGAGTGGCCTGAATGCCAAGGAATTTGCGACCAGCAATCCCGACAAGACAGTCGCCTTGGCCTTATTACCGCGCCAGGGATTGGAAACCTACCGTCTGATACTCCAGGGTGGCCCTTTTCCCTACACAAAGGATGGCACGGTCTTTGGTAATCGCGAGCGATTATTGCCAAGTTACCCCAGAGGCTACTACCGCGAATATACGGTCAAACCATTGTATTCTGAAAATCGAGGGGTGCGGCGCATTGTATGCGGCGGCCCCACCACCACACCGGATGTTTGCTACTACACGGCAGATCACTACGCAAGTTTTCGCAAAATTGTCCCTTGAATTGACTTTGTACCATTGAAGAAAGTGAGACGGGAATGGATATGCCCCTTCGAACCATCAGGCCGAACATCGTTCAATCGATTCGTGCCTTTCGTGTATCAGATTTGCAAGATGCGGCCCAAACACTTGGGCATCGTTTCCTGTATGCCAATCTGGCAAATGCACAAACCAAACAAGAGGTTCTTGACCTGATAAACCAGCAATTCAAGTTGATGGCGCAAGTCGGCAAGAATTTTGACGCCTTGTACGACAGCATGACGGACCCGGTGCACAAGTCCGGCCCACAGCCCGGTTTTATAGCCGTGCTGGAACATATCCCGGCCAATGCCAAGTTCGATAAGGAAGCACGTGAGCAGTTGCTCGATGTCTTTCGCGACACGGCGGACTATTGGGGTGATCGAAAAGTCCCGTTTCGCTGTTTTTATTCTTTCTCCGTTGCACGGTCCGCACACGCTGGCCCAGTGGAGCGCTTGAGTCAAGGTGCCAGTACATCCACAGATCCCGTCGCTGGAATCACCACGATAGACCCCAGCGAAAAACTGCCGACCGACAAACTGCTGGACATATCGCCCCTGGCACTGCGGATGAGCAGCCCCTTCAACGCCGGGTACTGGCAAGCTGGGGTCTGACCGGGGCGACTGGCACAAACCCCTCCAGGAAAACCCATCCCAGTGATGGGTTTTTTTCTTTCAATTCACATCTTGTACAGTTTCCCCAATGACACTTTCTCTGCCAGATATCGAAATATCCGAAGAGCTGGTTCGCAAGTTTGACAAACTCGGGCCGCGCTACACGTCCTACCCCACTGCAGACCGCTTTCACAACGGGTTCACGGCACAGTCTTATCGCGGGTATCTGGGCCAACGTGAGCAGCAAACCAATAGCCCACCGTTGTCGATTTACATTCATTTGCCATTTTGTGAATCATTGTGCTACTTTTGCGCCTGCAACAAGATCGTTACCCAGGATCACACACGTGTTGCCGAATACCTGCGCTATCTTGATCGGGAAATGGCGTTGGTAAGCTCCGATCTAAAGGGCAATCGCACCGTGGTACAGCTGCATTTGGGCGGCGGAACCCCCACTTTTTTCAATACCGACGAATTGCACCAGCTCATGCAGATGGTGCGCCAGCACTTTACCCTGGCCTACGATGCCGAGCTGGGTGTCGAGATTGACCCCCGCACAGTGGGCACGGACACTTTGCCCATGTTGGCCAAACTCGGATTTAACCGGATCAGTTTTGGTGTACAGGATTTTGACCCGGCGGTACAGCAGGCTGTCAACCGCATCCAACCCCTGGAGATGGTGGAACGGTCTGTGCTGGAGAGCCGCAAAAACGGATTCACCTCGACCAATGCTGATTTGATCTACGGTCTCCCCAAGCAAACGCAGGAAAGTTTTGCCCGCACACTCGACAGCCTGATTGGAATAGCGCCTGATCGCATCGCACTGTACAACTATGCGCACCTACCAGGGCGCTTCAAGGCACAGCGCCTGATCGTGGAACGCGATCTGCCATCCGCCGAAACCCGGCTGCAAATCTTTCTGATGTCACTGAGTCGCCTGCTGGATGCGGGGTATGTGTATATCGGTCTGGACCACTTTGCCAAACCCGATGATGAACTGAATAAAGCCCGCCTGAATAACACCCTGCACCGCAACTTTCAAGGCTACACCACACGTTCTGAATGCGATCTGATCGGTTTTGGCGTTTCTGCTATCAGCAAGGTCGGACACTCCTATAGCCAGACAGTACGCACCGTCAATGCCTACTACCAGCACCTTGATGCCAATCAACTGCCAGTTGACAAGGGATTTGAACTCAGTGCCGATGATGTCCTGCGCCGCGAAATTATCATGAGCCTGATGTGCAGCGCGCCAGTGGAGTTTGACGCCATCAAGCGCAACCACGACATAGATTTCACCCATTACTTTGCGGCAGAACTCACACGCTTGCAGCCCTACCAGGACGCCGGGCTCATCCACATCGGGCCGGATTCCATTCAGGTAACACCCAAGGGTCGCCTGTTTGTTCGTGCCAGCGGAATGGTATTTGACAAATATCTGGAACAGCCTACTGCATCGCGTTATTCCAAACTGATATGAAAATCAGGTCGGTACTTCGTCTACTTCGTCCTCGGGATGTGTCCATTGCCATAACAGGCTGGCCACATCGTCAATTCCCTGGCGCTTGGTCGCAGAAAACAGCATGGCCGTTCCGCCACCCGCCTGTAGCTTGGTAATCGACAAAACCTTGGCTGCTTCGCTGCGTGTCAGTTTGTCCGCTTTGGTCAACAAAATCAGAAACTTCAGTCCCTCTTGCACCCGTGGCCGGATCACATCGAGCAGGATTTCATCAAGCCCGGTCATGCCGTGGCGCGGGTCGCACAGCAGCACGATGCCCATGAGATTCTTGCGTGTAACCAGATAATTCGCCATCACCTGTTGCCAGCGAATTTTGTCCTTCCGGGGCACCGCCGCGTAGCCATAACCCGGCAAATCAGCCAGAACGGCATCGGTCGTACCCTGCTTACCTAAACCAAAAAGATTGATGTCCTGGGTGCGGCCTGGTTTTTTCGAGGCAAAAGCCAACTGTTTTTGCTGTGTCAAAGTGTTGATACAGGTGGATTTTCCGGCGTTGGAACGCCCCACGAAGGCAATTTCAGGAATATCCAGAGAAGGTAAAAAATGCAACTCCGGTGCCGTTGTCAAAAATCTGGCCGTGTGCAACCACCCGAGAGCGGTATTCGGTGCGCTATTTTTCCTTGCAACCGACATGGGTTGCGGGTGCGCGTTGGTATGTGGGTGTATGTTGGTAGTCATTGCGTAAAGCGGTGCATCGGCTGCGCCATTGTAGAATCCCCCCTGTTTTGCCCACCAGACACACTGCCGCACCATGAAGTCGATTGCCCATTTTTTTCTTGCCGCCGCTGCGGCAGCCCTGCCCCTCTTTGCCCTCGCAACGGAAACCGCGCCCGAGGCAAAGGCAAGCAAATCCTCCCAACCCGATTTGGCCAAGGGCGAGACGACGTTCACTACTGTCTGTGCTGCCTGCCATGGTGCCGATGGTAACGCTGTCGTACCCAATTACCCCAAACTGGCACAACAGCATCCACAGTATCTGATTAAACAATTACAAGAATTCAAGTCTGACAAGCGCGCAAACCCCATTATGAAAGGTTTTGCATCCATGTTGTCGGACGATGACATGAAAAATGTGTCTTATTGGGTAAGCACCAAGCAGGCCAATGCCAGCCCCCCTGCGGACAAAAGTCTGCTGTCCCTGGGTGAGCGCATTTACCGTGGCGGCGTCGCAGACCGTCAGATACCGGCATGCGCCGGCTGCCATGGCCCCCGAGGAACCGGAATGCCAGCGCAATACCCGCGCCTGAGTGGCCAACATGCGGAATATTCCGCAGCACAACTGACTGCTTTTCGGGATGGCACACGTACCAACAGTCTGCAAATGACCCAGGTGACAGCCAAATTGAATGACCGCGAAATCAAGGCACTGGCCGGTTACATTGCCGGCTTGCGCTAACATTTCTTTCGTGGCGCTTTCGTTGATATGGCAAGTGGATTGAACCTGTCCCGACAGGGATATTGCGCTGGCAACACAATCGTGTCTGACCGCTCTCAAAAACGAGGACCATGCCATGCATATCCAGACCCGGGACAATGGGTTCAACCACCCGATAGCCAGTGAAATCACCGCACGCCCGGTCTATGAACGGCGGCGAACCCTACTGAAGCTGTTGGCGACCAGCGCTGCCGGAGCCAGCATGGCAGCTTGGACGGCACGCCAGGCGTTTGCACAATCCCCCGGCAACCTTTTCCGTCCAGGCCAACTGGCAGCGCTGAGTGCCAACCCATCCGGTGTTGCTGGTGCGAACACAATGGAAAAATTGACGACCTACAAAGATGCCACCAGCTACAACAATTTTTACGAATTCGGCACCGACAAGGCAGACCCGGCAGCACGGGCGCACACGCTGAAAACCAAGCCGTGGACAGTGGCCATCGAGGGTTTGGTCAAAAAACCCGGTCTTTTGGGGTTGGAAGATTTGCTGAAACTCAGTCCGATGGAAGAACGGATATACCGCCTACGCTGCGTTGAAGGCTGGTCCATGGTGATTCCATGGGTTGGTTATTCATTGACCGAACTGATACGGCATGTGCAACCCCTGGGCAGTGCCAAATATGTGGAGTTCATCACATTAGCCGATCCCCAAACCATGCCTTCCATAGGTTCACGGGTACTTGAGTGGCCTTATGTGGAAGGCCTGCGTCTGGACGAGGCTATGCATCCACTGACATTGCTGGCCTTTGGCATGTACGGCGAGATTTTGCCCAAACAAAACGGCGCACCGCTGCGCCTGGTAGTGCCCTGGAAATACGGCTTTAAAAGTAGCAAGAGCATTGTAAAAATCCGCTTTACCGAGCAACAACCTGCCACCGCCTGGAACAAGGCAGCCCCCAATGAATACGGCTTCTTTTCCAACGTCAATCCCCATGTGGACCATCCACGCTGGAGCCAGTCTACCGAACGCCGTATTGGGGAAGATGGCCTGTTCAGCAAAAAACGCAAAACACTGCCATTCAATGGCTATGAGGCACAGGTAGGTCAACTGTACGCCGGAATGGATTTGAAAAGGTATTTTTAAGTACCTGGGTATTCATGCACAGCTTCATCCACCGGATGCTATCGAGCCGTTGGGCCAAACCTGCAGCCTTTGTTCTGGCGCTCTTGCCCTTTATCTGGCTGGTATCGGCAGCTGGCCTGGACTGGCTTGGTGCCAATCCGGCAGAAGCGTTGGAGCGCGCCACGGGTGACTGGACTTTGCGCATGCTATGCATCGTGCTGGCCATCACACCCATACGCAAGCTGGGGAACTTGCCTGTGTTAGCACGTTTTAGACGCATGATGGGCTTGTTTGTGTATTTTTACGCCGTATTACACCTGCTGGCCTACAGTTGGTTTGACATGGGTTTTGATTTGAACGACATAAGCCATGACATCATCAAACGCCCTTTTATTCTGGTCGGTTTCATCTGTATGCTGATGTTGACGCCGCTGGCAATAACCTCGTTCAAACCAGCCATGCGCGCCCTGGGTGCGCGGCGCTGGCAGTTATTGCACCGATTGGTCTATGGCGTTGCTGCCCTGGCGTTGCTGCACTTCTTCTGGATGCGTGCGGGCAAAAATGATTTTTCCGAAGTGGCTCTGTATGCCCTGGTGTTGGGGAGTCTGCTGGGTTGGCGCATCTTCCACTGGTTTTCGCAACAAAGTAAGTGAGAAATTACCCGACTTACAATACGACCCTCGTTTTTACACAGGAGATATTTGTCTTTCATGGCAGCTATTACCTTTTTGATAGCAGACCCTACAGCAGGGGTGCAACACTTCATGCAAAAACTGCTGGAAAACAATGGATTCGACCCAACCGGAATCAAAACAGCATCAACTTCGCAGGAAGCACTTGAAATAGCAGAAACATTGAAGCCTGATTTTTTACTGACCGACTGGTTCGCCAACGAAGCGGTCACCGGCATTGATCTGTTTCATTCCATTAAAAAAACAAACCCCTATTGCCATTTTGCGCTGTTGAGTAGCGACATCACCTCTGTCCAGGAGCAAGAAGCCCAGGATGCAGGTGCATTGTTCCTGCTGGCAAAACCGTTTACTGTCGACGAAATCCGCTCCGAGTTGCGCCGCGCCATGGATCAGGCGGTGAAAGCGCACCCCAGACTCGCAGCACACGTCCAGGCTCAGACCCAGGCAACACAAAAAACCACCACCATGCAGCCACAAAACATGCCGCAGTACAAACCAGGCGATCAGGTGCTCTACCTCAATCGTGTTGAAACCATCAAACACGTCATCCTGCGCCGGGGCGAACTGGTAGTACAGCTGCAAGGAATGTCCGGTTTCATTGAGGCCACCAGGATCAAGCACCGCTAACCCCAATCGCAAACAAACCCAGCGGATTATGGGCAACTGCCACACCCAGCATATAAGCGTAACATAGCAAGGCAGCTACGAAAAACAGCAAGCGCAGCTGCGGTGTGGGTGCCCGCTTGAGTGCCAACGTTCCCAGAACAATATAGAGCAACAGCAGGGAAAGCTTGGTAACCAACCAGGGTACGGAAAAAGGATTGATATCCAGAATATGCAGCAACAACAGCCCGGCACCCAGTAGAGCCGTGTCGATACAGTAGCTCAAGCGCCGCACGGATACGCGCATACTCCAGCGCGCACCCAGCAACACGCCAACACCCCGCATGGCAAATAAGGTGCCGCTGCCCAACACCAGGCCGATGTGGGTCAGGCGTACCTGGGGATACAGTTCAATCAGATTCATGGACGCGATAAGGACTCGGAAAAACTTTACAAAGTATTATCCAAAGGCAATGGGGTGGAAACAAACGAACAGCATACTTGCTTGTGCCTGGGTGCAATTTTCACGTCAATCAGACGCTATCAAAAAAGGAATTATCATGCAAGCAGTCTCCAAATCCCTCCTCATTGCGGGCCTGATGGCCTGCGCCACAATTTCAGGCCATGCCCAGCCCATGATGGACATGATGCCCAGGGGTGACGCCGTGCAACCAGGCGGTCCAATGGGCATGCGTGGCAAGTTGGACCCAGCGCAAATGGAAGCCATGAGGGCCAAGCGCCACGCCGAGCTGAAAACCAGACTCAAAATTACTCCTGAGCAAGAAAGCGCCTGGGACACATTCACCACTGCCATGAAGCCACCCACAGCGGCCATGGGTCAGATGCGCCAGATGCACGCCGAAATGGGCAAACTCAGCACCCCGGAACGCATCGACAAAATGCGTGCCCTGCGCAGCCAGCATATGGCGGACATGGACAAACGCGAGGAAGCGATCAAGACTTTTTACGCTTCCCTGACCCCGGATCAAAAGAAAACGTTTGACGACGAACACGCACGCATGGCTGCCAGGCGTAGCCAGCATCGGGGACTGGGCGCCGGTAACGGTGCTGCCAACCAACCAGGCGGAAAATAATATCGGAACTCGATCAAGCCAGTAGTTGTTTGATCTCTCCGCTGGCAATCAGCGCTTCCAAGTTGGCGGCGCCACCAACCAGGGTACCTTTGACAAAAACCATGGGAAATGTGGGCCAGCCGGTCCACATTTTCAGCGCGTTGCGTCGGCGCCAGGTATTCAGATAGCTCCCATATTCCAGGTAAACGTACGCTATGCCTGCTGCATCCAGTGCCTTGCGGGCGCGCCTGGGAACCGGGTTCATGGCCATGCCCACCACCACTACGGCATTGGTGGCTATCGCGTCCTGTACCTCTTTTACAATGTCCTGATTCAGCGTTGCGATCCGTTCACGAATGGCCGGGTGAATATGGGCTTCACTGAGTGTGCAGCGTGGCATGGGCTTTTCTCCTACAAATCAGGGAATGTTTGGCTTTACGGAAGAACAGATTGCGGAATTCGGCCTCACCTTCGGTGTGGCCGGTTTCATGCTTTTCATGCTTTTCATCATCGGGCATCTGGCCTGGGAATCCAAAGCAGGCAAATTCGGCACTTTTGTCCTGTTCCTGGGGTTGGCATTTGGCATGGTAGGTTTCGTTGCCAAATATGCCATTCAGTGGTATATGAACCAATAACCATTCAGTTCAGACTGAATGGCGGAATGCCAATCAACCAACCGTGCAACTGAAAAGCAAATAAGGCCCAGGCGGCCACACCCACAACCAACATCGTGAGAGTGCCTGCCAAGGTTCCAGCCGGATACCACGTGCCGGCAGCGCGGTCGCGACGACGCAATGCGATGAAGTTGCATACAGACCAGACCAGGAAAGATCCAAACAACACAAGGTGGGCCACATTGCCGTTAGCCAGCAGATGGGCCAAGGCCCAGGTTTTTACCGATAGAACCATCGGATGGTGCCAACGGGCCTTGATCGCGTTGCGCGGAACGTAGGCCGCCACCAGCAACACGAAAGCCACCAGGGTCAACAAAGACGCGGCATGGCGCAGGGCCAGTGGGGGAGACCAAAGCACCACGGGAGCTTCGCGCGCCAGACCAAAACCGTACACCACCAGCCCCAGCCCCAAGAGGGACAACACCGAGAAAATTCCCTTGTAAACGGCCTCTCCATGGCGTTGCAACATCCGCTCGCGCCAACCACCGGCAAGCATGCGGATCGAATGCAAGCCCAGGAAAACAAACAATCCAGCAATCAATAAGCCCATATCAGTCATCCAGAAATCGGTGTAAATCGGTATAAAAATGCTTCAGGCGCCAACCACGCGGTTTTTACCAGAGCGTTTGGCCAGGTACATCGCCTGATCCGCGCGTTTGATGGCGTCGGTCACGGCTTCATCGCTCGCCAGCTGGGCCACACCCGCGCTAAAAGTGATCAAAACCTTTTCGCTACCAGCAAGGAAAAACTGCTTTGTCAGCTCACGCTGCAAACGGGTCATGGCCTCAATTCCTTTATCCAGAACGGTATCGGGAAGCAGTACGACGAACTCCTCGCCACCGTAGCGGGCCAGTGTATCCTGCGGGCGGATGCAGCTGCGGGTAACGGTCGCCAGGTGGGTCAAGGCATCATCGCCAGTGGCATGGCCCAAAGTGTCATTGAGTTTTTTGAAATTATCAATATCCAGCAATGCCACACACAAAGGCGTTTCCTTGCGTCGCACAATGGAGAGTTCACGCTCTATCGCTTCATCAAGTCCCTTGCGGTTAAGCGCACCCGTCAGGGGATCATGCCGCGCCTGTGCGCTGACACGATCAAGCTCCTGGTGCAGCTTGGTCAGTTCGGCTTCTGCTTCGTTGGCACGTGCGCGCATGGCCTGCAATTCATCCGTGGTGGTCTGGCTCTCCAGTGCCAGACTGCGGGTCGCACTCACTACGTCCTTGAGCACCGGGGCAATCTCTTCAAGTGATTTTGCCTGCTCAATCTGCCGCGCGTTGGCCTCCAGCTCTTCATGAAAACTGCCGGTTGACTTGGCCATTTTAGATAGTCGGTCGATAAACATCGCCAACATCTGGCGCATCTCGTTTTGCGCCTCGAGTGCGCGTCCCTTGGCATCTTTTTGTTTGAAAATGACATCCCGCAAGCGGCGCTCCACGTCGTCCAGACGGCGCAAAGTCAAGGGCGGGCTGGAGGCTGTCATCAATGCATCCATCTGGCCCTTGAGCCATTTTTCTTCCAGACTGAGTTCGCCAATGTTTTCAAACAGCATGTGCAGCAGCTTGAGCAACACTTTTTTGATTTCTGCCTGGTCTTCGGCAACAAACGACACCCTGTCGCTGTAACTCAGCAACATATTTTTAAGGACAAGAACATCAGCATTCGATTGGCGCAAGGCCAACAACAGGTTCCTGGTCAACTCTGCGAAACGCTCGTCCTCCGTTCCAAGTGCCGGTTGCGTGTATTCGATCAGGCGGCCAAGTTGCCCCATGAATTCCTTGGTCAAGGCCGGTGCACTTGTGGCTACGGCGCCAGTCGCCGCCGCAGCCTTGGCAGCCGGCGTGCCCGGATCGGGAGTCAAGGGTACAAAACTGCCATAGGCAACCAGGGCATTCTTGACACCTTCCCAGTTCATGCGGTCAATTGCGTAGTCCAGCAATCCACGCTGCTTCTGCTGCCCCGGCGTCTTGGTGGGCAATGACTTGGCAATGTCACGCAAGATGTCCGCCGGAAATGGCGTCATTGGCGGAAGACCTGCAATTTCGTTATAGATCGCCTGATAGTTTGCCGGCGTTGGCACCAGCTTTTTGGTCGTCAGCTGTTTCAGCGTTTCACGCGCAATTTCAAAGGGTTTTCTATCACTCATGTTTCGACATTTGCTACAAATGTAATAGCTTCACGCATTGTTTACGGGTGCCAAAGGCCAATTTGACCATCAAAACCAGGCCAGACCAGGCACAGGGTTCATTCCTAAACACATTACCTGCCCTTTTTTTATTCGCTTGTCAAAGGGCAAGTGTGTGGATAGTACTGGCATAAGATGTTACTTATCCACAGCCTTCGGCCAGATGGCAAAGTTGTTCATGCATTGGATACAGTGGGACAGCAGGCTCACGCACAGGTGTTACGTTAACATAAATATTTGATTTATAACTGAAAAGTTTGCTTATGCACAAAGATGACCAAGCCTTAGCTACTACTACTATCTTAAAAAATAAATAAATACAAGAATAAGAATGGCTCATATTGGGTTTTGAGGTCATCACAATGGATGAGAAAAGGATCGGTTGCAATGCCCTTCGTCATAGTATTGTGACGGAGGGCCACTGCCATGTTTCATATCCAGGAGTTGATGGACGATGAGAAGTGTTACGAAA
>JAYRRD010000057.1:0-12007 GCA_041910275.1 Rhodoferax sp.
GCAGACAGCCTCGTCGGCCAGCGCCACGTGGGGTGCGTTGGCGTCCGTCTGCGAATAGACGGCCACCGTGCGATAGCCCAGGGCATGCGCGGTGCGCGCGATGCGGCAGGCGATTTCGCCCCGGTTGGCGATCAGGATTTTTTGAAACCTGCTCATTGCGGTGCCCAGCTGGGTTTGCGCTTTTCGATAAAGGCGCGCGTGCCTTCCTCGCCTTCCGGCCCCATCGCGGCGTGGGAAAATGCCAGCGCAGACTCTTCGATCAAGGCTCTAGGCTTCATCAGACGAGCGCGGGCCACTAGCTTTTTGGAAGCAGCCAGAGCCAGGGGTGCGCAGGCCAGAATTTCACCGATCACCCGGTTCAGGCCTGCTTCCAGCGTCGCGGTATCGAAAAACAACTCGTGGACCAGCCCTAAGCGCGCTGCGGCTGCCGCATCCACGCTGCCGCCCGTGACCGCCAGCCGTTTGGCTTGCGAGTAACCCAGGCGCTCCACTAGGTACGGGGCGATTTGCGCGGGCACCAGTCCGAGTGCGGTCTCGGGCAGGCGCAAAATGGCCGTGTTATCCGCCAGGGTGATGTCGGACGCGCAGGCCAGGCCAAAGCCGCCGCCCATGACCGCGCCTTCGAGCACGGTGATGGTGGCCAGGGGAGACTCGCTGAAAGTGGCGCACAGTTCACCAAAGCGGCGGTTGAGATGCGCCACGGGATCGCCTCCGGCCGCGTTCATCTGCCCCGATTGCACACGTGCGCGTGCGGCGGCCATGTCCTTGAGATCGGCGCCGGCACAAAAATTCCCACCGGCACCACGCACCACGACGATGCGGCTGTCGCCCTGTTTTTCCGTTTGCTGGAGCTTGTCTATCAGTTCATCAACCATCGCCTGCGACATGGCGTTGCGCGCCTGGGGGCGGTTCAAGGTCAGATATGCTACGCCAGCGTGGTGGCGCACGGCAATGTTTTCAGTGGTTGTCATTTTTTATATTCCCTTTCCTGGCAGTGTGCCTTCGAGCTTGGCGAGGATGCCCAGCATGACTTCATCGGCGCCGCCGCCAATCGAAATCAGGCGGTTGTCGCGGTAGGCGCGTGCCACGCGGTTGTCTCGGGTAAAACCCATGCCGCCCCAGTATTGCAAACAGGCATCGGACACTTCGCGCGTCAAACGCCCGCATTTGAGCTTGGCCATTGACGCCAGCCGGGTGGCATCTTCGCCCGCTACATAGGCATCAACCGCGCGGTAGGTCAGGGCGCGCAGGGCTTCGACTTCGGTGCGCAATTCGGCCAGACGGAAATGCACCACTTGGTTGTCCAGAATCGCGCGGCCAAAAGCCTTGCGCTCGCGTGTGTAGGCAATTGTTTCGTCGATCAGCAGGTCCAGCATCTTGAGCGAACTGGCAGCGCCAAACATTCGCTCCTCCTGGAATTGCAGCATCTGCAAGGTGAAGCCCATGCCCACCTGGCCAATGGTATTGGCTACCGGCACGCGCACATCGTCAAAAAACAGCTGCGCGGTGTCGGATGAGTTCATGCCGATCTTGTGGATTTTCTGGCGGCTCACGCCTTTTTCGTTCAGCGGCAGCACGATGAGCGATTTGTTCTTGTGCGCCGGCCCTTCCGAGGTATTGGCCAGCAGACAGCACCAGTCGGCCTGCATGCCGTTGGTGATCCACATCTTGCCGCCGTTGATGATCCAGTCATCGCCATCGCGGCGCGCCGTGGTCTTGATGGATGCCACATCCGAGCCGCCACCGACTTCGCTCACGCCAATGCAGGCCACCATGTCGCCCGCAATGGCAGGCGCCAGGTAGTTGCGCTTCAAGGTATCCGAGCCAAAGCGCGCCAGGGCCGGAGTACACATATCCGACTGCACGCCAATGGCCATGGGAACGCCGCCGCAGGTGCACTCGCCCAGGGCTTCGGCCATGACCATGGAGTAAGAAAAATCCAGCCCCAGCCCACCGTATTCCTGCGGGTACTTAATGCCCAGCAGCCCCAGATTGCCCATTTTCTTGAACAGTGCATGCGCGGGAAACTGCTCTTCCTTTTCCCAGGCTTCGACATTGGGGTTGATTTCTTCCCTGACGAAGCGGGAAACGGTGGCAGCAAGCTGTTTGTGTTCGGCGGTAAATTGCATAGGGGTTCCTTGGAAAAATGGATTACAGGCGGGCAATGCCAAAGGTGTTGGGTTTGAGGGGGGTGGCTGCGGCCTCGGCCACGATGTTCAGGCACATTTGCAGAATGCGGCGCGTGTCGCGCGGGTCAATCAGGCCATCGTCCCAGAGTCGGGCGGTGCCAAAGAGGGCCGAGGACTCCTGCTCCAGCCGCTGGCGCAAACCTGCGCCCATGGCGGTGAGCGCTGCCTCGTTTACCGGCTGCCCGGCGCGCTCCATCTTGCTGCGGCTGACGATCTCCATCACCTTGGCGGCCTGCGCGGCACCCATGACGGCGGTGCGCGCCGAGGGCCAGGCGAAGATGAAGCGCGGATCAAAACCACGCCCGCACATGCCGTAATTTCCTGCACCATAGGAGCCGCCGACAACGATGGTGAGCTTGGGAACGCGCGCATTGGCGACCGCCTGAATCATCTTGGAGCCGTGCTTGATGGCACCCGCAGTTTCTGCCACTGAGCCGACCATATAGCCCGTGGTGTTTTGCAGAAAAACCAGCGGGGTGTCGCTCTGGTCGCACAACTGGATGAACTGCGCAGCCTTGGTCGAACCATTGGGCTGGATCGGGCCGTTATTGCCCAGAATGCCGACCAGATGGCCGCCGATGCGGGCGTGGCCGCAGATGGTATCGCTGCCATACAGCGCCTTGAATTCCAGAAAATCCGAGGCATCGACGATACGGGCAATGATCTCACGCACATCGTAAGGCTCGCGCTCGTCGGCGGGGACAATGCCTAACAATTCCTCGGCGGGATAGCGTGGTTCCTTAACCGTACCCAGCGCAGGGCAGGGGGCTGCCGTTGGCCACTTGAGCTTGTCCAGCACTTCACGCGCCATGGCGATGGCATGTGCATCGTCTTCGCACAGGTATTCACCCAGCCCGGTGACCGTGGCGTGGGTGTGGGCGCCACCCAGCGTTTCTTCGTCTGTGTCTTCGCCAATCGCAGCCTTGACCAGGGGCGGCCCCGCCAGATAGATGCTGGAGCGCCCCCGCACCAGGATGACGTAATCCGATAACCCTGGGAGATACGCGCCCCCCGCAGTCGATGCGCCATGCACCACGGTGATCTGCGGAATGCCTGCCGCCGACAGCCGTGCCTGGTTGGCAAAACTACGCCCGCCTTCAATGAAAATATCCGCTTGGTACAGCAGATTGGCGCCGCCGCTTTCCACCAGATGGACCATGGGCAGCTTGTTCTCGCGCGCCAGCTCCTGCGCCCGCAGGGCTTTTTTCAATCCCATGGGTGGGACGGTGCCGCCCTTGATGGCGCTATCGCTGGCCGAAATCAGGCAGCGCTTACCGGCGATGGTGCCGATGCCCACTATCGAGCCGCCACCGAGCACGGCAGTCTTGCCATCGTCGTCATGCATGCCCAAACCAGCCAGGGTGGAAAATTCCAGAAAGTCACTGCCCCGATCCAGTAGCCGTGCGACCCGCTCGCGCGGCAGCAGCTGCTGGCGCTCTTCAAACTTGCCACGCTTGGACGCCGACTCCGCACGCACCTTGTGCTCCAGCGCGCGTATTTCATCCAGCCGCATCTGCATACGCGCCACGTTGGCGGCGAAGGCGCTGGAGCGGGGATCAAGGCATGTGGAAAGTGCGGGCATGGTCAGCTCTCAAAAAAATGGCAGTTCAGGCTGTAGACCCCGTGGTACAAGCGGGTACAGCTATTACCAAGATAGCGACTTGTGGTCATGGGAGCCGTCTTTATGTTGAAGTCAGTTATGTGCTGTATGCTAGCGCAGGTTGACGTTAACGTCAACTAGATTTCTATTAAGGCATATGGGGCGAATGGCACCCCTGCGCGTTGCTATTGCACTAACGGAGAACGGAAAACGGAGAATTTATGCCGCCGCGATGCGGGCGGCCAAATCAGCTTTGCAAGCGTTGTCCCATGCCGGGTGATAACCACACACCTTGGTTGGGCTCCACGATGAGTGCATCAACCGATTGCAAGGGCTTGAGCATGGCGCGCCCTGCCTCGGCGCCGGCCACCATGATGGCGGCACCCAGTCCGTTGATGTCTTCCAGCGTGCGGGCAACCAGTGCAACGCCGTGCGGACCGTTGGTGGGTTGTCCGGTTTTGGGGTCCAGAATGTGATGGAAGCGTCGTCCATCACGTATGAAGAAGCGCTCATAGTCACCCGACGCGGCCACGAAGCCGTCGTTCAGGTGCAGCGTACCCAGGATACGTTCGGGCGCGCGCGGATCGCGCACACCGATACGCCAATCGCGGCCTTGCAGTTGGCCACTGACCAGCACATCGCCCCCGGCGTTGAGCATGGCGTTGCGGATACCGTGCTCTTTGAGCACCTGCATACCCGCTTGCAAAATGGGCAATTTGGCGATGCCGCCCAGGTCAATACGCATGCCACGGCGGCGCAGATACGCCGTCGCGTTTTTTTCATCCAGTACCTCAAGTACCAGTTGGCGGTAGTCCACCAATGGCAATTCCTGGGCGATTTCGGTGGCAGGCGGAATGGTGTTTTCGCCTTGGTCAAAGTTCCAGCCGGTAAAGGCGCCGACGGTGATATCAAAAGCTCCCTTGCTTTGCTGCGAACGCCGCAAGGCCATTTGCAGCACCTTCCGCATTTCGGGCGGGATTGACACGGCCTGGAGTCCGGCGCACAGGTGCAGTGCGTGCACCGGGTTGCCAATGCGGTAGCGACTCAGCATGTCACTCTGGCGCTGCATTTCAGAAAACGCAGCGTTCATGGCCGTTGGCATGTTGACGCCACGGTCGGCCTGTACCGTCTGTACCGTCATATCCAGGTGCGTTCCCATGAGGGTGCGGGAGGCACGCTGGACCGATGGGTCTGCCAGGGCCGGGCGCAAATAGAGCGCCGTTGCCACCATCGGCAGGGCGGCCAGCAGGCGGCGGCGTCCACGATCCGCAGACATGGGCGTCATGATGGGTTATGGGTTATGGGGTTAGCGTGACTTTGCCACCATAAAGTCCACTGCCGCCTTGACCTCGTCGTCTTTGAGTGCAGGGCTGCCACCGCGCGCTGGCATGGCGCCCTTGGCACCGTTGAAGCCTTCCAGTGCATGCTTGTACAAGACATCGTTGCCTTGTGCAATGCGAGGAGCCCAGTCGGCTTTGTCGCCGGGTTTGGGCGCTCCGGCTACACCCGCAGCGTGGCACATGGCACAGGTCTTGCCAAAAACACTTTTGCCAACGGCGTTCTCTGCCTGCTCTGCTTGCGGGGCGGCAGCGGTGACTGTGGTGGTGGGGGTGGGGGTGGGGGTGGGGGTGGGGGTGGCTGCCGATGCAGCGGTAGCCGGAGCCGTGGCTTCGGGTTTACCGCAAGCGGTCAAAACAGCGCTGCATACCAGCAGCAAACCAAGGTATGTATTGCGCATAAAATATTCCTATGAAATGCATCAATTGTAGTATATTCACCCCGCCCGAATTACCGAGTCACTTAATACTGAAGGATTACCGATGAGCAAAGACCAAGCAGCCAACGCCGAAGATTTCGCCGTATTCGGACGTCGCAAATTCATGAATACCGCTGCGCTGGCCGGTTTGGCAGGCGTAGTTGCTTGTACCGACAAGGGAGCACCTACTGCGCCGGTTGCAGCCTCCTCGGCACCCGCACCTGCACCCAAAGCCGCTCCAGGTGCGATGGCGCATCTCAAGCCCGGTGAGCTCGATACCTACTACGGTTTATGGAGCGGTGGCCACACAGGGGATGTGCGTGTCTTGGGCTTTCCGTCCGGGCGTGAAATCACCCGTATCCCGGTTTTCAACCCTGATGCATTGGTAGGCTGGGGCATTACCAACGAGTCCAAGAAAATCATGGGGACCAAGGCCGATGGCAACCTGCGTTACACGGTTGCCGACACCCACCATGTGCATGCTTCCTACAAGGACGGCAACTACGATGGCCGTTACGCATGGGTCAACGACAAGATCAACAGCCGCATGGCGCGCATCCGCCTCGATTATTTCATTTGCGACAAGATTACCGAGTTGCCCAATGTTCAGGGCTTTCACGGCATTTTCCCGGACAAGCGCGACTCGGTGGATGAAAAAATCAACCACACCACCAGGGTGTTTGCCGGTGGCGAGTTTTCCATTCCCGTTCCCAACGCGCCCATCGAAGACGACAGCAAATACCGTTCGCTGTTTACCTGCGTTGATGCCGAAACCATGGAAGTGCGTTGGCAAGTCATGATCGACGGCAACTGCGACCTGGTGGCCACTTCCTATGACGGCAAGCTGGCGGCGAGCAACCAGTACAACACCGAAATGGGTGCCAAGTACGAAGACATGATGTCCGCCGAGCGCGACGCATGCTTGTTCTTCAACGTGGCGCGCATTGAAGCGGCTGTGAAGGATGGCAAGTTCAAAACGTATGGCGACTCCAAAGTTCCCGTGGTGGATGGCACCAAAGAATCCAATAAAGACCCCAAAACCGCTTTGACCGCCTATGTGTCGGTGCCCAAGAATCCGCATGGCGTGAACGCCAGCCCGGATCAGAAGTACTTTATCTGCGCCGGCAAACTCTCTCCCACCGGTACCGTGATTGAACTGGCCAAGGTGCTGGACTACTTCGAGGGCAAGCTGGAAAAGCCCGACGATGCCATCGTGGCCGAGGTCGAATTAGGATTGGGGCCGTTGCATACCGCATTCGATGGCCGTGGCAACGCCTACACCACCTTGTTCCTGGACAGCCAGGTGGTCAAGTGGAATGTGGAAGCCGCCATCAAATTCCACAAGGGTGACAAGAACGCCAAGTACGTGCTGGACCGCATTGACGTGCAGTACCAGCCCGGCCACTTGAATGCCTCCCAGTCGGAGACCATTGCCGCCGATGGCAAATACCTGGCCGTGGGCTGCAAGTTCTCCAAGGACCGCTTCCTGCCTGTCGGTCCGCTGCACCCCGAAAACGAGCAATTGATTGACATTTCCGGCGAAAAAATGGTGTTGCTGGGCGACCACTCGGTGCGCGGGGAACCGCACGATTTCATCATCTTCAAGCGCGAACTCGTGCAGCCCAAACAGGTGTATGCGCTGGATGATTTTCCATTGGCCATCAAGGACCCCAAGGATTCGGGTGTTGTACGCAATGGCAAAAAAGTGACGGTGCGCATGACCTCGCAGGCTCCCGCGTTCAGTTTGCGTGAGTTCAAGTTGAAGAAGGGCGATGAGGTTACCCTGATCCTGACCAACCTGGACAAGGTCGAAGATTTGACCCACGGTTTTGCGATTCCGAAGTACAACATCAACTTCATCGTCAATCCGCTGGAGACGGCGTCGGTCACTTTTGTGGCAGACAAACCGGGTGTGTTCTGGTGTTATTGCACCCACTTCTGCCATGCCTTGCACCTCGAAATGCGTTCGCGCATGATCGTGGAAGCCTGATGGCGTGATTATTTTGTGTTCGTGTTGAGTAAGCATTTTGTGGCCCTTGTGGCCACTTTTTTTCTGCTGCTGTGTGCCGGTATTGGTGGTGCAAATGCCGCTACCGGCGCCTACGAGGCCAACTTGCCGGCGGAGTTGGCGACGGCGAAAGACATGTGTTCCTTGCTGCCATGCGCAGACGTGTTTCCCGGCGCCACCAGCTTTTCTGAACGCAAAGGCCAGCCTCCATACGTCGAGGCCTACGGAGAAGTCCAGGAAGGCAAGAAAAAGCTGCTGGGCTATGTGATGTTATCCACCGACATCACCGATATCCCCGCCTACTCCGGAAAGCCGGTGGTGACCTTGATCGGCATGGACACCACGGGGCATTTTGTCGGTGTCAAGGTGCTCAAGCATTCGGAGCCCATTTTGCTGCTGGGCATTCCCGAGTCGGCTTTGGTGAAGTTTAACAACCAGTACCTGGGCAAATCGGTGGCCGACAAGATCGAAGTGGGCCAATCCCGCCCCGACGAAGGCATTCTGGGCCTGGATGCCATTTCGGGCGCAACGGTGACGGTGATTGCACAAAACCAGGTCATGATGGCCTCCGGCACCAACATCGCGCGTCAGGTCGGCATTCTGGCGCCTACCGTGCGTGCGCCGGCCAGCTATGCCCAAACGGGTACATCCTTCGATTGGGACACGCTGGTCAAGCAAGGAAGTGTGCAGCGCCTGCTGGTCAAAGCCGAGCAAGTCGGCCTGGACCCTGCGCCAGAACCCTTCATTGAACTGTGGTTTGGCGATTTGAACCATCCTGACCTGGGACGCAGTGTGCTGGGTGCCTTGGGCTACAACAATTTGCAAGCACGGCTGCAAGCCGGTGAACATGCGATTTTTATCATCCGCACCAAGGGCCGGGAGTCGTTCAAGGGCTCGGGGTTCGTGCGTGGCGGTATTTATGACCGTATCCAGGTCAAACAGGGCGCCGACTCCTTCACCTTTCGTGATCTGGATTATTTGAATCTGTATGGCTTATCGGCCCAGGGGGCACCCGGTTTCGATGAATCCGGCATCTTCATCCTCCGTGACAAATCTTTCTCTGCCGCCTATCCCTGGAAACTGTCGTTCCTGGGCAATCGGGTGGATCGCGCCACCGGGGCACGCAGTTTTACCAGTTTCGATGCCCCCTACTGGTTGGCAGACGCCCTGTTGCAAGGCGGGCGTCCGGTGGTGGAAGAGGCCGCAGCACCGTGGGTGCGGGTGTGGCAGACGCGCGCGGTGCCCATTGCCTTGTTTGCCGTATTGCTGCTCGCGGTGACCGTGGTGTATGCGTTGCGGGAGCGTCTGACACGGCTATCGACCCACAAAAACAAGTGGCCCGTGAATGCATTCAAGTACAGCGCCTGGGCCTTGAGCATCGGGTTTGTGGGCTTTGGTGTCATGGCGCAGCCTTCCATCACCCAGGTGTTGACGTGGTTCCATTCCCTGTTGTTCCAATGGACCTGGTCGCTGTTTTTGTCGGACCCTTTTATTTTCCTGTTCTGGATTTTTATCATCCTGACGGTATTTCTGTATGGGCGCGGCCTGTTTTGCGGCTGGATGTGTCCCTTTGGTTCGCTTTCCGAAGCCCTCTTCAAAGTAGGCCGTACCCTGGGGCTCAAGCGCTGGCAACGCCCCGTACCGCAAAGGGTGCATGACCGGCTGAAGTGGCTTAAATACGCCATCTTTTTTGGCTTGCTCACGGTATCCATGTTCTCCATGGGCCTGGCCGAGGTATTGTCAGAGGTCGAACCATTCAAAACCACCTTCCTGGTCGGCATACAGAATCGTTCCTGGCCCTATGGACTGTTTGTGTGCGTGCTGCTGGGCTTGAGCCTTTTTATCGAGCGCCCGTATTGCAAGTACCTCTGCCCGCTGGGTGCGGCATTGGCCATGCCCAGCACCTTCCGCTGGTATGGCTTGCGCCGCAAGCAGGACTGCAACAGCTGCAAGGCCTGTGCGGTGGGTTGTGGTGCGCAGGCCATTGATGCTGCGGGTCGCATTGACCACCGCGAGTGCCTGCATTGCCTGGACTGCATGGTGCTGTACACCGATGTCAAGGGTTGCCCGCCACTGGCGAAGGAGCGCAAGCGGCGGGAGCGCGATGGCCTGGAGTTGACACCCATCGGGCGCGACGGCTACTTTATTCCGATCCACCCGGTGGTCCCCATGGATGCACGGGTTGCCAAGGGGCCAGACCCACGCATGCCGACCGATCCGGTGGTGCCGGCACACAAGGTGGATGTCCATCGCCTGCAATGGCTCTGGCTGGAGCTGCGCGACCACCTGTGGCCCTGGAGCGCAGAGGGCTGGGCGTCCCGGCGTGCGCTGCAAATCGCGGGTTTTTCATTGGCCTTGTTCGCAACCCTGGCCTGGGTGCTGGCAGCTACCGGGCGTTTGTCTTCCGGGGCCATCATTGCCTGGTGGTTTGGCTGGAGTGTGTACGAGGTGGTGATTCGTCTGTCAGGGCGGCGCTATGTCAAGGATGGCCCCTGGTGGCAAGACAACTACCGCTATGCGGGCGTCATGGATATGCTCAGTTATGTGGGCTTCAAAAACCTGTTGCTGGGTGCGGCCTTGTTTCTTGCGCTCAAGACATTCGGCTTGTTGCTGGCATGATGCGCGGATGAAATGCGTGCGGCACACAGCGTGGCTTCTGGCGGTACTGTTATCCGACGGTGCGCAGGCTGCCACCGTGCCGGTCAACCCAGGGGAGAACCTGCAATCGGCCATTAACCGCGCGCGCGCTGGCGATGTGCTGGAAATCGCGCGTGGGCTTTACCTGGGCAATTTCGTCATCAACAAACCATTGACCCTGCGCGGCATCGGGCGCCCGACCTTGAGTGCTGCCGACACGGGCAACACCCTCAGCGTCAAGTCCCCGGATGTGGTGCTCGACGGTTTGATCGTGCGGGATTCGGGCGATAGCCTCAAAGACCAGAACGCCGGTATCTACGTCCATCCCGGCTCGCACCGGACCGTGGTGCAGCATTGCACCTTGAGCTACAACCTGTTCGGGCTGTGGATTGAAAAAGCCAACGGCGTGCGCATCGAGGACAACAACATCACCGGCAAACGCGATTACAACTCGCCCCAGCGTGGCAACGGCGTCCAGCTGTACAACACCGACGGCGCACGCATCATTGGCAACCGTATCAGCTTTGTGCGCGATGCCTTGTACGTCGATGTGTCGCACCACGCCATCTTCCGGGGCAACCGCTTGCACCACAGCCGTTATGGCACCCATTACATGAACTCGTACCACAACGTATGGGAAGACAACGAGAGCTATGCCAACCGGGGCGGTCTGGCCTTGATGGAGGTGCGTGACCAGGTGGTGCGCAACAACCGCACCTGGGGCAATACCGACCACGGCATCATGCTGCGCACGCTGCAAGACTCGGTCATTGAAAACAATGTGCTGGTCGGCAACAATCGCGGGTTTTTCATCTACGACGTGGAATACGCCACCTTGCGCGGCAATCTGGTGCTCGACAACCAGGTAGGGGTGCATCTGTCGGCAGGTTCCACACGCAACACCGTGCAAGGCAACGATTTCATTGGCAATCGCGAGCAGGTGCGCTATGTCGGCGCGCGCGACGAAACCTGGGGCGGCACCAGCCCCGGTCAATCCGACAAGGGCAACCACTGGAGCAATTACCTGGGATGGGACCGCGATGCCAACGGTGTCGGTGACATTCCCTACGAGGCCAACGACATGGTGGACCGCCTGAGCTGGCGCCACCCGAGCATGGCCTTGCTCATGGGCAGCCCTGCCGTACAGGCCCTGCGGCTGGTGGGGCAGCAATTTCCGGTGCTGCGCGTACCCAGTGTGGTCGATGCCTACCCCCGGATGCAGCCCTTTAACAAGAATTGGAGCACATGGCGTGACAAATTCAAGCGTGAGCACTGAAGCGAGCACTGACGCAGACACTGAAGCGGCAGCGGTTGTGCTCCAGGGTGTCAGCAAACGCTACGACCGTGTGCAGGCCGTCGATGGCGTGGACCTGTGTGTGCAACGCGGAGAACTGTTTGGCTTGATTGGCCACAACGGCGCTGGCAAAAGCACCCTCTTCAAAATGATGCTGGGTCTGATCCAACCCAGTGCGGGTGCCATTCATGTGGCAGGCGTAGCGGTGCAGGGAGCCGATTTTCGTATGGCGCGGCGCAAGATTGGCTACTTGCCGGAAAACTTGGTGTTGTACGACAACCTGACGGCGTTGGAGACCATGCGCTTTTTTGCCAGACTCAAGGGCGCGGACGTGGGCAGTTGCTCCACTTTGCTGGAGCGTGTGGGTCTGGGCGAGGTGGAGGGGCGGGCGGTGCATGAATTTTCCAAGGGCATGCGCCAGCGTCTGGGTTTTGCCCAGGCTTTGTTGGGCAAACCCAGTGTGTTGTTTCTGGACGAACCCAGCAGCGGTCTGGACCCCGGCGCCATCCGTGACTTTTATGCC
>JAYRRD010000058.1:0-23970 GCA_041910275.1 Rhodoferax sp.
CTACAAAAAGGGCCTGCGCCTTTCCAAGAAGGCCATGCAGGCCGTGGAAGAACGTCTGGTGCGTAATCCTCTATTGCCCAAATGGGACATCCTCATTCGTCCACGGTATATGGGATGAGATTTTGCGGAAATGGCCTTATTGATATTGGAACTGATAGCGCATACCAAAGAGTCACATTTCTCCGTAACTTCGCTGTACATGCACCCAGCCAATCTTGATGGTGTTGCTATTGGTCGATACCCAGGCCGTACCTGATGAAACCGTTCAGATAGAGGGGCGGCCAGGTACTTCAACGCCGCTACAGTCTGCCCTGGAATCTGGGTCTGACCGCACTGATCGGCGTGGCGCTGCTGTTCGCGCGGCTATGGCACGGCGCGGGCCGATACGCGAGCGCTGCGGCGCATGGGACAGGGGGATCAATTCATGATCTTGATCCTGATTTGATAGCTTCTCTCGCTCGTTCCATGGGGTCTACAGCCGAAATCATGTGCAAAACCAAGGCCCTGGATGGCGAAAAATCCGCCCAGGGCACCAGCCTTGGCAGGTAGTGGTGCCAACGCGCAAGAATTTGAAGGCGTTTTGGCTTGTGGGGCTTGTGTGGTGAGCGGGGGCAGCTATGTTTTTGGGAGTCGGGGATCGCAATGTGCAAGAATGGGGATTCTGAGGATGGGTCAGGATGCGCTATTGGGCATCGTGCGCTTGGATTTTCTATCCGTTTTCCTCCGGTTCGATAGGCTTCATCCATGTCCTTGCCCTCCTTGAACCTGTTGCGTACCTTCGCCGTGTTGGGCGACAGCTTGAACGTCCGACAGGCGTCCGAGCGGCTGCACGTCACGCCCACGGCGGTCAGCCACCAGCTGCGCGAGTTGGAGACGGCGCTGGGCTGCAAACTGTTTGTGCGCCTGCCGCGTGGTTTGGCCTTTACCGACAGCGGGCAACAATTCTGGGCCGACATCGCACCGGCAATGGAACAATTGACACAGGCCACGTTGGCGCGGTTGGCGCAACGGCCACTGCGCATCTCCACCTTCCCGTATTTGGCGCAGGCTGTGGTGTTGCCCGCCCTGGCCGAGTTGCAGGCCTTGATTCCGGGGCGGCAGTTGAGTATGGACACCAAGCGTGACATCCTGGCCTTGGCCAGCCACGGGATTGATCTGGGCCTGCGCTTTGCGCCCGAGAACACGCGCTGGCCCGGCTTGCAAGCCAGACGCCTGTGTGCGTGCGCCGCACTGCCGGTGGTTGGTGGCGCGTTTCCCGCCCAGGCTTGGCCACCAGACGCCCATGTGCCCATCATCCGATTGAGCAAGGAACACACCAGTTGGCCGAATTGGGCCAAGGTGCATGGCTGGCAGCCCAAGGGTGGCGGGCTGGTGCTGGACAGTTATGCCGCTGTGTTGAATGCCGCAGAGCAAGGCCTGGGTGTGGCAATGGGCTTTTTGCCACTGTGCATTGCGGACTTGGAGAATGGCAAACTGCGCCCCGTGTGGCCGCAGCCGCCGTTGCACAACGGTGCGTTGTGGGCGGTTTGGCCTGACGCAGTGGATGGCCCCGAAATGGCGGCCATCGTGAACTGTCTGGCGCACAAGTTGCGCACGTTAGAAGATCAGTGCACTGAGTTTTTCTCAGCTCTGCACGGCTAAAAGCTCACTTTTCATTTGCCGTACTGCGGGCAATGCTGGGCTTCACCCCATTCCACACAACGGAGTATTGCCATGCAAGTCAAAAACTATGTCCTCAACGCCCGCGACGGCTACCCGCTGTCCGTTACCTCGTACAGCCCGGC
This sequence comes from Rhodoferax sp., assembly GCA_041910275.1. Taxonomy (GTDB): domain Bacteria; phylum Pseudomonadota; class Gammaproteobacteria; order Burkholderiales; family Burkholderiaceae_C; genus Allorhodoferax. The sequence goes on from JAYRRD010000058.1 coordinate 1,785, forward strand.
TGCACCGCGCTACAACTTGTTGATCAACAGCGCCACCGGCATCAACCAACGCTTCTACCAGCATTTTGCCAAGCACGTGGCCGAACGCGGTGCGCGCGTTTTCCACTACGACTACCGTGGCATAGGCGCCAGCCATAGCCCGAACTGGCAAGGCTTGGCGCCAGCCATGTCGGACTGGGGCACGCTGGACGTGGCCAGTCTGATTGACCATGTGCCCGACGATCTGCCGCTGGCCGTGTTGGGGCATTCGGTGGGTGGCCAATTGCCGGGTCTGGCCGACAACGTTGGTCGCATCCGGGCCATGCTGGGCGTGGCAGCGCAGTCGGGTTATTGGCGCTTGTGGCCTGGCGCAAAACAGCCCCACCTGGCGGCCAACTGGTATGTGCTTGTGCCGCTTCTCACGCGACTGTTGGGCCACTTGCCAGGTTGGCTGCTGGGTGGTGAAACCTTGCCCAGGGAGGTGGCGTTGGAATGGGCGCGGTGGTGCCGCAACCCGGCCTATATGTCCGACGCCGATGGCAAACCATTGCGCCCACATTTTGATCGGCTCACCGCTTCTACACGGTTCGTCTACTTTACCGACGACCAAGCTATTGCGCCCGAACGCGCCGTGCGCACGTTGGCCGGCTTCTACACGGCAAGCCAGCCCGAGATTCAGTCCATTGACCCGCAGGCATGGCAGCTTGCCAGTTTGGGTCACTTTGGCTTCTTCCGCCGCCAGACCCCAACCGCATTGTGGGACCAGCAGCTGGCTTGGCTGGAGCAGTCGTTGAACACGTAAGGCCGGTGCGCCGTGCGGCTTGAACTCGCCTTTTTATAGCTGCTCCCGCTCATCCCATAAGGATTTCAGGCGTTTTTGGCATTTATTTCCGCCTTTTTCAGGACTTTTTGAAGTCATCGTGGCAGGATTTGCAGGTGCGGGTGACTTCGTTCATCTGCGCCTTGAGTGCGGCTGCATCGCCTCCGGCGCGGGCGATTGCGTTCAATTTTGCGGCGTCCGAGCGAAAGCGCTCTGCCTGTGCGCGGAACTGCGATCCCTGCGCCCAGATCGAAGGCAGCGCCTTGGTGTCGCCTTCATGCGATCCCGGCACAAACCCCTCGGCGGCCTGCTGGCTCAAGGTCTCAAGCCATGCGGCGTTGCGCTGGGCTTCTTCCCGGACGAAGGGGACGCTGCCCTTGGTCTGGTGTGACAGCCTGTCATAATGCCACTTGACCATCACCATCACCGCCCGCCGGTACCGTATGGCATCTTCCGCCCGAGGCACAGGGGCTTGGGCGTTGCAAACACCCACGAACACCATGAAGCCAATGACCGACAATTCTTGTTTGTATCGCATATCCCTACCTGCCCTGATTGCCCTGATATTACGGGCCGGAATTATGCTCCTGGCCGGGATCGGCAGCCTGTGTGCCCACGCACAAGGCGTCGAGTCCGCGCTACAGGCTTGTGTTCAGTGTCACGGTGATAAAGGTGTCAGCAGCCAGCCGGGTACGCCGCACCTGAACGGGCAATTGCCCGCTTACTTTTCTGAGGCCTTGGCGGCATTTGCCAAGGGCTCACGCCCGACGGCGGTGGCGCAGCACAAGCAACTGGCCGCTGAACATGTCGCTGCCGCTGCAAAGTTCTATGCCAACGAGAAAGCCACGCCCAGGCCGAAGCAGAACATTGACCCTGCCGTGCTGGCCAAAGGCGAGAAAATCTACGCCAACCGCTGTATGGAATGCCATCCCGACAATGGCCGGGATTCGGACAAGGATGCGCCCTATATGGCTGGACAGGAAGTGGAGTTTCTTGTCGCCCAGACGCTGGCATTCAAAACAGGTGCGCGCAAGTTCGCCTTCCTGATGGACGATGCCTACCGGGGCCTGACAGACGATGAACTGGCGGCAGTGGCCCATTTTTTTGCTGCCCAGGATTTGCTTGCGGCACCAGCAGAGAAGAAAAGGCGGCGCAAGTAGCTCGCGCTGGTTCTCTGGTTCGCTGGTTCAGCTGGAAGGGCAGGGCAGGGCAGTTTCCGCCATCTCGACCCGGTTGCGCCCGTTTTGTTTGGCACGGTATAAACCGTGGTCGGCACGCGCCAGTGCGTCCTCGGCACGTTCATCGTCTGGCAACAACCGGGCTACGCCAATGCTGACCGTAAAGCGCAGCGTGGCACCTTCATGGGCCACGGTGCTTGCAGATGCCCTGTGGCGCAGCCGCTCGGCAAAGTGAAGTGCTCGGGACTCGTCCGTTGCGGTCAGGATGATGGCAAATTCCTCGCCGCCAATGCGGCCCGCCATATCGGCTTTGCGCATCTCGGTGGCCACCACTGTGCCAAACGATTGCAGCACGGCGTCGCCACCGGCGTGCCCATATTGGTCATTGATCTGCTTGAAGTGGTCAAGGTCACACATCAGCACGCTGGCCGTTTCCGTTTCATGGCGCTTGATCCGGGCGAATTCGTCCTGCAATCGCGCCATGAAGCCCCGGCGATTGGGCAGCCCGGTCAGCACATCGGTGGCCGCACGTGCTTCCAGTTCGGCGAGGGCAGCTTCGGTTGCATCCAGCAGGGCATTGGCACTTTGGGCCAGCGACCCGATCTCGTTCAATGCATCGGCAGGCGCAACCTGTACCCGCCTCCCGCTGCCTGGCTTGATCGCGGCCAGGGTCTGCGCCAGACTGGCAAGGGGTTTGCCGATCAGGTGGTGTGAAAAAAGCATGATGAGCACGGCGGTCAAGGCAATTTGCCCCAGGAACAGGGCACTTTGTTTGAGCGCTCCCATGGAGGCTTGCGCCTGGATCAACGGGCCATTGCGAACAACCGTCAGCACGCCGATTTTTTCCCGGCCATCCACCGGGGACATCAGGGCATATTCGGTGCGCGACGATGCGTCTTCGGCTGTGACATTGTTGACATACCCGCCGCGTTGCGTAAATTCCCCAGGGTTCAGGCTGGCCAGCACAACCCCTTTGATCCTCGGGTTGGTGCGCAATCCCTCGATGACGCCTATGGCGATTTTTTCGTTGGCGGCAAACACGGCGACTTCGGCTTGCGCCTGCACGGTGCGTACGAGGTCGCGCTCCAGTGCCGCCGCGTCGGCCACCTCATGCTGGTACGACATGCGATAGGCCAGTGCTGCTGCACACGCCACCAGGATCAGCATGGTCAGGCTGACGTAGGCGACCAATCGCCGCTGGACGCTGTGCTTGCTGGCAATCATTCCCTGAGCATCAGCACGACGCGCACCGATCCATCGACTGCCGACGCATCGACATAACCCACCGCGTGGCGATTGCGCCGGATGGTGTACAGCATGCTTTGGCTGTCATCCAGTGATATGGGTGGCAGGGTTTCACCGCTGAACTGCAAGCGTGCCCAGTAGGCGTTGAGTCGGCGCAGGTCCATGCCATTCACCTGCTTGGAGAAGCGCTCGCGCAGCGCGCTCTCTCCGGGATGGTCGAGCACCAGGAGTCTTTCTCCGGCAGCCGCTTTGAAACGTCCCAGATAAATGTCCGAAGCTTCACGCATACTCAGCTGCTGCAAGGAGCTGTTCAAGGCCACCACCACCACGATGTCGCCACGCACCACTGGCGATGCGAGCGCCAGCAGGATTGTCAGCCACCAGGTACGAAGTTGCGCCATCATCAGAACAAAAAGTCCATGCCGACCGTGTAAAGGTTGATCTGGCTGCTGCGATAAAAGACATCCACGCTGCGGGGCCATAGTCCGTATCCCATGGGCGCCACACGGGTGTTCTCCCATTGAAATTTCAGTGCCGCACGTGGGCGAAAGTCCCACCGTGTGCCGACGGAAAGCGTCGTTTGATCCGCACGGGTACTGTTGACAAACAGATACGCCGTGGCCTGGAATGCCTGCTGTCCGATTACGGACCAGTCGTTGAGCGGCACAAGGGCATTTTCTTGCGGACGGCTGGTGCCAAGCATGACGTAAGGTGTCCATGCACCGAGTCGTTGGCCGATGACCAGATACGCGCTGGAGCCAGCTGGTGCCATCGCTGATTCGGCCCAGTTTTGTCCCAGCTCCGTCTGCATCAACCAGGCGCCATTGTCGTAGGCAATGCCCAGGGTGGCATAGCGCATACGCACATCACCAAAACGCATCTCGTGGCGCAGCATGGCGGCTTCACGCGCAATGGCCGGGATGGGCACGGCTGCAAGCGCTTGCAATCCGGCATGCAAGGGTGCCAGGCCGGGAACTTCGGCGCTGCTGGTAAATCCAGACAGGCCCGCTTTCCAGCGCCAGGGGCCTTCTTCCCGTTGCAGGGATAGACTCCACAAGGAGTCCCCGTGAAATTGGAAATCCGTTTTTCCCATCGGAAACCATTTCTTCGTGGAACCGGCCTGTGCGCGTGCACGCCAATGCACGCCATCGGTACTCCATGTGTGTGTCAGATCCGCACCATCGAGTCCGAACATCGGCATCCAGCCGTAGAACTCGGTGGGTGGCCGCATCCAGGCGTAGGCGTAGCCCAGATTGCGGTGATCGCTCATCAGATAGCCGTCAAAGCCGACGCGACCGGCTCTTAGCCGCCATTGGTCTGAAAGCTGAAAATCGAGATACGCCAGTTCGACGATACCATCGGCTTCCTGTCTGATCTGGTCATGCAGCAGCAACTGGACGAGTGCTCCAACCTGTGGTGAATGCCGATAAGCTGCCTGCAATCCCAGTCGTGAGTCCATCAGCCAGGTTTCGTCGGCTGAATGTATGAAGGCACCTTGCGGGCGTTGTGCCATGTCGCGAACCGCAGCCATTTTCGGGTTGTTGTCCCAGCTGTAGGCGAGTGTGCCGTAGCCCGAGAGCCGAACGGGTGTGTGCTCTGCATCCGCCAGCACCGACGTTGCGCACAAAAACAGCGAGCCCGACAAGGCCCGAACAAACCAATCACGAAAATGAGACATCGGCACCTTTTTGCCTGAAAACGGCCTCGCAAAAAGTAAGACAACGCCATGTTAACGTGAAACACCAGCCGCCTTTTGGACGTTTGGACGCTGTGTCTGCTGGTAATCATTCCTTGATCGTTAGCACGACGCGCACCGATCCATCGACCGCCGACGCATCGACATACCCGATTGCGTGGCGATTGCGCCGGATGGTGTAAATCACGTCTTGGCTGTCATCCATTGGTACGGGTGGTTGGGTTTCACCGCTGAACTGCAAGCGTGCCCAATAGGCGTTGAGTCGGCGCAGGTCCATGCCATTCACCTGTTTGAAGAAGCGCTCGCGCAGCGCGCTTTCCATGGGATGGTCGAGCACCAGGAGTTTTTCTCCGGCGGCTGCTTTGAGGCGTCCCAGATAAATGTCCGAAGCCTCGCGCATACTCAGCTGCTGCAAGGGGCTATTCAAGGCCACCACTACAGCGATGTCGCCACGCACCACTGGCGATGCGAGCGCCAGCAGGATTGTCAGCCACCAGGTACGAAGTTGTGCCATCATCAGAACAGGAAGTCCATGCTGACCGTGTACATGTTGATCTGGCTACCGTGTTCAAAGATGCCAGGACCACGAAACCACTGGGCGTAGCCCATGGGTTCTATGCGCGTGCTCTCCCATTGAAACTTCAATGCCGCGCGCGGATGGATGTCCCACCGTGCGCCGACCGCCAGCGTCGTCTGATCGGCACGCGAAGTGTTGACCACCCGGAACGCCGTCGTCTGGAATGGTCTTTGCCCGATAACGGACCAGTCGCTCTGTGGCGCAAGTACGTTGTCCTGCGGGCGACTGGCACTGAGCATGGCATAGGGCGTCCATGCCTGGATGCGCCGACCGACGACAAAGTAACCGTTCCAGCCGGGCGCCGTCATCGCTGACTGGGTCCAGGTGCGCCCGAATTCCATCTGCATCAGCCAGTTGCCATCGTCATAGGCAAGGCCCAGCGTGGCATAGCGCAGCTGCACATCGCCAAAGCGCATTTCGTTGCGCAGCATGGCGGCCTCGCGCGCAATTGCGGGAATTGGTACTGCGGCAACCTGGTCCAATCCGGCATACAAAGGCTCCAGATTCGCCACTTCGGCACCGCTGACAAACCCTGACAGGCCAGCTTTCAGGCGCCACGGCCCCCCTTCCCGTTGCACGGACAAACTCCACAGGGCATCCCCCTTGAAGCGAAAATTCGTGTCACCCATCGGAATCCAGACCTTCGATGTGCCTGCCTGCGCGCGGACCCGCCAGCGCGCATCGTCGGTATTCCATTCGTGTGTCAGGTCGGCGCCATCGAGGCTGAAAATCGGAATCCAGCCATAAAACTCGGTGGGTGGCCGCACCCATGCATAGGCGTAGCCAAGATTGCGGTGGTCGCTCATCAAAAAGGCGTCATAGCCGACGCGGCCAACGCGCAGTCGCAGGTGTTCTGACGCTTGCATGTCCAGATACGCCAGTTCAACCAGATCATTGGCTTCCTGTTTGGTCTGGTCACGCAGCACCAGCTGGGCAAGGGCTGCGACCTGTGGCGAATACTGGTAGCTGGCCTGGAGCCCCACGCGCGAATCCAGCTTCCAGGTTCCGCCGGTTTCAAAACCGTTTTGCGGGCGTTGCGTGATGTCGCGAATGGGAGTCAGTTTCGGGTCGTTGTCCCAGTTGTAGGAGAGGGTGCCGTAGCCCGACAGCCGAACGGGCGTGTGCTCCACATCCGCCAGCACCGACGTTGCGCACAAAATCAGCAAGCTTGATAGCACCCGAACAGACCAATCGCGATAATGCGACATCAGTACCCTTTCACCTGACGACTCCCTGTTGACGACTCCCTGTTTCCATGCCTCCATGTTAACGTAAGCATGACTACCATTATTCGACCCCCTGCCACTGCGGGCAGCTTCATGCAGGCCGACCCTGCCGCCCTGGCCCGCGAGATTGACAACTACCTGCACCCGGCACCCTCTGCGGCGCCGGGGCACTGCCCCAAGGTGCTGATTGCGCCGCACGCCGGGCATATCTACTCCGGGCGCACTGCGGGGCGGGCTTATGCGCTGCTGGCTCCCTTTGGCGCGGCGGCTGGTGGCCCCATACGCCGCGTGGTCTTGCTTGGACCCGCGCACCGCGTATACGTCAAAGGGGTGGCCTTGCCCGGTGCCGATGCGTTTGCCACGCCCTTGGGCAATGTGCCAGTCGATGCACTGGGCGCGATGGCGATTGCCGATCTGCCCTTTGTGGTGACCCGTGCCGATGTGCACGCCCAGGAGCACAGCCTGGAGGTGCATCTGCCATTTTTGCAACGGGTGCTGGGCAACTTCGAATTGCTGCCGTTGGTGGTGGGCGATGTGGCGCCTGCCCATGTGGCCGAGTTGATCGAGCGGCTCTGGGGTGGCCCCGAGGTGCTGGTGGTCATCAGTACCGATCTTTCGCATTTTCACAGCTATGAGCAGGCCAATGCCATCGACTTTGCGAGCTGTGTGCAGGTGATGGCGCTGGATAGTTCCCTCACGCACGAGCAGGCCTGCGGGGCCACGCCGGTGAACGGCATGCTGCAACTGGCGCGGCGCAAGGGGCTGCGCATTACCGAGCTGGAGCGCTGTAATTCGGGCGATACGGGGGCGAACACACCCGAGGGGCGCCAGCGCGTCGTAGGCTACGCCAGCTTCGCGCTATATGAAGAGCAGCATGTATCCACACCAAAGGCCCAGGCCCAGGCCTTGACGGCAGAGCAGGGTGCGCGCGTGGTGCAGATTGCCCGTGCCGCGCTGCATGCGGCGGTAGGGGGACCGGCTGTAGCAGCTGCCTCTGACGAGGATTTGCAGCTGCCGGGTGCGAGTTTTGTCACCCTGACCCAGCAGGGACAGTTGCGTGGTTGCATCGGCAGCTTGCAGGCGCACCGTCCACTGGCGCAGGATGTCCGCGCGAATGCACAGGCCGCTGCCTTGCACGACCCGCGTTTTTCGCCGGTGCGCGCCAGCGAAGCCCCGGAGCTGGGGGTGGAGGTGTCCGTTTTGACGCCTTCTCAGCCACTGAGCTTTGCCAACCAGGCGCATGCGCTGTGGCAACTGCGTCCGGGTGTGGACGGGGTGGTGTTCGAGTGCGTGCACGAGGGGCGCGCCTACCGCAGCACCTTCTTGCCGCAGGTGTGGGAACAGTTACCCAACGTGGTGCAGTTCATGGCCCATCTGAAGGCCAAGGCGGGTTTATCGGCGAATTTCTGGTCCCCCGCCGTGCGCCTTTCTGTGTACCAAGTGCAAAAATTCTATGAGTAATCACCCTGCGCAGTGGTGGCAGTTGCTGGCGGATGGGCGCATCCAGTGCGATCTGTGTCCGCGCGAGTGCAAGCTGCATGACGGGCAACGCGGTTTGTGCTTTGTGCGCGAGCGCGTCGGCGATGCCATGGTGCTCAATACCTATGGCCGTTCCTCGGGTTTTTGTGTCGATCCCATAGAGAAAAAGCCGCTCAACCATTTTTATCCCGGCTCCAGTGTGCTGAGTTTTGGCACGGCGGGCTGCAACCTGAGCTGCAAGTTCTGCCAGAACTGGGACATTTCCAAGTCACGCGATACCGACAAACTCGGCCAGCAGGCCAGCCCCGAGGTCATTGCCCAGGCCTGCGTGCAGATGGGCTCCAGATCGGTGGCCTATACCTACAACGATCCGGTCATCTTTGCCGAGTATGCAATGGACGTGGCCGATGCCTGCCACGCCGTGGGCGTGTATTCGGTGGCGGTGACTGCGGGCTACATGCACGACCAGCCGCGCCGGGCGTTCTACAGCAAGATGGACGCAGCCAATGTCGATCTCAAAGGTTTTACCGATGCCTTTTACCGGGACTTGTGTGCCGGTGCGCTGCAACCCGTGCTCGATACCCTGGTCTACATCCAGCATGCGACGAACTGCTGGCTGGAAATCACCACCTTGTTGATTCCCGGAGCCAATGACTCGGACGCCGAACTCAGTGCTTTGTGCCAGTGGGTGGTCAAGGAGCTGGGGCAGCAGGTGCCGCTGCACTTTACGGCGTTTCATCCGGACTACAAACTGCGGGACGTCCCGGCCACGCCTTTGCAAACGGTGCAGCGCGCGCGCCATATCGCTTTGGCCGAGGGCTTGCTCAACGTGTACACCGGCAATGTGCATGACGCAGCCGGGGGAACCACGCATTGTCCCGGCTGCCAGTCCGAGCTTATCGTGCGTGACTGGCACCAGATCACCAAGTACCGCCTGACGGATAGCAACGCCTGCCCCGACTGCGGCACCCGGATTGCCGGGCGGTTTGAATTGCTGCAAGGCCCCCTCAAGGCCTTTGGTCGGCAGCGCATTCCGATTGCCTTTCGGTGAGTTTTATAGGACGTGTAGAGCTGTAAGACCGATGGATAGAGCGGGATCAGCTATTTAATAAATAGCAATCAATGGCAATCCCCAGTGCCCAGGCGACGTGTTCGCGCACCAGTGCGCTGGGGTGGTGGATGCGGCTTTGCAATGCGGCGTGTACGGGGCTGCCGGCGCGCAGGGCGTTGCCTAATGCTACGGCAATGTTGCGCAGCCAGCGTTCGTGGCCGATGCGCCGGATGGGGTTGCCTTCGGTGCGCTGCAAAAATTCTTCTTCTGACCAGGCAAAGAGCCGCTCCAGCGTTTCTTGTTCCATGCCTGGGCGGGCATCAAAATCGGGCAAGCTGCTGCGCTGGGCAAATTTGTTCCAGGGGCATGCCAGCTGGCAATCGTCGCAGCCATATATCCGGTTGCCCAGCAACACACGCATCTCCAGCGGAATCGGTCCGGCGTGCTCGATGGTGAGGTAGGAAATGCAACGGCGCGCGTCCAGCCGATAGGGCGCCACGATGGCCTGGGTAGGGCAGGCAACCACGCATGCGCTGCACGTGCCGCAATGGGCCTCGGCGGGTGTACCAGGTGTGCTGTGCGGCAGTGGCAGACTTAGGTAAATTTCCCCCAGAAAGAACATGGAACCGGCGGTGCGGTTGAGCAGCAGTGTGTGTTTGCCGCGCCAGCCCTGGCCGCTGCGCGTGGCCAGTTCAACTTCCAGCACGGGTGCCGAGTCGCAAAACACCCGGTGGCCAAACGGGCCGACTGCCTGGGCGATGCGGGCACAAAGCTGCTGCAGACGGCTGCGTACCACCTTGTGGTAATCGCGTCCCCTGGCGTACAGCGACACAATGCCCTCGTGCGGGCGTTGCAGGCGCTGGAATTCGATGCTTTGCCAGTCTGTGGGGGTGTTGCGGGGCAGGTAATCCATGCGCACGGTGAGCACGGACACGGTGCCGGGCACCAGTTCTGCCGGACGCGCGCGCATGAGCCCATGCCGGGCCATGTAATCCATGCTGCCGTGGAAACCGCTCTCCAGCCAAGCACGCAAACCCGGCTCGGCGGACGACAGGTCAATGCCGCTTATCCCGATCTGGGCAAACCCCAAGGCTTGCGCCCAAACGCGCGTGTCTGCCAGCAGTTGTTCCGGTGTTTGTTGGCCGTCTGGTGCAAGGGTCGGCATATTTGCAACATTCATAGCGATATCTGGTATGCCAGAGTGAAGTCCACACTGGAATTTAGAGTAGGATGCCTAGGTGTTTCTGTGTGCCACATATTTCCACTTTTAGGTGAATGCGATGCGTATTGTCTACATGCTGGTGTGCCTAATCGGAATCTTGGGTTTGTCGCCTGCCCTGGCGGCGACGAGCGCGCGTCCGGATTGTGACTCCTGCAGTATCCAGGTGCGCAGCCTGGATCAGCCGCTCAAGCTGGCTGGCAAGTGGTTGTTTACCCGCGATGATGACATGCGGAACAAGGATGTGGATACGGACACCTCTTCCTGGCCCGTCATCAAGACGCCCGGCCCCTGGAAAGGTGCCTATCCTGACCGCAAGAATTACACGGTCGGCTGGTATCGTGGGACGTTTGAATTTGACGCATCCCTGGTGGGGCAAGAGGTGGTTTTGCTGGTCAATGCCTACATGGGGCGAGTGAATGTCTACGTGGATGGGCAGGAAATATACCGCCGTCCTGGCAACATCAATATCGAGCGCTACTATTCCATTCAGCCTATTCCGGTCAAGTTCACGGTGACGAAACCCTGGCATGTGGTAGCCATTCGCGTGGATACCTGGCTGATGACGGGTATTTACCAGTTGCCGTTCGAGATTCACAAATACGACAAGCACGATACCAGCCTGGCCTGGTACCAATTCCAGAATGGTGAATTGCGCATTCTGGCGGCTTTTGTGGTCTTCTTCTTTGGCCTGTTCTTCTCCCTGGTGTACAGCAAGACGCACTACAAACTGTATCTGGTCGCTGCGTTTGCCAGCATGTCGTCTTTTCCGTTTTTTGCGGCACCTAGTGACTTCCTGTTGCGGGTGTATGCGCCGGAGCCGTTGCTGTTTCTGCATTACACCGGCTTGTGTATTTTTTATCTGGCGTTCTTGTTTTCGCAGTTCTTTTATAAACAGACCCCAAAACTCAATATCTCTTTTGGTGTGCTGTTTGGGCTGTGTATCCTGGGTATTTCGGCCATGATGGTGGCGCCTAACCTGAACTTTTTCCAGATAGCGCGCAGTGTCCTGTTTATTTCGTCCTTTATTGTGGGCTGTTGGGCGTTGTACAACGTGGTACGTGGGGCGTTGAACAAGCGCCCTGGCGCTCTAGTTTTGGTTGTTGGCGTTAGCATCATTTTCGTGGCTTCCGCGCATGACATGTTTTTGGCGTTTGGTGCTATCACCTCGACATCGAAGCTGTTTTATGGCGTGTTGGGTTTCGTTGCGTCCATGCTGTACGTGGCCAGTAACATCTTTGCCGATACTTTTGTCGAGAACAAAAAACTGGTGCGTGATCTTCAGGGCATGAACGACGGGCTGGAGCAGCTGGTGGCCGAGCGTACGCTGGAGTTGCGGCGCAAGACCAACGATATCCAGACCATGCTGCAAAACATGCCGCAGGGGGTGTTGACCGTGCTCACGGGCGGGATCATTCACCCCGAGTACTCGGCTTACCTGGAAACCATATTCGAGACCAAGAACATTGCCAACAAACCCATGATGGAACTGGTGTTCTCCAACACCAATCTGGGCGTTGACGTGCTGTCCCAGGTGGATGCCGTGGCGGGTGCCTGCATTGGTGAAGATGTGATGAACTTCGAGTTCAATAGCCACCTGATGGTGACTGAATTCGATAAAACGATGCCCGATGGCCGCAAAAAGTCGATTGAAGTCAGCTGGTCGCCCATTGCGAATGATGAGGGTATTTGCGAAAAACTGATGCTCTGTATCCGCGATGTGACCGAACTCAAGGTGCTGGAAGCCGAAGCAGGGCAGCAGCGGCGTGAGCTGGAGATGATCGGCCAGATTCTGTCGGTCAATCAGGAGAAGTTCCACCAGTTCATTGATAGCTCGGGGCAGTTCATTGAAGAGAACCGCGCCATCATCGAAAGTACCGATTCCAAGGATCCGGAGGTCATCACCCAGTTGTTCCGCAATATGCACACCATCAAGGGCAATGCGCGCACCTATGGTTTATTGCATCTGACCAACAGGGTGCATGAGACCGAGCAGACCTATGACAACATGCGCAAGAACCCGGATGTGGACTGGAACAAGGAACTCTTGCTGGAGCAACTCCGTCAGACGCATGCGGCCATTCAGGAGTACGCGAAGATCAACGAGGTCAAACTGGGTCGCAAAGGTCCTGGGCGCAGGGGCGGGGTTGACAAGTTCCTGATGGTGCAAAAGGATCACGTGGAGTCCATGATCGGCTATCTGGAACATGTCGACAGCAACAACCAGACGGCCATGCAGGATATTTTCCGGCGTGTGCGCAGTGCGCTGCGGCAGATTGGAACGGAAAAAATAAGTGACATCCTGGCAGGTGTTCTGGATTCACTCCCGTCCCTGGCCAAGGAGCTGTCCAAGGAACCGCCGGTGGTTTCCATTCTGGACAACGGCATCCGTGTCAAGACACAGATCGGCGATCTGTTGAAAAACGTTTTCATGCACTTGTTGCGCAATTCGATGGACCATGGCATCGAAACGGCGGAGAAACGCTTGGCCAAGGGCAAGGAAGCAACCGGGCATATCGAACTGGAGTTGACGTTGCGCGACGGGGAATTGTGGTTCCGTCTGCGTGACGATGGGCGCGGTCTGGCAGTGGAGATGATCCGGCGCAAGGCGATTGAAAATGGCTTGATCACCGCAGATCAGCAGTTGCCGCCGGAACAGACGGCACAATTGATCTTTGCTTCCGGTTTTTCCACTGCCGAGAAGGTCACCGAGGTTTCCGGTCGGGGCGTGGGCATGGATGCTGTCAAGGGGTTTGTGCAACGTGAGGGTGGTAGTATCGAGCTGCGATTTACCGACGACAATGTGGCGGCTGATTTCCGCTCCTTCGAGACCGTGATTCGTTTGCCGGATAAATTCGCAGTGCAAGTGGAAAATTAGGAAAATTAATAGAAAAAAACATAAAAGACTTAAGCATGGAATTTTCATTTGTCGATTGGTTCATCGGTCTGGTATTCGGCTGTGGCATCGGCTGGGGCATTACGCTGCGTCTGGCGAATGCCCGTGAAGCTTTGTTGCGCCAGACCAGCGCTGACGACCATTCTGCGGTCGAGGATTTGCACCAGGAAATTGATGGTTTGCAAGCGCGTGTGGCCGAACTTGAGCAGGCCATTGAACAGGAGCGCCATTCGGCCCAGCAGGAAGTCTCTCAACTGCAAAACAACAACGAACATGCCTTGCAGGACTTGCGTGCCCAGCATTCCGGCAGCGCAAGTCAGGCCTTGGGTAATTGCTCCTCGCTTGAGAGCGAGATTGCAACCTTGCTGGGGCTGGTCAAGACCTTTGAGCGTTGGCATACGGACATGAACGAGCTGATCCGCCATAACCGCGAAATGCACGGGATGAATGATGACTTTGCCATCATCGTGCGCCAGATGGTGATTGTGACCCTCAATGCCTCGATTGAGGCGGCACGCGCCGGAGAGCAAGGGCGGGGTTTTGCGGTGGTGGCGAGCGAAATGCGCAGCCTGGCGACACGGGCGGAAAAATTGTCCAATGACTACCGCAGCAACCTGTATCAAAATGATCTGATTACCACGACCACCTTCCAGGATCTGCAGGCCGGCGGGAAAATGATTATCGGGTCTATCGTCGGCCTGGATGTCATCAACAAGAAGACCCAGGAATCGCTTTCCGCTTAAGCGCTTGAGAACTTAAGAACACGATATGACAGCGATCAGCGAAAATGCCAAGAAAGGCTTTGACCATATGCTTGTCCAGGGCGTGAAGGCAGGATTTTGTGCGCCGGGGGACAGCATGGATTTTGTGGTTCTGCCCGATAACAAGGCGTTTACTGGCAACAGGATCGTCATTCTCACGGCCTCATCCTATTTGTTCAGGCTTTTTGTCCTGATTTACATCACGCCGAACCAGCTTGCCAAGGAATATTTTGCCGGGCTCAGGAATATACAGAATCCGGACATGACCGAGAGCGCCTTGATGGATACGATTTGCGAAGCTGGTAACATGTGCGTGGGCGCCTTGAATCGCGATATGTCAAAAATATTTCCGCATATCGGATTGTCAACCCCGAATATTATTGACAAGCATTGCGGAGGTTATCTTCATTCTCTGAAATGTGGGCATATTCAGCATTTTGAAATCTCCATAGGCCAGAAATACACTTTTCATGTTTCTTTATGTGTCAGCCAGTATGACAATATTGATTTTTCTGTGGATACTACCGAAGTCGAATCGACTGGTGAATTAGAAATGTTTTAGGAGGAGCATACCAATGGATGATCAGGCAAAGCTGGCAAGCAAGATTCTCGTTCTGGATAGTGACACCAGTTGTCACGAGAAAATAAAGGAGTTCTGCGACAGCAATGGGCTGGTGGGGTTGAAGGTACAACCTGACAACGCGATGGCGGTGCTGCGCTCCAATGTGGACCTGGGTGGCATCATCCTGTCAGAGAATTACGGCGGCAAGGAGCATGGTGGTTGGTTGATGGCACGCAAGATTCACAATGTTCGTGCCGAACTGCCGATTTTTCTGCGCCGGGATTCGGTGTCTTCTTTGGAAGGTATTCCAGAGGATGATCGCGCGGCGCTTAGTGCGGCATTCACCATCGGCGAGATCGACAATTTGCGCTCCATTCTGGACGAGTTCATATTCAGCCTCTCGTACCCCAATGCCCTGGTGCGCGGTATCACCGAGATGACCAAATCTGCCCTGGAGAGCCAATTCAAGGACCTGGAAATAGAGACCGCCACCCCCTATATCGTGCGTGACCGCCTGATCTATGGTGAGATATTCACGCTCATTCCGTTGGAGGCACATTGGTGCCGTGGTTACATGATGTTCCAGACCGAGGAAATTCCTTTGCTGGAATTGGTGAAGTCGGATAGAACCCATATCCGGCCAGCCGAGGGTTTTGATTTTCGTAATCTCAACAGTGTCCTGGGCGAAATCACCAATCTGGTGTGGGGTGCGTTCAAAAACCGGTATGTGGCCACGGACCGCCCACCCACCAGTTGGGCCTTGTCGCAGGTTCCGATTATCATCAACCACCTGCACCGCTACATTTCCTTCGGTTCTGAAAATCCGCAGCTGTGCTTCAAGTACACTGTGGCGGACAAGTCGAAAAAAGATGCGGCGCCTTTGGTGCTGTATCAGAAATTTGTGTTTAATTTGAGTTGGTCGCCTGATGATTTCAAGGAAAATGAGACTTCGGTTGAAGACTTGGTAAGTTCAGGCGAGCTGGATTTGTTTTAATTTTTTAGAGATAACCATGGCGCAAGTATTAATTGTTGATGACTCAAGTACTGTTCGAAACGAAGTTGGCGATTTTCTCAAGGCCAATGGTTTGAATGTGGCCTTTGCCGTCGATGGTCGCGATGGTCTGGCCAAACTCAAGGCGGATCCGGCTGTCAAGCTGATTCTGTGCGATGTGAACATGCCCAATATGGACGGTCTGACCATGGCCGAGAAGGTGCGTGGGGAACTCAAGAACAGCACGGTCAATATCATCATGCTGACGACTGAAAATTCACCGGCCATGAAAGAGCGCGGCAAGGCTGCTGGCATCAAGGGCTGGATCGTCAAACCCTTCAAGGGCGAGGCGGTAATCGCCACCTTGAAAAAGCTCGTGGGCGCATAAGCTGCGCTTTTCGGGTTGTCGTCAGACGGTGTGGCACAGCGGGTCGCCCTCGCTGCGGCTGCCTGTCATGGCCCCCTTTTCTTAAAGAGGCACAAGCATGAGCATGACCATCTGGTTAAACGTGCGCGATGGTGCGGGTTACGAGAATGACCAGGAGGACCATTGTGCCGTTTTTTATCTGCAAGAACCGCTGGATGCACTGGCCAACCAGTTGGGGGTGGCGCCCATCAGCAACTTTTTTGATGATACCGATGCGCGCTACAACCTGGATGATGCGGATGAATTTGACGAATCCGAAATATCGGAAGAGGGTTGGTCAGTTGATGATGCCAAATGGTTTGATGCGCAAGAGGTTCTGGCCTGTGTGGCCGCGTTGCGCGCGCACCTGAGCGCCAACCCCGATGCCTTGCCGTCGGTTGACGGCTGGACGCAAGCCGATGTCGTGGATGAGCTGGGTGATCTCGAGTCTGGATTGCAGCGTGCAGCACAGCAGTCGAAGACCGTTCATTTGTGCATCGTTATGTGATGTGTGATGTCATGGGTGGCGTCCGCCAGTGCAGCGTTCGATTCCTGCGAGGTCGCGGCGCGACTGCACGGCCTGTAGGCCAGCAGCCTTGAGCAGGGTCTGCACGGCCTTTGCTTGGTCGTAGCCGTGCTCCAGGAGCAGCCAGCCATCGGGTTGCAGGTAGCGTGGTGCTGTGCTGGCGATGTTGCGCAGGGCGTCGAGGCCATCGGTGCCTGCGACCAAGGCCGCCAATGGCTCGTGCTGCAAAGTTTGCAGATGTGTATCCCGTTCCGCGATGTAGGGGGGGTTGGACACAATCAGTGCAAAGTCGCCTCGTAACCCCTGCAGCCAGGAAGCCTGTACGCAGGTTATGTCAAGTTGCAAGCGGCGTGCATTCGTTTTTGCCACATCCAGTGCTGCGGCGCTGTTGTCCACGGCGACGACGTGCCAGTCCGGTCGAGCCGATTTAAGCGCCAGGGCAATGGCGCCGCTGCCCGTACCCACATCCAGCACACGTGTTGCAGTCGGTGCGTTTGCCAGAAGCTCCAGCGCCCAGTCAACCAGCGTCTCGGTATCGGGGCGGGGTACCAGCACCCGTGCATCGACTTGTAAATCCAGGCCGTAAAACTCCTTGTGGCCGGTGATGTAGGCGAGTGGTTCCCCCGCCGTGCGGCGCAGCGCGGATTCCTTGAACACGGACCGGGGCTCGGGCGGGAGCATGTCCGTGTCATGTGCCAACAACCAGGCGCGCTCATGCGGCGTGCGGCCAAGGGCGTGCAGCAAGAGCAACTGGGCATCCAGCCGCTCCAGCCCGAGGGCCTGTGCGTGGGCCAGCGCCTGACCCAAGGTATCAAGCGTCACGTGCCTATTTCAAGGCTTTGAAGCGCACACGGTGGGGTTTGGCGCCTTCTTCACCCAGGCGTTTCTTTTTGTCGGCTTCGTATTCCTGGTAGTTGCCATCGAAGAAAGTCCATTGGCTATCGCCTTCAGCCGCCAGGATGTGGGTGGCGATACGGTCGAGGAACCAGCGGTCATGGCTGATGACCATGACCGAGCCAGCGAATTCGAGCAAGGCATCTTCGAGCGCACGCAAGGTTTCCACATCCAGGTCGTTGGACGGCTCGTCCAGCATCAGCACATTGCCGCCGGCAATCAGGGTCTTGGCCAGGTGCAAGCGTCCGCGTTCTCCTCCGGACAGGGTGCCGACACGCTTTTGCTGGTCACCGCCGCTGAAGTTGAAGCGGCCACAATAGGCACGGCTTGGCATCTGGAATTTGCCCACGTTGAGAATATCAAGCCCCCCGGAGACGTCTTCCCAAACGGTTTTTTCATTGCTCAGATCGTCACGGCTCTGGTCAACAAACGCCATTTTGACGGTCGAGCCGATCACCACCTCGCCACTGTCGGCCTTTTCCTTGCCGGCAATGAGTTTGAACAGCGTGGATTTGCCCGCACCGTTGGGGCCGATGATGCCGACGATGGCGCCAGCAGGGATCGTGAAACTGAGGTTGTCGATCAGCAGCCGATCTCCGAATGACTTGCTGACCTTGCGGAATTCAATCACCTGGGAGCCCAGGCGTTCGGCCACCGGGATGAATATCTCGTTGGTTTCGACCCGTTTTTGGTATTCGTAATCGGACAATTCCTCAAAACGCGCCAGGCGCGATTTGCTTTTGGCCTGGCGTCCCTTGGGGTTCTGGCGTGCCCATTCGAGTTCCTTTTTCAAGGCCTTGGCGCGTGCCTCCTCGCCCTTTTGCTCTTGTGCCAAGCGAACACCCTTTTGCTCCAGCCACGAGCTGTAGTTGCCCTTCCAGGGAATGCCCTGGCCACGGTCAAGTTCCAGAATCCACTCGGCGGCGTTGTCCAGAAAATAGCGGTCATGGGTGATGGCAACCACCGTGCCGGGGTAGCGCTGCAAGAACTGCTCCAGCCAGTCGACCGATTCGGCGTCCAGATGGTTGGTCGGCTCATCGAGCAGCAGCATGTCGGGCTTGGACAGCAGCATGCGGCACAGTGCCACGCGGCGTTTTTCACCACCGGAAAGCACCCCGACTACCGCCTCCCAGGGGGGCAGGCGCAGTGCATCTGCGGCGATCTCCAGTTGGTGTTCCGAGTCGGTGCCTGCTGTGGCGATGATCGCTTCCAGCCGGGCTTGCTCTGCCGCCAGCGCGTCAAAATCGGCATCGGGTTCGCCATAGGCGTGGTACACGGCTTCGAGTTTTTCCTTGGCGGCAAAAACTTCTCCCATTCCCTCCTCGACGCATTGGCGCACGGTGTGTTCCGGATTGAGTTTGGGTTCCTGTGGCAAATACCCGATGTTGAGTCCGGGCATGGGAGTGGCCTCACCCTGGATTTCATGGTCCAGTCCGGCCATGATCTTGAGCAGGGTGGATTTTCCCGATCCATTGACCCCCAGGACGCCAATTTTTGCGCCGGGGAAAAAACTCAGTGAAATGTCTTTCAGAATCTGACGTTTGGGCGGCACGATTTTGCCAACCCGGTTCATGGTGAATACGTACTGTGCCATTGATGATGATCGTGGTTGAAGGAGTAAAGCCCGCATTATCGACGCCATCGTCCCGCCCTCGTCCAGCTGCGCGCTGCACTGGGTGCGATGCAATGTGGTGCATGGGTTCTTGTTACTATGTTTTCAGTAGCTATCCCCGCTTGTCCCATGGTGGCTGCAGGCTGATTTTGTGCCTGATTTGAGGCCAAATCGAGGTTAAAAACGTGCCACACAGGCTTGGCGGGAGCATTTGTCGTGCGGTTTGGGTGTTTTTGATATCACGGGTGATATGAAACTGGTGTGATGGTGTGATGGATCGTACGCGAGGAATCATCCTTTTGTGCTGACATTCCCTATGTCGTTGCGCAGAGCGGCCTGGGCCACTGCGTCGAGTGCATGGTCCAATACCCGGCCATCCGAAACCAGCCGGATCAGCCCCTGGCTGCGCAGGCGGTCTATGGTGCGCCGGGACATGGAGTGCGCCAGGCCGGCGCCGGAAATGAACATGAACAGGGTTTTGTGGGGGCTTGCCCAGGTGAGTTGTGCCCGAACCCAGGAATCGTTGATGGTCAGATCAATCCATGAGCCGGTTGCCAAATTCTGGATGCTCCACTCCGGTTCTGTGTCAGGGGCTGGTGCGTTTGTGGCTCCCTCCAAGGCTGCGAACGGTGATTCGGGGTCGTCCAGATAACCCGACACATCGGCGTCACTTTCTGCCACCAACGGTTCACCCACGGAGTCAACGGAGTTGCTTGCACTGACTGGTATCCCGGTTGTATCGGTTGCGTCGGTTGGCGGTGGTGTTGTCGGGTGTGTTCCTTCGAATGCCTGTTCGTGGAAACCGATGAGTGTGTCAAAGAACACGGGAATGCGTTCTTCGGGGTAGGAAATCAGATTCAGGCCTTGGCGGATTTTGACCAGAATTTCCGGAACTATATCCACCAGACGTGCGCGGTTACGCCGGGTTAACCGTGGTTGGACGCTCCAGATCAAATCGTCCACCATGGAGAGGTAGCCATCGGCGTCCACGGTGCCATCGGCGCAGCGTAACTGGGACTCTGCGATGACCTGTGCCCAGGGACCGCGCAGGAAATTGCCCACAATTTCCGGAATCTCCTTGCCTTCCATGCGTTGGGCAAAATCGGCTGCCAGGTTTTGTGCCAACTGGTTGCGCTGTTCGGCGTGCAGCAGCCCACGTGCCGTTTCTTCTGCGCGCAGGCGTTGTTCGTGTTCCTCGCGTGCCCAGATGTCTTCGAGTTGTTGTAAAACTTGCGCAAAGGCAACAGCATCCCCTTCGCCACTGGTAAGGGCGTCCACCGCGTGGTCCAGATGTCCTAGAAAACGCGCCAGGTTGGGATCGTTTTCTTCCGTGAATGCCAGGCTGCGATTGGTGATTTTGTCCAGGAACAGGCGCGCAGGGTGCTGGCGTTGGCTGAAAAATCGGGCATCGGCTTGTGACAAGCGAATCAGTACGGGTTCCAGATTTTTCAGACTTTGGCGGATGGATGGCAAGAGCCGACGTTCTTGCATCAGATTTTCCAGCATCAGGCGCACGACCTCCTGGCCGAGTTCGCTACCCAGTTTCTTTTGCTCGGTCGACTCCCGCTTCACGCCGGCATCTCTCATGAAGGGCGACTGCGCCGTTGCGGGGGATGTTGTAGACGACTGCCGTGCGCGGGCTGCCAGGCGGCTCATCATCGGTTCCATCAGTTTGAGGTCTTGCAGCGCTACGAAGGATGCTGGAACGGTATACGTGAAGTCCTGGGAACCTCGGGCAGGGGCGGGCGCACCGAGTTCGCCGGAAAGCAGGCGACGCAGCTTGTCAAGCGTCAGCATGGTGCTGGTTACCGAGTTTGCAGCTACCTGATTCTGCGCGCCATACCCCCCAAGCGGGGACGCCACCGGACCCACTGGCTCCACGCCTTGGGAACGTAGCCATTCGGTGATCTCTTTGTAAAGCTGGCGCATGCCAACACCCAACATCCCGGCTGCTGGTGTCATCAGGGCAATGCGTGCATCCCCGTTGGGGACATGTTCCTGCAATGTCGTGCGCAAGGCATGCACAAAAGATTCTGGTTTAAGAGGATTCGAGTTGGGTTGTACCGTTGTCCATCCGAGCATGCTGCTGATGAGTGCATTGAGCGTTGGTAGTACGTCGTCCACGGCGGTCTCGACTTCCTGCTGGGTCAGGGCAAATTCGATGTTGGCATCAATTTGCGTTTCTTCCAGAAACTGAAAGTCGTCAAAACGCAACATAGGGCGCGTTTGGTTGTTTTGCTTTTCACCCCCATAGAGTGCGGCACGCAAAGCGGTTGTAAAACTTTTTTTGACTGTATCCCTGCGGGCGTGCAAGCTTTCAACGGCAGCCCTGCATGCCGGGTTTTGTAGCGCATGCAAGGTTTTGTTGCGGGTCGGCGCGAGCGCGAGCTGCAGACCCGTCAGAACATCTTCCACCATGGTATCGCTTTGCTCCAGAACAGCCTCAAGGCAATCCTGCAAGGATGGCTTGAAACTGCCCGGCTCGTTGGCCACACCAAATCGCCTTAACATGAATTTACCCATTGCGTGCAGACACCTCCCTAAAAATGTGTAAGCCTCGTTTGTCTTAACATGCGACAATGCGCGCCGTTGCGGTGTGTCAGTTGCCCGCAACGTCAGCACCTCGCTGGGGGCCAGACCGACAATCTTAGCTCCAATTTTGAGTTTCTATCTGCCTTTGACTGACTGGCGGCGCAAGCCCTCGGACAGGCCGATATCCCAAGCACCCTGGATGGGTGCCAAACTATGAACTTTGATGAATTGAATTTAGCCCCGGCCATTTTAAAAGCCGTGCGGGAACAGGGTTACGAGTCGCCGACAGCCATTCAGGCCCAAGGCATTCCGGTTGTCATGGGCGGCCATGATCTGCTGGGGGGCGCGCAAACGGGTACCGGAAAAACTGCAGCGTTCACGTTGCCGATGTTGCATCGCCTGTCCATGAGCCGCAGTGCGCAAAATAAATTTGGTACGACGGGCATTCGTGCCTTGGTACTCGTTCCCACCCGTGAACTCGCTTCCCAGGTTGAGGAGGCCATACGCACCTACGGGAAGTACCTGCAACTCAGCAG
>JAYRRD010000059.1:0-26321 GCA_041910275.1 Rhodoferax sp.
CAAAGAACTCACCGACGCACATTTTTGCCATCCAGAAACTGGAGCGAAGATGATCTACGAGTTGCTCTGAACGACCCGAAAGTGCAATTAGCCATTTCCGGTTTGCGCCGCGAAATTGGGGTCGGGATCAGGAAATCTGAACTTGTAAGAGTTCTCGACATTGGCCTCCAGATACGCCATCAGGGCTCTGGTCTGTTGCAACATCTTGCCACGCTCCGCAGGAAAGGTTCCTGTCTTGACGCTCACGTAGCCCAGACCACGCAAACGGGCCAGAAACTCGGCGTAACCGGGTCCAAGCAGTACCGAAAAGTTCATCAGATGGTAGGTCTCCAACTCCGGGTCCAGCGACAATTTGGAGCCATCGGCAATATGGCTTACCAGGCTTAACGCGCTGTCTATCACCACCGTATGCGCGGCAAACGTCTTGTCTGCATCCGACGAAAACGTGGTACGCACCAGTGTCTGGTAGGCCTTGTCCAGTGCATCAAAATCCGCTTGCGTGCCAAACTCTGGCGCGAACTGGGGATGTTTTTCCCTGAGCTTGTCAAAAGCAGCAGCAGCCTTGGCTTGCATGTCTGCCAGATCGGCAGACCGGGCGGTTGCCGCGCGGCGCTGGTGCTGGAGGGCACTGATGAAGCTGATGGTGGGCTCAACCAGCCGCAAGCCATTGCGCTCCGAGTTGGCAAAGTCAATGTCCCGGCGCTCTGCACTCCACAGCACAAACATCAGGGCCAGGATGGGAAGCACAAAAGTCAGACAAATCCAGGTCGCCTTGACCGGAAAGCCCACGCGGCGAAACATCCGCACACCCGGAGCCAGCCATCCGTGGTAACGAAAAAATGAACCAAACCCGCTGCCTTCATCGTTGCTGTTGCTGTTGCTGTGCATCATCCCACTCCGGTTGTCTCCAAAGCGACGAGTCTATGAAATATTCATAGATAGAAACACCTAGTCTTTTCTCCCTTCCCGGTTTTGCATACGCAGAATGAAGGCAAGGCCGCAAGCATCGGGCTAAACTCCACTGGTGAGCCTTATCAAATCCGCTTCCGTTGTTTCCCTGTTCACCCTGGTATCCCGCATCACCGGACTGGTGCGCGATCTGCTGATGGCGTCCACTTTTGGCGTCAGCGCCATGACCGATGCCTTCTGGGTGGCCTTTCGCATCCCCAATATGCTGCGGCGCATGTTTGCCGAGGGCGCCTTCAGCCAGGCCTTCGTTCCCGTGCTGGCCGCCAGCAAGGAGCAAGACGGCGAGGCGGCAACCCGGACGATCATCAACGCGGTCGCCACCTTGTTGTGCATGGCCTTGCTGCTGACCTGCGTGCTCGGCATTGCAGCAGCACCCGTACTGGTGTATCTGCTGGCCAGCGGCCTGCAAAGCGCCGGATTCGAGGCGGCGGTGCTGATGACACGCTGGATGTTTCCCTACATCGCCTGCATGTCGCTGGTGGCCCTGGGCGCCGGGGTGCTCAATACCTGGAAAAATTTTGCCATTCCGGCCGCAACACCGATTTTGCTGAATCTGGCGATGATTTCGGCTGCGTGGCTGGGTGCGCCCTGGTTTGCCCGGCAGGGAATCGAACCCATTTATGCCATGGCCGCCGGCGTCATGCTCGGCGGCGTGTTGCAGCTCGGCGCCATCCTGCTGGCCATGGCAAGGTTGGGACTGGCACCCAGGATTCAGATGAATAAGGCATCCGCGCTTGCTGCATGGGCGCAACCAGCTACCAAAAAGATAGTACACCTCATGGCGCCTGCGCTTTTGGGTGTGAGCGTGGCACAAATCTCCTTGCTCATCAACACGCAGATTGCCTCGCACCTGGGAACGGGTTCGGTGACATGGCTCAACAGCGCCAGTTTGCTGATGGAATTTCCCACCGCCTTGCTGGGCGTGGCCCTGGGTGTGGTGCTCATGCCGCAACTCGCCGCTGCCAAGGCGGCGGGTGATACAGAAAAATTTTCCCTGATGATCGACTGGGGTTTGCGCCTGGTCGTATTGCTGGCTGTGCCCAGCGCCATCGCACTCATCACCTTTGCCCAGCCGATGGTCGCGGTGTTTTTTCACAACGGCGCCTTCACCGAACATGATGTGTTGCAAACCACATCGGCCTTGATGGGCTACGGCGCCGGGTTGCTCGGGTTGGTTGCCATCAAGGTGCTGACGCCGGGCTACTTTGCCAACCAGGACATCAAAACCCCGGCCTTGATCGGCATCGCTGTGCTGTTCATCACCCAGGTTTTGAACGTGATTTTTGTCCCGCTCCTGGGCCACGCCGGGCTGGCGCTGGCCATTGGCATGGGCGCCATGGTCAATGCGCTGTGGCTGTTGATCGGGCTTTTACGCAGCCGCAGATTTGTTCCCGTTCCCGGCTGGGGTCTCTTTGCCATGCAGGTCGTGGCCGCCAGTGCCTTGCTGGCCATTTTTTTGATGTGGGCCAACGCCTCGGTGCCCTGGATCGCCCTGCAGACCGATAAACTCATGCGCTTGGCGCTGCTGCTTGCCACCATTGCCGGCGCAGTGGCACTGTATTTTGCGGCAATCTGGGCTGCCGGGCTGAATCTGAAACAATTGGTACGGCGCTGAATTCAAAAAGGGATTGATCCATGCACATGCATTTTGACGTACCCACTGCCCTGGACTATTTTGCCAGTCTGGTTGACAGTGACAGCGACTTTGCCCTGTTTGAAGCCGCTGTGAGCCTGGCCCAGGACGAATATCCCGACTTGGACGTACAAGCCGTGCTCCACGAAATGGACCAGTTGCAAGCGCGCCTGCGCCGGCGTGTGGGCGCCAATGCCGGCCAGTTGCACAAACTGCGCATCCTCAACCAGTTTTTCTTTCTGGAGCTGGGCTTTGGCATCAACGCCAACGATTATTACGATCCCGACAACAGCTTCATCCACAAGGTACTGCACAGCCGCCGGGGCATCCCGATTTCCCTCGCGCTGGTATGGATGGAGATGGCGCAGGAGCTGGGTCTTGAGGTGCGCGGTATCTGCTTTCCGGGGCATTTTCTGGTCAAGATCGACCTGATCCTGGGGCAAGCCGTGATTGACCCCGCCAACGGCCAGTCCTTGAGCCGGGAAAATCTGGTCGAACGGCTGGAGCCCTTGCGTCGGCAAGCTGCCAGCCGCGACACAGGGATAGCCCCGCTGGGCTGGTATTTGCAGGCAGCTTCCGAGCGGGAGATGCTGGCACGCATGCTGCGCAACCTCAAGGAGCTTTACCGCGAAAACAAGGACTGGTGGCGTTTACTGGCCGTGCAGGAGCGTCTGGTGGTCCTGCTGCCGCAATCCTGGCCCGAGTACCGTGACCGGGGACTGGTGCACGCCGAACTGGGCCACACGGAACAGGCGCTAGCCGATCTGGAATGCTATCTGGTCCACACCGACGATCTGGTCGATGTGGACGCCATCGCCGACCGCGTGGATGCACTGCGCGGCGGCTGAAACACTTCAAACACCCCCAACACCTCAGCGCACACGCCACTCGCGCCAGGCCTGGAGCAGTTTGGCGTAGTCAATCGTTTCCCCGTGTGGTTTCTCGTTTTTCAGCTGTTTGCGCGGTGCGGTGGCGTCCGTCAGCCATTTGTCGGCATCGGTCGGGGGATTGAGTTTGGGCGCGCAGCGCGGCATGCCGGCAGTTTCCAGTGATGCCATCACCTTGTCCATTTCATCGGCCAGGTTGTCCATGGCCTGCTGTGGCGTCTTTTTTCCACCGACGGCCTGGGCGATATTTTTCCACCACAGCTGCGACAG
This sequence comes from Rhodoferax sp., assembly GCA_041910275.1. Taxonomy (GTDB): domain Bacteria; phylum Pseudomonadota; class Gammaproteobacteria; order Burkholderiales; family Burkholderiaceae_C; genus Allorhodoferax. The sequence goes on from JAYRRD010000059.1 coordinate 3,760, forward strand.
TTTGGGGTAGTCGGGCACGTTGTTGCCGGTGGGGGTCCAGGCCGCGCGGGCCGGGCTGCGGTAAAACTCGATGAGGCCGCCGTATTTGTCCGCATGCTGGGTAAAGTAATCGTGCCGGATGTCGCCGTTGCGGATGAAAGTCAGGCCCACGATGGATTTTTTAAGCGAGACGGTCTTGGCGGTGACAAACTGGGCATACAGCCATGCGGCGGCGCGCCGATCCGGGTCGTGGTCTTTGAAAAACGTCCAGGCGCCCACGTCCTGGTAGCCATTTTGCATGCCCGTGCGCCAGTACGCGCCGACCGGGCCGGGGGCCATGCGCCATTTAGGCATTCCGGTGGAGTCCACCACGGGCAAATCGGGTTTGATCATGTCGGCGGTGAACGCGGTGTACCAGAATATCTGTTGCGCAATCTGTCCCTGGGCGGGTACTGGTCCGGCTTCGCCGAAAGTCATGCCCACGGCCTCCTTGGGCGCGTATTTTTTCAGCCACTCGATGTACTTGGTCAGCGCGTAGACAGCGGGCGGAGAATTGGTGGCACCACCGCGCGCCACGGACGCCCCCACCGGGTTGCATTTATTGGCGCCAGCGCCGACCCGGATGCCCCATTCATCCACGGGAAGTCCATTGGGATACCCTTTGTCGGCGGTACCCGCCATGGAAAGCCAGGCGTCGGTGAAGCGCCACCCCAAGGACGGGTCTGTCTTGCCATAGTCCATGTGGCCATAGACCGCCTGTCCGTCAATGGTCTTGACGTCGTTGGTAAAGAATGCCGCGATATCCTCGTAAGCGCTCCAGTTCAGCGGCACCCCCAGTTCGTAACCGTACTTGGCTTTGAACTTGTCCTTGAGGTCTTTGCGGGAAAACCAGTCCGCGCGAAACCAGTACAGATTGGCAAACTGCTGGTCGGGCAACTGGTAAAGGTTGTGGTCCGCCGCCGTGGTGAAACTGGTGCCGATGAAGTCGTTGAGGTCCATATCCGGGTTGGTCCACTCCTTGCCGGCACCCGCCATGTATTCGGTCAGATTCAGGATTTTCCCGTAGCGGTAGTGGGTACCGATCAGGTCCGAGTCGGTGATCCAGCCGTCATAGTTCGAAATGCCCGTGCGCATGGCCTCCTGCAAATCTGCGACCACTTCGCCTTCCTGGATCACGTTATGCCGGACCTTGATGCCGGTGATTTCCTCAAACGCCTTGGTGAGTGTTTTGGATTCGTATTCATGGGTCGTCAGCTTTTCGGACACCACCGCTATTTCCTTGACCCCCTTGGCCTTGAGGCGCTGGGCGGTGTCGATAAACCACTGCATTTCGCGCATCTGTCGCTCTTTGCTCAAGGTGGAGGGCTGGAACTCGTTGTCCACCCACCTTTTTGCATCCGCCTCTGCGGCCCAGCCCGCCTGGATTCCCGCAACGCTGAGTGCAGCCAATGTGATCAGGGTAAATTTCATCGGTGATTCTCCTCATCTCGTAATATTTTTGCCCACACGGGCGAACAAATACTACCCGATTCAACGAGGAATCAACGCGGAAAAATATGTATTTCGATGGTCGAATGGACAATTTCCGCATGCACAGCCAAACGCTGGCGCACAGCATCGGGTGTCAGCGCCGCGTCGTGCGCCACCACGGTCATGGCGCAGGCATACACGTTCTTGCCCACCCGCCATACGTGCAGATCGGCAATGCGAATGTCCTGTGCATCGTCGCCCCTTTCAATCACTGCGCGGATGTCGTCAACCACCGGATGGTCCATCTCCCGGTCCAGCAATACCTTGCCCGTTTCGACAATGAGCCCCTTGGCCCAGACCACAACCAATACCGCGCCCACAATACCCATGGCCGGGTCCAGCCAGGACCAGCCAAACATCCACCCTCCGGCCAGCGCAACGATGGCCAGCACCGATGTGGCGGCATCGACCACCACGTGCAGATAGGCCGATTTCAGGTTGAGGTCCTGGTGGTCATGATGGTGGTCATGGCCGTCATGGTGATGGCCATCATGGTCGTGGTGATGTGCCTTGCCAAGGATTGCCGCGCATACGATGTTGACGAGCAGCCCGAGGATGGCAATCGCGATGGCTTCCTGGTACTGGATCGGCTGGGGCGAGATGATCCGCTCCACCGACCCGATCACCATCATCGCCCCGACCACGAGCAGGAAGATGGCGCTGGCAAAGCCGCCCAGCACTTCGACCTTCCAGGTGCCAAAAGCAAAGCGCGCATCCTGTGCATAGCGGCGCGCCGTGGCGTAAGCCAGCGCGGACAAGCCAATGGCCACGGCATGCGAACTCATGTGCCAGCCATCCGCCAGCAGCGCCATGGAGTTGAACCACCATCCGGCGCCGATTTCGACCACCATCGTGGCGAGCGTAATCCACACAACCATGCGCGTGCCGCGTTCGGCAGCGCCGTTGCCGGTGTCAAAAACGTGGTCGTGCTTCCAGCGTGCGAGATGGTCCATGGTCATCAGAATCCAAACCCGGAGCCTGCGCCCAGCAAGGTTGCCACGCCCAGCAGCGCAAAGATGGCAGCGGCAATCGTGTGCACCAGTTTCATGGGGATTCTGGATGCCAACTTGTCCCCCACAAACACGGCGGGCACGTCGGCAATCAGCATGCCCAAGGTCGTGCCAATCACCACCACCACAGGTGCAGCGTAGTGCGCGGCCATAGCAACGGTGGCAATCTGCGTCTTATCGCCCATTTCGGCCAGGAAGAAGGTGATCAGGGTTGCACCAAACACCCCGAAACGCTTGGCGATATGTGTTTCTTCCTCTTCAATCTCGTCCGGGATCATTGTCCATATGGCCATGCCGATGAACGACAAGCCCAGCACCCAGCGCAATACGTCGGGGCTGACCGTGCTGGTGATCCACGCGCCCAGCGCACCCGCCAGGCCGTGGTTGACGATGGTGGCTATCAGGATACCCAGGATGATGGGAACGGGCTTTTTGAAGCGCGCTGCGAGGATGAATGCCAGGAGCTGTGTCTTGTCGCCAATTTCAGCCAGGGCGACGACTCCGGTGGAGACGAGTAAGGATTCCATGAAGGTTTTCAGGTTGTTACACGGTTGATGGGCGTGCGACAATTTTGGATGGGCAACGAATCAGACCAAGGAGAATGCGATGGGACTTACCTATGCAGTGCTGCGGCTTACCAATCTTTTTACCAAACAGCAGGTGCAGGTGAAAGCCTTGGTGGATACCGGCGCAACGTTTATGTGCGTGACCGAAGAGATTGCCTTGCAGCTCGGTTTTGATACCGATGAGGTTGGCCGACAAACGGTGACCCTGGCGGATGGGCATCAGCGCAGGGTGCCGAAGATTGCGCCCATTGAAATCGGGTTTGAAAACCGCAGCTATGTCACCGAAGCGGTGGTATTGGGCGACGAGCCGCTGCTGGGCGTTATTCCGCTGGAAGCGATGGACCTTGTGGTCGATCCGCGCCGACAGGAATTGGTCGTGAACCCGCAGCATCCCAATTACCCGGTCGCACTGGCCAAATAAAGATGCCATGTCCATCAGCTACTGACCCGGTTGCGTGCCAGTGGCGGGTTTTTGCTGAAGTAGCCCAGGATGCCACGCATCAGGGCATCGGCCAGCTGGTTCTGGTACTGGGAACTGTTGAGCTTGGCCTCTTCGCTCGGGTTGCTGATGAAAGCGGCTTCCACGAGCACGCTGGGGATGTCGGGCGCTTTCAGCACGGCAAAGGATGCCTGTTCGACCTTGGGTTTATGCAGCTTGCCCACGCGCCCGATTTCGCCCAGCAAGGTGCTGCCCAGCTTCAGGCTGTCGTTGATCTGCGCCGTGGTACTCATGTCCAGGATGGCGCGTTGCAGCGCGGCATCGGCGCTTTTCACATTGACTCCGCCAATCAGATCGGCCTTGTTCTCTTGCGCCGCCATCCAGCGGGCCGCGCTGCTCGATGCGCCGCCCTGGCTCAGGGCAAACACACTGGCACCTTGCGGATCGGGCGTGAAAAAGGCATCGGCATGCAAGCTGACAAACAGATCGGCCTGCACCCGGCGCGCCTTTTGCACCCGCACCTGCAAGGGGACAAAAAAATCGGCATCGCGCGTCAGGTAGGCGCGCATCATGCTGCCATTGACACGGGACGCATTGATACGTTCGCGCAGCAGATGCGCCAGACGCAGCACCACGTCTTTTTCGCGCGTACCGCCCGGACCAACCGCCCCAGGGTCTTCGCCACCATGGCCTGGGTCCAGGGCAACAATGATGAGCCGGTCGGTGTCCGCCGTGGAAGGTAGTTCGGGCTTTGCCGGGTTTTTAACGGCATTCTGGGCTGTAGCGCTTGCAGGACGAGCGGGAGCAGCTATTGATTGTGCAGCAGATGCTATTTGCACACCTGCCGTGTCCGCCGTTTTGGCTTTTTGCGCGATCAAGGTCTCCAAGGCATCGGAGTCGCCCGCAACGCTACTGGCGGACGACGCCGGAGTCGGCGCCGCTGCCACTGCCGATGCCGCAGGCACAGCCCGGCTGGCTGGCTGGCTGGCGGCGGGGGCAGCAGGGGCCACGGCACGATCTTGTGCCTTCCCGGCGATCAAGGTGTCCATCGGGTCTATTTCCCGCACCGGGTACAGGTCCAGCACCAGTCTGTGCTGGTAGGCGGCCACGGGCGCCAGGGTGAAGACCTGCGGACGGATCGGCAGCTTGAGGTCCACCACCAGCCGCACCACATGGGGCGCGAACTGCCCAACCCGGATGCCGGCAATATTCGGGTCGTCGGCGCGCACCTTGGCGACCAGCTCTTTCAGCGCCGGATTCAGGGTGATGCCTTCAATATCCACCGCCAGGCGCGGCGGGTTGGGGACAAACAGTTGTTTGGTCTGCAGCGCTGCGTCCGACTCGATGGTCACGCGCGAATATTCGGGCGCAGGCCAGATGCGCACCGTAATGATGGTGGCAACAGTGGCACCATGCGCCAGATGCGCCGCCCCCAGCGTCAGGACGATACCCCCACCGACGCACAGCAAATCCCTGCGCTGCCATAGCGTTTCCTGGCTCAAGTTGGCTCCTTTCCAAAGCAGACCACATCGCGCCCCGCCTCCTTGGCCTGGTACATGGCAGCATCGGCTTGCTGAAATAGCGCGTCCTGGCTGATTCCATTGCCCAAAAAGACCACCACGCCGATGCTGGCGCTGCAACGGTGCTCAACCGTGTGAACGGTGGCTCCTGCATGGTCGGGCTGCGTGGGCGTCAGCACGTAGGGCGCTGCCAGACTGGCTCTGATTTTCTCGGCCACGCTGCACGCTTCCTCGGTGGAAGCGGCTTTGTCGGGACTCAATTCACACAACAGCACGACAAACTCATCGCCACCAAAGCGTGCCACGGTATCCATCTCGCGCACACACTCGCGCAGGCGCTTGGCAACCGACACCAACAGCAAGTCTCCCACGGCATGCCCATGCAAGTCATTGAGCGGCTTGAAATTGTCCAGGTCCAGAAACATCATGGCGCTATGGCAGCCGCTGCGCTTGCCCGCAGCCATGGCCTGGCTCAGGCGGTCACAGAACAGGCGGCGGTTGGGCAGCTGCGTCAGCGGGTCATAGAAGGCGAACTGGCGCATTTCGTCTTCGCGCTCCTTGCGGTCCGTGATGTCGGAAAACAATACCACGTATTGCAGCGTTTTACCCTTGTCGTCACGCACCGCGCTGATGGTGAGCATTTCGGCATAGACCTCGCCACTCTTGCGCCTATCCCAGATCTCGCCGTACCAATGGCCCTTCTCATCCAGCTCCTTCTGGAGCATGGCATAAAACTCCTTGCCCTGGCGCCAGGTGCTCAGGACATACGGCTTGCGGCCCAGCACCTCCTCGCGGGTGTAGCCGGTAATGCGGGTAAAAGCGGCATTGACATCCACAATGGTGCTGTCGGTATCGGTAATCATGATGCCTTCGCGGGCGTACGTGAACACGTTGGCAGCCTGGCGCAGCTTTTCTTCCGCCCGCATGCGCTCGCTGATGTCATGGCTGATGCCAAACAGACCGACAACCTTCCCGTCGGCGTTCAATAGCGGCCACTTGTTGGTGCTGACCCAGCCCGGTTTGCCAGCGGCGTCGTAATAGGGGTCCACCTTGTTCAGCAAAGGTTTGGCATCACGGAAAACGGGCAATTCTTCCTCGTAGTAAATCCGTGCCGTATCCGCAGGAAACACTTCCAGATCGTGCTTGCCCAGCATATCGCGCCAGCTGGCGTGCCCGGTAACATCCGCCAAGGTCTGGCTGCAAAAGCGAAAACGGCTGTTTTCGTCCTTGAAGTAGATGAAGTCGCTGGTATTTTCCAGAAAAGCGACAAAATCGCGGTTCAGCTCGTCCCGCTCTTTTCCTGCCTGCTTGCGCTCCGTGATGTCATACAAGACAACCAGGTGCGAGCCCAAAAAGCGGTCTTCCAGCGCACAGGAGCTGGCCAGAAATACGCGCTCCGAACCGTCCTTGCAGCGCACATTGATTTCCATGGGAACAAAGGGCTGCCCACTCAGCTCGGCATTGACCAATCTTTTTTGCCAGGTGCTGGCAACCCACTGCCGGTATTGCGGCTCCGGGTGGGCACGGGGCCACCACTCCTCCAGGGTCGGGATATCCTCCAGCGTATAGCCCAACGTCTGCACGAAGGCCTGGTTGAGCAGGGTGATGTTACCCGGATCGTCATTGATGGCCATGGGCACCAGCGACGCATCAAAGATGGCACGAAAGCGGTACTCGCTCTCGCGTAGCGCCTCTTCCCGCCTAGCCAGAATGGCTAGCAAACGGTTGAAGCCCCCCACCATTGCGCCAATTTCATCTTGCCGGACGATGGGCAGGGAACGCGGCGGCTGATCGGCTTCGGCCAGCGCAGCCAACATTTTGGTGGTGGAGAGCATGGGGGCGAGCTGGCGGCGCAGCATCCACCAGGTCAAGCCCCCTACCAGCACGGTCAGCAGCACCGTTGCCCACAGCAGCCGCCGCTGCATGGCATGAATCGGCGCAAAGGCTTCCGCCGTGGGAAGCGAAACCACCACGAACCAGTCTGCCACCGGAATCCGCGCAGCCGAAGCCAGCACTTCCACGCCCAGCGGATTGACGGTAATACCCGTGTCATCAAAACCCGCAACGTGGCGATCAATCAGCCGATTGACGCCCGGAGCTGGCAAGGTTTGCATGATGCGCTGCTTGTCGGTGGCCGTGATGATCAACCGGTTTTTGGCATCTTCCAGCAAGAAGCCGCCGGTCCTGCCAAACTGGCTATCCATGAATTCGTCCAGAAAATTGGGTTTGCCAAGGTCGGTCAGGCCGCTTAAAGCACCGATCACCCGGCCTTGCGCATCCCGGATCGGCGTGGCAACGACGAGCAGGGCGGCTTGCAACCTGCGGCCCATGATGGGCTTGCCCAGGGTGGTTTTGCCGTCCTTGAGTGCGCCAATGATGTGTTCCCGGTCCATCAGATCAAGACCGACCCGCCCCATGGAGCGCGGCAGTTCGGCTACCGCCACGCCGTTGCTTCCCACCGCAACCAGCCCGGCGTTGAACTCATGCTCCACCACCAAGGTTTGATCCAGGAAATCCTGCAAGGCCTGCGGACTTTTCGAGAGATATGGCCCTGCTGCTGCTGCCAGTCTTTCCAACAGCTCGAACCGGTCTTGCAGTTCGGTGTTGATCTCTTTTGCCACCAGCGCAACCGTCGAGCGCTGTTGCGCTCCCAGTAACCACTCCATGTCCGCGCGCAGGATACGGCTGGAGTAAAGCGACAACGACCAGAGGCTGGGTACAAAAATCAGCAGCATGGCAAGCGTTGCCTTGACCTTGATCGAGCTTTTGCCTAAAAGATGCAAGAAATTCAAACCGGATGTGCCCTGTCATGAACATTGATTTCAAAGCCGGGATTGTCCCAAATCTGCGTCAAGCTGTTGCAACCATTGCGAAATTTCCCCTATAAGTGCGTCGCACGCCACACCCAGGGCATGCACGCCACCGGCGGCATCGGCGCTGGCACTGGGCTCTTGCACCACAAAGCTGCGCTGCGCCAGAAACTGCTCGGTCCCACCGGCCATCCAACGCCCCAAAGTCACGCGCGCACGCACCAGGGCAATGCTTTTGTCCGGTGTTTCAAAGAGTTGACTGAATTCGTCCAGTTCCAGGTGCAGCCCGATGGCGGGCGTGGTGCTCAAGACGCCCTGCCCTGCACTGAGCACCGTGCGGTGCATACCCAGCTGCTCACCCAGGCGCTGGCGCAGCAACTGCCCCGGTGGCTTGCTCCAGCGGGCCTGGGCATACGGGCGCAGCTGCCGGGGGTCGCTGTAGGCCAGGCGGTACAGCACCGCACTGCCGTCCAATGCGCCAGCCACCCGTACATCGCCCAGAACGAGAGGCGGCAGTTTTGTACTGACAGGCGTTTGATGTGTCTGCTTCAAAGAACCAGGGCCAAAATCGTACACCGTGGGCCGCACCGCAGGCTGTAGCGTGCTGCAAGCCGGCAAAAAAGGCAGTAAAAACAGGCAGAAAATGGCCGCAAGGCCCATGGAACGAGCGGGAGCAGTTATTAATTTCATTGTAAATCCTCAGTAAGTTCAAGGAGCAGTTGGCGCTACAAAACCAGTCTCACCAGGACCGGGTGGGATAGCGCCCCGACCCCAGAGCAAAGACTGCGGGTTGTCGCCCAGCACGTCGGCAAATTCACCCATCTGGCGCAGGGTGCGCGCCGCATCGTCGGTGCTGCGGTTGATGCGCGGCACCAGGCCCGTATTGAGCGCATGCCCCGTCGCCACAAACACATCCGCGCTGCGTGTGACCGCTTCCATGGCCCCTCCGGGTGCGTTCGCGCGCTCGGCCAGCGTCTTGAACGCCAGGGTCGTCGCCTGCAAGCCCTTGAGCGTGGTTTGCGTCTCGTGCGCCAAAGCCCCCAGGTTGACGGTGGACATCTGTTTACCCAGCACCTGTTCCGCCCGCTGCGAGAGTTCGCTGATCGCCAGACCGGCTTGGCCGAGGTTGACGACGGATTGCACCAGTTTTTTCTGGTTCTCCGGGGTCAGCAGGGCATTCAGCCGCTTGGTCGTCAGTTCGATCTGGCCCAGCAGCTGGGTGCCCTGGTCCGACAGGCGCGACATCAGGCTCGGGCGGATCGGGATACGCGCCGGTTCCTCCGCGCTGGTGGACAGTGGCTCGCGCGCACCGGGAACGTCATCGAGCTGGATGAACGCCAGGCCCGTGACGCCCTGAAAGGCCAGCGAGGCAAAGGTGGTCTTGGTGACGGGTGTGCCGGTATCGACGGCGATGCGCACGAGCACATTACCCGTGACGTCCGGATCGAGCGCAATCGACGTCACCCGCCCGACCATCACCCCTTTGTAGCGCACATTGGCCTGCGGCTGCAAACCCGTGACCCCCTCGCTGCTGGAGAGTTCAAACACCTGGCGGTCCCCGGAATCACGCTTGAGCCAGAAGGCCAGCATCACCAGCAGAGCAAACACCGCCACGACAAAAATTCCGGCAGCTACGGCATGGGCCTTGTTTTCCATAGGGTGACTCTCCTCTTATTTTCCCGTGGGTTCGCTCCACGTGTTGAAAAACAATATCAAAAACAATAGCTGTCAACGTTTTTTTTATAAGGCATACAACCCGATTTACATTTACTCACGCGCCATGAGAAAAAACAGCTTCGAGATTGGGGGCATCAAGGATACGTTCGGCCCAGTCTTCCAATTGCTGCGTTGAAGCATCGGTCAAACGCGCGCGCACCGCTGGTGCCAGCGGGCCAAAGCGTTTGGTCAACTGGCGCTCCAACAGCAGACTTGCCTCGGCTTGCCGACCTTTTTCCAAGCCTTGTTGCAGCCATTGCTGCGTCCAGTCCATCACGGTTTCAGCCAGCATGGTTTTTACCTCCAGTAAATCGCCCACTTCGGGCAGTTGGGTTCCGGGTAGGCGCGATGGTAGCAGCACACGTTTCATCCACACGGCAAACGCACGGCGCACACTATTCTGTTCGGGAGCTTGTAGCCAGTCCAGCAGCGCGGCAACAGCCTGCACCATGTCTGCGGGCGTGCGGCTCTTCTCCAACCGGAACAAGGCTGCAGCCAGATTTTGCAGGGCCAGCGGGCCGCTTTCGTCAATCGCGCCTTCGTCCAGCAGCAGATATTTCAGGTGCGGCGCGTAGTCCTGCAACCGTCCCGGCACCGGCTCGATCAATGTGTTGATTTCCTGTGCAGCATGCCAGCGCTGCACACCGTTGTAGAGCACCAACGGCAGCACGGGCGGCAGTTTGTCATTTTCCGTCAGACCTTTTTGCTTGATGATGTCCTGGTACAAAAGACCCAGGTACGTCAACAGCCGCACCGCCATGAAGTCATCTACCGTGGACTGAAACTCCAGTAGCAGGTAGACATAGAGCCAGCGCTCCCGAAAGCGCACGCGCCAGACAACATCGTCCTCGCGGTCACGCAGATCGTCTGAAACATAGCTGCCGCTGACTTTTTCCAGCGTGGCAAAGTCCAGCTCGGCCACCCATGGTTCATGCACAAAACCCGTGAGCAAATCGCGCACCATTTCAGGGTGTGAAAACAGGTTTTTGTAGCCGTTGTCGTGTTGCGCCATGGGATTGGATTGTAGGTGTGCATGCTCTCGCTGGCGCTTCTGCGAGGCTGTCAGAGATTGTTCGTTCGTGACAACTCCATGGCGCGCTTGCCGCGTGCCCCCAGAAAAAATTCGCGCACAAAAGGATGGTCAAACCGTACAACCTCCTGCAAGGGAGCATGCACCACCACGCGCTTGTCGGCCAGCACTGCAACGCGGGTGCTGATGTCGTGGATGGTATCCAGATCGTGCGTCACCATCACCACCGTCAGATTCAGTTCATGGTGCAAAGAACGCAACAGGCTGCAAAAGGCGTCCGAGCGATCCGGGTCCAGTCCGGCGGTCGGCTCGTCGAGCAGCAGCAGCGGCGGGTCCATGATCAAAGCCCGCGCCAGCGCCACCCGCTTGACCATGCCGCCTGACAAATCCGAGGGCATCTTGTGGGCATGCACCGGATCAATGCCCACCATGCGCAGTTTGACCATGACCGCATCGCGCACCAGTTCCTTGGGCAGATTTTTCAATTCGCGCAACGGGAACGCAATATTTTCCATGACCGTAAAAGCCGAATACAGCGCGCCGTGCTGAAACAACATCCCCACGCGGCTGGCACAACCCACACCCGAGAGCTGCGCAGCGGGCAAACCCAGCACCGTGACGCTGCCGCGCATGGGCGTCTGCAAGCCCAGAATCTGGCGCAGCAACACGGTCTTGCCGCTGCCGGAGCCACCCACTATCGAGAGCAACTCGCCCTGCGCAATCGTCAGATTCAAATTCTGGTGAACGACAGCCTCGACCCCGGCATTGCGAAATGAAGACCATAGGCCCCGAATCTGCACCACCGGCGGCGGCGGGGGCAACAGCAGCGGGGGTGCTACGGTGGCAGGGGCGGTCATACGATGCCGATGCTCTTGAAAATCACGGCAGACAGGGCATCGACCACAATCACCATGGTGATGGACGTCACCACCGATGCCGTGGTGCCCTCGCTCAGGCTTTGGGTATTGGGCTTGACGCGCAGGCCGTAATGGCAGCCGATGAGCGCGATCAGCAAACCAAATACGACGGACTTGCCCAAAGCCAGCCAGAGGTTGACCAGCGGCACCACCCGGCCCAGGGCAATGACAAAATATTCCGGCGTCAGCCCCATCGTCAGATTCGAAGCCAACATGCCACCCGACAAGGACGCCAGCGTGGTCCACACGGCCAGCAGCGGCATGGCGATGACCACGGCAATGGCGCGCGGCAGCACCAGACGAAAACCGTGCGCAATCCCCATGACCTGCATGGCATCGAGTTCTTCGGTCACGCGCATCACACCAAGTTGCGCGGTAATGGCCGACCCGGAGCGCCCGGCAATCAATACGGCTGCCAGAATCGGCCCCAATTCCCGGATCAGCGCCATGCCCAGAATGTTGACGATGAACGCATCGGCGCCAAACTGGCGCAGTTGCTGCGACATCAGATACGCCAGCACCACGCCGATCAGAAAACCCAACAATGCCGTAATCGGCATGGCTGTGGCGCCAATACGGTACACGTGCCCCGAAATGTCACGCCACGGTCCACGGCCCGGCGTGCGCACGAGCTGCACCATGTCCAGCAGCAACTGTCCGAGCAAACGCACGAAATCGGTCAGATGCCTGGCAACACCCAGCACCCAGCGTCCCAGGCGCAGATACCGGCTCCACAGCGTCTGCGGCACAGGTGGCGGCAAGGGCGCCGAAAAACGCGCCACCCGCTCCAGCATCACACGCTGTTGCTCCAGGATGTGCAATTGCGCGGGCCAGTGGCGACCCCAGGTATTCCAGAGCAACTGCGCGCCCACATGGTCCAGGTGGGGCACCAGGCGCAAATCCCAAGCATGGACATTACATACGCCACGTGCATTGCGTACGCTGCGCAAACCAGCCTGCACCGACTTCCAGTGCCCCGACAGCGCCAGATTGGCCGCCGTCCAATCCCCCGACAGCGCAGCACACACCCCGTCCGTGCGTTGCTCCAGCAGCACGCGGGGCGGAAGGTTTTTCACAACGGCTGGCTCCAGGGGATCAGGGGACTGCACGCTGGTCACCAATGGGGCGAAACAACAATCCCGCAGTCCTTCCTTTCCAGGGAAATTTCTGCATAGATATTCTTCTTGAGTATATTAATCCTGCTTTCCAGCCAGTTGATGAGCTTATCCTTGATAGTATGGGCATAGTATGGCTCTTCAAAAGTCGCATAACACAATCTGCTCACCCGGAAATCGGGCGACAGCATCTCAAAATAAGCGCGTATCTCTCTGGCAGAATACTCTTTCCAATGGTGTCCATAGGTGTTTATCGAGAGAATATCGTGCACCGGAATCCCGCCTCCACCCCGCATGATCAACCGTGAAAAGTCCCAGAACCGTCCACGGCAATAGTAGTAGTTTGGCGTAGTCACGATTACCCGACCGCCGGGGGAAAGCACCCTGTACAGCGCTTTCCACATATCCACCGGATTAAACGTAATATGCTCCAGAATCTCGCTGAATATTATTACGTCAAATGAATTGTCCGGGAATGCGTCAAATGCATTGATGTCGCTCAGATTATGGTATGAAAACAATGAAATACCATGCGCATCAGCCAGATCAATCACCGATGGAACAGCCAAGGTTCCGGGAAAATCCGCTGCCGTGACCGCAAAACCATCGCGCGCATACAGGAGCGACTGATGGAGCCAATGGGCACCAACATCAAGAACCCTCTTTCCGTTATCGTTAACGGACCAGCTCTCATAAAACAATTTCTGGGTCAAATAAAAACGCAGATAATGGTACTTGAGATATTCTGTATCTGTTCTTCCATATCGTTCGAAAATAGCGAGATACTCGTCAAGGGGCAGCATTTCTTTAATAGTCACGGTTTTCCTTCTTGATACATCTGGTCTATCCGGCAATCAGCGAATCCACAGCCGCAGCGCATCCCAGGCGCGGCCCAGCACACCCGCTTGCTCCACCGCCTCCAGCGCCAGCAAAGGCACTTCGGCCACCGTCTTGTCACCGGAGAGAACTTGCAGCGTGCCGATCTGCTGTCCCTTGGTGATGGGTGCCATCAAGGGATCGGTGCGCACGACCTGCGTTTTCAGTTTGGCCGCGCTGCCCTGGGGCAATGCAATCACAATCGCCTGCTCACGTCCGGCCTTGACGATGGACGCTGTGCCCTTCCATATCTTGGGCGTGATCACCGGCTGGTTGGCATCAAACAACTTGAACGGTTCAAACGCGGTATAGCCCCAGTTCAACAGCTTTTGCGATTCATTGGCACGGGCATTTTCACTGGCCGCTCCCAGCACGATGGCCAGCAAACGGCGGCTGCCACCGCCACCGGCCACCGCCGCACCATCGACCAAAGGCGCATTGGCCAGGGCCGGGAAATCGCGCCGTGCTGTCGCCACCATGCAGTAGCCCGCAGCTTGTGTATAGCCGGTTTTCAGCCCGTCCACCGTCGGATCACGAAACAGCAAGAGGTTGCGATTATTGTCATTGGCCGCCGGCGTGCCGGGGTAGCGGTATTTCTTGATGGCGTAAAAAGCCACGTAATCCGGGAAGTCGGTCATCAGGCGCGTGGCCAGAATGCCCAGGTCACGCGCCGTGGTGGTGTGGCCGGGCGCAGTCATACCTTCGGGGTTCTTGTAGCCGGTGGACTGCATGCCCAGCGCCTTGGCCTGGTCGTTCATCATCTGCACAAAACGCTCCTCCGAGCCGCCCACGCCCTCGGCCAGCGCCATGGTGGCATCGTTGCCCGACTGTACGATCATGCCCTTGATCAGGTCTTCCACGGGCACTTGCATCTTGGGGTCAATGAACATGCGCGACCCCGGCATCTTCCAGGCACGCTCGCTCACCGGCAGGGTTTTTTTCAAATCCAGTTTCTTGCTGCGCAAGGCGTCAAAGGTCAGATAGGCCGTCATCAACTTGGTCAGCGATGCCGGCTCCACTGGCATATCCACATCCTTGGATGCCAGAATCTGGTTCGCTGTCACATCCAGCAGCAGGTAAGCACGTGCAGCAATCTCCGGCGGCTGCGGCACTTGCGCCAGCGCAGAAAAGCTCAAGGCGCTTAAAGCGGCTAAAGCAGTGAGCAAGGCAAGGAAGAAAGATTGCATGGCTAGGAATGGTGCGCATCATCCGCAGCCAGATGGCGCGCCACCAGACTGCGCAACAGCAGCAATTGTCCATGAAAGAAGTGCGATGCCCCCGGAATGACGGTGACGGGCAGGGCCTGGGGCCTGGCCCAGTCCAGCACGGATGCGAGTGGCACGGTATCGTCCTGCTCGCCGTGCAGCACCAGGGTGCGCGCATGCAGCTCCTTGGGCACCGCAGCCACCTCCAGATGCTCGACGGCGGTGCCCACCAGCACCAGCTGGCGCGGCGCACGCGCCGACCCCAGCGACTCCAGGGCCTGGCTCACCACAGCCGCGCCAAACGAAAAACCCGCCAGGGCCAACGGCAAGGGAGCCGTACCGCCTTCACCCGATACGCCATGGCCAACAACCGCCAGCAAGTCCTGCAACTCCCCCGGCCCGTGGTCATGCGCGCCCTCACTGGCACCGACACCGCGAAAATTGAAACGCAATGCGCGCCAGCCGCACTGGGCAAAAGCGCGCGCCAGCGTCTGCGCCACTTTATTGTCCATGCTGCCCCCGAACAAGGGATGCGGATGGGCCACGACGGCCACGCCACGGGGCAGCGCACCCTCGGGCAGGACGGGGCCGTCTTCCAGCATTTCAAGCATGCCAACCGGCCCTTGCAGGTTCAGGCGACGGGTGTGGTGGATCGGGTAGTTCATGGCATTACTCTGCAATTACTATGCAATAAATAGTGGACCCCGCACGTTCCACGGGGGTTTTAACCCGATTCCCATTGCAAGAATACGTCCGAAAAAATCCTACCGCCCAATATCGGGCGGAATCAGCAAACGTTCGACAACCTGGCCGTTTTTCAGGTGCGACTCGACAATTTCGTCGATGTCCTGCGCGTCCACGTAGGTGTACCAGACCCCTTCTGGATACACCACCGCCACGGGACCGGCGGCGCAGCGGTCCAGACAGCCTGCCTTGTTGACGCGCACCTGACCCGGCCCGGCCAGGTCTGCCGCGCGCACCGCCTGCTTGCAGCGCTCGAAACCGTCATAGGCACGCTGCGCGGCGCAGCATTCTTCGCCATTCTTGCGCTCATTCAGACAAAAGAAAATGTGCCGCGCATAGTAGGACGGCGCAAGGTGCAGCTTGTGGGGGGTATGGGTGTCTTGTGTCATTGCCGGCTTCAGACGCGATCATTCTCTGATGGTGTAACGGTGTCAATGGAATTGGCGTTCGGTTGATGATACCAATATTCAAGCCTGCGGAATTCTCACCCGTAGCGCAAGCAGCGCTGGTGCAGCACAAGGTGATATGCTATATTTTATAGAGCTGTCCCCGCTTATCCAATAAGGCTTGCAAGGCAATTTGTGCCTTGAAAAGTGCCTCTCCAGTGCCAAAATCCACCCAAATTCACCCAAATTCGACCCAAACCAGCGGCCATGGTGCGTCAGGGGAGCGTTTTTATGTGCCAAAACGGCCCGAAGCCCCCATAGATCAAGCGGGAGAAGCTTCCAAAAGCATAGCGATGCCGACGCTGCGGCTGCTTGCCTACGCCTTCGTATCCAGAAGCACGCCCGCCATCTGGTCGTTTGCCTTGAAAACCGTCAGATTGGCGAGGAAGGCATTTTTGGCCTGGAGCTGGGTCGTGAGGTCGGTTGCAAGTTCCGCGCCTTCGGCGTCGGCCCGGCGATTGGACGCCGATACGCCGCCTTCTGGCTGTGCCGTCTGCACCACTTCCTGGCGACGAAAACCGTCGGTGCCCGCATTGGCAATGTTGCTGGCACTGGAACTCAAACGGGTTTGGGCGGCTTGCATGCCCGATGCGGCGATGGAGGACGTGGAGATCATGACAAATTCCAATCCGGTTGGTGGGGGTCTTGGTGTCTTGGTATATCGGCACAGTATCGCACCAACTCTGGCGCTGGTGTGCAAAACTTTTGGTCCAGACGACGCTAGCGCAGGCTGATGGTAGTACCCTTCCATACAGGGTCTTGCCAGCGGTAGAAGGTGCTCAGGTTGGCTGGTTTGTCGGCCTGTTTTTCCACCTCCAGCGTCGCCGCACGCAGGACTTCAAAGCTGGTTTTGAAGCGGCCATCCGCCTTGACTTCGCGTGCGGCCAGTATCTGGCTGGTGCCCGGAACCCAGCCGGCAAATTCGATATAACCCAGCTCCGGGTTGTCCGCGGCGGGCGGCAGCACGTTGACGCTCCAGCCGGTTTCGCCTTGCTGAAATACCCACATCTCGCGCCAGGACTCCAGCGGCTGCACGGCCAGGGCCAGGGCGTTGCCGCGTGGATGGGCCATGGCGGACGCCGCCCACACCACACCATAGGTGCAGCGGGTAAGCAGCGGGTTTTTGGCGTCATGCTTGGCATCCACCAGATGCACACAGGTTTCGCCCGGCTGGCCGGGGCTTAGGTGTACCGATAGTCTGGACAGTTTGTCCACGGGCGTTGGCGCCGGTTCAGCCGCCCAGCGCGAGGCGCCTACGCGGATGGCGGCGTCGCTGTAGGCGCTTGTATCGGTGTCGGCCAGTTCGGATTTGTTGATGGCGGCCAGTTCCTGCACGGCGCGTGTGGCGGCTGCCTGCACCGCTGCCGGGGCAAATTCCGCTCGCCGGGCGCGCTGGTAGGCCAGGCTGGCCCATATTCCAGCCTTGCGCATGTGTACGCGGTTTTTCAGGACTTCGGGCAGATCGCGCAGTTCCACCCGGTCGAGCACGTCGGCGCGCCAGTTGTCCAGCGCGAAGCGTTCCACCGGCGTCAGGCTGGGTGCTATGCAGTCATGGCGCGTCAGCGCCAGGGCGGCCAGGGCTTTTTGGTTGTCGCTCGCCTGCAAGGCCAGCACCCGGCGGTGGGCGTCGCCGTTGTAGCACAACTGTACTTGCCCATCCCGCTCGAAACTGAGCATCTGCACCCCGTAACTGGCGACCACTTCCAGGTGTGCGGCCAGCGCGTTGCCGCTGGTCTTGCCCTGGGGGACCGATGCACGCCGTGCCAGCCGCTCGGCCATGCTGCCCAAGGCGTCGAATGCTTCGACATGGATGTCTTGCGCGGGGGCGGCGCGCAGGTACGCGGCGGCATAGGCGATGCCCAGTGCTTCCGATCCGGGCGTGTCGCGCAGAAAACGCACCACCGCCAGCAGCTCCGGCGCATCCTGGGGCTTGAGCGACTGCTGGCGCACCTGGGTGGAACGCACATAACCCGCGCGCTCGCGGCGATGGTCATAGACCTGGAGGTAGTCGCCCTTTTGGCCGCGTACTTCCAGGCTGTCGCCTTGCGCCAGCACCACCTGTTGGGGTGCCGATTCACGCGGCGCCGAGCGCAAGGCCGATTGGTCCTGGGTGACGATGGCAACGGCCAGTAGGGTTGTGGCAAGCATGGCTATTGCACCGCGTCAGCATTGTTTTGTTCGGCACCGGCATCGGCATCCGGGGTGCTGGCGTGTACGACCGATTGGGCCTGCGCCTGTTTGTCCGTTTTGCCCGTACCCAGCAGGGCAGAGCCGATGAAGCCACCATCGGACGGCGGGGGGGCGATGATCACGGTGATCTTGTCGGAGAGTTTATCCGCCATGGTTTTCTGGATCAGCAAGGGATTTTTGGAGATCAAGGCGCCGTCACGTGCCAGTTGCTCGCTGCTGATCTTGCCGATGCGCTCCTGGCGGTAGGCCTCGGCATCGGCCAGATTCTTGCGGGAATCAGCTTCTCCCGCAGCTTCAATGCGGCGGGCTTGTGCCGTGCCTTCGGAGGTCTTGATGCGCGATACCTTCTCGGCTTCCGCTTCCAGAGCCCGCTGCTCGATCTGCTTTTGTTTGAAAGGTAATACGTGCCGCATGGCTTCGGCCTGGGCTTTGGCGGCAATGATCTGCTCCTCACCGGCTGCCTGGGCCTCGGTCTCGCGGCGTACCTTTTCGGCCATGGCTTCGAGTTCGGTTTGTTTCACCGCTTTTTCCTTGAGTTCCAGGGTGTAGCGCATTTTTTCGGAGGCCAGTTCCTCCGCCAGCAAACGCTCCATGCCCGCCTTGTAGTCGGGTGGCAAATCGACCTTGCCCATGGTCACACCCACCAGCTTGATGCCATCAGCGGCCAGCAGCGGTTTCAGTTCGGCTTCTATCGTCTGCTGAATCTCGGCGCGTTTGCCCGAGAAGATGTCGCGTACGCTGTAGCGTGACAGCGTTTTATGCAGCACGCCTTGCACCATGGGTTCCACAATTTCACCGCCGATGTTGTCGGGCAGGTCGCGTGCCGTCGTGGCAATCTTGCTGGCGTCCAGCGCGTAGCGCACCGAAATATCCACGCCAATCGACAAGCCTTCCACCGATTGAAACGGTGTTGCAGCGCCGGACGCGGGCCGGTACACCTGGTCGCGCAACGAGAAGCGGCGCAGGGTGTGCAGTACCGGAATGACGAGCACGGCACCGTCGCGCATTTCGGTGGACGCGCCCGTGAACTGGTTCAGGCGCAGGCCCACTTCACCGCGCCCCAGGCTTTGCATGGGCGGGTTGGTGTAGACGGCGTAACCGCCTGCGGCCAGCAGCCCCAGCGTGATGGTGGCGGCGCGGCCCGGCAGATGCGGGGCAATTTTCCGGTACTGTTCGCCCAGGATGCTGGCGACGCGCCCGGCGATGGTCAGGGCGTTGTTCGTACGGTTTTCGGTGTCGGGGTTGGTGTGGTCTGACATGATGCTCTCCTTGGTGGTTGGTTGCAATGGCGCTATCGTGCCCGCCACAGCCCAGAGCAATCAAGGCGGTCGCGGGGTTGGATTGCTCCTGCGGCGTGAAGGAATACTCACACCGGGGCGCCCACGCACAGGAGATACTTCCGGTATTGCCTTACCGTGTACCGCTTTAAGGAAACCACTATGTTCAAGGTCGCCGTCATTGAAGATGACATTCCCACCAGCCAGCAACTCAGCGCCTGGATACGCAGTGCGCACGGCGGCATTCAGGTGGACAACTGGTTTACCCGTGACGATGCCGAAGCCGCCATCGCCCGCGAAACCTACGATCTGGTGGTGCTGGACATCGAGCTGGGGCGCGAGCGCAACGCTGGCATTGCCATCATCAATGCCATCAACAAGAGCCGTCGGGGAACGCCCGTGCTCGTGGTCTCGGCCATGCCTGCGGCCATCTACCGCAGCATCATGAAGGCGCTGGATGCGTGGGACTATCTGCAAAAAACCACGTTTGAAGAAAGCGATTTCATCGAAACTTTTCTCGAAATCCTGCGCGCGGTACGCCAGCGCAGCCCCACGGAGCCACCGCCCCCGGTTGACGATGAACTGTCCATAGACCCCTTGCGCCAACGCAGCGCGCTGTGGCGGGGTAAACGCATCAACCTGCCCCTGACGGCCCAGCGCATTCTGGCAGCGCTGTACCAGAAGCGCGGGCAAGTGGTGTTGTACGACGAGCTGTTTGACGTGGTGAAAAGTGGCCGCAACCGCGACAACATCCGCAAACACATCAGCACGATACGCGAAGCCTTTCGCGAGCTGGACGGCGACTTTGACCGCATCGAGAACATCCCCATGCGGGGCTTTCGCTGGTCCGACCCCGCTCCTGCCGGTGGGCGCAAGTGAGCAAGGTTCGCAGGGCTCTGAACGGGGCCGTGGCATGGCTGGCGTCGTTCCAGTTGCGGCTGCTGTTTCGCAGCGCATTTTTGCTGCTGGTGCTGGCCACCCTGGCCATGGCCGTCTACGTACTGCAAGAAGAAAAGCAGCGCAGCTACGACAACTACCAGCGCAGCTTTGCCAACACCCGCCAGCAAATTGCCGCCCAGCTGCGCCACCCGACGGGCCAACTGGCACTGCTCAACCCGAGCAACGGCACAACCCCCACCACGCCGCTGCATCCCGTGCTGCTGCCGTTTTCGGCGCTTGATTTTGATGACCAGAACAAGGTGCGCAACGCGGTGGAGATGACCGGCTGCCTGGTGCAATACAAACACTACGGCAGCCTGTGCGTGGCCATTGGCAACAACCCCTGGGCGGGCGGCTACATCTATGCCGCAGGCACCTTTGCCAGTACCGACCTGGTGCCGCACACCATCGGCGACAGATTCCTCGACGGCGCCCACCGCCTGCGCGTTGCCGTGCACCTGCGGGGCCAGACCTACCGCTGGATCGCGCCCTTTGAACCCCTGAGCACCCCTGGCGACCCACGCCGCGAAGGCACCCGTGGCCGCTTCACCGGCTATGTCGAACTGGACCAGCGCGACTACAGCCAGGCACGCAGCGTGCGCGACTTTCGCGCCTGGGTATGGCAAGGCAGCGAGTGCCTGGGCGCGGCGGCTGTGCCGGACGATGGCTGTGAGAAAAAGTCTTTCTTTTCCCTGCGCCTGCCCGTTGAGGTGCTGCGTGACGCCTTGTTCCAGAAAGAAAAACCCGTCTGGCCTCCGCCCGACCTGAACCAGATGCAGGTCCATGTGCAGGTGCTGGCCCCCGGCGACGATGGCATCTTGTTTGACAGCAACGCCGAAGGCGCCGTGCCGCCCTTTTCCCTGGCTGATTTGCGGACCCAGCTGCTGCCCGGCGAAACCCTGCGCCTGCGCAAGAATGGCCCAGGCGCGGCCCATGGTGATCTGTTGCACCTGCGTGGCAGCGAGACCAGTTCCAATGAATCGTCACCCTGGCTCACCCGTCTGATCCGGCGCCTGCCGGTGGAAAGTTATGACGCCCCGCTGGCGCTGGAAGAAGAAGTGGCCACGCCGCAGGGTAACTACACCTTGCTGCTCAGTGGCGACGCCCGCAGCGTCAACCAGAGCCTGAGCGCCGTGGCCACGCGCTTGTCGTGGTTCGTGGTGTTCATGCTGCTGGCCATCGGCCTGGCGTGGCTGGTGATTGAAGCGGGCATTGTCCGGCGCATCGCCCGCCTGACCCGACGCGCGAGCCAACTCTCCCGCAGCGTCAAGACCACGGACAGCCTGGCGCAATTTGACCTGGCCGATCTGCGCGGCGGCGACGAACTGGGACTGCTTGCCACCTGCCTGAACGACCTGTTGCGCCGGGTGAAGGAAGACGCCGAGCGGGAAAGAATCCGTGTGGAGCAGGAAAAGGACATGTGGCACGCCGTGGGCCACGAAATCATGTCACCGCTGCAATCCCTGATGGTGCTGCATGCCCGCGCGGACGACCCCAGCCAGCGTTACATCCAGCGCATGCAGCAAGCCGTGCGCATCCTGTACGGCAGCGCCAGTCCCAGCGAGGCATTCCAGTCGTCTACCCTGGCCGTGCATACGCTCGACATCAGCGCCTTCCTGGACAACGTGGCGGCCAACTCCGCCAGCGTCGGTCTGGCGCAGGTGGTGTTTGCGGGCCATGCGGGCTGCGTCCTGGTGCGTGCGGAAGAATACGCGCTGGAGGATGTGGTCACCCACGTGCTGCGCAACGCCGACCGCTACCGCGCACCCGCCACCCCCATCACCATGACGCTGGAGACCACCGAGCTGGACGCCAGCGTCACCATCCACAACGTCGGAGCGCCGATTGCGCCGGAATTGCTCCAGCAGATTTTTGAATACGGTGTTTCCGACCAGGCCGACGCCGCCGCACCCGGCAAGCGGGGCCAGGGCCTGTTTGTGGCCAAGACCTATATGGCCAAAATGGGCGGCACGATCATCGCCAGAAACGAGCCCGACGGGGTCAGCTTCGTACTGGGCCTGCAACGGGTACCCGGCCACTGAAGCGGCGCCCAGGCATGCATCACAGCGTTGCCAAAAATGTCTGGAATTCGGGAATTTGTCACAGTATTCGAATTGGCTCATATTGGGTTTTGAGGTCATGTTTCCGGCTGCAACAGAATTTCAAGGAGAGACCCCAATAGAGCGCGTCCACGCCGCCTCGCGTTGTGAACGAACTCAAAGAAGCTC
This sequence comes from Rhodoferax sp., assembly GCA_041910275.1. GTDB lineage: Bacteria > Pseudomonadota > Gammaproteobacteria > Burkholderiales > Burkholderiaceae_C > Allorhodoferax. Next base: position 26,297 of record JAYRRD010000059.1, read on the forward strand.
AGATAAATGGGCAATTTTTCTTGGG
>JAYRRD010000060.1:0-3595 GCA_041910275.1 Rhodoferax sp.
CCCAGGAACGCGACCGGGATAATCCCGAATTGAACGACTGAACGATCACCCGCCCCAGGAATGCACCATGGCCAAAACCAAAACCAAAACCAAATCCGACCCCTTCCTCGCCCGCCCCGACGGTGGCCGCGCTGCATCGGCTTGGTTGACCAAGCTGAAAACGCATGCGGCGAACACCAAGATTCGCCCCACCAACACGCTAGAGGCGAACATCGCCCTGGTGCGTACGAGATACACCAACTATTCCGACGCATTCCTCAACGATTGGGACAGCCTGATCCAATGGCACGGACCGGGAGTGTTTGACCATCTGGCTGACCAGCTGACGGACAAAAGTGTTATCAAATTCGTGGACAGCTTTCACACCGACGCGGCACAGACATTGTTTCTCGGCAGACTGGACCTGCCCGAGGTCCGCGAAGTGGTGGCAGAGCGTGCCGAACGCTGGCCGCTGTATACCTTGCGAGGACTGCTGGCGCTCAACCCAAGCCGCGATCAGCCCGCCGCCCAGTTCTTGCAACGCCTGCTGTACACGCATACCGAGTGGTTGGAGCCCTTGCAGGCAGCACTTGCGGCTGAAGGCGACGAAGCGCAAAGCCGGACCCTGGCGCGTCTGCTCGCCTCAACCGAAAAAGTGACCGAGGCGAGCTTCGACGAATTGCCCGCCCTGTTGCGCACGCCGCCGTGGCGCTCCAATGCGGCGCGCGTTGAACTGCCGATACTGGCCCTCACCCCCCGGCGCGAACCCGCGCTCGTCGACTGGTCACGCTGGCGCGGCGGAACGGTGGAGCCCAGGCAGCAGATGCTGTCCGGTTACTCGAGCGATTGCCGTTTTCAGGTTGAAGAGGATTTCATGTACCACCTGAAGTACGACCTGAAGGCGGGAGGCGACGAGGTTGCGGCACTGCATCGGCACTACAAGACCGACTGGAATCAGTCGGCTCTGGCACTATTTCTTTGGGGCGTGAAGCCCGATCACATCGCCACCGTGCAGGCCAATAACGCGCTTGGGCCGGACGATCTGCGCCAGCCGCTGATGCATACGGAGAAACTCCTGAACCATCTCGGCCATCTCGATGACGACGCCTTGGCGCTGTCCCTCTTGCGCCAGCAATCGGTCTCTTCCGTCACCGCGCAATACTTCGAATTCTACGAATCCGGGTATAGCTCCGACACCTGCCACAACCCGGTCGCGCGTCTGCTCAAGCGTTTCGGTGCCGAACACATCGACGCGATCTTGCCCGTCATGCCTCCCGCAACGGCACAGGGCGCACAGATGATCATGGAAATAGTCGACTCCGACGCACTGGCGCTGCACCTTTCGCAGCTCGCCTATGCCGTGCGCAGCCAGTTGCGCACGTCTGCCCGCAACTGGTTGCTTGCCCACCCGCAAACCAGCGCCAGGGCGCTGATTCCGGCTGCTTTTTCTGCGGATGCCGACAGCGCCGCGCATGCCCGGAAGAACCTGCGCCTGCTGGCCAGCGAGGGGCATGCTGCGGTATTGCGCGCGCAGGCCCAGGCTTACGGCGAACCGGCCCTCGCCGCCGTCGAGGCCCTGCTGGCCACACCAGCGGAAGCGCTGCTGCCCGCGCAGTTGCCGAAACTGCCCGCCTGGCTGGTGCTACCCAGGCTGCCGCGCCTGTTGCTGGAGACCAACGGCCACGCCGTGCCGCTGGTAAACATGCCCGACGCCTTGATGCCGCTGGCATTGAGCAAGGGCGGCGTCAGTTACGCCGGGTTGGACCTGCTGCAGGCCGCCGTCACGCCCGAGTCACTGGCCCACCTGATGCTTGGTTTGTTCGAGCAGTGGCTGGACAACGGCATGCCGCCCAAGGAGCGCTGGATACTTGAATTACAGGGCCGTCTTGGCAACGACGCCAACGCCCGCGCCCTGGTGCCGCGCATCCGCGAATGGCGCAGCAACCTTGACTACGCGCGCGGCCACGAGGGGCTGGAGATGCTCGCCCGGATCGGCAGTGACACCGCGCTGATGCTGCTGTCCACCTTCAGCGAGCAAAAGCGCTACGGCGACCTCCAGGCGCGCGCGGCCAAGGCGTTGGCGCGCGTTGCCGAAGAGCGCGATCTGACGCTTGAGCAACTGGCCGACCGCACCGTGCCGACGCTGGGTCTGGACGAACGTGGCCGCTTGCAACTGGACTTCGGCCCGCGACAATTCACCGCCAGCCTGAACCCCGACCTGCTGCCACAAGTTCATGACGAGGCCGGAGCGCGCCTGAAAGACCTGCCCAAGCCCGGCGCCAAGGACGATGCGGCGCTGGCCAAGGACGCCGTTGCCCACTGGAAGGAGTTCAAGAAGCAGGCCAAGCTGGTCGCCAGCACGCAAAACGTGCGGCTGGAAGCAGCGATGTGCGGGCAGCGCCGCTGGTCGCTTGCCGACTTCCTGGCCTTTTTCGCCCGGCACCCGGTGTTGCGGACCCTGTGCCAGCGGCTGGTCTGGGCTGCGTTTGATACAACAGGTGCAGTGGCCGCAAGCTTTCGCGTCAGCGAAGACCTGAGCTTGGTCGATGTGGACGACGCGCCATGCGCACCCGACGCCGCGTACTCCATCGGCCTGCCACACGTGCTGGAACTGGCGCAAGACCTGCGCAGCCGCTGGCTGGCGTTGCTCGCCGACTACAAGATTCTGCAACCCTTCGAGCAACTGGCGCGGGCCACTTACGCAATGACCGCAGAAGAAATGCCATTCCATGACTTGCCACGCTACAAAGACCGCAAACTCAGCACCGGCAGCCTGCTCGGCCTGGAGCAGCGTGGCTGGAAACGCAGCATTGGTGAGGGCGGCATGATCGACTGCCTGATCAAGCCGCTTGGCAACCAGCACGGCGCGGAACTGCGTTTCATCCCCGGCTGGTTCGTTGGCGGCGTGCAGAGTATCGACGAAGAACAGGAAATTCTGGGTCTTGGCCTCGTCAATAACGCGGCCACAACGTCCCCGCCCTCCTGGGGCGATCTTTCGGCCATCGTGCGCAGCGAGATGCTGCGTGACCTGGAGCGGCTGGCGTGGCATACGCGGGAGTGATGTGGATTGACCGATTGACCGATTGAACGATTCACCAATTCACCGACTCGGGAATACACCGTGGCGTACCTCGTGGCACACCTGGGGCGATGCCCCAGGTACGCGCCCCAGGTACGCGCCACATGAACACGCCACGGAACGCACCCAATGCATCGGCCCATGCCTCAATGCCCCACTCCCCAATTAATAGCTGTCCCCGTACATCCCATAAGGGCTGCAACCAGATTTCGGCATTGTTTTCGCTTTATTTCGGCCCATCACCCCCCCATTTCTCCCCCAATCAGCGACTGGCGGCTGGTTTTTGGCCGCGTTTTATTGTGCAAATCGGCCTGCAAGGCTTATGGGACGTGCGGGAGCAGCTATCAAATATGACGTACCTGTTTGCCCGTTTCTTGAGCGCCAACGGCGCGACCCCATACCAGCCTGGGGCACCGCCCCAGGAACGCGACCGGGATAATCCCGAATTGAACGACTGAACGATCACCCGCCCCAGGAATGCACCATGGCCAAAACCAAAACCAAAACCAAATCCGACCCCTTCCTCGCCCGCCCCGA
>JAYRRD010000061.1:0-5280 GCA_041910275.1 Rhodoferax sp.
CCCAATACGACGTTACCCGATTTCAGCACATTTAGTCTTTTGCCATGGAAGATGTTATCTGGGGTACTTTCCCTCGGAGGGGAGTGGTTACAGAGGGCCAAAAATTGGGGAAAAACTTAGGGTGGTTTTGGACAGCCTAGATCAGAGCCATAGCGGTCTTGCAATTTTTCGATGATGGAGACGCCCAGCAGCCGCTCTTTCGGGTTTTGCACCAGGTTTTGGTGGGCGATGCGGGCGTTGTCCTCGCACACGGTTTCCAGTACGTCCAGAAAGGTCGATTCCGAGACCCGCTGGTTGAAGGCCGCAAAGCGCAGATCCTGGCCCAGTTTTTCAGCCAATGCGGCGCGCACGCGGTTGGTCTGGGTTTTTTGCTCGGCCTCGTCCACCACCAGCCGCCGGCTGATGGTCTTGACCTGCTGCGCGTCGTAAAAGCGGATCAGGTGCTGGCGCATGTCGCCGCTGCCACCAGTGGTCGTGCCGTCGTTGAGCCGGGTTTGAAGGCCGATGTCGAATTTCTTGAGCGCGTTTTGCAAGGTTTGCGTGGCGCGGTCCACCTCGCCCTTGAGGTCGGTGACTTCTGCCACCAGTTCAACCAGCAATGCCTTGGCAAACGTCCAGCCCTCTGCGCGGGTGCGGTAGACGTATACCTCCTGCAAATACACGCCATGCGCGTCAAGCAGGCTGTCGGGCGTTCCCAGCAGGTGTTTGGAAAACAGGCCCATGCTGGACCATTTCTCTGCATTGGCCAGCACACGGGATTGCGCTTCCTCTTCGGCGTTGCGTGCCTTGGCCAGCATCTCGTCACAGCCCTTGAGCCGTTCTTCCAGCTTTTCAATCAGGGCGCTCAACAGGCTCGACAGCTCCCACGTGGAGCGCGCGCCCAGTTGCCACTCGTTGATCAGCTCCCCTTCGATGCGGTTGCGGACTTCGCGCGCCATGTCCTTGCGCGCCTTGAGCTTGGTGCGGTAAAAACCGGGCACGCCCATCGTGCGGTAGTCTTCCTGAAACCGTTTTTCACACAGCTTGGTCAGTTCGTCCAGCCAGGTCGCACGCTCGCGCTCACGCACCAGCAGCTTGAAGTTGGGGATCACGGCCTCCCACTCGCCGGTGATGGATTTCCACTTCTTGTTGGCCGCGTCCTCGGGCAGGATGCCCAGCGCCAGGGTCAGATGCTCGTCTGACAGCATCCAGCGCAACAGGGTGTCCTTTTGCTGCACGAATTCATGAAAATCCTGCTTGCGTGGCTCGTCAATGAAGCCCGTGGCCGCCTGCCAGTGGTTAAAACGCAGTTGCAGGGCCGCCTGGCGGGCAAAGTTATAGGTCAGGTACTCGCTGATCTCCTCCTCGGGAATGGCCAGGCGCTTGATGCCAAAGGCCAGGAAGCGCTTGGAGCGCTGGGGGATGCGCCCCTGCGGCGTGACTTCGGGGGAGCCATCGCCGTTTTCCGCGTTCTCCATGCGCCCGAGCGAGGCCCAGTTCACATCCTTGACGGCGACAATTTTCTGGTACAGGAAGTCGGCAACGATGCCAGGCAACTCCTTGTCCACATCGGCGCTGAGGCCGTTTTCATTTTCATTGGTAAAGACAAAGCAGCCATTGAACGGGTCCGACAGTGCCAGACGCTGCTTGACACCCAGCACGTCATAGGGCTGGTAGACGCTGACGGACATCGCGTTCAACTCGGTCAATGCCGCAAAACCATTGGCGTGGTAGTTGCCGGTGTCCCAGTTGGGGTGCGGGTAGGCGTCGGGCAGCAGCGCGTACACCAGAATGCGAAAACGTCTGGAATCCGGGTACAGATCGCGCAGCTGCGCCACGGCATCCACAATGCTGCCGCTGCCGGTGCCACCGGCCAGGCCCACCAGCAGATGGAAAGTGACCTCGGTCTGGCCATCCTTTTGCAACAGCTTGACCTGGGTTTGCACCTGTTCGCGGTACTTGTCGGCCTTGCAGGCAAACAGGAACCGGCCCAGTCGGCGCTTTTGCCCTCCCAACGTGGCGCCGACAATGCTGTTGAGAATGTCACGCCATTCCTGCGGGCTGCCCAGCCAGTGTTTGAGTCCGGGATAGCTGTCCAGATTGTCGAGGCGGGAGCCGAGGTTGGCGTCGGTGATCAGCAACTGGCTGGCCTTTGGCAGCTGGACGGATGTGCCCAGTATTTTCCAGCTGGGATCGTCAATCGCCATTATTTCGTCGGAAGAATCGACGTACAGGTAGCCAATGTTCAAACCTTCCACGGCCTTGCCATGCAGCTCCGCATACAGCGCCTTGCGCAAGGCCCTGATGATTTTGCCCCCCGTGCCGCCCAGGCCGATGATCAGGTGGTTCATACCAGTTTTCTCCAGGTGATCGATATTGCGGATAGAAAATTCAACCGCACGGACCCAAGTATCGCATCCTGGCCCATCTCCGAATTCTCGGTCTGGTTTCAGATGAACGAGCTGTGGGAAGCAATCAATGCATCCTGTGCTGCGGGTTCCCGCACCGCCAGCCGCACCCAGCCGGGCAGGCCAAAGGAACTGGCGTCGCGCAGCTTGATGCCGTGCTGCGTGCGCAGCGCAGCCAGCCATGCTGGCATGGCCATACCCTGGGGCAGCAAGGGCTGGGCGCAGAAGAAGTTGGCGTCGCTGGGCGAACAGGCCCAGCCACACTCCGTGAGAAGCTCCAGCTGGCGCGCCTTCCACTGGCACAGGGTGATGTGGCTTTGTCCCAGCCAGGTCTGCACCTCGGGCTGCACCCAGGATTGCAGCAATGCCACGCCGTGCGCGCCCAGCGGCCAGGACGGCGCCAGTGCCTCCAGCGCCTGCGCATTGCTCTGTGCTGCCTCGGGGGCAATCGCATAGGCGCCGCGCACGCCGGTCAAGCCCAGCGCCTTGTTGGGGGAGAACAATTGCCAGACGCGCTGGCGCTGCGCATCACTCCAGCTGGAAACGCCACTCAGGCGCAGCGGCGCGTAGGCACAGTCCAGCACCACGGTGGCAAGACCCGTGTCCGGCCACGGACAGTGCGCACCACCCAGCGGGCTGGACGGCTCACAGCACCACACCAGATCGGCATCCAGAGCATCGTGCCCCACCGTCAAGCCCCAGGCACGCGCGGCTTGCGCGTAGTCGCCGTAAGCGTGCTGCGGAACACAGACCCGTGCGCCGCCGCGCCGTGCCACCCAGGCCGTGATGCGAAAGATGCACTCGCTGGCACTGCCCGCCACCAGGATGCGGCCAGACTCCACGCCGTGGAAATCAGCCAGGTGGGCGCACAAAGCGGTATAACGCGGGTCCGGGTAGCGCGTGGCATCTGCTTGCTGCAGGGCCGCAAATGTCTGCGGGCAGGGGCCACAGGCGTTGCTGTTGGTGGAAAAATCACAGCGTGGCACGCCCAGGGCGTCAGGACCACCGTGTGGGTGCTGGGTATGCATGTGTGCCATGGTAGCACTGGTACGTGCTATAAATACAAGAGTTACCTGCAAAAGCTCGGAGGGCTGCTGGCGCCTTCATCTACTTGATATGTGATACTGCGAGCGGCCAGATGGGTTCGGTATCCGTTTGAAGGCTTTCACGAGGGTTGGTTAACTGCTACTTGAAATTTATACAAAATCATACTGATATACACAATATGTATAAGTTAGTTCCAATTGCAAGAGCTGCTGAAATTCTGGGGGTCACCACGACAACCTTGCGCAGGTGGGAGGCATCTGGAAAATTGGTTCCGATTCGCACATCGGGGAACCAGCGGCGCTACTCACTGGCGGCAATCGACCCGAGTTTTGCAGACAGCATTGAAACCAACCGCGTCACATACGCCTACGCCAGGGTGTCGAGCCACGATCAAAAAGAGGATTTGGTACGCCAGACACAGGTTCTGGAAATGCACTGCGCCGCACAGGGGTGGCGGTTTGAGGTCATTACCGACCTTGGCAGCGGGATGAATTACCATAAGAAAGGCCTGAAAAGGTTGCTGGCCGAAATCCTTGCCGGACGTGTGGAACGCCTGGTGATAGCCCACAAAGATCGGCTGTTGCGTTTTGGAGCGGAGCTGATTTTTTCCATTTGTGAAGCCAAGAATGTGGAAGTCGTCATCTTGAACAAAGGGCAAGACACAACGTTCGAAGAAGACCTGGCGAAAGACGTACTGGAAATCATCACCGTTTTCAGTGCGAGGTTATACGGCAGTCGCAGCAACAAGAACAAAAAGCTCATCGAGGCTGTCAAAAAAGCCGTGGAGACATCCACATGATCCTTGTGCACAAGATACGTCTGTATCCCAACAACGAACAAGCCACGCTGTTCGCAAAGTCTTGTGGAGTTGCACGGTTTGCGTACAACTGGGCGCTTGCCGAGTGGAAACGCCAGTACGAAGCTGGCGAAAAGCCCAACGAAGGGAAGTTGCGAAAACAGCTCAATGCCATCAAGGAAGAGAAGTTCCCCTGGATGGGCGAGGTCAGTAAAACCGCACCACAACAAGCCATCAAGAACCTTGGTACGGCATTCAAAAACACCTTCGCACGGCTGAAGAAAGGGGAGAAGCCAGGCTTTCCGAAGTTCAAGCGCAAAGGGCTACACGACAGCTTTCGCGCTGACAACGGCCCTGCCAAGGACAAACCCAATGCCGTCAAGGTGGAGGGCGAAAAAGTACGCCTGCCAGTCATCGGTTGGGTGAACATGGCAGAGACCGTGCGGTTTGTTGGCAACATCAAATCGGCGACGGTGAGCAAAGAGGCCGATCAATGGCATGTTGCATTGGCGGTGGAGACAAAAGACCGCCTCTCAGGAAGGATGGACAAAGGTGTTGTTGGAGTTGACCTTGGAGTGAAAACACTGGCAACCCTTTCAACTGGGGAAGTGGAGGAAGGGCCAAAAGCACACAAACGGCTTTCAGGCCGGATCAAGCGCTTGAGCAGGAGTCTTTGCAGGAAGAAAAAAGGAAGTGCCAACAGGGCGAAAGTGAAAACCAAGCTGGCCCGCATGCACCAACGTATCGCAAACGTCCGCAAAGACAATCTGCACAAGCTGACAAGCAAGCTGGCAACTGAATTTGAAGTGATAGCCGTCGAGGATTTGAACGTCAAAGGCATGGTCAAAAACCAGTGCCTGGCGCGTGCGATTTCCGATGCCGGTTTCTTTGAATTCAGGCGGCAGCTTGAATACAAGGTCGCAATGACCGGCGCAAAAGTGGTTGTCGTGAATCGCTGGTTTGCGAGCAGCAAGACTTGCTCGGCATGCGGCGCAATTCACGACATGCCGCTATCGCAGCGCTGGATGGTGTGCAGTTGCGGCAATACGA
>JAYRRD010000062.1:0-4220 GCA_041910275.1 Rhodoferax sp.
CTCGGTGCCATCAAAGACGCGTTGATCGGCAAACCGTTCATACCCGCAGCGACCTAGCCTGCGTACCCTACCGGGGATCTCCGCCCACGTGAACTGCTCTCACTGTCCGTTGAAGAGCGGACAGAAACCTGAGTAGTTACACAACAAGATTGCATGCCAGCGATTTTTTTGTGATAGCGCTGCAGACACATCATCGTTGGTGCGGGTATCCACCATCGTGAGAAACTGGTCCACCGGTTTCATGATCTTGGCCTTGAAAAGGTGGTAATTCTTGTCGTGCATCATGGCACGAGCCTTTGCCAGCTCGGCCTCCGCATTGGTTTTCACCAAACCCATGGCAACCGTTTCGGTTTTCACCAGATCGTCCGAATTTTCCTGGGCTTCCTTGAGCTTGGCAAACTCTTCTGCCGTGAATCCGGCCTCTTGCATCAGTGTTCTCAGCGGGACCGCAGCGCCGGTTCCTCGACCTGCGTCCGAGCCAACCGCACGAAAGTCCCAGTAGATTTTTTCGTAGGCGTTAGGGCGTGCCCGCTTTCCATTGCGAATGTCCAGAACCTCGGAATACTGTTTTTCCCACTCGGGATCGGCAGATACCACATACGTGCGCGCCAATCGGGTCAGCTCATCAGAGCTTTGCCGCAACTCATCGGCCAGTAAGTACGACTTGTAACGAGTGAGGCTTGCTTCGGCGACCCTATCACTGACAACGCCCACCTGATAGGCCGACAGAGTTAACACAGCAGCAGCCAGCAGCAGCATGACAACCATCCACTGAAAAGTTTGCTTGATCGAACGCATTGTTGTTTCCAATAAAAATAAGCCTATCAATAATAGGGGTACGCATGTTACATCTTTTGGTATTTGCAGCATTGCTGCTTGCAAAGAAACCGTCAAACAGGCTTTGAATTGAAAAATGATCCAACCTTGCGTTCCTCGGATGCGGTGGTCAATTCCGCGAGTTCCAGCAGAATCGGCTGGTGGTCCGAGGCGTCGGTTGTCTGGTTTACCTCGACGCGGCGCACACGCGCTTGCAGGCTTTGGGAGACGAAAAAATAATCGCAGCAATAGGGGCGATCAGGCCAGGGGCAGCCGTGCAGCCCGACGGTGTGGGCGTGGGGTTTTCCAGGGTTGGCAATGGACCAGGCATCGCGCAGACCCGGCGTGCCATCGTCAAACTCCTGGCCCAGCAACTGCCATTCGGCGGATTCCGGCTCGCAGTTGAAGTCGCCGCAACATACGCTGTCCAGGGGATACGCCGGACCCCTGAAGGGCGCATCGACGTCAGCGAGGTTCGGCCTGGTTTTCCAGTGCTGCACGCCTTCATGGTAAATCCTGCGCAAGGCGTGCACCTGGGCAAGGCGCTGCTGGTGTGCGTAGTATTCCAGATGGGTGGTGGTCACGCGCAGTCCATCCAGACCGACAGCCAGCACTGCTTCCAGAGCGACCCGTGGCATGCTGGGTACATCGCCCTCAGCCGGATCAGCCGGGCGCGGCAGGGAGTGGCGCAGCACTTGCAGCACCTTCGGGCGCGACAGCAGCAGGTTGCCAAAAAGCCGCCGCCCGTTGGCGTCGTCGGCCAGGTCACTGGCGGCGGCAAAATGTGCCGAATGCCGGGGAAAGGCGGCCCCCAGCAAAGCCATCTGGTCCTCGCCCTGCGAACCGGCCAGGGACGGGTGGTTGATTGCCACTTCCTGCAGGCAAATCACGTCGATCACATCGGTATCTGCCATAGCATGGATGGTCTGCGCGATGCGCGCCAGGCTCAACACGCCATCACAGCCAAGCCCCCATTGCATGTTCCAGCTCACTATCTTCATACTGCATACCCATCAGGTACCGCAAAACGTCTGGTACGCCGCCGTGATGTGCGCCGGTGCGGGGTCAGCATGGCGTGCGGCATCAAGGTTTTCATCAAAGGGCCGCCGCAGCACGGACAGCAGTTGCTCAAAAGGTGCCAGATCATCGCCTTCGGACGCAGCGTTCAATGCTTCTTCGACGCGGTGGTTGCGCGGAATCACCCAAGGGTTGACTGCACGCATACGTGCCGCACGGTCAGCTTTGACATCGCCCGAAGTACCTTCCCGTGCGCAGCGCGCCTGCCAGAGCGCAAGCCACGGGTTCACCGCGCCGGGTTCGGCGAACAGAGCGCGCAGCGGGTTGGCATCACCCTCGGCGGCATCGCACAGGCGGCGCCAGGCGAGCGTGAAGTCCACGCGGTGCTGTTGCAATAGCGCAAGCCAGTCGGCAACGAGATCGGCATCGTCGCTGCCCCGTCCATTGGGCAGCAGCCCCAGCTTTGCGCGCTGGCCCTTGAGCAGTTCCTGCGCATAGAGTGCCGGAAACTCGTCGATCACCTGCGTGACCTGCTCCACCGCTTCATTGACCGCATCGGCCTGGGAGTCATCCTCGCCGTTGGCCATCAAGGGCAGCAGTGTCTCGGCCAGCCGTGCCAGGTTCCAGCGGGCAATAAGAGGCTGGTTGGCGTAGGCGTAGCGGCCACTGTGGTCTATGCTGCTGAACACCGTGGCCGGGTCGTACGCTTCCATGAAGGCGCAGGGTCCGTAGTCGATGGTCTCGCCCGAAAGCGCCATGTTGTCGGTATTCATCACACCGTGGATAAAGCCCACGTTCATCCACTGTGCGATCAGCCGCGCCTGGCGCACGGCAACAAAGCGCAACAGCGCCACATGGCGGTCAGGTGTACCCAGCAGTTCCGGGGTATGGCGTGCGATGGCGTATTCCACCAGTTGGTGCAGCTGTTCCAGCTCGCCACGCGCGGCGAAGTACTGGAAGGTGCCCACGCGCAGGTGGCTGGCGGCCACGCGGGTGAGCACGGCACCGGGCAGGGTGGCGGCGTCGCGGTACACCGCCTCGCCCGTGGCCACAACGGCCAGCGCCTGCGTGGTGGGAATGCCCAGCGCCTGCATGGCCTCGCCGATGAGCGCCTCGCGCAGCATGGGGCCGACTGCGGCCTTGCCGTCGCCACCCCGCGAGAAAGGGGTACGGCCCGAGCCCTTGAAGGCGATGTCGCGCCGCTGGCCACTTTTGTCTACCACTTCGCCCAACAGCAGCGCACGGCCATCGCCCAATTGCGGTGAAAAGCGACCGAACTGGTGACCCGCATAGGCCTGGGCCAGCGGCTCGGCGCCTTCGGGCAGCACGTTGCCCGCAAACAGTGCCGCAGTTGCTGCACCTGCCGCACCCGACAATCCGGCGCTATCTGGCTCCAGTCCAAGCCCAAGCTGCTCGGCCAGGGGGGCGTTGAAAAACAGCATCCGTGGCGTGGGCACCACGGTGGGTTTCCAGAATACGTAGGTGCCAGGGAGCGCACGGGCGTAGGTGTTGTCGAAAGTAAAGCGTGGCATGGGGACGGATCATAGGCCAACGCCAATATCCACGCCTGGCACATTGCGATGTCCAGGCTCCAGGACAACCAAAGGTCCACACATGGCGTTAAGCATGCATTGCTTTATTGCTTTACCTGGAGACTACCCCATGAATGTTTACCCAACCGGTTGGACCAACCTTGCCCGCAGATTTTTGGCGCTGGCCCTGCCGGCCTTGCTGTGTGCCTGCGGTGGCGGCGACCTTTACGTCCCCGGCCCACCACCGGATATTGCGTTAACCACCTCGGTCACGGACGCACGGCGCGGCGAGGTTGTGCAACTGTCTGCCGCCGTGACGGCCAGCAACGGGATAGACTATGTGAGTTTTTACCGCGTTGACTACGGACAATCCGTTCTGCTGGCCACCATATCACACCCTCCGGCCAGGTTGGACACGGTGGTGCCTTTCAATGTGGGGGACAGGGTGGTCTACTTTGCCCGCGTATGCGACCTTGAAGGCTTCTGCACCAGCAGCTATGCCGAAACGGTGTGGGTCTACCCGTGAAAAACTCCAACACCTTTACAAAAGCTCTCACAGAAAGATACCGTGTACAAATACTATTGGGAAGACTATCCGGTGGGCAAGGTCAACGAATACGGCAGCGTCAGTGTCTCCAAGGAGGACATCATCCGTTTCGCCTCGGAATTCGATCCGCAGCCCTTTCATCTCGACGAAACCGCCGCCAAATCCAGTCTGTTTGGCGGATTGTGCGCCAGCGGCTGGCATGTATGCGCCATGACCATGCGCATGATGTGCGACGCGTACCTGAACGAATCGGCCAGCCTTGGATCGCCCGGTCTGGAAAACATCCGCTGGCTCAAGCCCGTGCGCCC
>JAYRRD010000063.1:0-3487 GCA_041910275.1 Rhodoferax sp.
CTACAAAAAGGGCCTGCGCCTTTCCAAGAAGGCCATGCAGGCCGTGGAAGAACGTCTGGTGCGTAATCCTCTATTGCCCAAATGGGACATCCTCATTCGTCCACGGTATATGGGATGAGATTTTGCGGAAATGGCCTTATTCCCGGCCGTGAGGACAAAAACATCGTTGCCCAGGGTGCCGGGCACGGTGTAGGACGCCGTGTTGGCCGTGACTGTGACGGTCGCACTGACCGCCTGATTGGCTCCGCCCGCATTGCTGCCTTGCACGCTGTAGGTGGTTGTCACCGCAGGTTTGACCGTGCAGCTTGATCCGGTAGTGCCCGCACAGCTTCCGCCTGTCCAGATGTAACTGGTTGCTGACGGGCTGCACGTAGCCGTCAGGGTTGAACTGCCACCAGCGATGATGCTGGATGGATTGGCTCTCAAGGAACAGACCGGCACCGCAACTGTCGAGCCAGAAACTTGCGTCACCGTGAAGGTTTTGCCCGCAATGGTGAGCGTACCGGTGCGCCCGGTCGTGCCCGTATTGACTGCCACCGCGTAGGCGACGGTTCCGTTACCACTGCCCGATGACCCGGATGTGATGGTGATCCAGCTTGCGTTACTGGCAGCCGTCCACGCACACGAAGATATCACGCTGACGCTGCCGGTGCTGGCAGTCGCCATGACCGAGGCGCTAGCAGGATTCAATGTGTAACTACATGCATTGGCAAATGTCGCAGTCACGTTTTGTGCTGCCGTCATACTCACGGTACAGCTCCCCGTCCCCGTGCACGCCCCGCTCCAGCCGGTAAAGGTACTGCCGGTGGTTGGTGTGGCTGTCAACGTGACGTTGGTACCGCTGGCAAAAGAAGCACTGCACGCAGAGCCGCAGCTGATCCCCGCAGGAGACGAACCCACCGTTCCAGAGCCGGTACCTGATTTCGTCACGGACAGGGTGTAGGAACTAACCGCGGCGGCGTAGCTGGCACTCAGGCTGACACCGCTAAAACTTTCATAGCCGTCCAGCAAGATGTAGTAACGTCCGGCTGTCGGATTTGAAAAATCGCAACTCTCCGTATTCCCCTCAACGTAGGGGCTACAGTCGTAGATCTCGGTAGTTGGCAAACTATCACGGCGCACATAGATGTCAACGTCACCACTGCCGCCCGAGGTTTCGACCGTCAGACTGGTCGCGCCACCGGGAACATCAATGTAAAAGAACTGCTGCGCAGACTTTGCGCCAGAAAGGCTGGCCACGATTTGGCCGTTGGTCAGCGCAGTGGAGCTGTTCGATGTGACGGTCACTGTGGCTCTGGCCGCTGCGCCAGTCCCGCTTGTGTTGGTTCCTGCCACGGTGTAGGTGGTCGTGGTGGTTGGTGCAACCATACACGTGGCCGACGTACTGGAACAGGAAGCGTCGGTCCAGGTGTAGCTGGTGGCTGCCGGGGTGCAGCTTGCTGTCAGCGTCGAATGGCTGCCCGCAGTAATCGAAGACGGACTGGCGCTGAGGTTGCAAATCGGGATGGATCCGCTCGATCCCGTAGTTTGTACCACGGCCGTCATCACCGCGCCCGCAGCTGAAACACCGCTGATACCCTGGTTGCTGGCTACGCCGCTGTAGTAGCTGGAGTCGGGCGTAGTGCTGGAATTGAAGGCGGTGGCGTTGCCCGCATAAAACAGAATGCTCACACAGCCTGATGTCGCATTGCTGGTGCTTTTCAAGGAGCAGGCTGCGCTGGCGGGTTCCTCGGCCATATTGCCCTGGTGGCTGTCGCTGACATATGCGTTGAACGAGTTGCCGTTCCTGGTGCCGATGTCGCTATCAATGTGCTGTATCAGCAAACCGCCGCTCCAGTCTCCAAGATATCGGTACATGCCCGCATCCCATCCGCTGTTGGTGCGGTTTTCCACCAGCCAGTACTCGCTGGTGCTGAGGCTGCTGTTCATCAAGATCACCGGCGCGCTGATGCCTGTCAGCGCGCCATTGAACGTGACCGTAGCCCCATTACTCGGCGTCTGCGGAACCGACCATCCCAGGTAGAAACGGCTCCAGGCATCCAGCGCTGCGGGAGTAGTGCCGCCAATTTCACCACTTTTGGCCCCCCAACTGCCACCGGACATGAGGCTGAAAGCCCCCAGCCCCTGGTTGGTGGAAGTCTTGTCGTACAGGTCGGGCAGGCCGACCAGGGCATGGCCCATTTCGTGGGCAACGACGCCCATCTGCATGAGCCTGGATGCATCCAGCCTCTCCCCGTTGAACGCCCAATGGTTGACATTCTTTCCGGCCACGGAAACTCCCGAAAAGCCCCAGGCGTGAGCCCAGACAGCAGGGGTCAAACTGCCACCCGCCGACGCTTCGTAGCCGGCCAGAATGAAATAGATCATTGTCTCGTCGACGGAGATCGTGCCGTCACCGTTGGTGTCGAGCGCGGCAAAGTTGACGTAGGGTGCCGCAGCAGACAGTGCACTATTGATCCAGGCACCCTCGATAGTTTTGGTACAGGAACTGCCACAGTTCGGATGGTTTTGCGCCAGGGTCACGGTGACCACGCCGCTGGGGTTGTCCGATTGTGTCGAGGCCACGGGAGTGACCGCCAGGGTGCCAAAAGAGTTGTCCTGGTAGAACTTGGCCACCGAGGGGGTGCTGGTATTGAATACGGCATTGTTCCAGTAAGTGGCAGCGCCGGAACTCAGCGTGGCATCCTGAAAATTGACCAGGATCAGCAGCACTTGCTTGCTTCCCGACACCGGCTTGGGTGTCCACTCGCCAGTGGGCGTCGTGGTCCTGGCGGTTCCGGGGTGAAAGCGCTGGTCATGCATGTCCTGCAGAAACTGTTTCTGATACAGCTCAAGCTCCTCATTGCGCGGCGGGCGCAGACCCTTGGGCGGCAGCAGGCCTGGGCTCAGGTGCATGGCCTTGCCCGTGGGCAGCACCGCCACGCCCGAGGGTTGCAATGCGCCGCTGTCGGTCTGGGTGGCGTATTCATAAAAACCGCTGGAAGCGCGCTCCACCACGGTGTAGCCGTCGGCAGTTTCGGTCCAGTTTTGGAATTCGTCACCGCGCTTGTAGGCCAGAAAAGTCGTGCCATCGGGCTGCGTGATCACAAAAGGGTCCGGGCTTGCCGGTCCGGCCCGCGCGGGAAGAGCTGCAACCAGGCAGATTGCCAAGAGGATGAACAAGGTGTTGCCGTGCCGGGCCAACGCAGCGAGAAATAGCCACAAACTGCGAAAAGAAACAAGCATGGCAACTCCTTGAAAACCAGACAGCACAGGGCAAGAGGGCTTGGCGTAGCATTCCAATGTAGCGCATTCCAAACGGATAGAACGGATAGTGACTGCCATAGGGGTATTTTTTTGATCCGGTTCTATACCTTGCGCGGTCACAATCTGAGTTTGTAGGTTGTTGATTTTCGTGGGTAAGAAATCGTAGCATCCCCGGTTTTCATCGTATTGGGGCTGAATGTGATTGATATCGAATTTTCAAATGAATCGATTGCTGAACTGC
>JAYRRD010000064.1:0-19236 GCA_041910275.1 Rhodoferax sp.
AACACCCCAAAGGCACTTAGCGCAGCATCCTCCATGCTGTAACGCTGGTTGTTTCCACCTTTGCGGGCATCAGGCAGTGCACCCAATGCCTCTCGAACTTGCCCGATCAGCACTTCGATCTCCATGGGCTTTTCTTTAGGCTGCGCGACACACTCGTCCATTCGAATTCCTTTTAAAAATATTGTTCAGGAACAACATGTTACAAATTTGGAATTGCTGGCAGTGAAGCCCGCATGCAGACAGCATAGGAGACAGACGTAATCAACCCCTTCAATTGCATTCACCAGGAGTATTTCCATGCTAAATAATCTGAAAATCGGCACACGCATAGCCACATCCTTCGCACTCGTTGTCATTATTCTGGTTTCCGTCATCACTATCGGTTACTTCAATCTTGGCCGTTACGCCAGCGCCAGCGGGTGGAATATTCATACCTACGAGGTCCTGGAGAAAACAGGCAGTATTTTGCAGGCGCTCATCAATATCGAAACCGGCCAACGGGGTTTTCTTGTGGCCGGCAAGGACGAATTTCTGGAGCCTCTCAATGAGGGCAAAAAGGTATTCGCCAAACACCACGCCGAGGCCAAGAAGCTGACGTCGGACAATGCCGCGCAGCAAACACGTCTGGACAAACTCGAGGATGCCTATCAGGCGTGGATGAAGGATTCCGTTGAGTCGAGCATCAAGGCGCGCCGTGCGGTTGGCAACAATCTTGCGCAGTACGGTGAAGTCATTGCTGTCGTTGGCAGCGGCAAGACCCAGATGGACGCCATGCGCAAGATTCTGGACGAGATCGACCAGGACGAACGCGGCTTGCTCAAGACACGCGCCAAGGATATGGAAGCCATGTTCTCGGCTACGCAAAATACCCTGCTTTTTGGTGGTGTCACTGGCATCGTGCTGGCCATTTTGCTGGCGCTGCTGGCAACGCGCAGCATCACCGTTCCGACAAAAAAACTGATGGCCTCTGTCGACAAGATGGCCGAGGGCGATTTCAGTATCAAACTCGATATCGACAGCAAGGATGAGATTGGTGCATTGGCCAACGCCATGCAGACCAGCATTGACGCCACCAACGCGCAGGCCAATGCCGCCAAGGCCATTTCCGAAGGTGACCTGAGCGTGGTGGTTAAAGTTCGCTCTGAAAACGATGTGCTGGCCAAGAGCCTGATAGACGTCAACCGGGCCATTGCCAAGCTCGTGCACGACGCCAACTCACTGGCCGAGGCCACCGTGGCTGGTCGGCTCCAGGCTCGCATTGACGTGACCAATCACAGGGGTGACTACCGCAAGCTGGCAGAAGGTCTGAACTCCGTGATGGTGGCGGTCAGTACGCCGGTGCAGGAGTTGCAGACCGTGCTGAGTGCCATGGAAGGTGGCGACCTGACCCAATCCATGAAGCGCAGCTATGAAGGTACCTGGGATGAGCTCAAGTCCGCTTCCAATAACATGCTCAAAAAACTGGTGCAGGTGGTCTCTGATGTCAACACCGGCGCCCAGTCTCTCGCCAGCGCTTCCGAAGAAGTGAGTGGCACCGCACAATCGCTGTCGCAAGCGGCCAGTGAACAAGCTGCCGGCGTGGAAGAAACCAGTGCGTCCCTGGAGCAAATGACCTCCAGCATCACCCAGAACACCGAAAATGCCAGGGTGACCGAAGGCATGGCCGGCAGGGCCGCCAAGGACGCAGCCGATGGGGGTGCATCGGTCAACGCCACGGTGACTGCGATGAAGCAGATTGCCAAGAAAATCAGCATCATTGACGACATTGCCGCACAAACCAACCTGCTGGCGCTGAATGCTGCCATTGAAGCGGCACGCGCCGGTGAACACGGCAAGGGTTTTGCGGTCGTCGCCTCCGAGGTGCGCAAACTGGCCGAACGCAGCCAGGTGGCGGCGCAAGAAATTGGCGAAGTAGCCACCAGCAGCGTCGAACTGGCCGAAAAAGCCGGCAAGTTGTTGGAGCAAATGGTGCCAGCCATCCGCAAGACAGCCGATCTGGTGCAGGAAATTGCAGCGGCTTCAAGCGAGCAATCGTCCGGCGTGGGGCAAATCAACTCGGCAGTGGGCCAGCTCAACCAGGCAACCCAGAAAAACGCCGCCGCCTCGGAGGAGCTGGCCGCCACCTCGGTGGAAATGAGTAGCCAGGCCGAGCAATTGCAAAGCACCATGTCCTTCTTCAAGATTGACAACACCGGCAGCACCGACAGAAACAGAACTCTTGCACGCTCCCCACGCAAGATGTCTAACGGCAACAAGCCCAGCGCGGGGCGGGTGGGTGGCGTGGCACTTGAAGCGCAAGCGACGGCTATCGACGAAAGGAAGTTTTCCAAGTTCTGAATTTCTGAAAGGATCACGCCATGAATGCATTGGTCAAGTTGTCTGAAACTGGCGAAGAGGTGCCAGGCGGGCCGTCTTCCGAGAACAAGCAGTACCTGACTTTTACGCTGGGTGGCGAGATGTTTTCGATTGGTATTTTGTGCATTCGGGAAATCATCTGGTACACCAGTCCGACCGAGGTGCCGATGATGCCCGAGTGCATTCGCGGCGTCATCAATCTGCGCGGCGCGGTGGTTCCGGTGATGGATTTGTCCAGCCGCTTTGGCAAACCGTCCACGCCCGTTGGCAAAAGTACCTGCATCATCATCGTGGAGCTGCAAGCCCAGAACGCGGGCGAGCATCAGAGCATGGGTGTGGTGGTGGACGCAGTACAGGCAGTGCTGGAAATAGCCGCCTCCGAGATAGCGCCCGCGCCCAGTTTTGGCGCCAAGATTCGCAGCGATTTCATTGAGGGCATTTGCAAGGTCAACAGCAAGTTTGTGATCCTGCTCAATGTCAATCAGGTGCTGTCGCTGCAGGAGATCGAGCAAATGGGCCAGACCCTTGCCCTGGCCGAGTTGTAAACGGGGATGCGCCTTGTTCTACGCCCATGTGCGTGTCGATGCACATCATTTAAAAAACCCTACAAGGCATCCACCCCGGTGATAAACTGATAATTGCCTCCCATGAAGCGTTGCATCACTGCCCCAAGTGGGACGCCCGGTTGCCCATGGCGCCAGGGGGTAAAGAACGCTTCGGAAACAATTTAAAAAGAGGAGACAGCATATGACAAAAACCATCATGATCGTTGACGAATCCCCATGCACGCGCACGGTTGTGGGTAGTGCGCTGCGCGGTGAAGGCTATACCGTCATTGAGGCCACCAACGGCCAGGATGCCATTAGCAAGCTTACCGGGCAGACAGTCAACCTCATCATCAGTGACGTGCATATGCCCGTCATGGACGGCATCACCTTTGTAAAAAATGCCAAAGCGATGGACGCCTACCGTTGCACCCCCATCATCATTCTCACCACCGAGTCTGACGAAGCCAGGAAACGTGAGGGCTGGGCTGCCGGTGCCAAGGCCTGGATGGTAAAGCCCTTCAGGCCGGAGAAGATGCTCGGTGCCGTGCACAAGCTCTGTCTGCCATAAGCCACAACCATCCTGAATCCATGGCCACCATCAGTTCCAGCAAGAACTGATGTGGTCAAGCGCAACATCAGGACCTTGCGCGGCACCGTCAACACGGGCAGCCAGGAACGCCGGAGTGCGCCCCATTGAGACGACCGGACCCTGACTTTTCGTATCTCTTTTTGATTTCGTTCGACTATTTTCATTTCCTGAGCCTAGAGAAAATCATGTTTTCAAATCTAAAAATATCGTTAAAAATTCTTTTCTCATTTGGGACCGTCTTGTTACTGACCACTTTTCTTGGTCTATTTTCAATTTTCCAGCTGGCGCGGATCAACCAAACCTCGACTGATATGGAAACCAACTGGATGCCCAGCATTCGCGCCGTGTCAGACATGAACACCAACACTTCTGATTTTCGCGTTAATGAACTGCAGCACATCTTGTCGGTCGATGAGAAAGAAATGGCCCATTACGAGAAGGAAATGGGCAATGTAACGACCGATTTTGAAAAGAACCTTGCTGAGTATCGAGGTCTCATCAGTTCACCCGAAGAAAAAAGACTATTCGAGTCCTTCACAAGATCATGGGACCAGTACCTGTCTGAGCATAAAAAGATATTAAGTCTGTCACGCGCCAACAAAAACAATGAAGCCAAGGCGCTGATTCGCGGCGACTCACAAAAGTACTTCGATGAGACCAGCAAAACCCTGGTGAAGCTGGTCGATTTGAACGTCGATGGTGGCAAGGCGGCCAGCAAACATGGCGACGAGTTGTATGCCACAAGTCGTTTGGCCGTCATAGGGGTGTTGATCGCCACATTGGGATTGGGCGCTCTTCTCGCTTTCTTTCTCACCCGCTCCATCACTGGACCTACCCGAAAAATGGTGGAAGGTGCCAACAAGATGGCTGTGGGCGATTTCAATTTCAAACTCGATATTGATAGCAAAGATGAAGTTGGGGAACTGGCCAACGCAGTCAGCGCCATCCAATCCAATGTGCAATTGCTGATCTCCGAAATGAACCACATGTCGAAAGAGCACGACGCCGGTGACATCGACGTCAAGATCGACGAGGGCAAGTTCAAAAACGATTTTGCGCTGATGGCCAAAGGCGTCAACACCATGGTGTTTGGCCACATCGCGGTGAAAAAACAGGCCATGGCGTGCGTGAAGGAGTTTGGCGAAGGCAATTTTGACGCGCCGCTGGCCAAGTTCCCAGGCAAGAAGGCCTTCATCAACGACACCATCGAAGCCGTCAGAAGCAACATCAAGAACCTGATTGCCGAGATGAACCACATGTCGAAAGAGCACGATGCCGGAGACATCGACGTCAAGATCAACGAGGGCAAGTTCAAGAACGATTTTGCGCTGATGGCCAAAGGCGTCAACACCATGGTATTTGGCCACATCGGGGTGAAAAAACAGGCCATGGCGTGCGTGAAGGAGTTTGGCGAAGGAAATATGGACGCGCCGCTGGCCAGGTTCCCAGGAAAGAAGGCCTTCATCAATGACACCGTAGAGCAAGTGCGCGCCAACATCAAGGCCCTGATTGCGGATGCCAACCTGCTGTCCACAGCGGCGGTTGAAGGCCGGCTGACAACCCGCGCGGATGCCACCAGGCATAAAGGCGACTTCCAACGCATCGTCAAGGGGGTCAACGACACGCTGGACGCAATTATCGGACCGCTGAATGTCACCGCCAGATACGTGAACGACATCTCCAAGGGGATCATTCCGCCGATCATTACCGACAACTACAACGGCGACTTCAACGCCATCAAGGGCAACCTGAACGCCTGTATTGAAGCCACCAGCGCGCAAGCCAATGCTGCCAAAGCAATCTCCGAGGGCGACTTGAGCATTGTGGTCAAGGTACGTTCTGAGAATGATGTGTTGGCCAAGAGTCTGATTGACGTCAACCGGGCCATTGCCAGGCTCGTGAGCGATGCCAACTCCCTGGCTGAAGCCACCGTGGCTGGCCGACTCCAGGCACGCATCGACGCAACCAATCACAAGGGCGACTACCGCAAGCTGGCAGAAGGTCTGAACTCCGTCATGATTGCGGTCAACACGCCCGTGCAGGAGTTGCAGACGGTGCTAAGTGCCATGGAAAATGGCGACCTGACCCAATCCATGAAGCGCAGCTACGAAGGCACCTGGGAGGAACTCAAGTACGCCTCCAACAACATGATCAAAAAACTGGCGCAGGTGGTCTCTGATGTCAACACCGGCGCCCAGGCGCTGGCCAGCGCTTCCGAAGAGGTGAGTTCCACCGCACAATCGCTGTCCCAGGCAGCCAGTACACAAGCTGCCGGTGTGGAGGAAACCAGTGCGTCCATTGAGCAAATGACTTCCAGCATCGCCCAGAACACCGAAAACGCCAAAGTGACCGAGGGCATGGCCAGCAAGGCCGCCAAGGACGCAGCCGATGGCGGTACATCCGTCAACGCCACGGTGGCTGCGATGCAGCAGATTGCCAAGAAGATCAGCATCATTGACGACATTGCCGCACAAACCAACTTGCTGGCCCTGAACGCCGCCATTGAAGCAGCGCGCGCCGGTGACCATGGCAAGGGTTTTGCGGTGGTGGCCGCCGAGGTACGCAAGCTGGCCGAGCGCAGCCAGGTGGCGGCGCAGGAAATTGGCGAAGTGGCAACCAGCAGCGTCGAATTGGCCGAAAAAGCCGGCAGACTGCTGGAGCAGATGGTGCCTGCCATTCGCAAGACAGCCGACCTGGTACAGGAAATTGCCGCTGCTTCGAGCGAACAGTCGTCCGGCGTGGGGCAAATCAACTCGGCAGTGAGCCAACTCAGCCAGACCACCCAGAAAAACGCCGCCGCTTCGGAAGAGCTGGCCGCGACCTCGGTGGAAATGAGCAGCCAGGCCGAGCAACTGCAACACACCATGGCCTTCTTCAAGATCGACAGCACCGGCAGCAACAAAGCCCTGGCGAACTCCCCACGCAAGATCATTGCCAGGAATAAGGACGCTGAAACGAGGATGAGCAACCTGGCACTTGGCGCGGCAGCGCTTGCTATCGACGAAAAGAGTTTTTCCAAGTTCTAAGGGAGCATGCCATGAATGCCTTGGTGAAAGCTGGGGAAGAAGATGTGCCGACCATGCCGTCTTCCGGGAACAATCAGTACCTGACCTTTACGTTGGGCGGCGAGATGTTTTCGATTGGCATTTTGCGCATTCGGGAAATCATCTGGTACACCAGTCTGACCGAGGTGCCGATGATGCCCGCGTGCATTCGCGGTGTCATCAACCTGCGCGGCGCGGTGGTGCCGGTGATGGATTTGTCCAGCCGCTTTGGCAAACCGTCCACGCCCATTGGCAAAAGTACCTGCATCATCATCGTGGAGGTACACACCCAAAACGAGGGCGAGCACCAGAGCATGGGGGTGGTGGTGGACGCAGTACAGGCGGTGCTGGAAATAGCCGCCTCCGAGATAGCGCCCGCGCCCAGTTTTGGCGCCAAGATTCGCAGCGATTTCATCGAAGGTATTTGCAAGGTCAACAGCAAGTTTGTGATCCTGCTCAATGTCAATCAGGTGCTGTCGCTGCAGGAGATCGGGCAAATGGGCCAGACCCTTGCCCTGACCGGGTTGAAAATCGGAACCTCACCCCCTGGATCGTAATTGACCCACCTGTGCCGGACTCAATCCGGTCCTGGCGGCGATGGTGGCATCGTCCAGAATATCCAGCAGATTGCGTGCGACCTCCTCCCGTGCCTCTTTCTGCCCCGCTTCATGTCCCTTGCGCTCGGCCAAATCCAGTGAACCTCGCTGCAAGATGATGAAGTCGCGCCGTTTGAACTGGATTTCCAGTTCTTCGCGGCTCATGGCGGCTTCGTTGATCAGGTTGAATGCATCCGTGATGATTGGATCGCTCCCCAGCGTGTCGGGGATGTATTCCAGACTCCCGGCATTCTTGACGAAGTAAATCCATTTATCCTGAATGCTGTGCAGGTCTTTTAGCGTCCGGGTGAACTTGGGCAGTTCGACAAAGATGAGTTCCACATCGTCGCCGTACTCGATGAAACGTGCCCGCTCGATCAACCGAAAGCGGCTGATGGCTTCCTGGCTATCGTCGAACATGACGAAATCGGTGAAGGTCAGGGCGATGACGGGGTTGAGCAGCGTGTAGTCTTCGCCCTTGAGCAGCTGGGTGGCGTATTCCTTGGCGGCGTTATGCAAAATGCGTTTTTCAAAGCCGGGTACGTTGAGCACCTGCATTTCAATGATGACGCGCTTGCCGTTGGCCAACGAGGCTTTGACATCGACATACGTATCCTTCATGCCCTGCAGCATGGGGATTTGGTAAGGGTCAACGATGACCAGATCGACGATGGCGTGTTCGCCTTGGTAGTCCAGAATGGCATTCAAAAAGCTGATCAGAACCGGCTTGGAGGCTTCCGAGCCAAACACGCGCTTGAAGGCGTAGTCGGTTTTGACATCTAAAAAGTGCATGGCCTGACTCCCTGATGGGATTTAACGGATTCGGGATATGACTTTAGCATGGGAGCAGCCGGGGGATATGTAACGCAAATTTGAAGCGTTTTTACCCGCAGCAGCCGTACAACAAGCGCAAGCAGCTATCAAATTTAAATCTCCAACCTGGACGGAACGGACGCGACAAGTTGCCCCTTCCGCATGCTTGCGCAGTCTTGCGCATCCTGCCGTAAGCGATGCGATACTTGTGCAAAAAACGCACAATACCAACGACACCGGAGACAAAAACACGATGCAATCCATCAAGTCGGAAAATCTGGCGGGCGATTTCTGGGGTGGCCTGGCCGCGATGCTGGTCGCCCTGCCATCGGCCATCGCCTTTGGCGTGACCATTTATTCTCCGCTGGGCAGCTCCTACGCGGCCATGGGTGCTTTGGCTGGCATTCTGGGCGTTACCGCACTGGGTTTGCTGGCGCCGGTGCTGGGTGGAACCAACCGCTTGATCAGCGCGCCTTGCGCTCCAGCTGCGGCGGTGTTGTCTGCCTTTGTGGTGGACTTCCTGCACCAGGGCAACCCGCCAGAAGCTGCCATGCTGATGCTGGTCCTGCTGGGCTTTCTGGCGGGTGCGTTCCAACTGCTTTTTGGTGTGGCGGGCCTGGGGCGTTTGATCAAATACATGCCTTATCCGGTGGTGAGCGGCTATCTGACGGGCGTTGGCCTTTACATCATCGCCAGCCAGGTGCCCAAATTTCTCGGCGTTCCCGGTAGCATTCACTTCTGGGAATCGCTGGTTTCGATGCCGCTGTGGAGGTGGCAGGGCATGGTGGTCGGGATGGTGACGATGGTGGTCATGTTCGGAGCACCCAGTATCACCAAGTCGGTACCGGCGGCCATTCTGGGACTGCTCGCTGGCGCGCTGGCGTATTTTGGCCTGGGTTTGCTGGACCCTTCGCTCCTGGTGCTCTCGGGCAACTCCCTGGTCATTGGCTCTTTCAGCAGCAGTGGGGGCGGCAGTTTTACCGATGGGCTGACCGAGCGCTGGTATGCGGTGGGCAATCTGCGCCTGGCCGATGTCACAGCCCTGGCGGTTCCGGCCATGACCCTGGCCGTTCTACTGTCGATTGACACGCTCAAAACCTGCGTCGTGCTGGATGCGCTGACACGCACACGCCACGATTCCAACCGTGAACTGCGTGGCCAGGGCATTGGCAATATCGCAGCAGCAGTGATTGGTGGCATGCCAGGCGCCGGAACCATGGGCGCAACGCTGGTCAATATCTCCAGTGGTGCCGCGAGCCGGCTTTCGGGCATTATTGAGGGCGTTCTGGCATTGCTGGCTTTCTTGCTGCTCAGTGCCGTCATCGCCTGGGTGCCGGTGGCTGCCTTGTCGGGCATTCTGATCGTGATTGGTGTGCGCATGATCGACCGGCACACGCTGCACTTCCTGAAGTCCAGGTCCACCGCCCTGGATTTTGTGGTGATTGCCGCAGTCGTCATCACGGCCTTGACGGTCAGTCTGATTGCAGCGTCCGGCGTTGGCATTGTGCTGGCGATCATATTGTTTGTGCGGGAGCAGATTGGCGAGCGCGTGGTGCGCAACAAGACGTATGGCAACCATACCTTTTCCAAGAAGGTGCGCATGCAAAACGAGATGGACATTCTGGCGCACCGGGGTGATCAGGCGGTCATCTTCGAGTTGCAAGGCAGCCTGTTCTTTGGCACCACCGACCAGTTGTACAGCGCGCTGGAGCCGGAGTTGAAGGTGCGCAATTACATCATTCTGGACATGCGGCGCGTGCAGACTGTGGACCTGACGGCGGCGCACATGCTGGAGCTGATCAAGGACATGCTGGCCGAGCGCAAGGGATTTCTGATCCTCAGCCAGGTTCCCGCCCATCTGCCCACAGGCATGGACATGCAGCAGTACTTTGACCAGGTGGGCCTGGTGCGGCCTGACAGTCCGGTCAAGGTATTCGAGGAACTTGATGATGCCCTCGAATGGGTCGAAGACCACATTCTGTCCCTGGAGGCACTTGTGCATCCCAAGGAAAAATTACTGGACCTGCACGAACTGGATCTCTTCAAGGGCCGCAAGGAAGAGACTTTGGCGGCACTCAGGAGCTACACGCAGCAACGCAGCTACGCGCCGGGCGAACAGATTTTTGCCCGTGGCGACGCGGGCGACGAGCTGTTTCTGATCCGCCGTGGCGAGGTGCGCATCCTCTTGCCCATCGACAAGGTGCACAGCCACCATATCAGCACCCTGGGGCGCGGCGTGTTCTTTGGCGAGTTATCCTTTCTGGATGGCTGTCCGCGCGCGGCAACGGCCGTGGCCTTTGGCGATGTCGATGTCGATGTATTCGTCCTGTCGCGTTCGGTATTCAACCAGCTCGAAGTCGAGCATCGGCGCGCCGCGCTCAAATTGCTCGAAGGTCTTGCCGTGGCTTTGTCCGGACGCCTGCGCAGCGCCTACACCGAGTTGCGTGCGCTGGAGGCGTCGTGAGAGGCTATTGAGCGGCGCCAGTTTGTGCCAAGGATGGCGAAGGGCGCGATTCCATGTGGTGCATTGGTTCTTGTTACTATGTTTTCAGTAGCTGTCCCCGCTTGTCCCACGGTGTCTACAGGCTGATTTGATGCCTGATTTGGGGCCAAATTGAGGTTAAAAACGTGCCAAACAGGCCTGCGGGGAGCATCTGTAGTGCGATTTGGGTGTTTTTAATATCACGGGTGATATGAAATTGATGTGATTCACATACGAAGGCTCGTACCACCCCGCCACGCTGACGCTGGGCCAAAAGGACATGCAGTCACGTGCAAAGGGCCACCAGCAAGAGTTTGCGAGAGAGGTAGCGGCCATATATGGACGCTTGGCCTTGCCCTGGTTGGACGATTTTTCAACTTACACTACCGCGCGCCTCCTCGGCATGATTTCAAAATCCCCCTACCCCACGGAATTTTCACCATGAAACCGATCAAGACGCTTGTTTGCATTGTTGCGCTGTACGTGCTTCCTATTGTGCTCGGCGCCGCCTGGGCCGCCGATACCGTCAAGTTGACGCTGATGCATGTCAATGATGTGTACCAGCTCGGTCCCGTGGACAAGGGCAAGAACGGTGGACTGGCGCGGTTGGCGACGCAGGTGCAGCGCATTCGCCAGGATGCCCCCCATAGCCTCTTCATCTTCGGTGGCGATACCTTGTCGCCGTCGGTTGCTTCGAACACCTTTCGCGGTGCCCAGATGATTGCCGGCTGGAACGCGCTCAAGGTGGACCTGGCGGTGATTGGCAACCATGAGTTCGATTTTGGCCCCGAGGTCTTTCGCCAGCGGCTGGACGAGTCCGAGTTTCCCTGGCTGGCGGCCAATATGCGCGAGCGTGGTGGCGTTTTCAAGGGGGCAAAAAACGCGGTTGGCACAAGCCGGATGTTTGAGTTTGGTGGTGTGAAAGTCGGCTTTGTCGGCGTTTTGACACCCAGCACGGCAGTATCTTCCAAGCCGGGTGAGCATATTGTTTTTGAAGACCCGCTGGAGACGGTTCAGCGCGAAGCACAGTCTTTGCGCCAGCAAGGGGCTGTGGCCGTGGTGGCGCTGACGCATCTGGACATGGCCGATGACCGGCGCATTGCGGCTTCGGGCAGCGTGGATGTGGTCATGGGCGGGCACGACCATGCGCTCTTGCAGGCCCTGGTCGGGCGCACACCCATTTTCAAATCGGGATCGGATGCACGCATACTGGCGCGGGTTGATCTGGTTTTTGACAGTGGCTCGCGCCGCCTTTTGAGCACCGACTGGGAAATGTTGCCCATCAACGCCTCCTTGCCCGAGGATGCGGAGGTGGCCAAGGTGGTGTCGGGTTTTGAGGAACAACTCTCGGTACTGCTCGACCAGACGGTGGGCGAGACGGCGGTGGAGCTGGACGCGCGCCAGGAAAACAACCGTTCGCGGGAAACCAATTTTGGCAACTGGCTGGCCGATGTGTACCGCGCCAGCACACAAGCCGATGTGGGACTGGTCAATGGGGGCTCTATCCGTTCAAACTCGGTTTATGGCCCCGGCAAGCTCAGTAAGCGCGATATCCTGAGCATTCTGCCGTTTGAAAACCCCATCGTGAAATTGCAGATTCCGGGCTACCAGTTGCGTGCGGCCCTTGAGCATGGCGTGGCGGCGGCGCATCGCTCGAATGAAAATGGCGCTTTTTTACAGGTTTCGGGCATGCGTTTTGTCTTTGACCCCAGCCGGCCTGCGGGTGACCGAGTAGTCGAGATGGTGGTCAACGACCAGGCGCTGGATGCGCAAAAGAGCTACACGCTGGCCGTCAACGGCTACCTGGCCAACGGCGGCGATGGTTATGCCATGCTCAAGGGTTTGCCATTCTTGCTCAAGGCAGAAGATGGCCTGAGCGAAACTGCCGAGGTAATTGAAGCACTTTTGCGGCAAAAAGTCATTCAACCAAAGGTCGAAGGCCGCATCCAGCGCGTGGCAGATGGACGGTGACGGACGGTAATTTGCGTGCAATAGAATCCACGCGCACAGTTTTTGCTTATTTTTTAACCAGCATCAGGAATCAGGAGCGCACGATGTCAGGAGGTTTTCACGTTCACGGCCCGCACGACCATGCGGTTGAGCATGTGGCACACGGTTCGCACGAAGGCGGTGATGAACACCACGAGGACAAGTTTGCCTCGCGCATTGCCGTGTCCACGGCCATCATGGCGGCGCTGGGGGCGTATTTCAGTTTCGAATATGGCTTTACCCAAAACAGCGCGCTGATTCATAAAAACGAAGCCGCCATCAAGAAAACCGAGGCATCCAATCAGTGGAACTACTACCAGGCCAAGAGCAGCAAGCAGAATATGGCCGAACTGGCGGCGGAACTGACTTCCGGGGAAGCGCGTGAGAAAAACCTGAAAGAAATCGAGCGTTACAAAGGCGAGAAGGAAAAAATCAAGGCGGTTGCCGAAGGCCTGGAAGCCGACTCCAAGGCGGCGGACAAGAAGAGCGATGCGGCCATGCACGAGCACCACCGCTGGGCGCAGGCCATGACCGCCATCCAGGTGGCCATCTCGCTGGCGGCCATCACCTTGCTCACACGCAAACGCTGGATGGCTTACACGGCAATCGGCGTCACCGCTGTCAGCATCATCATCGGTGGCTTGGCGCTGGCGCATATCTGAACATAGAACAAATCGGAGACACCGTGAGCCACGCACTTTCCAATAATCCTTTCCGATCCCTGGCCGAAGCGTATACCGAGTTTTGCACCGAAACCAAGGGACAGTCGTTACGCAAAAAAGTCTATACCCTGCTCTACCCCGTGCCAGGGGTGACTCGCTTGCACCACTATGTGGACAACTTTTTCGTGTGGACGGTGCTGCTCTCGGTCGTCTTGATCATCCTGGAATCGGTCAAGTCGATTGAACACCAGTTTCACGCTGAATTTGTGCTGATTGATGCCATTACCGTGGCGATCTTTTCGATTGAATATGTGCTGCGCTTGTACGCCATTCCTGAAGACCCGGACTATGCTTCCGGCATTTCCGGGCGGCTGCGCTACATGAAATCGGGCTCGGCACTGATTGACCTGATTGCCGTGCTGCCGTTCTACCTGGAGCCCTTGCTGGGGCAACACTTTGATCTGCGTTTCATTCGCGTGTTTCGTCTGGTGCGCTTGCTCAAGCTCACACGCTACACCGGCTCCTTGCGCACACTGGGAGCGGTGATCGCCCGCGAGTCCAGTATTTTGAGCGCCGCAGGTTTTCTGATGCTGTTGCTGGTGCTGCTGGCTGCCAGCCTGGGCTATCTGTTCGAACACGATACACAGCCGGACAAGTTTGAAAACATCCCCCAGTCCATCTACTGGGCCGTCATCACCCTGGCCAGCGTGGGCTATGGTGATCTGTCGCCCATAACCCCCATGGGCCGTTTCATGACCATCATCCTGGCCATTGTGGGTGTGGGCATTTTTGCCCTGCCGGCTGGCGTTCTGGCCTCGGCCTTTTCGGACCAGCTGCACCTGGAGCGGGAGCGCTTCCAGCATATGGTTGCCGAGGCTATGGCAGATGGTGTCCTGACCGACGAAGAAAAGGCCATGATTGAGGCGGAATCCAGACGGGTGCGTCTGGACCCTGCGGATGTGGAGCGTTTGATGCAGACCATGGCGCGCCGTAGCGGCGCTCCGGGTGACAGGCGCAAGCACCCGGACCCACAGGTCAATCCACAAGCCGGCCATCCGGCTGCCCTGGCAAGTTTGTCACACAATCCCGAGCTGGCTTTTGCGCAAATCAACCAGTCCTTTAGCAATGCCCGCCTGGCGCTGGCGGCAGCAGATCGGGAGCAGCTGAAAAAGCTGTTTGACGACCCGGCGCGCGCCTCCGACGACCAGCGCCAGCTCTTTGCCAAGTTGCTGGAGCAGCAGCGCGTGTCCTGAAGAGGCAAGCATGTTTCGGGTATACGGATGGCTTGTTCTGGCAGTTTGCGCTGTAGCACAGGCGCAGACTGTGCCGGATGCGGGTTCGCTGCTGATGCAAATGGAGCATGGCCGCGTGGGAGCCTTGCCCAAGCCGCTCGCACCGGAAGTTGCCGCGCCGCCCCAGCCGATGCAGGCGCTGCCCGGCGCCCGGCAGATTACCGTCAGATCGTTTGTGTTTGCGGGCAATACCTTGCTAGCTGCTGACAGCCCTACAAGCACCGGCAACGACCAGGATGGCACCCTGGTGGAGAACCGTTTCTGGCTGACGGCCAGTTTGCCGTTTTGAGGGTATTTCTCCTTGCGCGATCAGAACGACGCTTACGAAATTGCAAAATCTGGCGGTAAGCACAGCGGATTCCTTGAAAAAATGCGTCAACTTGGCGATGCACAACGCAAAAAATCTCTGGTATCCATAGAGAATCAAGCAAATCTGCACAAAATGAAAATATCAGACCCGAAATTGTTTGTACCAGATTGGGATTCAAGATCGCAGCAATATCGGGATGGATTGCTTGCAAAATGGAATACTGAAATAGATAATTTCAATATGCAAGCTGCTATTTTGAAAGGACTAAAGGATGAATGATAAGGAAAAATTGGCAGGCGCATTGACTTGTCTGGAGTCAGTTGTTGAATTGTTGCGCGAGGAGGGAGCTGCAAGAGCCGGGGAGTATGACGGCTTATTGGCATATCAGGCTCTGAGTCGTATTAAAAGCCAAGCGGAAATATTTGGCGTTCCTCTTGCTGATATTGGGTTATCCGGTTTTAACCCGGATGTACTGTTACAAAAACCGAGGCTGGCTGCTTAACCGGCCACAGTCAACCGAATCGCCATAATCTCGTCGAAGTCGAAGGAAACCTTCAGCTGTAGACAATCGCCACCTCGCCACGCTCGACCTGTGTACGCCACGCGGCCAGTGCTGCATCGCTGGGAAAGCAACGGTTCTTGTCATCCAGTTGCAGCTCGCCGCTGGCACCTGGGCACTGCACCAGCATGCGCACCGGCAATCCTATGAGTTGTTTGCCGCTCTCGGTTTCCTGGCTGACAGGGGGGAATTCGCGCAACAGCCGGGCGACATCGGGTGTTTTGGCATTGCTCTGGGCATGGATTGTGATGCGCAGGGATTTGCCAAAGTGGCAGCGCGCCTGCTCCAGGCTCCATATCTGCTGCAAGGTGAGCTGAATGCCGCCCGAGAAACGGTCCGGCTGCGCCTTGCCCAGTGCGATGATGAGCTCGTCGTCCTTGAGCAGGTTCTTGTGGGCATTGATCAGCGCCTCATCGGCGCGCGCTTCGATCAGTGCCGATGCGTCGTCGAGCTTGAACAGCGCCAGCTTGCCTTTTTGGCCGTTGATCGTGCGAAAGTCGCTGACGATGCCGGCCAGTAACTGGGGTTCGCGGCTTTCGAGCAATTCATCCAGGGGACGTTTGACAAAGCAGCGCACTTCCTGGCGCACTTCGTCAAACAGGTGGCCGGATAAATAAAAACCCACGGCAGTTTTCTCGAAACCCAGGCGTTCCTTGATGCCCCAGGGTGTGCTGGGCAGCAGATCGGGCTCCTGGGTGCTGGAGCCGTGCGCGTCCGAGTCGTCCATGTCAAAAAGACCTGCCTGGTTGGCGTTGGCCGCACAGGCACTGGCAAAACTGAACGCCAGGTCAATGCTGGCCACCAGTGCGGCCCGGTTGGGCTCCAGGGTGTCAAAGGCACCGGCCTTGATGAGTGCTTCGACGCAGCGTTTATTGAGGCGGTTACGGTCCACGCGGCGGGCGAAGTTGAAGAGACTGGTAAATGGGCCTTCCTCCTGCGTCGGCCCCTTGCCCGCACGTGCCGCCACGATGGCCTCGATGGCCTGCTCGCCGGTTCCCTTGATGGCGCCCAGGCCGTAGCGGATTTGCTGGTTGCTGATCGGCTCAAAGCGGTAATTGCCCCGGTTGATATGGGGTGGCTCGAATGAGATACCCATCTTTTGTGCGTCTTCGAACAAGACCTTGAGCTTGTCGGTGTCGTCCATTTCCACCGTCATGTTGGCACAGAAAAATTCCGCCGTGTAATGCACCTTGAGCCAGGCGGTGTGGTAGGCCAACAGTGAATAGGCGGCGGCGTGCGACTTGTTGAAGCCGTAGCCAGCGAATTTTTCCATCAGGTCGAAAATCTCGTCGGCCTTGTCGGCGCTGATGTCATTTTTGGCCGCGCCCGCACGGAAGATGCTGCGGTGTTCGGCCATCTCTTCGGCCTTCTTCTTGCCCATCGCCCGGCGCAGCATGTCGGCACCACCCAGCGAGTAGCCGCCCAGAATCTGCGCCGTTTGCATCACCTGTTCCTGGTAGACCATGATGCCGTAGGTTTCGGACAGCATCTCGGCAACCAGGGGGTGCGGGTAAAGTATCTCCTCGCGGCCATGCTTGCGCGCCACAAAGCTCGGGATCAGGTCCATGGGACCGGGGCGGTACAGGGCATTGAGCGCAATCAGGTCTTCCAGCCGTGTGGGCTTGGCGTCGCGCAGCATGCCTTGCATGCCACGGCTTTCAAACTGGAATACGGCCTCGGTTTTGCCCTCGGAGAATAAGCGGTACACCTTGGCATCATTGAGTGGCAGGTTTTCAAAGTTGAAGTTTTCCTGGCCGGGATGGCGCTGGATGATGAATTGGCGCGCGATCTCCAGAATGGTCAATGTGGCCAGGCCCAGGAAGTCAAACTTGACCAGGCCAATGGCTTCGACGTCATC
This sequence comes from Rhodoferax sp., assembly GCA_041910275.1. Classification (GTDB taxonomy): domain Bacteria; phylum Pseudomonadota; class Gammaproteobacteria; order Burkholderiales; family Burkholderiaceae_C; genus Allorhodoferax. Next base: position 17,098 of record JAYRRD010000064.1, read on the forward strand.
CTTGTCGAACTGGCTGACGGCTGAATCGCTCCCCGGTTGCTGGTACAACGGGCAAAAGTCGGTCAGCTTGCCTGGGGCGATCAACACACCTCCGGCGTGCATGCCCACATTGCGCGTCATGCCCTCGAGCTTGCGCGCCAGCTCCAGCAGGGTTTTTACGTCCTCCTCCTGCGCTTCGCGCTCCGCCAGAATCGGCTCGGCCTCGCTGGCGTAGACGTATTTGTCGCTCTTCTTGCCATCCGTCGGCGGCAGTTGCAGCGTGACGTTGGTGCCGGGCTTATTGGGGATGAGTTTGCTGATGCCGTCGCAAAAGGTGTAGCTCATATCCAGCACACGCCCCACGTCGCGCACCACGCCGCGTGCGGCCATGGTGCCGAAAGTGGCAATCTGGCTGACGGCCTCCTTGCCGTATTTGCTCTTGACGTAATCAATCACCAGGTTGCGGTTGGTCTGGCAAAAGTCGATGTCGAAGTCGGGCATGGAAACCCGCTCGGGGTTCAAAAAGCGCTCGAACAGCAGCTTGTAGTGCAGCGGGTCAAGGTCGGTGATCTTGAGTGCATACGCCACCAAACTACCGGCCCCGGAGCCGCGCCCCGGTCCCACCGGGCAGCCGTTGTTCTTGGCCCAGTTGATAAAGTCGCCCACGATCAGGAAGTAGCCCGGAAAGCCCATTTTCAGGATGGTGGCAATCTCGAACTCCAGCCGCTCGACATAGCGTGGCATGTGCTGTGCACGCTCGGCAGCATCCGGGTAGAGGTGCGCCATGCGTTCCTTCAAGCCTTCATGCGAGGCGTAGCGGAAATACTCTTCCGGCGTCATGCGCTGGCCATTGACTTCGGGTATCGGAAAGTCCGGCAGACGCGGTTTGCCCAGCGCGAGCGTCAGGTTGCAGCGTTTGGCAATCTCCAGCGTATTGGCCAGCGCCGATGGCAGATCGGCGAACAGCGCCTGCATTTCAGCGCTGGTCTTGAAGTACTGCTCGCGCGTGAAACGGCGCACACGCCGGCTATCGCCCAGAATCTCGCCATCGGCAATGCACACCCGCGCTTCGTGCGCTTCGTAATCGTCTGGTGCGGTGAATTGCACCGGATGCGTGGCCACCACGGGCAGCCCAAGACTGGCGGCCAGCTGCACCGCCGCCCCCACGTGCGCTTCATCGTCCACCCGCCCGGCGCGCTGCACTTCCAGGTAAAAGCGCTGGTCGAATAGGCCAGCAAGCTGTTGTGCCCACTCCTGCGCACGTGCGCTGTCACCTTGCACCAACGCCTGGCCCACCGCGCCCGCCTGGGCACCAGAGAGGGCGATAAGGCCCGCATTCAATTCGCGCAACCACGCCAGCTTGAGCACGGCCTGGTTTTTCACGATGTTCTGGGTGTAGGCCCTGGCCAACAATTCGGACAGGTTCAGATAGCCTTGCTTGTCCTGCACCAGGAGCAGCATGCGCGACAACGCACCGGCATCGGCTCCAAGCCCTTCGAGAAAGACTTCGGCGCCGATGAGCGGCTTGACACCTTTGGCGCGCGCCAGTTTGTAAAACTTGATCGCGCCAAAGAGGTTACTCAGGTCGCTGATGGCCAGTGCTGGCTGGCCATCCGCGCGTGCTGCGGCGACGGCATCGTCAATGCGATTGGTTCCATCAACGATGGAAAATTCGGTGTGCAGGCGTAGATGGATAAACATGCTTGCGATTGTAGGTTTGCCGACCCGCATGGCAGGCACGTTCACATTCGCACTATATTGGCGGCCCATTCAGTTTTTAGTTGTATGGAGATTCACCATGAACATGGATACAAATACCGATACCAATACCAATGCCCTATGCACCAAGGCCTGCAAACCCTGCGAAGGGGGTGTGGCGCCGTTGGACCCACAGCAGATCGCGGACCTTCTGGCGCAATTGCCCGGTTGGGAACTGGTCGGCAATGCCATTGCCAAGAGCTACGGCTTTCGGAATTACTACGAAACACTGGCGTTCGTCAATGCCACGGCCTGGATTTCGCACGGTAAATTTGTTCTCCGATCAGGCGCAGCCAGGAGCAGAATTTTTGGTCATGCGAAGCAGATCGAAGACACGGCGGGTGCGGAACGACAGTTCGCGCATCAAAGAAGCGATTGTTTGAGTGGGCTTTTGGATCGCCT
>JAYRRD010000065.1:0-53425 GCA_041910275.1 Rhodoferax sp.
CTCATGGATTACTAGGTGTTCTTATGGGTTCTTATGCTCATCGGGCGCGGAGTAAGTGACGTAGGTCGTGATGCCGGGAGATGCCACCTGCATTTGCAACTTCTCACGCGCCAGGCGTTCCACACGTGCCGGCGTGGCTTGCGCCCTTTTCTCAACCTGCAAGCGCTCGAACTCCGTCTCCAGACGGACGGCCTCGGCATTCAGCTTGTCCAGCTCTGTAAACAGGCGGCGCGAGTCGTACTGCAAGCCCACCAGATACAAGGCGCTCAACAGCACGGCCAGCAGCAGCACCAGATTGAGTCGCATCATGCTGCCACCCTTTGCGCCACCCGCATGATGGCGCTGCGCGCGCGCGGATTGTCACGTACTTCATCTGCATCGGGTCGAACACGCCCCAGTGCTTTGAACTGGATGGCATTGGGTCGTGCGAAAGGATTTTTGCGGTCATAGCTACCGCGCGAATGGCTGGTAATGAACTGCTTGACGATACGGTCTTCCAGGGAATGGAAACTGATGACAACCAGACGCCCGCCGGGCTGCAACACCTGCAAACAGGCATCCAGGGCGGTCTGCAATTCTTCCAGCTCCGCATTGATGAATATCCGCAAGGCCTGAAACGTGCGTGTGGCCGGATTCTGGCCGGCCTCCCGGGTTTTGACCACACCCGCCACCAGGCTGGCCAGTTCGCTGGTGCTGGCAATCGGGCCGACGGCCTTGCGGCGCGCCACAATCGCGCGCGCAATCGCAGCAGCAAAACGCTCCTCGCCATACGTACGAATGACCTCGGCAATGGCGTCGCCCTCAGCCTCTTCCAGCCATTGCGCCACACTTTGCCCACGCGAAGTATCCATGCGCATATCCAGCGGACCATCGAAGCGGAAACTGAAACCGCGCTGCGGGTTGTCAATCTGGGGCGAGCTAACCCCCAGATCCATCAAAACGCCAGCAACACCGGCGCGGGGCAGCGTACCCAACTGTGAAAACGGTGCATGGCGAATCGAAAAGCGGGTATCGGCCATGGTATCGGCATTGATGTTATTGGCCCAGGCGACCGCGTCCGGATCGCGGTCAAACGCGATCAAACGCCCCTGGGCCGACAAACGCGCCAGGATCAGACGCGAATGCCCGCCTCGACCAAAGGTCGCATCCACATAGGTTCCGCCACCGTCTGCAGCGCCAAACAAAGCGTCTACAGCCTCCCTGGCCAATACCGTGGCATGCGCATGAATATCCCGACTCTCCACCAGCACACCCTAAAAAGAAAACCCCTGGATCACAGCAGGCATGGGAGCCTGCTTGAACTGCGCTTCCTGCGCTTCGTACTGCGTCTTGTCCCACAACTCGAAATGGTTGCCCATGCCAAACAGCATGACCTCGCGTGTGATGCCAACAGCAGCACGCAACTCGGGCGAAACCAGAACCCGTCCCGTGCGATCCATATCCACATCCATGGCGTTACTCAAAAGAATGCGCTTCCACCACTGGGCATCCATCGGCAGCGCGGCAATACGTTCACGGGTCTTCTCCCACTCAGGTCGGGTATACAACATCAAATAGCCATGGGGATGGCGGGTAATGGTGAGCTGGCCGTCGGCAAGGGCACGCAGGCCATCCCGGTGTCGGGAAGGCACCGACAGCCTTCCTTTTGCATCGAGACTGAGAGACGAGGCGCCCTGAAACACTACAAACAACCTTCACGGAACAACAAAGCTCAAAAAGGCGTTTTATGGCACTGATGGTACTGATGGCACTTTTCACCACAAAATTGCACTTTTTTGCACTGTAGCAGCAAAAGCCAGCCTTGCACGGGTGCAAACAAGAATTTGTTTACGCCTGGGCCAGAAAATCAAAATCCGACATCGGAGAAGAAACTACCATGCCAAACGGGCGAGCAGGCCAATCTGGAGGTTGGTTCCGCATAAGCTACAAGCGGCTATCTTGTTTGGGCTGTCTACGCGAACATACGTCTGTAGTATCCTTGCAACCGTTTTACGATGTGAAGTGTCTCGGGGGTGTGTTTTGCGCAGATCCGAATTAACAAGGAAAGTTTATGCAAGAAGGTAGAGATTCTGCGACAACGGGTAGTTCCGAAGTCATGATTCGCAAGCGGCGCAAGGGCATCTACATACTGCCTAATCTGTTTACCCTGGCTGCGTTATTTGGCGGTTTTTACGCCATCATCATGGCTTTCAAGGGACAGTTTGAATTGGCTGCCGTCGGTATTTTTTTTGCCATGGTGCTCGATAGCCTGGATGGCCGCGTGGCACGCATGACGAATACGCAAAGTGCTTTTGGCGAACAAATGGATTCCCTGTCCGACATGGTGTCATTTGGCGCAGCCCCGGCGCTGATTGCCTACGTGTGGTCACTCAAGGAGCTGGGGCGTTGGGGCTGGTTTGCAGCCTTTGTCTATTGCGCCTGTACGGCCCTGCGTCTGGCGCGTTTCAATGTCAATACCGCAGTGGTCGATAAACGCTATTTCCAGGGACTTCCCTCACCAGCCGCCGCTGCACTGGTTGCGGGTTTCATCTGGGTATGCACCGATTTTGGATTAAAAGGTCCAGCTGTGGCCTGGCCCATGTTTGCTGTGGTTTTGTATACGGGATTGACCATGGTGACAAACGTACCGTTCTACAGTTTTAAAGACTTGAGCATGAAAAAAAGTGTTCCCTTTGTCTTCATGGTGCTGATTGCCATGGGCATTGCCGCCATCAACATCGACCCTCCGACCGTTATTCTGGGTTTGTTCATTATTTACGGATTGAGCGGCTACGTACTCTACGGCCTGCGCAAGGTTCGAGGCCTGCAAACCAGTTTGATCAGTACGTCCACCGACGAACCGGACGAACGTGGCTTGCACAAGTAGGACAAGCAGGCGCAGGAGATGAAGGGCGGTCCGGCGGCAATTGATGCCTTTTTTGCCACCTTGCGGGCTGCCAATCCCCATCCCGAAACAGAGCTGGAGTATGCCAACTCCTTTGAATTGCTGGTTGCTGTTTTGCTCAGTGCCCAGGCCACAGATGTAAGCGTCAACAAGGCTACGCGCCGTCTTTTTGCCGTTGCCAACACACCACAGGCCATGCTGGGGGTGGGGCTGGAAAAGCTGGAGTCCTATATCCGGACCATCGGCTTGTACCGCAGCAAGGCCCGGCACTTGCTGGAGACATGCCGTATTTTGATCGAGCAATACGACGGGCTGGTGCCGCGCACGCGCGCGCAGCTTGAATCCCTACCGGGCGTGGGGCGCAAGACCGCGAATGTGGTATTGAATATTGCGTTTGGCGAGCCAACGATAGCCGTGGATACACACGTTTTGCGCGTCGCCGTGCGGGTCGGACTGGCGTCGGGCAGCACACCGCTCGTGGTCGAACAACAGCTACTGGCGCGTATTCCAGAAGAATACCGGATGCACGCCCACCACTGGCTGATACTGCATGGGCGCTACCTGTGTCAGGCGCGCCGCCCCTTGTGTGAACAATGTCCGGTCAGGCAATATTGCGATTTCAATGCCGATGCGAACAATGCGCGCCGGAAAGCCTAGCGAACCAGATTGGGGTGCGTTGCAGTGGTACTGGCCAGCGGCACGTTTCTGCCGGTATGTGCAGAAGTTGATTCAACCCAGCGCCGGACGCGTTCTGCGTCGGCAATGCGGCTGAGTTTTCCGGCAGAGTCAAGGAATACCATGATGAGTTTGCGCCCTGCAACCTTGGCCTGCATGACCAGGCATTGTCCTGCCTCCGAGATGTAACCCGTTTTTTGTATGCCAATATCCCAGGCCGGATTTTTTACCAGGCGGTTGGTATTGTTGTATTGCAAGGTGCGATTACCCACCGCGACCTGATGCCCGGTGGACGTCGACAGCTCCCTGAGCGTTGCATTGCCATAGGCAAAACTTACCAGCGTGGCCAGATCCCGTGCGCTGGACTGGTTCCTGCTCGACAGTCCCGTAGGCTCAACGTAGCTGGTATCGTTCATTTTCAAGGACTTGGCACGCTCGTTCATCAGGTTGACAAATACGGGCATCCCACCGGGATAGGTGCGTCCCAAGGCATGGGCCGCGCGGTTTTCGCTGGCCATCAACGCCAGATGGAGCAACTCGCCCCGGCTCAGTTCGGTTCCGACTCGCAATCGGGAGGTGCTACCCTTTTCGGTATCCACGTCCTCCTGGGTGATGGTGATCATCTCGTTCATCGGCAGCCTGGCTTCACTGATCAGCAGTCCGGTCATCAGCTTGGTGATGGAAGCAATCGGGAGAACAGCCGATTCGTTTTTCTTCAGCAGTACCTCGTGGGTATCCTGATCAACGACAAAAGCAACGCTGGACTTCAGGGCCAGGGCATCCGGTGCCGTATGCAAGCCGGCGAGTTGTCCATAGGAAGGCTTGGGAGGGATGACCGCAACCGGTGGTGGGGCAGGTTTGTGCGCCACCTTCACTTTTTTGGGTGCAATAGCATGTTTGATGCGTGTGGCCCGGACCTGTTGTTTGCTGACTTGTTTACCAATCTGTTTACTGGCTTGTTTGCTGACGGGTTTGCTGATCTGTTTGTGGTGTCTGGAAGATGCATGTGGTTTGGCAATCCCCTGTGCAGGCAGCAAGAAAAGGGATGACACAGCGGCAAGGACGCCGAGGCGGAAAAAAAATTGTCTCATAGTCTCTTTCAACGATGCAAGCAGGCAAGTGGCTGTAAGCCCCGACTTCGATGGATGAAGGGGTGCTGCCGGGACTGAGAATGATTTCAGCTTTCGGCAACCAGTGCGGAGTGTAAACAAAAAAACCACAAACCTGTGGGTGTTTGCGCATCCGAAAGGGGGAAAGAGACTGCCTTGAAGGAGGAACCAAGGCTGACGCGGCCTTGGTACCGTGCGAAAGCCCACCAGATCACGGCATTGACGCAGGTCTTTGCCGTGATTGGTTTATTGGCGGATCACTGGGCTTACTGTTCGACGGTGGTGGTGGTGGCGGCACGTGCACGCACCACCTTCTTGGCAACCGGGCGCTTGGCGGCAGCCGTCTTGGCCTTGGGCTTCTTGCCGGCAATCTTGTCGGCCAACACGCTGGATTGGCTTTCGAGTTTGACAGCTGCCTTGGTTGCAGCCTGGGCTACGGGCACGGCAGCGCTCGCAAGGGCACTCAGGGCGGTGACGCCGGTTGATTGCTCAAAACGCTCTGCATTGGCTGCAACTTGTTCCAGGCTCTTTTCCACCAGTTCCACGGCCTTGTCGATCACCAGATTGGCGTTGTCAGAAGTCTTTTCGACACTCTTGGCGAAATAAGCGGTCAGCTTCTTCTCGGCAGCAACGGCGTCGGTACGCGCCTTGTCGCTCAGACGCGGGCCAGCCATGTCCAGCGCTGCGACGAAACTCTGGTCCACAAAGAGCATGATGCGTTCGTTGCCAACGCGGTAGGCGTTGATCACATTTTTGGCGGTTTTGCCATACGATTCGATCAACTCATTGGTCAGAGTTGTCAGTTTTTGTTCAGCCATGAAGAATTCTCCGGTAAAAATTGAAAGCGTGGTTGCCGGGCTGAATTCTCTGGGTTCGCCCTAGTGTGAACACCTTATTTCCTGATTTTTTCCTAGGGGTTTGCATCTAGGCCGCGCGCAAACTGCCCGACAATACGCAGCCTCTTCGCTCCCCATTCAAGGAATCCTTGTTCATGAAAATCGAAACCATTGCCGTGCATGGCGGCTATACCCCGGACCCCACCACCAAGGCCGTTGCCGTGCCGATCTACCAGACCGTGGCCTACGCCTTTGACAACACGCAACACGGCGCCGATCTGTTCGACCTCAAGGTAGCAGGCAACATCTACAGCCGCATCATGAATCCGACCAATGGCGTGCTGGAAGCGCGTCTGGCCGCGCTGGAAGGCGGCATTGGCGCGCTGGCCGTGGCTTCCGGCATGGCGGCCATCACCTATGCGATCCAGACCATTGCCGAGTCCGGCGACAACATCGTGTCCAGCTCCACGCTGTATGGCGGCACGTACAACCTCTTTGCCCATACCTTGCCGCAAATGGGTATTTCTGCGCGTTTTGCCGACGCTGCCAACCCGGAGTCGTTTGCGCCGCTGATTGATGCGCGCACCAAGGCTATTTTTTGCGAATCGGTTGGTAATCCGCTGGGCAATGTGACCGATCTGGCCGCGCTGGCTGCCGTGGCACACGCGCATGGCATACCGCTGATTGTGGACAACACGGTGCCCAGCCCCTACTTGTGCCGTCCGTTTGAGCATGGCGCCGACATCGTGGTGCATTCGCTGACCAAATACTTAGGGGGCCACGGTACCAGCATCGGTGGTGTGATCGTCGATTCGGGCAAATTCCCTTGGGGCGAGCACAAGGAACGCTTCAAACGCCTGAACGAGCCGGATGTGAGCTACCACGGCGTGGTCTATACCGAAGCGCTGGGCGCTGCCGCCTACATTGGCCGCGCGCGCGTGGTACCGCTGCGCAATATGGGTGCTGCGCTCTCGCCGATGAACGCTTTCCAGATTTTGCAAGGCATTGAAACCCTGGCCTTGCGCATGGACCGCATCTGCACCAATGCCGTCAAGGTGGCGCGCTATCTGCAAAACCACCCCAAGGTGAGCTGGATCAACTACGCGGGCTTGCCCGACCATCCTGACCATGCGCTGGTACAAAAATACATGGATGGGCGCGCTTCGGGCATCATCAGTTTTGGCCTCAAGGCGGCTGACAGCCTTCAAGCCGGCGCACGTTTTCAGGATGCGCTGCAACTCTTCACACGGCTGGTCAACATTGGCGACGCGAAATCCCTGGCCTGCCACCCGGCCAGCACCACGCACCGCCAGCTCAATGCTGCCGAGCTGGAAAAAGCAGGTGTCAAGCCTGACATGGTGCGATTGTCCATCGGTATCGAGCACATTGATGACCTGATCGCCGACTTGGAGCAGTCGCTGGCTGCGGTCTGACGTAAAGAACAGTATGGGCATTCAGTGGTTCCCCGGCCACATGCACCTGACGCGCCAGGCGATTGCCGAGCGTGTCAAGGGCGTGGACGTGGTGATCGAGCTGCTGGATGCGCGCCTGCCTGGCTCCAGCGCCAATCCCTTGCTGGCGCAGCTTACCAAGGACAAACCGGCGCTCAAGATTTTGAACAAGCAGGACTTGGCTGACCCCGTGCGCACCGCGCTGTGGCTGGCGCACTACAACGCTTTGCCGGGCACGCGCGCACTGGAGCTGGATGCCAGCATGGCAACACCAGCCAAACGCCTGATTGCCGCCTGTTTCGAGCTGGCACCCCACCGGGGCCGCATGAGTAAACCCATGCGGGTGCTGATTTGCGGCATCCCCAACGTGGGCAAATCGACCTTGATCAACACCCTCAAGGGCCAGCGCGCCACGGCAACGGGTGATGAAGCCGGCATCACCAAACAGGAGCAGCGCATTGTGCTGCAAGATGGTTTTTACCTGTTCGACACACCTGGCGTGCTGTGGCCACGCATCATCGTCGCCCAAAGTGGCTACAACCTGGCAGCCAGCGGCGCCGTGGGCCGCAATGCGTTTGACGAACAGGAAGTCGTGCTGGAATTGCTGGCCTATCTGCGCCAGCACTACACCGCTGAACTGGCAGCACGCTACGCACTGGAGGCAGCCACAGTGGCCACCCAGAGCGAGGACCAGCTGCTGGAAACCATTGGCCACGCGCGCGGTGCCTTGCAAAGCGGTGGCTGCGTCAACCTGCAAAAAGCTGCCGAGATGGTGCTCAAGGATTTCCGCCAGGCGGTCATCGGACGCATCACACTCGAAACCCCGGATGAATTTGCGCGCTGGCTGGCAGAGGGCAAAAAACTGGATGCCGAGCGCCAGCTCAGGAAAGAGGCGCTAGCCCTGGAGCAGGCCCAGCGGCGCGGGAAAAACTGAAGCAACGGTACAACCTGGCTTCCCCACAAAGTGCCAAGCGTGCTGCCTTGCTTTACATGGGAAGCTGTCTGTGGCGCTATATCTGCAAAAAACATAGCTGCTCCCGCTTATCCCATAAGGCGTACAGCCATATTTGCCTTGAATTTTGCCCTTCAAAACGGGTCAAGGCGATGCCAGCAACCGCCATGAGGGGTAAAACTAGCCATTTTCGGGTATTTTTACATGGCAAATCGGGCTGTAAGCCCCGTATGACGTGCGGGTACAGCTATTGAAGGGGTAGCGATATCAGCCCGGTTCGCCTTTAGTGCCGGGCTTCGTGGAAAACTTCTTCCAGGGAAGCCGCATCCAATACCCGATCCAGCCAGACTTCCAGCAGCTCCGCGCGGGCATTGGCAATTTGCTCCACGGCACTGGCTGGCAGGGCGCCAAAACGCCGGACCAACAGTTTTTGCAAGGCCAGGGCTTCGCCCTGCTGCATGCCCTGCTGTATGCCTTCTTGCCGCCCCTGCTGGATGCCCTGCTGCATGCCTTTTTTAATGCCGATGCGCTCGATGCTGGATACGTATGCCACTCTTTTCTCCTGCTCTATCGTCTCGACATTCTGCCATAGCTGATCGGCTAGGTACTCAGGCAGCCGCATCATCCAGTCGATGACAAAAAACAAGTCGATGATGCGCTGCTTGTCCCAGCCCCGGCGGTAGAGCAGTTGCACCAGCTTCCACTTGGCATCGAACCGCGCTTGTGGATTGTGCCGGGTGGCCTGGGTTTGCAGATGCGCCAGTGTCACCAGTGCGAACGGGTTCGGATCCTCCTGCAACTCGGCCTCACGCCCGGCGTAGTCCATCAGTTTGGCAACCGGAAAACGAATGCCCATCTGGCACCCCAGTGCCTCAAAGCCAAACTCGCTGGGTCTCCAGTTTGGACTCTCGTCAGCCAGAATCACCAGGCTGGCAACGGGACAGTCGAAGCGGTCGTAGATGCGGTAGTTGTAGGTGAATACGCGCTTGGGAAGGCTGCCATCGCGCTGGCCCTGGACTTCGACATGGGTGTAAATCCAGCGTTCACCGCCGCTTTTGAGGGTCACGCGCACCAGGCAGTCGGCAAAGCGTTTGCCCAGCTCGGCATCGCGCACCACCTGGCGCAGCTCGGTGTTCTTGAATTCAAAACCCTGGCTCCAGTCGATCTGGGCGTATAGGTCGGGAAAGTAGTACGCCATAAATTCCGGGAAAGCATGCTCCAGCATGTCTTTCCAGGGGCTGTCGTAGTCATCCGTGGCGGCGCTGGTGGTAGGGGTGTCGGTTTCGTGCTGCATGGCTGTGATGGTAACGCAAGGGGTGCGGCATCCATTTACTGCAAAATACATAGCTTCACCCGCTTGCTGCATAAGGTATACAGCCATATTTGCCTTGAATTTTGCCCTTCAAAACGGGGCAGGGCGATGGCAGCAACCGCCATTAGGCATCAAAACGGGCCGTTTTTGGGTGTTTTTGCATGGCAAATCGGGCTGTAAGTCTTATGGGGTAAGCGGGTACAGCTATTGTATAAGGAGCGCTTTATGTTCCGCTTTCAGTGGGAAACCCAAAACTTCATTGTGCAGCGGCTTCTTCCGCCAGCCACTGCAGCACGGGCAATGCCCCTGGCAATACCGGCTGCACCTGCACCGGCAGCTGCTCCCAGGCAAAGGATTGCTGCTCGCGCATCTGCAAGACGCCGGACCAGGAAAACACCTTGCAAAAATGCAGCCGCACCAGCGCGTGGGGGTAGTCCACCATCTGCTCGCGCCAGCGCTGCGGGGTGGTGATGTCGAGTCCGATTTCTTCGTGCAGTTCGCGCGCCAGAGCCTGTTCCACGCTTTCACCCGCTTCCAGCTTGCCACCGGGAAACTCCCAATAGCCCGCGTAAGGCTTGCCCTCTGGGCGCGAGGTCAATAAAAAACGGCCATCGGCGCGCACCAGAACCCCGACGGCCACATCGACCACGTTGCGGCTGTGCGCCTCGAACCTCGGGGCGCTGGCATCGGCCACCAGAATCTGGCGCTTCATGGCGCGTGGCGCCCGGCGAAATCGCGCGCGAACTGCCAGGCCACCCGGCCACTGCGCGAGCCACGCTCCAGCGCCCACACCAGCGCCTCGGGACGCGCAGCCTCGATCAAGGCGGGGGCGATACCGAAAGCATTCAACCACTGCGCCACGATGCGCAGGTACTCGTTCTGGTTGAACGGGTAAAAACTCACCCACAGGCCAAAACGCTCGGACAGGGAAACTTTCTCCTCGACCCCTTCGCCGGGATGCACTTCGCCATCGGCGTTGTGCGTGTAGCTGAGGTTTTCCGCCATGTATTCAGGCAAGAGATGGCGGCGGTTGCTGGTGGCATAAATCAACACATTGGGGCTGGCCACCGCCACCGAGCCATCCAGCACGGACTTGAGTGCCTTGTAGCCGGGCTCACCCTGCTCGAAACCCAGATCGTCGCAAAAAACAATGAATTTCTCACGCCTGTCCGCCACCAGGTCCACAATGTCGGGCAAATCCACCAGATCGTCCTTGTCCACCTCGATCAAACGCAAACCTTGCTCCGCGTAGGCGTGCAAACAGGCACGAATCAGCGACGACTTGCCGGTGCCGCGTGCCCCGGTGAGCAAGACATTGTTGGCCGGCAGACCCTGGACAAACTGCGCGGTGTTGCGCTGGATTTTTTCTTTCTGGGAATCGATTTCCTTCAGATCATCCAGACCCATGGCACCAACGTGCAGTATCGGAGCAATGACACCCTGACCATGACCATGGCGGCCCCGGCGGTAGCGAAACGCAATGGAGCGGCTCCAGTCCGGCTGCTCCAATCCGTGCGGCAAAGCGGCTTCGATGCGCTCCATCAGGCGCTCGGCGCGCGCCAGAAACTGCTGCATACGCTCCTGCATGGCTTCAGGCACGGTATCAGGAGCGGTAGTCGGCGTTGATGGTCACGTAATCGTGGCTCAGGTCACAGGTCCAGACCGTATCGCTGGCGCTACCACGGCCCAAGGCGACGCGCACCGTGATTTCGCTTTGGCGCATGACGCGCTGGCCATCTTCCTCACGGTACGCAGGATTGCGCCCACCTTGCGTGACGACGTGCACATCATCCAGAAACAGCTCGATGCGCTCCTGATCCAGATCGCCAATGCCCGCATAGCCCACGGCAGCCAGAATACGCCCCAGATTGGGATCGCTGGCAAAAAAAGCGGTTTTGACCAAAGGCGAATGCGCGATGGCATAGGCCGCCTGGAGGCACTCGGCGGTATCGCACCCGCCTTCCACCGTGATAGTGATGAATTTGGTGGCGCCCTCGCCGTCGCGCACAATGGCCTGCGCCAGATTGCGCGCCACACCCAGCATGGCGGTTTTCAACAATTGCCCATCCGGGCTGTCCAGCGTATCAATCACCGCATGGCCTGCTTTGTTGGTGGCGATCACGATCTGGGAATCGTTGGTCGAGGTGTCGCCATCCACCGTCACGCGGTTGAAGGATGCTTCGGCCAGCTCCAGCGCCAGTTGCTGCATCACGCCCTGGGCCACACAGGCATCGGTGGCAATGAAACCCAGCATGGTCGCCATATTGGGCCGGATCATGCCCGCGCCCTTGCTGATGCCCGTGATGTGCACCGGCTTGCCGCCAATCACAATCTGCGCGCCAAAGGCTTTGGGCTGGGTATCGGTGGTCATGATGCCTTCGGCAGCGCGCAGCCAGTTGTCAGCTTTGGCGTCGGCAATGGCCGCAGGCAGACCGGCTTCAATGCGCTCGCTCGGCAAAGGCTCCATGATGACGCCCGTGGAAAAAGGCAAGACCTGTTCCACACCCACGCCCAGCCGCTGGGCCAGTGTCTGGCAAACGGCACGTGCGCGGGCCAAGCCATCGGCGCCGGTACCGGCGTTGGCATTGCCGGTGTTGATCACCAGCGCACGCATGTCCTTGGCCATTGCCAGATGCTCGCGGCAGATTTGCACGGGTGCTGCGCAAAAGCGGTTGCGCGTGAATACACCGGCAACCGATGCACCGGCATCAATCAACATGACGGTCACATCCTTGCGGTCGGGTTTGCGCACACCCGCTTCAGTAACACCAATGCGCAGACCCGCCACCGGAAACAGCGTTGCGGGATCGGGAAGGGGTAAATTGACAGGCATCGTTTTCTCTCAGCTATGCGTTTGGAACGCTCAGGCCAGTTTTCCGTGGCACTGCTTGTATTTCTTGCCACTGCCGCAAGGGCAGGGGTCGTTGCGACCCACTCTGGGAACCTGTGTGGTGGCAGAGATGACCGCTCCCACGGACGGCAGCGCAGCTCCGCGCAAGCGGTCGGTTTCCGCCGTGGTCTGCACCTCGCCGGTCTCAGTGGGCGCGCTGTAAGTCACATTGGCGATGTGCTCGCCACGATTTTCCATATCCTGTGCAGCTTCCTCCAATTGCTCGTTGGAACGAATCACCACGGTCATCAAAATCCTGGTGACCTCGTTCTTGACCGAATCCAGCAATTGGCCGAATAGCTCAAACGCTTCGCGCTTGTATTCCTGCTTGGGCTGCTTTTGTGCATAGCCGCGCAGGTGAATGCCCTGGCGCAGATAGTCCAGCGCACTCAGATGGTCGCGCCAATGCACATCCAGGCTTTGCAGCAACACCATGCGCTCAAACTGGGTAAAGCTCTCCAGGCCGACGCGCTCCACCTTGGCATTGAACGCTGCGTGTGCGGCCTGCTGTACGGTGTGCAGCAGTTCCAGATCGGTGATGGCCTCTGCTTCTTGCACCTGGCGCACCAGATCGCAGCTGATCTGCCACTCATCCGCCAGCACTTTCTGCAAACCCGCAAGGTCCCACTGCTCTTCGACCGACTCGACGGGGATGTACTGGCGCACCAGGTCTTCAAAACACCCCTCGCGCAGGGAAGCGATCTGGGCCGTCAGCTCCTTGGCGTCAAGAATCGCATTGCGCTGTTGGTAAATCACCTTGCGCTGGTCGTTGGAAACATCGTCGTATTCCAGCAATTGCTTGCGCATATCGAAATTGCGCGCTTCCACCTTGCGCTGGGCGCTTTCGATGCTGCGCGTCACAATGCTGGCTTCAATGGCCTCGCCGTCGGGCATTTTCAGGCGGTCCATGATGGCTTTTACCCGGTCACCGGCAAAAATGCGCATCAGGGGATCATCCAGGCTCAAATAGAAACGCGAAGACCCTGGGTCTCCCTGGCGACCGGAGCGGCCACGCAACTGGTTGTCAATGCGCCGCGACTCATGGCGCTCGGTGGCGATGATGCGCAAGCCGCCCAGTGCGGTGACCTGTTCGTGGTCCTGTTTCCACTGCTTTTGCAGTGCCTCGATCTGTTGGCGCTTGGCGTCGGGCGCCAAGGTCTCATCCGTTTCGATGGCTTCAATGGTTTTGGCGATGCTTCCGCCCAGAACAATGTCGGTACCACGCCCGGCCATGTTGGTGGCGATGGTGATCATCTTGAGCCTTCCTGCCTGCGCCACAATGTCGGCTTCGCGCGCATGCTGCTTGGCATTGAGCACCTGGTGCGGCAAACCTGCCTTGTTCAGCAGCTGGGAAATCAATTCCGAGTTTTCAATCGACGTGGTACCCACCAGTACGGGCTGTCCACGCTCGTAACAACTGCGAATGTCCTGGATTGCCGCTTCGTATTTTTCCCGCGTGGATTTGTACACCCGATCCAGCTGGTCTTCGCGCCGACTCAGCCGGTTGGGCGGAATGACGATGGTCTCCAGCCCGTAAATTTCCTGGAATTCATAGGCTTCGGTATCCGCAGTACCCGTCATGCCCGCCAGCTTGGCGTACAGGCGGAAATAATTCTGGAAGGTGATGGATGCCAGTGTCTGGTTCTCGGCCTGGATGGACACGCCTTCCTTGGCCTCCACCGCCTGGTGCAGCCCATCGCTCCAGCGGCGCCCGGTCATCAAGCGCCCCGTGAACTCATCGACGATGATGATTTCACCATCCTGTACCACATAGTGCTGGTCGCGGTGGTACAGATTATTGGCGCGCAGGGCGGCGTTCAGATGGTGCATCAGGGTGATATTGGCCGGATCGTAAAGCGAAGCGCCCGCCGGGAGCAAACCCATCTCGGCAAAAATCTGTTCCGCAGTTTCGTGCCCCTGCTCCGTCAGGAATACCTGGTGGTTTTTCTCATCCAGCGTGAAATCCCCCGGCTTGGTGATACCTTCTCCGGTGTGGGGATCGGCCTCTCCTTCCTGGCGCTGCAACTGCGGTGCGACCTTGTTGATCGCCAGATACAACTCCGTATGGTCTTCGGCCTGGCCACTGATGATGAGCGGTGTGCGCGCCTCGTCAATCAGGATCGAATCCACCTCGTCCACGATGGCGTAGTTCAAACCGCGCTGCACACGGTCCGCCACCTCGTAGACCATGTTGTCGCGCAGGTAGTCAAAGCCGTATTCATTGTTGGTGCCGTAGGTAATGTCCGAACGGTAGGCGGCTTGCTTTTCTTCGCGCGGCATCTGTGGCAGATTCACCCCCACCGTCAGGCCCAGAAAGTTGTAGAGCCGCCCCATCCACTGTGCATCACGGCCAGCCAGGTAGTCATTGACCGTCACCACGTGCACGCCCTTGCCAGTCAGGGCATTGAGGTACACCGGCAGCGTGGCCGTCAGCGTTTTGCCCTCGCCCGTGCCCATTTCGGAAATCTTTCCGTAATGCAGCGCCATGCCACCGAGCAACTGCACGTCAAAGTGGCGCATTTTCATCACGCGCTTGCACCCTTCGCGCACCACCGCAAACGCTTCAGGCAGCAGGGCATCGAGCGTCTCCCCCTTGGCGATACGGTCCTTGAATTCCTGCGTCTTGCCACGCAAGGCATCGTCCGTCAATTGTTCAAGCTGGGGCTCAAGCGCGTTGATGCGTGCCACCACAGTACGATACTGTTTGAGCAAACGGTCATTGCGACTACCGAAGATTCTGGTAAGAAAATTTTTAGCCATACATTGAAGGACTGGCCTGGGCCCACCACGGGTTCACAGAGCAGCCCAGTCCTTTTTCTAGTCCGGTTGGGGATGTTTTTGATGACACGCAATCGCCAGGAGCTGATATTGCATAACACCGGCAAAATCAAAAAAGTGGATTCTACCGTTGAGTAGGCAACCGGATCGAAACTCGGGCATGCATCCGTGATAATCCACTGTCGATAAAAAATACCTTCGCACATTATGCCCAGGCACTCCTTCACACTCATGCAGGCTGCGCAGGGCTCTCCCACGCTGGCACGCCTGAGCGAGCTGGTCATGGAGTCGTCCGCCCGCTTGCAATCCATTCAGCCCCTCATACCCACAGCGCTGCGGCCAGCGGTACATGCCGGACCCATTGATGGCACGACCTGGTGTCTGCTCCTGGACAACGCAGCCGCCATGACAAAAATCCGCCAACTGCTGCCCGCATTGCAGGCCCATTTGCGCACAAAAGGCTGGGAGGTTGAATCCATCCGGCTCAAGCTCAGGGCACCACGCACCACAAACTGAAAAACAACTTTCAGACACTTCCCGAAATATGTCGAAATATGTTGTACACTGCGCGCCGTTGCCCGGATGGCGAAATTGGTAGACGCACCAGCTTCAGGTGCTGGCGGCTGAAAGGCCGTGGAAGTTCGAGTCTTCTTCCGGGCACCACAGGTTTTTGGCGGCGAAGCGCATCCCAACGCTTCGCCGTCTTGCTTTCCCGCCTCTCTGGCTCCATGACAACTCTTCCCAAGGTTCAGGACTTTCTCTCCCCGTCGCGCGTTCGTAGCATGCGGCGCGGCCTGGAAAAAGAAAGCTTGCGTGTCCTGCAATCGGGCGCCCTGGCCACTTCACCCCACCCATCGGACTTGGGTTCTGCCTTGACCCACCCCCACATCACCACCGATTTCAGCGAATCGCAACTGGAGCTGATCACGGGGGTACACGCCGATGCACAGTCCTGCCAGACCGAGCTGGAGCACATCCAGCAATTCACCCTGCACGCACTGGGCGAGGAAATGCTGTGGGTATCCAGCATGCCATGCTTGTTGCCCCAGGATGACGCCATCCCACTGGGCCAATACGGCACATCCAACTCCGGGCAGATAAAAACGGTCTACCGCATGGGTTTGGGGCACCGTTATGGCCGGCGCATGCAGACCATATCCGGCATCCACTACAACTGGTCACTGCCCGATCTCGGCAACGCAGCGTATTTCGGACTGATTCGCAATTTCCGCCGCCATGCGTTTTTGTTGTTGTATCTCTTTGGCGCCTCCCCGGCGGTGTGTTCCTGTTTCGTTGATGATCGTCCCCACCCGCTGCAAAAACTCAGCCAGGACACTCTGTACCTTCCCTATGCCACTTCCTTGCGCATGGGCCGACTGGGTTACCAAAGCGATGCCCAGGCCTCGCTGGCCGTGAGTTACAACAGCCTGGACAACTACGCCAGCGCCTTGCAAGACGCCTTGACGCAGCCCTACCCGGCGTATGCGGCAATTGGTGTACGGGCACCAGATGGCACTTACCGCCAACTGTCCACCAGCCTGCTGCAAATCGAAAACGAGTTTTATGGAACGATCCGTCCCAAACGGGTGCTGCGGCCCAGCGAACGGCCCCTGCACGCGCTGCGCGAACGCGGGGTGGAATACGTTGAAGTCCGGCTGATGGACCTCGACCCATTCGAGCCGGTGGGCATCTCCAGCCAGATCATGCGTTTTCTGGACGTATTCCTGCTGCACTGCCTGCTATCCGACAGCCCTCCCGACACGCCCGAGGAAAACGCCGCACTGGCACGCAACCAGCACCGCACGGCCGAGCGCGGACGCGAACCCGGATTGCAGCTGGAACGCGGCACCCGCTCCATCGCGCTCCAGGACTGGGGACTTGAACTGCTGGAGCAACTCATGCCCATTGCCCAGCAGCTTGATGCCGTGGCCACCGACACAGGCTATAGCCTGGCCGTGCAATCGGCGCAACGCGCGCTGCAAAACCCCGAAACGCTGCCCTCCGCGCGGGTATTGGACGCCATGTGCTCCAGTTTCAATAACTCCTTCGCGGCCTTTACGTTGGCGCAATCGCTGGCAACAAAAAAAGCCACCCTCGACCAGGTGCTTTTGCCGGACGTGCAGGCACGTTTTCAGGCATTGGCACGCATGTCCCTGGAGCAGCAGCGCAAGATAGAAGCCGCAGAGTCACAAACGTTCGACGCATATCTGCAAACCTATCTGGCGCCCACCAGCTTGCGCCCGGCCACGTTCAGCCTGTAGCGCCCCATCCACTCACGCCGGTTCGTCACCCGGCGTGGGTGGCACATCGGGACTTGCGGCAAGCCAAGCATCAAAACCAGCCAGATCACCGCGCGCTGCACGCTCCTTGAAATACGACTCGGTTTTCAAAGCCGAAACTTTTTCGGCAATGGCGGTCACAAAAAACTGGTTCATCGACACTTTTTCCTCCGCCGCTACCAGGCGGGCGTAGGCAAGCAGCGACTCAGGCACCCGCAAAGCGTAGTTGGACATCACATTTCCTCGTGGGTTAACTGTTGCAAAAACTCCACCGGGGTGAGCACCGGCAGCGCGAATTTCCTGGCGGCATCAAAGTCACCCCCATTAAGAGTCACCAGCGCCCCAGCTCGTCCGTTGAGTGCCGTCTCCAGCACCATTTCGTCCGCTGCGTCACGCAGTTGTGGGCGCCAGAGGTAATACAGATGAACCGGCTCGAGCCGTAGCGCCAGGGCATCCAGAAAGGCATCCACGCTGGCCGCACTGCGCTCGCCCTGGGCCAACCGCTCGGGCTGCTTCAACGCCGCTTCGTATTCCAGGAACAGCGGAACCGAAGCCAACATGCAAAACTGATTGGCGCGCAAAGCACCCAGCAACGCAAACGCTGCACCGTTGCGGCTACGCGCCGCCGCCATCAGTACATTGGTATCCAACACTACACGCTGAGGTTTCATATCACCGATGATATTACAAATGCAAAAACTGCGGTCTAAACGCTCCCCGTAAGCCTCCCTGGCACGTTTTTAGCCTCGATTTGGCCTCAAATCAGGCATCAAATTAGCTTCTATACCCCGTGGGACAAGCGGGTGCAGCTATTTAAACAATAGCTATTGATGTACCTGCAAGCCTACGTACCAAAGTGTGCGTCCAGCTTATCCAGCAGCGCCAGCCCACGCGCGGGGTCGCCGGACTGGGCCGCTGCCCGAAACTGCACGCTCAGGTCGTGCTGCACCAACGCGGTAGTGGCCAACTCGTCAAACAGGCGGTTGACGCTGGTGTTGCGGCTAGCCGCCAACTGCTTGAGCCGCAAATGTTTTTCGTCTGGAATGCGCAAGGTAACTACGGACATATCAAGCCTCCTTCAGTAGTTCGGCTGGCGTAAGGATGCGCAGCTCGGGGAAATTCAACTCCGCGCCAACAAAGTCTGCACGGTTGTGGGTAACGATCACCTGGGCACCGGCAGCCACTGCGAGCTCCACTACATGGTTATCCGCTTCATCGCGCAGATTGGGCCGCCACAAATAATAAATCTCGCTCAGTCGGCACACCGCGACGAAGGCGTGAAACAGCTCCAGCCGTTCGCCTGCGGTCAGGGGAGAATCAACAAACAGCAGGTCGCGTCCCATGACATCACGGTACTCGGCAAACAGTGCCAGCGACATGCAGGGCGCGTAATGCCCCTGCAAACAGCGCCGAATCACTGCCCGCGACGCGCCATCAGCGCTTCGCAGCGCGGAAACAAACACGTTGGTATCAATTACAAGTCCACCCATGTCCTGAATGCTATCACCAGCGACAGCAGTTTTTACAGATTAAGTTTGATTTGTCGAATATTCATATCACCCGTGATATTACAAATGCAAAAACTGCGGTCTAAACGCTCCCCGTAAGCCTTCCTGGCACGTTTTTAGCCTCGATTTGGCCTCAAATCAGGCATCAAATCAGCTTCTATACCCCGTGGGAAAAGCGGGTGCAGCTACTAATAGCATAGCGCCATGGTGCGCTGGCTTACTTAATTGCAATTTGCAACTAAGTACACTATACTGAGCGTCACCCAAGCCCCATTCCCATCCAAGGACAAGCCATGAACAAACTCCTGATCATTGATCCGCAAAATGATTTCTGTGACGTCCCAGGTGCCGCGTTGCCGGTGCCTGGCGCCCAGGCCGATCTTTTGCGTCTGGCAGACTTCATCCCCCGGATCGAGCACATCCTGGACAGCATCACCATCACCTTGGATACCCACCCGACGGTAGCCATCGAGCGCCCCGGTTTCTGGCAAACCGACACGGGCGCCGAGGTGCCGGCTTTCACGCAAATCCGCGCCGCCGACGTGCAAGCGGGCCGGTTTGTGCCGCGCACGGCTGCGCTGATGCCGCAGGTGCTGGCCTACCTGGACGCGCTGGAGCAAGGCGGCAAATACACCCTGATGGTCTGGCCGCCCCACTGCGTGCTGGGCACCTGGGGCCACGCCATGCCCGAAGAACTGGCCAAATCCGTGGCCCGTTGGGAGGTCCGCACGCAAACGGCTGCCAACAAGGTGCTCAAGGGACTCAACCCCATGACCGAGCAATACAGCGCCGTGCGCGCCGAGGTTCCGGTTCCAGACGATGCCCGCACCAGCTGGAACGCCGAGCTGGTGAAGAGCGTCAGCCCTGGCCCCTACGGTTTTTTGCTGATAGCAGGTGAGGCACTGAGCCATTGTGTGCGCGCAACCGTGCTCGATCTGCTTTCGGTATTCAATGCCGGGCAATCCGTGCGCACGGTGCTGTTGCACGACTGCATGAGCAGCGTCCCCGGCTTTGAGGAACAGGCGCAGGATTTCTTGCAACATATACGCAAGCATGGCATGGAAACCATGACGACAAAACAAGCCATGTATATGTTTACCGGCAACTGAACGAGGACGGCTATGGACACAGCCACCGCCTTTGAGCCGGTCATCACCAGCTTGCTGGAAACCGATCTGTACAAGCTCACCATGCTGCAACCCATGCTGCATGCCATGCCGACCAACCGGGCCGAGTACCGCTTTGTCTGCCGCAACCGCAGCGCCTTCCCCCTGGCCGAGCTTGCGGATGCGGTTCAAGAGCAGCTTGACGCGCTGTGCACGCTGCGCCACACCGACGACGAGCTGTCCTATCTGGGCACCCTGCGCTTCCTCAAATCGGATTTCATCGAGTTTTTGCGGCTCTTCCGGTTTCAACGCCGTTTCATCACGGTGACAACCGTCGGCGAGACGCTGTGCGTGACGGCCACCGGGCCGCAGGTGCATGTCATGGGCTTTGAGATTCCGGTGCTGGCGATTGTCAACGAGCTTTATTTCCGCCGCCTGGCCGCGATCCACGGAGTTGATGCCCTGCTGGGTGAGGCGCGCCAACGCTTGCAGGCCAAGATTGCACTATTGCGCATGTCTGCTGCCGATATGGACCGGATGCGCCATCCGTTTGTGTTTTTTGATTTTGGCCTGCGGCGGCGCTTTTCGGCTGCCTGGCAAGACGAAATGGTCGCCACGCTGGCCGCCGAAGTGCCGCAGTATTTCAAGGGAACGTCGAACGTGCATCTGGCGAGAAAATATCGGTTAACACCGATTGGCACGATGGCACACGAGTATTTGCAAACCTTCCAGGCGGTCGGCGTTCAGCTCAAGGGCTTTCAAAAGGCGGCGCTGGAGTGCTGGGTGCAGGAGTACCGGGGGGACCTGGGCGTGGCCTTGACCGATGTGGTCGGGATGGACGCCTTTCTGGCCGACTTTGACCTCTACTTTGCCAAGCTGTTCGATGGCCTGCGCCACGACAGCGGCGATCCGGTGGAATGGGGCGAAAAAGCACTGGCCCACTATGCCCGGCTCAGGCTCGATGCCCATACCAAACGCCTGGTCTTCTCCGATGGACTGGATATTCCCACAGCGCTGCGCCTGCACCAGCATTTTGCTGACCGCGCCCCGACCGGCTTTGGCATCGGCACCAACCTGAGCAACGACACGGGCTTGCAGCCTTTGAACATCGTCATGAAGCTGGTGACGTGCAACGGCCAGCCTACCGCAAAACTATCCGACTCGCCCGGCAAAACGCTGTGCGATGACCAGACCTTCCTGGCCTACTTGCGCCAGGTATTTGCCAAATACGACTAACACGTTAAAGATTACGGAGTGACACGCCATGGCCATGCTGCGTATTGCCTCTGCCCAGATCAACCCCACCATCGGCGACATGCACGCCAACGTCGCACTGATGCTGCACTGCGCGCGCCAGGCGCGCGACGCACACGCCCAGCTCGTGGTGTTTCCCGAAATGAGCCTCACGGGCTACTATCCCGGCGACTTGCTGGAAGATGAAGATTTCCAGCGCCGCATGGAGATGGGTTTGCAGGAATTGCAACTGGCCACGCGCGAAACGCCGCACCTGGTCTGGATTGTGGGTGCGCCCATGCGCCGCCAGGGGCCGGGCAAACCATTTCACAACGCGCTGCTGGCCGTGCAGGACGCTGCGATATTGCTGCAGTATTTCAAGCAACTGCTGCCGACCTACGGCGTTTTTGACGAGCGACGCCATTTCGAGCCAGGCCCGGATGTGGCGCGCATACTGCGCGTCGGCGACGCCCAGCTAGGCTTCATGATTTGCGAAGATGGCTGGAACGATGCCGGTCTGGACTATGCCGTCAACCCGTTTACGCGATTAGCCGATGGGGCCCCCGACCTGGTGGTGACCATCAATGCCAGCCCTAGCAACGTAGGCAAGCGCGAACAACGCCACGCACTGTTTGGCGCCGCCTGCGCGCGCCATCGGCTGGCACTGCTCTACGTGAACCAGATCGGCGGACACGACCAACTGGTCTACGACGGCGCCTCCTTTGCCGTGGACACCCGTGGTACGGTGGTATTTGAGGCAAAACGTTTTGTACCCGATCTGAGCCTGCTGGATTTTGATACCCTGACGCGCACATTCGCACGCACCGACGGCACCCCCTGCACCAACCCTGTCAACCCCCAGGGCTTGCCGGTGATGGAGTTCTACCGCCAGCAGATTGTGCTGGGGCTGCGTGACTATGCCCGGCGCTGCGGTTTCAGTAAAGCGGTCGTTGGCTCTTCCGGCGGCATAGACTCCGCGCTGACACTGGCTTTGGCGGTCGAGGCGCTGGGAGCTGGCAACGTGGTCGGCATCACGATGCCCTCGCGCTTTTCCAGCACCGGCAGTGTCAGTGACTCGGTACAGCTGTGCCGCAACCTGGGAATCACGCTGCTGGAACACCCCATTGCCGCGCAGGTCAGCGCCTACGAAGCCTCTTTTGCCGCCACCTTCGGCCAAAATCTTGCGGGAATTGCGCTGGAGAATCTGCAAGCGCGCGTGCGTGGCACCATTTTGATGGAATACTCCAACGCCTTCGGCCACTTGCTGCTGACCACCGGCAACAAATCCGAAGTGTCGGTCGGCTATGCCACGCTCTATGGCGATACCAACGGCGGACTGGGGCTGATTGGCGATCTGTATAAAACCGAGGTATTCGCGCTGTGCCGCCACCTCAACGCCAGCGCCGGGTACGAACTGATCCCGCAGGCGATCATCGACAAGCCCCCCTCCGCCGAACTGGCGCCGAACCAGAAAGACACCGACAGCCTGCCACCTTACGAGCTACTGGACGACGTGCTCAAACACCTGATCGAAGGCAATCGCCTGCCGCCATCCGAGCGCGAACACGCACGCGCAGTGGTGGCCGAGCTACAGACCAGTGCCCAGGGCAGGGCACTGCTGGCACGCATACAGCAGATGGTGGCACGCAATGAATACAAGCGCCGCCAGGCACCACCCGTGCTGCGTCTGCGCGCCCGCGCCTTTGGCAGTGGCCGCCAGGTCCCGATTGCCGCCGTGCACTATGCTTGAGCCTGTTCATCCATCCACATCCCGATTGCCAGCCATGAACCAACACACACACCCTTCCGCCTCCAGCACCGCCATCATCATCGGACGCTGGCAAATCTGGCATAAAGGCCATGAAACCCTGCTCACTGCCGCACTCAAGGTCGCCGCGCAGGTCATCGTGGTGATTGGCTCGGCGTTCAAGGCGCGCAACATGCACAACCCCTTCAACGCCGAAGAGCGCCAAGCCATGATCCTGGCGGGCTTGAGCACGCAGGAACGCCAGCGCGTGCGCTTTCTGCCGGTGCGCGATTACTACGACGATCTGCGCTGGAACGCTGCCGTGCGCGCCGGAATTGATGTCCTGACGCAAAACCGTGATGGCCCCATCACCCTGGTCGGCTTCAAAAAGGACCACACCAGTTACTACCTGGACCATTTTCCGCAATGGCAACGCCACGCTGTCGCGCAGGAATTCGACATTGATGCCACTGCCTTGCGCAACGTATTTTTTGACGGAACCGCTCCCGATGCACGCCTGGCGGTGTTGCAACCCTACGTCAACCCGGCGGTCCTGGATTACCTGCAAGCCTGGTCACACCTGGGCGCCTATGCCGAGCGCGTGCGCGAACACCAGGTGGTCGTTGCCTACCGCAAACGCTGGACTGCCGACTGCTATCTGACAGCAGATGCCCTGCTGCAAGCCAATGGCCATGTGTTATTGGTCCGTCGGGGTGGCGAAGTCGGTTATGGTCAATGGGCTGTGCCGGGCGGTTTCGTCGACAAGAATGAGCGTTTTTACAGTGCTGCCGTGCGGGAGTTGGAAGAGGAAACCGGGTTCAGGGCCTTGGATTCAACGATGCGCCAGGCGCTGAAAAATAGTGCCGTCTTCGACCACCCGCAACGCAGCCCGCGTGCGCGCATCGTGACGCAGGCCTTTCATTTTGACCTTGGCGCCGTGCGCCTGCCCGAAGTCAAGGGTGCCGACGACGCGCTCGAAGCCCGCTGGATTCCGATTGCCGATCTGGCGCACATGGAAGACCAGTTGTTCGAGGACCACGCCGCCATCCTGGACCGATTTGTTGGCGTCTACCGCTGATGTGAGAGTGGTGGCTCTGACCATTGGCTTCGCCACCCCCTCAAACTTGCCCTGAAGCGACTTCTATTCACGGACTCTTTTTCTGAATCTTGAACTGAGGCATGGATATGGAAGGCGTGCCTACGACATTTTTAAAAGCGGATACACCACGCATGCCTTCTTTTCCGAACATCGCAATGCCCCCCTCGTCAGATACGATCCAGACCTCTTGCGCACCGTGCTCCAGATACAGGGAAATTTTCTCTTCCATTTCCCTACTGGAATTCGATGGGGAGGATATTTCAATACAAAGCTCGGGAGCCTGGGGGTATGGCGTCATTTCTCCGTACTCTTGCAAAAAATCTGGCGACAGCCACGCAACATCGGCAACCTTGACGCCAAGACGCGTTTCCACGGAACATTCGGTTGCAATTTCACCATCCAGAAAGACTGCGGCCAGCAAACGAACGAGCCGTGCTTGTTGAATTGCATGATGGTTGGATGCCGGACTCATTACTATCTTCCCAAATTCATTGAGTTCAATCTTGTAAGGTAGGTTGCGTAATGACGAATCCCGGATTACGTCTGACCATTGCATGATGGCGCTCCTCTCTTTACTGGTTTTTCAATCAAACAACAAACAAGAATCTTCATAGGTCCACCACCTTGTCATCGATAACGATATGCGTCAGCACCACCTCTTTTCCCTTTCCCCCGCATCATTCGCCGACGCGGCGCAAAATGTTGGCAATTACCTGCGCCGAAATACGAAAGTCCGACGCATGCAATCGGGCAAACAGATCACAGGGTCAGCCTTGATTCAATTTCATTCCTTTTCCTGGTCAGCAACATTCTCCACTGCCCGAACGCCCATATCCGTGATGCGGTAACGCTGATTGCTACTTTGTGGCTTGTCGGGTAATGTCATTTCAACCACGTTTTGACGCAATGCCGGTAGCAAATAAGTCTGTGTAAAGCTTTTTCGATCTTTCAACCCCATTGCATGCATCAATTCAAGCCGCGACATCGCCCCGGAAATAGCAAGAAGCAGTTGTCTGACTTGGGGGGTGACTTGGGGGGTGACTTGGGGGGTGACTTGGGGGGGGCGCTTCACTACGACCTTGAACTGGTTTGCGCGCCTGTCATCAATCAGTTCCAGGTCCGGCCATGCCGCCGTAGCGCGTGGTATGCCGCTGCCCAGGCCACGGTAAGGCAGCATGTGAAAAGCGTGCGAAGCCAAAGCGGGGTTACGCAGGTTGGACAAGCCATACCGAATCTGCTCAGTGTCGAGATGGTTGGGTAAATGCCCTGGGCTGCTGATCTCGACTCTGTCCACAAAAATCAACAACCGAACCGGCGCGCTGATAAAGTAATCCCGGTGCACCAACGCGTTAACCAGCACCTCTTCAAACACCTCCAGCGGAATCTCAAGTTGCCCCGGACTATTAAAGCTGGCAGTCGCTTGCACATGGTGCAGATTGCGCTGCACAAATCCCATGCAACGCTCGTAAACCTCGTCCAGCCGCCCGGACAAATCTTCACTGTCTAAAAAGTGCTGATCGTGCAACACCGTTCCGGGGAAAGCCACTGCCTTCACCAGGAACGCTGGCCGCAAGTTTTGTGGCGTAGTACCAAACAGCAGCAGCCCCGCAAGATTGGGGACTCCGTCCCGAGCAAGATTCAAGTTTTGCAACAGTCGCGCCAAAGTA
This sequence comes from Rhodoferax sp., assembly GCA_041910275.1. GTDB lineage: Bacteria > Pseudomonadota > Gammaproteobacteria > Burkholderiales > Burkholderiaceae_C > Allorhodoferax. Next base: position 25,527 of record JAYRRD010000065.1, read on the forward strand.
AAGCCCGTTGTCTGCACTGATTTGCGGTAGCGGCGCTCGAAATAGCGCGCAAAAGCGCCTTCATCGATATCGTCTACAACCGCACCACGCACCGGCACCTCGTCGGCATAGACCAAGCCCGCCTGCTGAAACATACGTTGCATTTCTTCGCGAGCGGTTACCTGGCGTTTATCAGCGCCGCTTTTGACCCAGATGCGACCCTGCAAGTCGACATAGGGCCGGTTGAGCCCCTCTGCCACTTCAACCACCATGACCAAACCACGGTCAGTCATGACATTGCGTGACAGCGGATTGATAGGTGGCCTGAGATGCTGCGACGCGGCATTCGATAGCAACTGGTTGATACGCGCAGCATCTGCGCCCGACAACCCCACCACGTCACCCAAGTCGCCAACGCCGATGTACAACACCCCGCCAGCCGTATTGGCAAACGCGCACATTTCCGCTGCCAGCATGTCGGCATTGGTCACGTCACGCTTGAATTGCCTGCGGCTGTCTTCGCCGCATGCCAATTCTGCCAAAAGATCACCGCTTTTCAAAACACTTTCTCCCCGACCAACATGATCGAACGACTCAGGTCATCAACGCGGCTACCACAGACATAAAAATTGCATGCGTAGCGCAGCCCGGCAACGGCAAATTCAGCCGAATCTTCCAGCAAATAGGCATGGTACTGCGAAGAATACTGCAAGCCTCGTGTCGTCACCCTGCTGGCCATATCTGTATTCAAGTCAGAATCCCCCAGACTTTTGGCCCAACTGGATGCTTCACGCTGCAGCATGGCATCGGCAATCACGCGCGTTGCAGTATGCGGTGTTTTCAGTGTCACCCTAATTGAACAAACTACCCGTTCTCCCTGGCTATCGATACATCGTGTCCATGCACTTTCAAAAGTGCGTAGCGTTGAGCATCGCGCAGATCTGCAGCAACCATTTCAGCACACATCTCCTGCACCGTGATCTCAGGCACCCAGCCCAGTTTGGTTTTGGCTTTGGTGGGGTCACCCAATAAGGTTTCCACTTCGGTCGGACGGAAGTAACGCGGATCTACTGACACCACGGTATCACCCACCTTAAGTGCAGGGGCTTTATCACCGTCAATCGCCGCAACCACCGCCTTTTCGTCCACCCCAGAACCCACAAAGCGCAGACTGACGCCCAACTCTGCTGCGGACCACTCCACAAATTGGCGCACCGTATATTGCTTGCCTGTGGCAATCACAAAGTCATCCGGCCGCTCTTGCTGCAGCATCATCCATTGCATGCGCACATAGTCCTTGGCATGCCCCCAGTCACGCAGCGCAGCCAAGTTACCCAAGTACAAGCATTTTTCCAAGCCCTGTGCGATGTTTGCCAAGCCACGGGTGATTTTGCGTGTAACAAAAGTTTCGCCTCGGCGCGGACTTTCGTGGTTGAACAAAATGCCATTGCAGGCATACATGCCATAGGCTTCGCGGTAATTGACAGTAATCCAATAGGCATAGAGCTTGGCCACGGCATACGGACTGCGAGGGTAAAAGGGGGTTGTTTCTCTCTGGGGTATTTCTTGTACCAGACCATACAACTCGCTGGTGGAAGCTTGGTAAAAGCGTGTCTTCTTCGTCAGCCCCAAAAACCGTATGGCTTCCAGCAAACGCAGTGTGCCCATTGCGTCTACATCTGCCGTGTACTCAGGTGCTTCAAAACTAACTGCTACGTGGCTTTGCGCTCCAAGGTTGTACACCTCATCGGGTTGCACTTCTTGCAGAATGCGGGTCAGATTGGACGAATCCGTCAGATCCCCATAGTGCAAAACAAAGCGCTGGTGTTCGATATGCGGGTCTTCATATATATGGTCGATACGCTGGGTGTTGAACAAGGATGCGCGGCGCTTGATGCCGTGTACTTCGTAACCCTGATCGAGCAAAAACTCCGCCAGATAGGAGCCATCTTGCCCCGTGATGCCAGTGATTAGCGCGACCTTTGTCATTGCTTGGTCTCCATTTGAAATTTCACCATCTCGCGCACCACATCGTCTATGTCAAAGCGGTGCTTCCAATCCAGCACAACGTTAGTGCGCGCTGGGTTAGCTTTGCTGGACCTGATTTCTGACGGACGATAAAGTTTGGGATCGGTGTCTGTATGTTCTTTCCAGTTCAGCCCCAATTCTTCAAAAACCCGCTTCACAAAGTACGCCAAGGACACGGTGCGCCCAGTTGCCACGACATAGTCACCACCGACTGGTTGCTGCGTCATGGCCCACATAGCCTCTACATAATCTGGCGCCCAACCCCAATCGCGTTCGATTTGAATGTCGCCCAGCGTCAGCCGCTCTTTTGCACCCTGTGCAATGCGGCAAGCAGATGCCACAATCTTGCGGGTAACAAAGCGCTCCGGGCGCATGGGAGACTCATGGTTAAATAAAATGCCACTGCTAGCGTGCAGCTTGTACGCATCCCGGTAATTGGCTACTTGCCAAAACGCGGTTGCCTTGGCTACCGCATACGGGCTGCGCGGTCTGAAGGCCGTTGTCTCATCTGCGGGCAACCCACCGGTATCACCAAAACACTCACTAGAGCCCGCGTTGTAAAACCGAATATCTGGATTGTGAAAACGAATCGCCTCCAGCAAATTCAGTGTCCCGGTGGCAATACTCTCCATGGTTTCCATTGGCTGATCAAAGGACAAACCCACCGAACTCTGTCCGGCCAGGTTGTATACCTCATCAGGCTTAACAGTTGCCAACACCGACAGCACACTGCGAAAGTCATTGATAGCCATGGAGTGCAATTTCACCTGATTTGCAATACCCAGCACATGGAGACCACGTCCAGACATTAAGTACATGTCACGCGAAGTACCAAACACCTCGTATCCTTTAGCCAAAAGAAATTTGGCTAAATAACCACCATCCTGACCACCTATTCCACAAATTAAAGCACGCATAGACCTATATACCTTGAAAAGTTAAATAACACATAAAATATCAGTATGTGGATAATACCCATCCCGCGCAGCTGAAAGCATGGATTGGTACATTGCATCAAGCCTATCCAAATCAATTTCAGGTTTTTCTTGCCAATTTTCTTGGCTGATATCGTAAAAAACGATGCAGTTGCGCAAAAAATTATAAAACATTTCCTTACCTCCTGCCCGTTCAAGCCCATACGGCCAAAACTCACATACTAGAAAGGGCTTTTCACTTTTTGAAAACAGCTTTCTAAACCCTGTAAAAATATGCCCATCGTGCCCCTGCGTATTTACCCACATGAGCGTTTTTGAGGATAAAGTCAGACCATTCTCTCCAAAAAAATCATCGCCCGTATCGGTCAACACAGAAATAACTTTGCGTTGACTTTCCCCAAATGAATCGAACGGCGCTCCGCCCTCTGAGCGCACACGATGATCGCCAAAATTCGAGCCACACAGTTCAAATGTTGCAGAACCGCTTCGCGCTGACAGCGCAAGCTTAAATGCCTGCACTTTGTCGGCAAACCCGGCAGCGGCAATGTTTTGCGTCAGCACGGCAAAGTTATTTGGATCGGGCTCAAAAGCCAGTCCACGTAAAAAACCTCCACATTTCAAGGCATGCACAAGGTGCGTGCCAATATTTGCACCAATATCTACGAACAAATCGGGGGTGAACACAAAGCGCTGTTTTAGGAAGGCAAGCACTTCGTCGACCTTGTCAGTATGGAAAGCACCACTGGTCTTTAGCGCCACGCCAAAAATCGGGTCAGATTTGAAAATGTGCATGGGGCCATCTGCCGTTTGCACTAGGTTAACCTGATCGGTCAACGTCTGCAAAAGAGGCACTGATTGACAACCCAAAGTCGAATTGCTTCGCCCTCTATCAATAGCACCCAAAACCCAGTTATTAGTTTTACTAGAGTTGATCTGATTATCATTCGGCGGCTGACTTTGAATCACGACATCAGGATAACTTTTGCATGACAACCCGCTATCTTGGAAAGAATATCCAAATCTACCCATGTAATCACCAAAAATTTCCAGCGCCAAATATAAAGTAGTCGATTCTATCTCTCCTGAGTAATCTTTATCGCGTATGGTCGCATTAACAATCGGGAAGTTTCCAATGTATTTTATTACTTTCACTCCAAATACATCTTCCATCAACATATCGAAGCTATCATTCATATTTTCTGTTCTGATAAAATGTGTAGCCATATTCATGTGATCTTCATTTATTGATAAATAGCCTTTTACTTTCGCCTCAACCAATATTGCGTACATCCACGCATTAAAATCTATAGCCATCTTGGCAGCTAACGCCAATTTTCTTGTCGAGTCAGATGCCTTCTTAAATATCCAGGAATGCGGGTCGTCCAGCAACAACACCCATTTCTTTAAAATTCTCCTATATTCGGAAAAATAGTATGAAAATGGATTTCTGACGCCCGTTGCAACGTATTTACAACTTCGCCCATAAACCTCCACAAATTCAGCATAACAAATATGTCGCGAGACGTTCGAATTAATTCCAAATTCCTCGGCAGGAAAATGCTCCATGCAAAGACCCATTGTTTTAAAATGACTTTGGTGGGTTCGTAAATGCTGCTCTAACGCAGTTGATCCAGTGCCTGGTCCATAAGAAATAAATAGACTCACTGCTTCATTTGAAATAATAACAGCCATGTTAACCCTCTTTTAAATTAAAATGAGCAGCAAGAATATTCATGTCGACCCGATAAGGACTGTTGAGCTGCCCAAGCCAATTATCATCGCCAAAGGCTTCCATCCCCGCAGGAATTACATGATATTTAATTGGAAGCCTCATCGCTTCAAAAAGAGCAACGAAATAAGCATGTGAATTAAAGTATGGATGACTGATAACATATAAATTAATTTCATTCTGTGTAAAAATGAAATTAATTAAATTTGCCCCTATTGGGGTATATATGTATTTAAAACGCGATGAAAGCTCTACTTTTTCAGGTAATGTTTTGTTGGAAAAGTCGTCGATTACAACGTTATTTCGTTTGAAAAAATCTAACACATCAGAATCATTCGTCATTCGCCGAAACTGGCCAGCCATGCCTTTAACATTGAGCCGTGCCAAATACATTTTGTCGGTTGTTTGCTGAGTAGGAAAAGCTAATTTTTCACGCAAATTAAGCAAAGCAAATATCTGCAATGGCAAAACCTGCTCAAAGTTTTGCGCAACAGGCATAGGCAGATAAAGGTTTCGAACCTTGACAATTGAGTTCAGTTTTAAAAATCGAAAGGTCCTATTCGGATAGGCCGTCGAAACTATTTCGCGAACAAAATCATTGTCCGTTACAATGATTTCGCAGTTCGTTTTTAAATATGCAAGGTGAATTTTCGGTAGCGTTTCAATAATAAAGTGTTGATAGTTGTGATCCCATGCATTCATGCAGTACGCGGCTTCCTCAATGGTTTCACTTAGTTCATATGATCGTTCCAAAGAGTTAACATCTCTGATGTAGACTTCTTCCTCTTTTGTGTATTGCATTCGTGGGTACAAGCCTAGTATTGTTGCCTCTAGAATTAACTCATTTTCACAATTAAATACACCATGTTTTGAGCAAACGCAATTTTTAATATTAGCAAACGAGACAGTCTTCCCGTTGAAAAAATTGGTAGACGCTATACCCAAATCGGGAAAAGATTGAAATCTAGAATCTAAATATAATTTGCGATCGCGGTTATTATTATTAACCGACCAACCAAGTGAAACAGGGATTACCATAATTAGTCTCTATTGCTATATTTACTCACACACAATTAAACAACTACCGGCTGAAGCCAGCAGGTTTTGGCCATACGGACTGGAAGTTCTGATACGCGCCGCCTATACGCATATCGTTACACACAAGTGGCATCAGGAAAATTATAAATTCGTCTAAGTCATTGATTTGCATGGATTTTATTCAATAAATTCTATAGTATTCAAGTTTTTGTAAGTTGTTGATTTGTATTGATTTTTTGACTTGTGTGTAAGGGTGTGGCCTATACGAGGTGTCCAACTACGGTCCCGTCTTGAAATCATCGTTCGGGTCGGACGAAGCCGCTACGCGGAGTTAGTCGCCCTCAACATTTCGCTGTCGGCACGATTTAATCTGCACCTTCACCCCGTTAACTCCGATGGGGTGAATCTGCAACATATCGTAAGGACACAGCAGTATGAATCCCAGCACTTCGGCTGATTTCGAACAGAACTACCAAACCTTTATCAAACATCTCAAACTCAAAGGCTTGCAGCCCAAGACCATCGAGGCCTATAGCCACTCCATCCGGCGCATGGGTAAATACTTTGATCACCAGATCGACAACTTGACGCCAGCGCAACTCACCGACTACTTCAGCGCCCTGGTGGATTCATGCTCCTGGAGTTTGATCAAGCACGATCTGTATGGCTTCAAGTTCTACACCCAGCACGTGCTGGGCAAGCCCTGTGGGTCATGCCCAATTTCATCAAGCCCCCCAAGACACAGCGCCTGCCCGACATCGTGACTGTCGAGCAGGCACAAGCCCTGTTTGCGGCCACCCATACCCCTGAGCTACAAGGTGTTTTATTTTACGGTGTACAGCATGAGCCTGCGACTGAGCGAAGGCTTGAATTTGAAGGTGGGTGCATCGATGCGGATCGTCACCGTGTGCACATTCGCGACTCCAAAGGAAACCGTGACCGCTTTGTCCTCCTGCCCGAGGCTAACCTTACTCGTTAGGTTATTTAATACGTTCTTAAGCTAGTGAGATGTTATAAGTATCTTTTCATTGGGTATGGCTGATTCGTGTGAAAACATAATTATTAATTAGAGAATAATATTCAAATGATTATAGCTAATATTTTCAATAAAGTCTAATATGTAGTTGATTACCAACCGACTCCAACAAGAGACCTCTCTCTAAGCGCTTCATATTCTGCGGGTACACCACAAAGAATAACTTCACTTGGTGTCACTTCTCGCCAACCTATCATGCACCCAGATGCAATAAGATGATTGTAAAGTGGTGCAACAAACAACTCGTGTGAAGATGGGTTACGTCTTTCCACCGCTAACGCTTCTTTAAAATATTCTGATCTTTTGAAAAAATACATACCAGTACAACAAAGTTCGGAAATCCGTTGCTTCTCTGTACAACGTTTAACACGCCCGAAATGGTTTGAATCCGGCTCAACAAATGACCAGTTATCTCCCGAAGTACGAAAAACTTCTAGAAAACCAGCATCTGATGGACTGTCATCCATATCAAAACCAGGCCTCATCGTATCTATATTAAAGATTAGGATTGGTTCTGCACCAGATACGGATGCTTGCTTGAGTCCTAATTCGACTGTTTCTGCCTGTCCAGTCGTCGGTGACTCGAGGAGCACAATCTTCGCACCCTGGATGCCCAGCACCTTCAGGCGTTCCTGTATAAATGGTGCCGTGCCTTTAATGTCGCGGGCGATAAACAGAAAGTCCGATCCAGCAAACATTTTCCGAAATGATAAAACTGACCAGTCGAAGACTGGGCGGCCATCTAATTGAAGCATGTATTTAGGCTGTTCGTATCCGGCCTGTAGAAAGCGCCGGCTTTCGCCAGCCATCGGTATAACGACCATGGCTATCTTTCTCCTATGGTGAAAAGGCGGATCGCGTTGGCGACAAAGGCTTGCTGGCGATCGGGTCGATCAGCGTGAAGTGGCAACATCGACATGAATAAATGAATCATGATACCCCGGACTTGTGGATCAGAAAGCCTGAGACCCAACAGATCATACTCGTTGGTCACCTTTGCTACGGTATCAATTGCCGAACCTATGGGGAAGTCAATTTTTATGTCTCTACAGTCAAAACCACTCCATACGGCCCGGTCTGAAAGTATGAAGTCATAGCCACCAATTAGTGAGTGGGCAAGCTTAGCCATGTCATACCGTGAGTCTCCAAAAATGGTGGGGGACTCGTTATCAACAGTTCCACGTGGATCAATTATTTTTATGCGCTGTGTTCGAAAATCGAAAAATATGTTCGTACAACACAAATCACCGTGCATTACACCAAGGAAAGATGTCGTTCGCTGGTCGATCATTTCCGTAGCAAATTCTGCAATTCGGCGTAAACTCGGCGCACGTTGTCCCTTGTAGCGCCATTCTTCATCACCGTGATACCCCATTGCCCGCTCAAATTCAGCAAGCCTTTCGTTGGTCTTTTCGAAGGTTAATTGATTGATTATTGGCTTATTAAGAACGCCATCCAAGGCCACTTCCTGCCCAACAGTTATGCAGTCTCTCATAAAGGCAAAACACGACTCCAAGATCATCAGCCATATCTTTTCACTAATATGTCCGAAGACAAACAGTTCATGCAGGGACGGTAATGGTAGATACTCTAGGCGATAGCTTGGCTTGGGCATACCCTTACCTAAAAAAGCTGGGGTATAGGCTCTAAGAGGTGGGGGTAGGGTTTCGAACCAATGTGCTTCTGCGTCAATCTTCGAGAAATTGGTAGACCTTTTTTCCACCATACGAAAACTCACTTCCAACTCATTGAAGGCACGTTGGGTCCTAATTCGGCAGCGCGATCGATAAAAAGTTTGCAGATGCCCGAAATCTAACCAATCTTTAACATACCAAAGCTTAAGCTCGATTGACCGGTTGTAGTCACTGATTGCAGCCAAAAAGTCACCTTGACTACGGGCCAAAGATCGGCGTAACTCGGTCCCGTTAGAAAAGGAAAAATAACCACTGAGCACAGACCCCACTTCGATGGCCTGAGGTAACCCAGAGGCATCGAAGATACTGAACTCTCTGGCCTGATTCTCTAAGATACCCCACTGATAGGCGTCTGTTACTCTTCCGACGGCTAGCACATCAGTTTGCTCCAATGGTTGATCATAAATCAAAGTGTCACCATGAAGAATATGCACGGGATCATGGTGATCGCCAATAATTGTTAGCGCATATAGCAAGGACTCGCCAAGCCGAAGGCCGTCAGGCACTTTTAAAGGCGTTACACCAGCTAGGTCCAAACGCTGTTGGTCCGCGGTTGTAACGATGTAACTGGCAGGCAGTGAAAGATACAACGCATCAGATTGATGACCCAGTTCGGCGATCTGCATTTCATAAAGCCTTTGATGACCTACAGGTAAAAATGCCGGGGGAAGCAGTCCATATTCCGCTGCAATTTCGACATCAACGTACGCGGCAGAAGCGATTAGAGTAGTCATGTTACTTATTTTTGTCTATTCCAAGCAGTGCGACTATCTGGTTGGGTGCTAGTGAGGCAAACTCATCAGGTCGAATTGCTCGGTCATCGACATAGAATCCTTCTTCACCACACCACGGCTTTCCAACAACAACCTCATCGAATGGAATGTCATGGATAGTAAGCCATTCAATTATCTTTGGTAGCGTGTGAATGTTGATTAGCCCTATATTGCCGCTATAAGTTCGCATGTTCCGAGATGTTAGGACTGTGATTTGAAAGCCTAATTCACGATACAGTCGCAGCTTTTTAACAACTTCAAGTCTAGGACGCTTATCGGCATAGGCTACATCAGGCTCCTCACAAGTTAAAGTTCCATCTAAATCTATAATAATTCGTTTCATGAAATTTTTGTTAAATATTGCTATCTATATTAAGAGAAAAATCGGCAATTTGTTATGGCGACAGGCGTATTAAATTGAATATTTAATCAGTAATCACTTTTTAATTGTCATGGTAATGCATATTTCGATAAATTTCTGCGATACAGTTTTCCAATCGTATCTCTCAGTCACTTTATTTCCATTCATGGCAAGCATCGCTTGGAGATCAGGATTAGAAACTAGCTGTTTAATCGTTTCGGGTAATTCTTTTGCAGAAGTTAACAGCGCATTTTCCCCGTGAACAGCCATATCGTGGAATGCTGCACAGTTTTTGTTCGCGATTACAGGTTTACCCGCCAGCCAAGCTTCAAGCAAAACTATGCCGAAGCTTTCGCTACTGCTCATGTTGCACAAGGCTAAACAGCGCATGAGTGCACCCCTGACTACGTTTCGCGGCTGACGTCCAAGATAAATAGCGTTCGGAGTTGTTACTGGAATGCCATCGTCATCCGGGCCAATCAATATCGCCTGTAGATCAATTCCAACACGATTGATTTCTTCAATAGCATCAACGATCTGCCGGTAGCCTTTTGCACCGGCTTTCCTTCCCAGCACCAATATGAATGGACGTGGCGATGGATATATCTGTCGAAAGGCATCCTGATCTGTAGCACCAAATTGCTCAGATATATCACAGCCAGCAGGTAGATATTGAGTATTGCACCCTTTTTGAGAGAGAAAGTCGCATGCTGCTTTTGGGACGGCTAAAACCAGACTGGCATTACGGGCGCACTCAAGCCAATCTGGAAAATGATAAAAATCGTCGTCCAAGTGTGCATGAGGGATGAGAATGGATGGAACACCTTGTTTCTTCGCTTCCTGTATGGCGATTGCCGCTGGTCGGAAGACATTGTTGTGGGTGATGACAAGATCGTAACCACCCACATGATCTGCAATGAACCGCTCAAGACTGTCGCTCCACGGACCTCTTCCTTCTGTGAGGCAAACACCTTGTTCACTGCGTGTAGCTTCTGCAGACCGATCCAACAAGCGAAAGCTTTGCGCGGCTGGTAGCAAATGCAGGTTTTTTTGTAAGAGCGTTGGCGTTGATAAATCCAGCTGCATACTATTCAGCTTCAATCTTGACACCCGGATGGCCAATGGACGCGGGTCAGCCGGTAACTGTGGCACTGAGGTGACCAATCGTAGTTCACCTGCTTTTGCCAGGAACGAGACCGAAAACGATCCTTTAATCGACCATCGCCCAGCAATGATGCAGTCGCCGCTATAAACCGTGGTCACAACGGCTTCACTTGCATAGCCATCCAACTCAATACGTGTAGCTTCATGCAAAAAAAGACCACACTCGGTAAAGCCCCAGCGTACGGCCCCTGCACTTGCACCCTCCGGGTAGGCCCACCCCCAAGTCAGCCCTGATTCCTGATAATGCCCAAGCAGCTCTTGATTGACTTCACGCTCAAAACTTGGCTGCACAGCCCATGCTTTACGCAACCGGGCGGTGATCTGTTCTTGCGCTGGCACGGTCGCAGGAAACCGAGCGAAGCGAACATTGGGTATGTCTATTGGCACACCCACTTCGGTATCAAAGGAATAGCTTTCGCTAAACCTGGCGTGGTTGTGAATACCGCTAACTTCGGGTGCAACAACATCGACATCAAACTCACCACTGTTTCCCAATGCGCTCACGAATTTCTCAATGTTGACTTCAGCACCACCCAAAGCTGGCGAGGTGTAACGGTATGCTACGTAAAGCACCCGCTTCTTAGGCTTTTCCAGTCCCTGCAGTGTTTCGACGAAACGCCGTGCAATGCTTCGCATGTCCAGTTCGCGCCTAAATAACTCCTTTCGACGAATTCGCGCTTCTGCCGTCATCAACCTAGGCTCATCCAGTGTTTTCTGAATTGATTGTGCAAAGCCGTCCATCGGGACGACTGCAATATGTTCATTTATGGATGTAGGGTACCCGCGTTGCCCGAATTCGGTGGTGATTACGTAAAGCCCGTTCCCCACATAGTCAGCGAGTTTGACATTTGACCCGCTTCCTGAACTCATGGGGTTTAGGGCAAGTGCACAAGCTTGCATAACTACGCACTTGGTCAATTCATCCACAACGCCCCATAGATGGACATTTTCTGGTGCTTTTTGGACCGATCCACAAACAGAGCCCAGCAGATGAAATCGTATGTTGGGGCACTGCGGTGCCAGTTTGGTTACGATGAACTCGGCGGCGTCGACATTTGGCATATGCGCGGATCCGAGGAAAACTACTGCTGGGCTCCCAATCTTGTCGTCGATTGTCTGCCGCATACGTACCACTTGCACACCTTCTGCCGGCGCAGCCGCGCCGTTTCGCACAACGATGATTGGCCCGGCGGTGCGCCGGCCTTTTACCAGACTAACTGCATCGTCATAAGACACTGCAATGGTCGCTGCAGAGTGCTCCACTGCAAGCCGTTCGATACGTTCAACATCAGTCACCAATTCATCCCTGAGCGGATGCCACGCTAGCAGCCGCTTTTTGAGATATGACTCGTTGTTGTGTGAAGAGTAGACAAAACGGTCTCCAAAACTCAGCGGCAAACTAGCTAAGTAGCAATGCTCAATCACGATGCTGCGGGCGGATTGCCGCAGCACTTTATAGACAGCGTTTAGCCAGGGGTTGGCCTTGCAATAGCGGCTGGCGATGATGTCATCGGCCGAAATGTGGAATTGTGAGTTGATTCGTTCTAGTTCGGTGATATGTTCTGCTGTCTTGGGCACATTAATGATGATGATACGCTCGTTGTGTCTTCTCGTGCTGATCGTCTCGTCACCGGAAAAGCTGACAAAAACTACCGGGCTCCAAACCTTCACTGCTTCGTACAGGCCACGGGTACGTGTACCGCCCCCACCAATTCCGGCAAAGGAGTCATAGTCGTTCAGGGCCAGCACAAAACGTGTCTGGCCATTGCGCTTTTTGAGACCGATGAGGGTTTCTACGCGGTCCGAAACTGGTCGGACAATTGATTCCCAAGTGTATTTCGCCAAAGCTAGGGTTTTGCCGGCCTCCCCAATGTTGTTAACCGATGCAGCATCATTCATCACCTCCCATAGTGCGTGAGTAGCGCGCTCGAGTGACGCTTCCAAATAGTGCTGTCCTGCCTGTGCTTGGATGCCGCGCATACCAAAAGAAGTGGAAAGCACCGGAATGCCGTAAGCAAAGTATTCCAGGACCTTAACATTGGAGCCGCTTCCCTCCGCCATGGGGTTGAGTGCTACATCAGCTTGGCTCAAAATGCGAATCTTGCTGGCGTCATCAATCACACCATGACGAATAAGGTTGGACGGATAGTTTCCTTCAGGGAGGCAACTACCGATTATGTCAAAAACGATATCAGGAAAGGCTGGCACTAACACTCGGACAATAAAGTCTGCTGCCTGAGCATTGGGTGGGTGGCCGCTACCCATGAAAACAGCCCGGAATGCCTTATGTTCTCTGGCCTTGGCACGATTCGGTACGGAGATGGGCGTCATGCCATTCGGTACAGACAGTGCATCAAAAATAGCATTTGGTGCCAATGCACGAAAGGCCTCCAGATCGCCTTCGGTGCAATAAAGAACCAGATCAGCGTTTTCGAGCATGCGCTGCTCGGCGGCACGGACTAAATCGTGGATGGGCTTAGATTTATCGCCCGGATGAATTTGCCTATAGAGCAGTGTTTCACAATTATAAGAGTTGTATATCCGTGGTTTATTATCAATACCGGCATACAAATCACACTGGGCAGTAAACGGGTCATCAAAGAAAAGCACATCAGCTTTTTCGTACTCATCCAGATAAGCATTGTGCAATAGGGTTGGCAAACGCCCACAGGCAGCTATGGTCGGTGCTGATAGATCACCCCCACTGGCATAGGGCTCCAATTCTGCCCATTGCTGTACGAAATGTGCATCCTTGGGAATGCGTCTTTCAATAAAGTTAAGCCCGTGTTGAATTATTTCTTCTTGCACACCAATATGGGTAGACGTGAGGAGCGTGATCTGATGCCAGCGGCTCATCGCCCTGTAAAAATTAAACAACCGCGACTGACCACCGTTTGATGGAGGAACAAATGCGGGGAAGAAACAGAACGCTAGTATTTTCATACGTCGGCATACCTATGAAAATGCGTCTCGAGTGGTGTGCGTAAACTGTTCCTGTCGTTTCCGTTGACTGAAGAATAAGCGTTTACAACTGCAGATATTGAATTAACGTCAATTGGAATAGTCTTATGATCATCATTTACTCTTCTCAGGCTTGATATAACTTCAGGAATTGTTTTTCCAAGAGTAATCATGATATTAATTTTGTTAACATCATCAGAACTAGCTTCATTCCTAAAAACAATATGACAGATATGCTTAATAATTCTATTGCGATGTTCTTGTTTTATATTTTCTAATGTTTTCATGCCTATCCTCCGCATCATCGCTTAATATTTCGGTGGAAAAAGATCGGCTTGATACCGTCTTCTCCACTCTTGATTCACTTCATTGGCTTGTTTTTTTATTGCTGATCTAGTATTAACTACTTGGCTGGTTGGAAATATTCCAGAAACAACGATTGCAGGGTTTATCAATAATTCCTCGTAAAAAACATCCTTGCAGCTTAATTTATTTCTTTCGATATAAGCTCTGATGTAAAAATTACCATCGTTTATGGATTTTACCTTGCCGTTTAATGATGTAAAACTGTAATTTGGCTCGGATGAACTTTCATAAAAACTATTCCAACAGCCAGTTTGCTCAGCAATTTCGTAAGATATCGCCTGTCCGAGCGTATCTCTTCGAAGTACGTGTATGAAATGGTAATTAATGCCGAATGGAAAAAATTTCCTAAGTTCTTCAAAAGTATTGATGTGATGGCTGTGTAAATTGATGCCCAGCCAACCATTTTTTGTAGTACGTTTATTGCATAGAGACTGGATGTACTTACGGCCTTCAAGAAATTTATTAATTGTGCATCCCCAACGTTGCGCAAGAATTGGCAAATATTGCTCTAGCTGAAAGTATTCATCGGGAATGCACAAGTTATTAGCTTGAAGCAAATTGCAGAGATATGTACTACCACAACGTGGGGTACTGAATATAACTAGAATGTTTTCAGTTAAGTTGTTTTCAGTTAGATCAAATTGAGCATCTACAAGATTTTGCTTGGGAATGTTATATTTTTCGACACCAATATTTGACAAAACTATTTGATGTGCTGTGGGGGAGCGGGGTTCCTCATTCACAATCTCTGAGTTTTGACTTAAATGTATGCGATTCTGATCAGAATTACCAAGGCATTCACTTATTTTGTCCAAGTTTTTTCTAACTTGTACTTGAGTAAATAGGTTAAAACATGCGCCAGGCGTGCCAGTTTGTATCGCCTCTTCGATGTGGCTTAGCGCTTTGGCGTGGTTTCTATTCGCTAGATGCGCTCGACCCAGGGAGTTGTGCACGCCAGAGATCAATATCTGACTGATCAGTTTCTTGCTGCAACCCCAGTCTTGCGCCAGGCGTGTGAACTGGTGGGCGGCCTGGCTGTTGCCTTGTTGCAAGTGCCCCGCTGCGGCCAACAGGGCCAGCTTGGCACGGTCAGGGTGGTGTTGCAAAGTGTCTCTATCCAGTTTCGCCAAGCTTTCCCAATCGCCAAG
Organism: Rhodoferax sp.; assembly: GCA_041910275.1. GTDB lineage: Bacteria > Pseudomonadota > Gammaproteobacteria > Burkholderiales > Burkholderiaceae_C > Allorhodoferax. The sequence goes on from JAYRRD010000065.1 coordinate 40,739, forward strand.
TTGCCACTGGGTACGGCATTGCTCCAAAAGGGTTTCATCGTAAGGCACGACGTTCTGAACATTATCGTGCTCTATTTGGGTTGTAACTACCGTGGGCTGTGCGGGAGAAGCTACTAATTTTGGAGCACCCAGTAACCCACTCAGCCAAGTCTGAAAACGATCGATCAAGTTCGGCATAGCCTATGCGTTGGCGGCAATGCGCCCATAAGTATCTTCAAACCGCACAATGTCATCCTCTCCGAAGTAAGCACCTGATTGCACTTCAATCAGGTGCAGATCAATCTTGCCGGGGTTGGCCAGTCGGTGTGTCTGCCCCAGGGGTATGAAGGTAGATTGGTTTTCACTTAGCAAAACCTCATTGCCACCCGCCGTAACCAACGCAGTGCCACTGACCACCACCCAGTGTTCAGCCCGGTGGTGGTGCATCTGAAGCGATAGCTTTTCACCCGGTCTGACCATGATGCGTTTGACCTGAAAGCGCTCGTCGGCATCCATGCCCTCGTACCACCCCCACGGACGGTAGACGCGCACGTGCTGCAGATGCTCGGCTCGGCCATGGTGGTCAAAGTATTCTATGGCACGTTTAATCTCTTGTGCCTTGTCGCGGCGCATCACCAAAACGGCGTCAGCTGTTTCCACGACAACCACATTATCAAGACCTATTACGGCAACCAAGCGGTTTTCAGCGCGAATGTAGCTATTGCTGGTTTGGGCAGCAAACACGTCACCTTGCACGGCATTACCCTCTGGATCTTTGGCGGAAATTTGCCAAAGCGAATCCCAAGAACCCACGTCACTCCAGTCAAATGCGGCCTGCACCACAGCAGCACGCTGGGTCTTTTGCATGACCGCGTAATCGATGGAGTCCGATGGGCAGGCCAGAAAAGCTGCATTGTCGGGCCGAACAAAATCCAGGTCTTGTACACGGCCCTGCCAGGCAAGTGTGGCTGCAGCCAGTATGTCCGGCCTGTGAATTTGAAGCTCTTCCAGGTAACGGGCCGCCGTAAAGACAAACATGCCACTGTTCCAGGTGTAGCCGCCCTCCGCCAGATAGCGCTGGGCAGTGGCTTGGTCTGGCTTTTCAACAAAACCGGTCACAACGCAGACGGCATCCCCCATATCGGCGAGGGAAAGAGGGGCGCCAGTTTTGATGTAACCGTAACCAGTTTCTGGCCCATTGGGCACCACGCCAAAGGTAACCAGGTAGCCCGCGCGGGCCGCAATGGCTGCATCTGCAACAGCAGCAGAAAATGCATCCGTGTTTTCAATCACATGGTCCGCAGGCAACACCAGCATGAGCGCATCAGGCTCAGAAGCCACCAAATGCAGGGCTGCCAGGGCAATGGCCGGCGCGGTGTTGCGACCCGCAGGCTCCAGATAGATGGCCGCAGGGGCGTGGTCTGTGGCAATACACTGTTCGCGCACCAAAAAGCGGTGGTCCTGGTTGCAGATCAACAACGGCGCCTGCGCACCGGGCAAAGCGCCTGCGCGCTCCACGGTTGCCTGTAGCATGGTCTTGGCACCGACCAAGGACAGCAGTTGCTTGGGATACGCAGCACGAGACAACGGCCAAAGGCGCGTGCCAGATCCACCAGAGAGAATGACGGGATTAATGCGCATCAAACACAGCCTCCAGTGTGGGGACATCCAGAATGCGGTCGGTCCAGAGTTCTAGCTGGTCAGCGGTGGCGGTCTGCAGGCGCTGGCTGGTTTCAATGCTCAAGGGGCCGAAGCGTTTGGTGAGTTGGCGTATCAGCACCTTGGCTTCGCCTCGTACTTCTCCTATGACTTCGCCTTGCTGTATGCCGCGTTGGATGGCAAGGCGTTCGACACTGGTGACGTATTTCATGTGGGTTCTTCCTTCAATTTCTTCGACGTATTGCCACAATTCTTGCACCAATCCGTCGGGTAGCCGCATCATCCAGTCGAGAACAGCAAAAACATAAAGGGGTCAGACCCCTTTGTTGGCGGGTGAACTGGCGGGCGACTTGGCTGTTGCCTTGCTGTAGGTGGCCAGCGGCTGCCAGAAGGGCGAGCTTGGCGCGGTCGGGGCGGTGCTGCAGAGTGTCGCGCTCAAGCTTGGCCAAACTCTCCCAGTCGCCAAACTGCCATTGGATACGGCTGCGCTCCAGCAGGTTTTCGTCATAGAGGACCACGTTTTGAGCAGTTTCATGCTCAATTTGGCCTGTAGTCCCCGTGAAATATGCGGGAGAAGCTATCTTTTGAGGAGTACTTAGTTGCGTTAGCAGCCAAGCTTTGAACTTTTGATACATGTGAGTTCAGTGCGCGTCGAATACGGCAGCCAGTGTGGGCGCGTCTAGGACGCGGTCCAGCCAGCGTTCAAGCTGCTCGGCTGTGGCGGTTTGCAAGCGCTGGTTGGTCTCAATGGCGAGGGGGCCGAAACGTTTGGTTAGAAGGAGCATTAGCGCCTTGGCCTCACCTTTGACTTCGCCTTGCTGCATGCCTTGCTGCATGCCTTGCTGCATGCCTTGCTGCAGTGCGAGTCTCTCTACGCTGGTTACGTATTGCATACGAGTCTCTCCTTCAATTTGTTCAATGTCATGCCACAGTTCCTGTTCCAGCCAATCGGGCAGGCGCATCATCCAGTCCAACACCGCAAACAACTCCAGCACGCGCTGGCGCTCCCAGCCTTGGCAATAGAGCAATCGTACCAGCGTGCGTTTGGCCTGATAGCGTGCCTGCGGGTCGCCTTTGGTTTGCCGCGTGCGCAAGTGGGCAGCGGTGACCAGCGCAAAGGGGTTGGGGTTGACTCCAAGGTCGTTGACCCGATCGGCATAGTCGAGCAGCTTGACCATCGGAAAGTCGATCCTGTGCTTGCAGCCTAATACTTCGTAGCTGAAGTGATCCGGTCTCCAGCCTTCGTTCTGGTCGGCCAAGACTACGAAACTGGCAATGGGACGGTCAAAACGGTCAAACAGGCGGTAGTTGTAAACGTAGATGCGCTTTTCTAAGTGCTTGTCTTTTTCGCCCTGGACTTCAATGTGGATGTAAACCCAGCACTCTTCTGCATTTTTAAGGGTGACTTGCACAAGGGCATCAGCAAAACGCCTGCCCAGTTCGGCATCGCGTACCACCTGGCGCAGCTCGGTGTTTTTGAATTCATAGCCCTGTGCCCAGTCAATCTGGGCACTGACATCCGGAAAGTAAAAATCCATGAACTCAGGAAAGGCATGTTCGAGCATGTCCTTCCAGGGGCTGTCGTAGTCGTCAGCAGGCAGTGTCTGGGTTGTCATGGTTTGTGGCTGTGTATCACACCGCTTCAGTGCGCATCAAATACAGCGTCCGCACAAAAGGGGTCAGGCCCCTTTGTTCTGACCCATTTGGGCTTGCAGCCTTCGTGGGATGCGCGGGAGAATCTATCTTTTCAGGAGTTGATAGCTGTTTTATCAACCAGACTCTGAACCGTTCAAACATGTTGACACTCATCGTGCGTAACCCCGTTTCCAAGACAAAGGCCACTCGGCCATGTGAAAGTACATATTGCGGGGGACAATGCGTTGTTGCAATTCAGGAGGCTTTCAGTGCTCGGCAAAGACAGCGTCCAGTGTGGGTGCATCCAGAATACGATCAGCCCAGAATTCTAGCTGTTCGGTAGTGGCGGTTTGCAGGCGTTGGCTAGTTTCGATGCTCAAGGGGCCGAAGCGTTTGGTGAGTAGGCGTGAAAGCATTTTGATGGCTTCCTCGGATTTACCCCGCGCCTCTCCTCGTGCTTCTCCCCTTGCTTCTCCTATGACTTCGCCTTGCTGTATGCCTTGCTGTATGCCACGCTGGATGGCAAGGCGTTCGACACTGGTGACATATTTCATGCGGGTTTCTCCTTCAATTTCTTCGACATATTGCCACAGCTCTTGTTCCAATCCGTCCGGCAGCCGCATCATCCAGTCGAGAACAGCAAAAAAGTCTAGCACGCGCTGGCGGCTCCAGCCGTGTCCATAGAGCAAGCGCACCAGGGTGCGTTTGGCCTGGTAACGCGCTTGCGGGTCGTTTTTGGTTTGCCGGGTGCGCAGATGGGCAGCAGTGACCAGGGCAAACGGGTTGTGCTCTTGGCCGGTCTCGAATTGTTCAATCTGGGCATCGAAATCCAGTAGTTTGGCAATCGGGAAATCCAGCCTGTGCTTGCAGCCCATGGCAGAAAATTCGTAGTGGTCGGGTCGCCACGCTGGGTCATCGTCGGCCAGCACAGCCAAGCTGACGATGGGGCAGGCGTAGCGGTCAAACAGGCGATAGTTGTAGGTGAACATGCGCAGTTCAAATTTGGGGTCGCGCTGGCCCTGAACTTCGATGTGGATGTACAGCAGGCACAACAGCCCCCCTTTCATGGTGACCTGTACCAACACATCAGCATAGCGTTTGCCCAGTTCTGCGTCACGCACTACCTGGCGTAGTTCGGTGTCTTTGAAGGCGTAGCCGCATGACCAGTCAATTTGCGCATGGGCCTGGACAAAGTAAAACAACATGAACTCTTCAAAGGCGTGCATGAGCGCATCTTTCCACGGACTGTCGTAGTCATCGGCAGGCGGGGTTTGTGGGTTTGTCATGGCAGTCAATGGCCTGCGTGGTGGCCCGATGCTATGCGAAGACTTCGGCCAACGTAGGCGCATCCAGGATGCGGTCGGTCCAGAGTTTAAGCTGCTCGGCGGTGGCGGTTTGCAGACATTGGCTGGTGGCCTCTGTTAGCACGCCGAAGCGTTTGGTGAGTAAGGGCGACAAGGTGTCGCAAAGGGTATCCTGAAGCTGGGATCTGTCATTGCTCAGTACGCGTTCGCGTTCGGCAACGATGCGTCGGAATTCGGGGTCGGCACTTAATTCTTTAAGATGCATTAATGCTTGCTTGACCGCAGGATTTGTAACAGTGGCCATAGCAGCCTCATCATTACTGTGTAGAAAAAAAGTGACACAGTCTTGCAGCTCTTTGCTGATATTACTCATGTTGCTATTCATGGTCATTTCTGCCTGTGTAAAAGCAGGAACAAGGGGTCAGCCCCCTTGGTTATGGGGCATTACCGGCAAGGTGTGAATGTCATAGGGCCTCGCATGATACAGCAGGACAAAGCCGCACTTGCGATACAGGGTGCGATTCGAACTGATGTGATGTTTCGCCTGTAGGAGCGGATGATGCCCGCGATGCGGGTTCGCGGACATGGCCCGCTCCTACGAAGTTAACAAGACCTGTGAAATCGCATTGAATCCCGCTAGTTTCATATCACCCGTGATATTAAAAACACCAAAACTGCACTACAGGAGCCCCCGCAAGCCTCCGTGGCACGTTTTCAGCCTCAATCTGGCCTCAAATCAGGTATCAAATCAGCCTCTACCAACCGTGGGACGAGCGGGGGCAGCTACCAAAAACATAGTAACAAGCGCCTACCTACAGCCATCACATTGAATCGCACCCTGCGATACATATTCCAAACGGAACCCAACTTCTTCTGGACATACAATCCCCGGCTTTGTCCATACCTAAACTAGGTGACCGAGATGGAAAATGGCATGTCCTGTGCACACAACAAATGACGTCAACACAAAGTAGTAGCAATAGTAGTAGCAACACGTTTTGGCACCATGCCACGGTCACCCGCGAACGGCGCAGTGCGCAAAATGGGCATCGGTCCTGCGTGCTGTGGTTTACCGGCTTCTCCGGTGCCGGCAAAAGCACGCTGGCGCATGCCGTGGAAGAGGTGCTGCACCAGTCCGGTTGCCGCACTTTTGTGCTCGATGGCGACAATGTGCGCCACGGTTTGTGCTCGGATCTGGGGTTTAGCACCGAAGACCGGCGCGAAAACATTCGCCGTGTGGCCGAGGCAGCCAAGCTGCTGACCGAGGCCGGGATCATTACCATGGCGGCGTTCATTTCCCCTTTCCATGCGGATCGCATCAAGGCGCGCAGCCTGTTCCCCCATGGCGACTTCATCGAGGTGTTTTGCTCTGCACCACTGGAAGTGTGCGAGAGCCGGGATGTCAAGGGCTTGTATAGTCGCGCCAGAGCGGGGGAGGTGCCGGAATTCACCGGAATTTCCTCGCCTTATGAAGCTCCGGCCAATCCGGACCTGGTGGTGGATACCGGCAGTTTGCCGCTAGAGGAATGCGTTGCGCGGGTGCTTGCGTTGTTGCGGGAACGTGGGATCGTGGGATTGTGAAATATCGTGAAAAATCGTGAAATATCGTGAAATAGCCGGATGATTACCAGGGAAGATGTCGTTTACGCTTACCGCATGCTGCTGGGACGTGAACCGGAAAACGAAGCGGTGATCAACCGTTATGTGACCGAGTTGCGCTCGGTCCGGATGTTGCGCGATCTGTTCATGGGTTCCATGGAATTTCGGCAATCGTTGAGCAAGACCCAGCTGTCGCGGCTGCCACGGCCACAGTTGCCCAGCAGCCCCATGCGGGTGCAACTGGATGCCACGCCCGAGCAATTGGCCGCGTTGATGGACAAACTGGCGGCCCAATGGCAGCATCTGGGGGAGACCGAGCCGCATTGGTCGGTACTGACGAACGACAGCTACGCCCAGGACAACCTGCCACGCAACGCAACGGTTTTTTATGCCAGCGGCGCCCATGAGGTGCAGGAGTGGCGCGCAGCCCTGGCCCGCGCAGGCTTGCAGGCAGAAGCCCTGGCCCACGTGCTGGAGCTGGGCTGCGGTGTGGGGCGCGTCACGTTGCATCTGGCACGCACGGTGCCACAGGTAACCGGGGTGGACATTTCGGCGCCGCATCTGGCCCTGGCGCAGCAACGCCAGAGCCAGGAGGGTCTGGGCAATATCCAGTGGGTCCATTTGCAGCAGATGGATGCGCTGGCATCCTTGCCCGCGTGTGATGCCTGGGTCTCGCGTATCGTGTTGCAACACAACCCGCCGCCGGTCATGGCGCATCTGCTGCGTGGTTTGCTGCACAAGCTCAAGCCTGGCGGCGTGGCCTGGTTCCAGTTGCCCACGTACAAGGCTGGCTACCGTTTTGATGTGGCCAGCTATCTGGCGGTGGACAATACCACGGCCATGGAAATGCACTGCCTGCCGCAACGCAGTCTGCTGGAGCTGGTCGCGCAATCCGGCTGTGAGGTGCTGGAGATGCGTGAAGACGACACCGTGGGACTGTCCACGCATATGTTGAGCAACACGCTGCTGGTGCAAAAACGGCATCCGGATGCCTGAAGTGTCTGAGTTACTTGAGTTTCCTGAAGTCTATCCACCGGGGCCGCTGGACCTGCTGCAATTGATACGGGACTTGCGCGCCGATTTATGTCGGCGTTTTGGTTTCCATTTGCCGCAAAACCAGGATTCTTATGTGTCCTGGCTGGTCACCAGCGGCACACTGGAGTACCAGGCGCTGGCGGAAGATGCCGGTTTTGCGCGCTATCTGTCTGGCGCATCCAGACCGGGGGAACCCAGTCGGCTGCATCTGGCGGTGTACAACGCCCGGCCCGATGTGCGCAAAGCGATTGCCTTGCCTGAGCAATTGCCCGAGTACCTGTGCTGGTATCTGGCGCATGGGGTTGTCGAGCACCAGTTGTGGCCTTGGCTCAGGCCTTTGGAAAAACAGCTTGCCTGCCAGCTGTCTGGACCGCACCAGGCGCAGTTGCAGGCATGGGCTGCTGCCGAGTATCTCGTCAAGCCCTCCCGGACCACCACCGGGCGGCCATTCGGCGTGAATCTGGTGGGTTATGCCTATGGACAACTCGGCATTGGTGAAGATGTGCGCATGGCTGCCAAGGCTTTGCTGGCAGCCAACGTCCCGGTCTGCATGGTGAATTTCAAGCCCGGACCCGATATACCGCAAAACGACCATTCCATGGCGTATCTGGTCGTACCAGAAGGTGAGGAAGGGCCGTATGCCATCAACCTGTTTTGCCTGACGGCGCTGGAACAGGGGCGTTTTTTTGCTGAGCGCGGATCGGCCCAGATGCGCGGACGCTACAACATCGGGTATTGGCCCTGGGAGCTGTCGCGCTGGCCGGATGCCTGGCGGCAACTGGTCCATCTGGTGGACGAATTGTGGGTGTCCACACAGCACACCTTGCAGTCTGTACAGCCAGTCTGGGCTGCTGTAGCGCCGCCATCGCGCCTGCATTGCATGCCCATGGCCGTGGAGCTCGGCCCCGTGGCCAACAAGGGGGGGCGCGCCGCATTGCGTCGCCGGTATGGTCTGCCACAGCGGGCCGTATTGTTTTGTTTTTCGTTTGACCTGAACTCATCCATCCACCGCAAAAACCCGCAGGCCGCAGTGCAGGCATTTTTACAAGCGTTCTCCGCAGAGGAATGGAACGATACGCCCATCGGTCTTGTTATCAAGATACATCCACCCACAAAGCGGCACGCAGCCTGGGAACGATTAAAAACCCAGGCGACCGGGGACAAACGCATCCATCTGGTGGAGCAGACCCTGAGCCGGCCCGACGTGCTGGCACTGTACCAGGCGTGCGATTGCTTTGTGTCGCTGCACCGGGCCGAGGGCTTTGGCCGTGGCATTGCCGAGGCATTGCAGCTGGGCTTGCACGTCATCACCACCGATTACAGCGGCAACGTGGATTTTTGCCAGCGCCCCGAATTCCAGCACCAGATCGACAGGGTGCGCTACCAGCTCATCAAAGTACGCACCGGACAATATCCATACCACCAGGATCAGCTATGGGCCGACCCGGACGTAACCCACGCCGCGCAGTGCATGCAAGCTTTTGCGCAGCGCACGACGCACCCGCTTGCGCTTGTGCCCCAGGACGGCTGGCCGGTGTTTGGCGTGCAGGGAATTGGCCAACGCTACCGTCAGCGGCTGCAAGAGATCGCCGCGCAGTGGACTCCGGTTAACATTACCATGCATACCGTCTGATCACGAAACAACGTAAACTTTTTATCTGAACTTTTCCATGCATTCACTGATTATCTGTGGCACCCCATGGTGCGATCTGCAAGCCATAGGGCAGCATCTCCATGCATCCGGTATGGCTGCACCCAAACCAGCCCCCGGCCGCGTCGTGGAAACCCTGGCCGACTGGCACCAAAGCCTGTTTGAGCAGCAACACACCGACATATCCAGGACCAGGAAAGCCGTCACGCCCGGCAAGGCATGGGAGCTGGCCGCCAGCGAGCTGTTTCTGGCCAACTGGCAGCAACCCGTGTGGGGCTGGGCCGATGCGCGCAACACTTGGCTGTTGAATTTCTGGCACGATTTTGACCCGCATATCCGTTTTGTCCTGGTACACACCCCCGCCACCCAGGCGCTGGCGCGTGCGGTGGCCCAGGCGGATGCCGGGCCGTTCAGTGCGCACGAGGTTCTGGATCTCTGGTGTGCATACCAGACCGAATTGCTGGCGTTTTATTTGCGCCACCGGGATCGTTGCGTCTGGATACAAGCCGCGCAGATTGACACTCCAGCCAGTTGGTTGCCAGCTTTGAGTCAGCAGTGGAGGCTGGAACTTGAACCTGGACGCGCACACGCCACAGCACAGACTGCGACTACCGACCCCGAATTAACCCAATTGCTGGCCAGCCTGGCCCGGCAAGCCGTGGCGCAGCATGGTCAGGCGCAAGGTGTCCAGGACGAAGTGCTGGCGACCTTGCCACCTCTGCCTGCCTTGCCACATGCACCGCAGCTGGAGGCCGCGCCTGCAACATCCAGCACGGGTTTTGATGCCCTGCAAGCCTCGGACTTACTGCATGCCCTGACCGGGCAGCTGGGGAAAGACCTGAAGCAACAGATCGTGCAGTTGCAGCAGCAAAACCAGGAAGCCTTGCAGCACAACGCTCAACTGGCCGCTGAACTGGACCAGACACAGGCCCAGCGCGATGCCCAGGCTGCGCTGGCCCGCGACCGTCTGGCAGCGCTGGATGCCGAAGCCCACGCCAAGGCCGAAATACAAGCCCAGTTCTCTCAATTACAAGCCCGGCACCAGGATGCCACGCAGGAAAGCGAATTGCTGCTGCTGCAACTGCACCAGGTACAGGAGGAACTGGAGAGGATTTTTCTCACATCGCAAGACCAGCAAAAACAACTCGAACAGGCTAGTCATTCCCACGCCGGGATGCAGGTTCAGCGCGACATCGAGGCTGCGCTGGCCCGTGACCGTCTGGCAGCGCTGGAGTCCGCCCATGCGGCGCAAAATGAACTAACAAATCGCCTTGCAAGCCTTGAGCAACAAGCGCAAGCAGCTATGCAATCCATAGTATCCTTGCAATCCGAAAATTCTGCCCTGCTTGCCGCGCGCGATGCCGAGGCGCATGCCAGGGCCGAAACACAAACCCGGTTTTCCCAATTGCAAGCCCGACACCAGGATGCCACGCAGGAGGGCGAGTTGCTGCTGCTGCAACTGCACCAAGTACAAGAGGAGCTGGAACATTATTTCCTGCAACACCAGCAGGCGCAGAAAGACTTGCAACACACCAGGGAACGTCTGGCCAAATGGGCACAGCGCTACCCCAACCACTGCGAGTGGGATACGCTGCATGTTTCCGTGGCGACCGATGAACAGCTGCAGCTCCAGTTGCGCGGCGTGCAGCATGGCAGCCGGATGCTGGATGTGCTGGAGATACATCTGGATGCCGCCCAAAATACCCTGCAACTCAACCGCACCGGCTCTGGCAACGCTCCTTTGCTGCGCTGGCCAGACAGTCTGGCCGACGGGCAGCCGCTGGCGCTGACCCTGGTTTTCGACACATCGAAACATCCGGCCACCATCCTGGACAGTCCGGCGCTGAATCAATTGACACCCTCCGATTTGCAGATGCTGCAAGCCATTTGCCTTAATGTGGCACAAGCTCTCCCCGCAGATATTTCCAGCCATGATCGCTGGGTGAAACTGTGCCAGCAATGGGCGCAAGCGTTCCATTCCCTGCCCGTCTGCTGGCGTTTTGACAGCATCGGCTTGCACCACGAACAGGTCAACCCCGACTACGAGCACCTGTGGTTCAACCTGGCCAACGTCCACTTCGGTGCTCGGCACTGGCCCCGGTTTGAATTCCGCCTGAGTGCTTCCAACGTGCGCAAAAAGAGCTTTACTCACCTGCCCAAGCTCGAATTCCCCCTGCCGCCAGACAATGCCAGCAAGCAGTTTGAAAACTGGTTTGAAGAATCCGAAGACGACAAAGGCCCCAAGTTTGAGTTGCGTTTCGACACCAAAACTCCCGCAATGGATGTCTCCTGCTGGCGTGCGCTGAACGCCGTTGATCAGGCGCAGTGCCTGTCCTTGCTGCAGCATCTGCCGTACATGCTCGATTTGCTGCAAGCCGGTGGCGCCAGTATCCACCGCCCCTGGACTGACTGGCAGGAGCAGGTAGTTGGCATACAGCGGGCTCTTGTCACCTGCTTGAACCTGCCATCCGATCCCTTTGCACCCGCCGCAAACGCCCATGCATAGCCAGCCGTTGCCCCCGTCCGACTGGTCTGTGGCCTTTGGCATTCTGGCCGACTTGCACCCGCCTGCGGGCGTGGTGCATATAGGTGGTTTACCGGGAACCGGCATGGCACATCTCTGGCAACAATTCGCCGTGCGCCAGGCTCTGCTGGTGGACAGCCGTCCTTCCCCGGCGACAAACCCTCTGCCATGGTCTTTGGTGCAAGCGACCCTGGGCAGCCGCGCGCAACACGGAACGCAAGCCCTGTTTCACACTGCCAGCCATGCCGCCGAAAGCGGTCTGCTGCCTGCCGATCACTGGCGCCACCTGTGGCCCAGCCTGCAGATCGCTCACAGCGAAACAGTCACCCTGAACACGCTGGACCACCTGTGGATCACCCTGGCGCCTGGATGGCAAGCAAACTGGTTGATCGTGGACTGCTTGCCAGCGCTGCCGGTTCTGGACGGCGCACAGCAGCAGCTTGCCACGGTCGATGTGGTGTGCGTGCGCGTGCTGCTGCCACAAGAGTCACAAGAGCAGCCAATCCCGCAAGGCAGCGCATTGCCAGAAGTGCAACACTGGCTGGAGGAAACCGGGTTTGTGCCTGCTGCAGTGGTGGAAACCCGGCACCCCTCCATAGGTTATTTGCTGTGCGTGCGTGACTGGCCCCATCAATTGCAAGCCCAAATCCAGGCCAAGTCCCAGGCACTGGCGCAGCGCGATGCCCAGGCCAACCTTGCACAAGAACACCGAGCAGCATTAGAGGCAAGCGTCGCAGCCTGCGAAGAGCAGGCCAATCGGGCTGCAACCCTTGAGCAGCAAGTGCAAGCAGCTGTGCAATCAATAGCAGCGCGAGAGGCGGAAAAAGCTGCCCTGGCTGCTGCCCGCGACGAACAGGCCAATCGCGCTGCAAGCCTTGGGCAGCGAGCGCAGGCAGCTGCACAATCCATAGCAGTGCTGGAGGCGGAAAAAGCAGCCTTGATCGCTGCGCGCGACGAGCAGGCCAATCACGCTGCAAGCCTTATGCAGCAAGCGAGCACAGCTGCGCAATCCATAGCAACGCTGGAGGCGGAAAAATCTGCATTGGCCGCTACGCGCGACGAACAGGCCAATCGGGCTGCAAGCCTTGAGCAGCAAGCGCAAGCAGCTGCGCAATCCATAGCAGCGCTGGAGGCGGAAAAAGCAGCACTGGCCGCTGCCCGCGACGAACAGGCCAATCGCGCTGTAAGTCTTGAGCAGCAAGCGCAAGCAGCTGCGCAATCCATAGCAGCGCTGGAGGCGGAAAAAGCAGCACTGGCCGCTGCGCGCGACGAACAGGCCAATCGGGCTGCAAGCCTTGAGC
>JAYRRD010000066.1:0-2892 GCA_041910275.1 Rhodoferax sp.
CTACAAAAAGGGCCTGCGCCTTTCCAAGAAGGCCATGCAGGCCGTGGAAGAACGTCTGGTGCGTAATCCTCTATTGCCCAAATGGGACATCCTCATTCGTCCACGGTATATGGGATGAGATTTTGCGGAAATGGCCTTATCCTTCAAGCATCCGTGGCCTTTGTCTGATCCAGCAAGTCACTGATCTTGTTGCGACTGATCGAGAGGTCACGCTGCCATTGGACATTGGCCGGGTCGTGTGCGGCCAGGGCGGTCGCCCACAAGGTTGTCGCTTTGCAGCGCTAGCGTGACCGATACGCCGCGAATTGACCAGAAATCTGCCGCCTCATGTGCGAATGGGGCTTCCAATGTGGAGGGCAGGCAGAGCAGGAATTCCGCGTCGATTTGGCGGATAAAGCCGTTGCGCTGCTCGTTCATGCGCCGGAACAAGCGTCGCCAGGCAGGAATGTCATTTTCACTGGCAGGGGTGGCGTCCAGCGCGATGACCAGGCGTTCGCCATGCGGGACGGGGCGTAGGCCAGCGAGTTAACGTGAAACGCCAAGCCCTTCGACTCCGCTCAGGGCACGCAAAGCCAAAGGAAACGTGCCCTGAGCGGAGTCGAAGGGCTGAAAGGTGCGTTGGTCGAACGGTTTCATGGTTCGGGGTGGATGTGAGGCCATGAAAGTTAGTAGACAGGTCTGGTAGCCGGGTGCGATTCAAACTGATGTGGCAGTTGGGTTTTTCCCCCTCGCCCCAGCGGGGAGAGCCTGTCCCTGTTTGGCGACCCGATCCCCCTCATCGGCTGGGTAGGCATCGCCACCATCGTATCCAGCGGCATCATGGCCACCGCCCTGCGGTCACGCGCCGTGCCCAGCGCGTCGGTGGAGGTGCATTGAAATACCGTATCATGCAATCATGCGGGCATGGGCATGAAAGAGGGGGCATGGTGATCAACGTCAAGACGGTTGGGAAAAGCGGCCAGATATCGCTGGGAAAATCACTGGCCGGGATGGATTTCATCATGGAAGAGATGCCGGGGGGAGACATCTTGCTTCGGCGCGCAGTTGTCGTTCCTGCGAATGAACGCTGGCTGCACGCAGCGGACATGCAAGCTAGGCTGGAGGACGCGCAGAACTGGATGCATGCCAATCCTGCGCAGGACACGAATCTTGATGCACTGGAGTCCAGGCTAAAAGCCGAGTGATGCGTGGACATGAGGGCAAACGATACGCCCCTCAATCCCCAAGATTGGTGCCCACCCGCCGTGCGGTGAGTATCCAGGGGTGGTCTTTTGGCACTGTCTTCACCGGACCGGCAACCTCCTCCAGGGGTACTGGTCTTGTGCCTTCGCCCTTGGCCGCCACCATCACGCCAAACGTTCCCTGTGCAATCAGATCGGCGCAGGCGGTTCCCAGGCGGGTGGCGAGGATGCGGTCCGCTGCCGATGGCGTTCCGCCACGTTGCAAGTGTCCCAGAATCGTCACGCGCGCTTCCAGTCCGGTGAGGTTTTCAAGCTGTTTGGCCAGATTCAAGGTGCGATCCGCATACAGCAGCTTGGCAACACCACTGTCCATTTCTTCGTCCCGCTCCTTGGCGCTGCCCTTGTGGTTGCCCCGCTCGCGGTCCTTATCCTTGTTGTCCTTGTCTTCCTTGTCTTCCTTATCCTTGGCCTTCCTGGTTTTTTCCGCTGCGGCTGCGGCCAGCTGGTCCAGCTCCTGCCTGGATACGGCGCCTTCGGCCATGGCAACTATCGAAAAGAACTTGCCGCCACGCGCACGCTCGCGGATCGCTTCGGCCACACTTTCGACATCGTAGGGAATCTCGGGGATCAGCACTACGTCGGCCCCGCCTGCGATTCCCGCCCCCAGCGTCAACCAACCGGCACGGTGCCCCATGACTTCGACCACGATGATGCGGTGGTGGCTGTGCGCCGTGCTGTGCAGGCGGTCAATGGCATCGGTGGCAATGCCCAAGGCGGTATCAAAACCAAAGGTGATCTCGGTGCCCGCAACATCGTTGTCGATGGTTTTGGGCAAGGTGATGATGTTCAGACCACGCTGCTTGAGGCGCAAGGCGTTCTTCATCGTTCCGCCGCCGCCCAGGCAGACCAGGCAGTCGAGGTGCTTGTCGTGGTAGTTGCTGATGATGGCATCGGTCATGTCGAGAATCTTGCCGCCGACGGGCATCTTGTGCGGCTTGTCCCGGCTGGTGCCCAGTATCGTGCCGCCCGTGGTGAGAATACCCGACAGGCTGCTGCTGTCCAGCGCCTGCGTGCGGTTCTCCATCAAGCCGCGAAACCCGTCGCGAAAGCCGATGATGTGCATGCCGTAGTGCTCCAGCGCCGCCTTGCCAACGCCACGGATCGCCGCATTCAGGCCGGGGCTGTCGCCGCCAGCAGTCAAAACTCCGATGTATTTGGTCATGATTTTTCCTTGTCCCCGAAATGAAATGCGCCCGGCGGATTGCCGATGGCATTGTTATTGTGCCTGAGCCCAGCCTGGAGAGGCCGGGAGGCGGGGACAAGATCATTACACGCGGGCCTTACGCCAGGTGGACAAATGCCTGGAAGCGGTGTCTGTGCGTTTCGTGGGACGGGATACAGGCCTGCGTGAAATCCAGGCTGAATGGACTGGACTCTTCTTTCGGTAGTTTGTCCATCCAGACCCGCAGGGCGGACATCAGCGCATTCGAGGTTTCTTCAAACTCTCCGAGTAAAAGCTCCCTTGCCTTTGAAACCTCGTTGATTTCAATGAACTCCTTGATTTTTCCGGCCGTAACTACCAACCGTCCCCTTTGGTACCATCAGACATCTGGTCGAAGTTTGCCCTTCTGATGCAGTTACTTTGAAGCGCATAATGCTCCCTCTGATCGATTTGTAGCGACACTACCTCACAGCAGATTCGTGGAAATCA
>JAYRRD010000067.1:0-12459 GCA_041910275.1 Rhodoferax sp.
CTCGGTGCCATCAAAGACGCGTTGATCGGCAAACCGTTCATACCCGCAGCGACCTAGCCTGCGTACCCTACCGGGGATCTCCGCCCACGTGAACTGCTCTCACTGTCCGTTGAAGAGCGGACAGAAACCTGAGTAGTTACTATATTTTTTCAGTTGCCCAGGCGGATGAGCATAGGCCTGCCAGCAAGGCGGGAATGACCAGGAATTTTTGCAACATTGGCTTGTCTCCTCGAATGGGTTTTATGAATGCTTGGCGCGGCGATCCGGCGCTTTGCCCGGAAACTGTAGCAGGAAGCGGCTTTCCTTGCCAGGCTGGCTGCAACTCGGTGATCAGGGTACCGCCAGGAACGGCTGCTCCCGCGAGAGTTTGCCCCAGGGGTGAAACCTCTCGCACGATATGCTGCGACCCGCATGAATGCCAGGTTCCTGATTTTTGCAGTCCATTTTGTTCCCCGATTTATTTCCCGATTTTGCCTTTGATATCCCACTCCCCGGCGATTCACCGGCTGCGCTGGCGCAATAAGCCGTCCCCGTCCCCCTGATGTCTGCCTTATGTGAACAAGTTATTACAATTGCGGCATGTACACGATCAAGCGATTGCCGAAGTTCAAAACTTGGATTGACGGAATAAAAGATGCAGAAACACGCATCCGCCTGAATAAGCGTCTGGACAAGGTACAGCGTGGAATGTTTGGCGATGTCAAGCCTGTAGGCGAAGGTGTGTTCGAGATGCGCGAGCACTTTGGCCCCGGATGGCGCATGTACTACGTTGAGTGCGAAAGCGTGTTGATCGTGATGCTCGGTGGCGGCGACAAGAGTACCCAAAGCGACGATATTGCAACCGCCATTGCCCTGTCAAAAACCATTTAGAGGAGTGAGAACATGAGCGAAAAAATCAACATAGCCGATCTTCCAGACTTTGATATGGCAGAAGAGCTCAATGGCGATGAGGACATTGCCATCTACTTGACTTCGGTTCTGGAAGAAAACGACCCGTCTGAACTGACCCATGCGCTTGGGGTCATTGCACGCGCCCGTGGCATGACCGAGGTTGCCAAGGCCAGCGGTCTGACGCGCGAAGCCCTGTACAAAGCACTGCGCCCCAACTCGCAACCGCGCTTTGACACCATCGCCCGTGTGTGCAAAGCACTGGGAGTCAAACTGGTGGCACAGGTGGCGCATACGTAGGCTCACTTACCAACTGATGTTACGCAATCTCCTCTCTCCCGCTTGCGGGAGAGGGAGTAAAACCCAACGGCCACATCATTTTGAATCGCACCCGTGGAAGCAGGGTTAACGTGAAACACTAGGCCCTTCGACTTCGCTCAGGGCACGACTAGGCCCTTCGACTTCGCTCAGGGCACGTTTTCCTCGGTTTTGCGTGCCCTGAGCGAAGTCGAAGGGCTCAAAGGCGCGGTAGTTGAACGGTTTCATGATTCGGAGTGGAGGACAAACCATGAAAGTTAGGACTGGTCGCAGACAGCCATCCGGTGCGGCACAGTCGCTGCTGCGCGTGGCACAGTCGCACCCGGAAGTGCTGCGCGAACTGGTGGCAACCTGATTGCCAAATCGGCCTCTACCGCCCGTGTGGCGTGCGGGTGCAGCTACTGAATTGGGAGTTCGTTCCCTGGCGCGCACACCTGCAAAATCATCTTGCCGCGCGCCTGCCCGGCTTCACCGCGCCGATGCGCTGTCGCGGCATCGGCCAAGGCCAGCTCTTGTCCGACCAGGATGCGCAAACGCCCGGCGTCCACCCATTGCGCCAACTCGCGCAAGATGCTGCCGCGCGGCGGTGTGAACACGAACGCGGCGCGCACGCCCAACTGCGCAGCACGCTCGGGCGACGGCGGTTGCGCCGTGGCCACCAGCATGCCGCCGGCCTTGAGCACGCCCCAGGAGGCCTCTTGCGTGGGGCCACCCAGAGTGTCCAACACCACATCCATGCCAATGACAATGTCTTGAAAGCGCTGGGCGCGGTAGTCAATCACCTCGTCGGCTCCGAGTGACCTGACCAGCGCCAGGTCCGCCGCGCTGGCCGTGGCCACCACGTGCAAGCCCTGCTGCTTGGCCAACTGCACGGCGATGCTGCCCAGGGCGCCCGCCGCACCGTGGATCAACACCCGCTGGCCGCGCTCAATGTGGGCGGTGTCCATCAAGGCCGTCCATGCCGCCTGTCCCGGCGCGGGCAACGCCGCCGCAGCGGCAAACGATGCCGTGCGCGGCTTCAACGCAACCTGGTCGGCAGCGACGGCCACATACTCGGCGTAACTGCCGCCACGCCCAAGCTCTGCGTAAAAGTACACCTCGTCGCCCGTTTTGAAGTCGGTCACCGCGCCGCCCACGGCACGCACCACCCCGGCGCCGTCTTGCCCCAGCGTGATCGGAAACGCTTGGGGCACCCGGTCCGCCATGGCTCCGTTGCGCAGTTTCCAGTCCAACGGGTTGACGCCGGCAGCCACCACGCGCACCAGCACGTCATGGGGGCCGCAAGGGGGGATGGGCGCGTCGTCCAGTTGCATCTGGTCGGCACCACCGTAGCTGTGAATTCGAATGGCTTTCATGGGGATAGGTCCTCTGGCGCAGGTTTATATCCACCGCTTGACCGCCTCGGCGGTGTCGGTTGGTTTGGTGTTGAAGCAGATTTTTGCTTGCGGCGCGTGCGCGTGGATGGTGTTGATGAGTTTCTCAAACAACAGGAAATTCGGCGCAATGGTACGAATCCCGGCACCCACGAGCACGCAATCGTAGGCTTTGCTCTGGAGTTCTCTGGTCACCACCGCTTCTGCGGTTTCACCAAAGTCAGTCAGGCACAGTTTTGCGTCATAGCCCTGCACGTTCAGGCTGGCAACATCGGCATTCAGACCGTCCATCACCTTGTCTGCCGTCATGCCTGGGAAAGCCGCGTACGCAGGATCGGCAAAGTTGATAAGGTGGGGGATGAGCCCTACGCTGAGGACACTTTTCTTGATGGTCATGCCATCTCCTTTGGGGAAAATGATCAAACAGGCCAGCAGCATGCCGCTGGCTCAAGGGCCGACGCACAAATTCGTCACCGTCAAGCGGCTGAACAGGTGCGGTGAGGCCACGGCCGATGAGGGGTAGCGCTCCAACGCCTTCTGGAAGTCTGGATGGTTGAAGGCGGCATTGAAATGCGCCACCGACTCCCACAGTGCGTAGTTCATGAAAACCGTGCTGCCGGCAATGCCCTGGTGCAGTTGGGTGGAGATGTAGCCGGCTTGCTGCTTCATCCAGTTGGCGTCGTCCTCCCAGGCTTTGAGCAGCGCAGGGATGTCGTCTTGCGCCACGTGGAAGATGTTGACCAGCACCACCGGCGACAAGTCGGCACTGAGTTGGCTGAAGATGGGGATGGTTTCGTCCAGTGGTTTGAGTTGCAGCATGAACAATCTCCTGGTTGGCTAAGGTTGTGTTGACCGTGGGTTGAAAATCACCTGGGAGCCGTTGCGGAGTGGATGCAGGGTGGATCTCGCGCTGGGCTGTCCGCATTGTTATTTAGCCCACCCATGATGTGAATAGCTGTTTTTGGCAATCACTATTCCAATATTGGCTTAATATGCCGCGCATGACCGATCTCTCTGTGCTGCACAACATGGCGCTGTTTGTCGAGGTGGCGCGCACCGGCAACTTCAGCCGTGCCAGCGCCACGCTGGGTGTGCCGGGGGCCACGCTGTCGCGCCGCATTGCTGCCATGGAGCGTGGCTTTGGCGTACGCCTGTTTGACCGCACCACCCGCCGCGTGGAACTGACCGACGCCGGACGACGCTACTTTGAACGCTGCGCCCATCTGGTGGACGCTGCGCGCCTGGCACAAGAGGCGCTGCGCGACGATGCCGCGCAGCCCAGCGGCCACGTGTGTGTGTCGCTGCCAGTGGACCTGGGGGTCTACATCGTTGGCCCGCTGCTGCCCGAATTTGTGCACCTGTTTCCCGGCATCACGTTTGACCTGGATTTATCACCCAGGCATGCCAACCTGGTGGGCGAGCACGTGGACGTGGCGATTCGCATTGGCGACATCCTGGACGACAAGCTGGTAGCGCGGCGCATTGGCAGCATTGCCCAGGCCCTGTTTGCCGCGCCGGGTTACCTCGACCTGCGCGGTCGTCCCAGCCAACCAGTCGATCTGGTGGAGCACGATTGCATCACCTTGCGCACAGCGGCTGCACGTTGGCACATGCAGCGCCACGACGAATCGGCCCAGGTGACGGTGCGCGGGCGCTTCATGCTCAACAACCACGGCCTGATGCGGGTGCTGGCCGAGCGCGGCATGGGCGTGGCCACACTGGCGCTGTCCCTGGCGCGGGAGTCGGTCGCGCAGGGCCGACTGGAGCAGGTGCTGCCCGATTGGTCGGTGCCGGTGCTACCGATTCATGCGGTGATGTCGTCGCGCCTGCAGTCGGCCAGCGTGCGCGCGTTGCTGGACTTTCTGGTGGCGCGACTGGCACAGGCCTGATTACTACGTTTTCAGTAGCTGTCCCCGCTTGTCCCATGGGGGCTGTAGGCCGATTTGATGCTAAATTCAGGCCAAATCGAGGCTAAAAACGTGCCACAGATGCTTACGGGGAGCATTTGTAGTGCGGTTTTGGTGTTTTTAATATCACGGGTGATATGAGATTGGCGTGATTCAATGCGGTACATGTTCCTCGCGCAGGTCGCACCTGGACCCGCCATTAAATAGCATCGGGCATCCTGCAACCATTTGGCTTCAGCTTCGCGGCTTGAACCAGTACTTGGTGGTTTGGGCCTCCCGTGAGCCGGGGTAGCGTTGCTTGAGCAGATTGAAGGCCTGTTTCGACATTTTCCCGGCGGAAGGTGCAGCGCACCAGTTCATACGGGTCAGATGGACAGCTTCGCGCAGCAGGCCCGGCACGCGCTTGTCGTGCGGGAATGCCGCCGCAAAATCGAGCACGTTCTGCATCCAGGCCGAATCCAGGTCGGGGTGGGCGGCCAGCGCGGCGCCTTCGCTTTTCCAGTCGGCAAGCGCGTCGGCGGAAAGCAGGCGCTGGGCGAAGCGGCTGAATTGGCGGCGGCGATCACTGTTTACCAGGTCGTCCGTCGGCGATTTTTCCTGCGCAATGCTGCAACCCGAGACGATATTGGCACCGCGCGCCAACAAGCCGCTTTCGAGCAGGAAGGCAGGGTCGTCCGTGATGCTTCGCAGGCGGACGTGGTCGGCTCGCCAGGAGCCATCCTCGAAGCCAGCAAGAACGGCCAGCGCCGCCCGCGCTTGCGCTGCATCCTTGCGCAGCACGGCGCGCGACCAGGCCAGATAGGCTACTTTTTGGCGCAAAGCGGCGGGCCAGCCAGAGGCCGTCGCGGTGTCCAGGAGCGCAGCAAAGGGCAATTCGGTTTCCAGTATCCAATGGCTGTCGTAGTCCCAACCCCAGATCGGTGGCGCGCCTGGTCCGGGTGCGGACTGCAACAGCGTATCGCGGTCGAACGCCACGCCCTGCTCGCGCAAAGCATCCTGCCAGAACTCGGCCAGGCTTTGGGCATGCCAGAGGCGGTATTCACGAACGCGGTTGCGGGCCGAGTAGTCGCTGGTCACGTCAGGCCGCGCCAATAGCACTTCGGCAACACGCAAAGCCTCGTCGCGGTCACCCAGCCGTACCCGGTGCAGCATGAAACTCGCCGCACCTGGGTGCGCATCGGGAACCGCCGCCAGGGCTTGCAGCAGCGCAGCCCGCTGTGGGGAATCGCGTTCCGCCAGGGCTGCGGCGCTGAACAGCCAGGCGTACTGGTCTGGATGCCTCTGGAAACGGCGCAAGGACTCCGCGCTCCACTGGCGCCGACGGCATTGGGCTTCCTGATCGACGGGAAAGTCGGACTTCGGTATTGTCTTGGCCTTGGCCGTGTCGAGCGTGCAAGGTTGATCGGTCGGGTCATAGCCATTTACCAGTCCGGCCAGCCATTCGCCCATCGCCTCGCTTGGGGGAAATTGGCGGTGCAGATGGATATAGTCCGAGGCCATGCGGCGAAAGTCCGCCGCAGCGATACCTGGCTGCGCCAATTGCCCAGCCAGTTTGCGAAACTGGACCGACGGATCGAGGCGTGCCCCGACGAGTGCGTCCAGGTCGCGCAGACGGCGGATTTCCGCAGCGTTTTCCCGTTTCCTGGCCAGTTTTAATGATTGTGCAATGTCGTCATGCAGCTTTCTTGCCTCGTCTTGTTGGTGTGCCCGGATAGCTGCCCGCTGACGCAGGCATTCGGGAGTCCTGCAGGTATCGTCAAAACCGGCTGAGGTGACAAGCTGCACCTCGCGCAGACGGGCTCGAAAGGCGAGGTACATGCCCCATTCGCGCCACGGCGAAGCTTCGTCGCGGGCGATGCTGACAAAAGCGCTCGCCGCTTGCGGGTAATGGCCCTCGTAAAACAGTGCGGATGCCCGCTGGTAGGCGCGATCCTTGACCAGCAGAAGCGGCGCGTCGGCAGGTGGGTCCGGTAGTGACATGTCGGGCAGCAGAATGCCTTTGGCGTGCCCCGGGTGCAATGACCGCTGGTTGGTGGGCAGGTCGGTTCGGTAGTAAGCCGGTCCGAGCGGGCAACGGGCAAAGACCCGTTGCTGGGCGGCGAGCCAATCGCGCAGGGCCGGGCTGTCGGCGCCCCACGCCTTACGGCGCAGGGCAAGCGTGCGCCAGGCCTGTTGCAGGCTGTCGCCCGGACAGTTTTCGAATGCGCTCCATGCGTTGCCGCTGGGCAAAGACGCACTCGTATCTATGGCACCGAACAACGGCTCCTGGGTGATGGGCTTTTCTCCAGCGGTCGCAGTAGGCGGGGGGGCGCTGTAGTCAATCGGTGGCGTGGGATAAACGAAGGTGTCTTCAGCGCCAGCCGGGATGCTCAAGCCGTTGAACCGATACCAGGCCAGCAGCAGCGGTTTTCGCCACCAGCTTGCTTCGACCACGCCGAGGCTACCGGCCAGCAGTTCTGCCGTTGGCCGTGCCGGTCCCCAGGGCGAATTGAATTCTGGGGGCGACTCTTCGCCGCCGCCAGAGGCGTGTGCAAACGAGGCTGCGGTCAACAGAAAAATCAGCAAAATCAGCAAGATAGCGAAAAAAGGCAGACGGGACACGGAGTATCGGAAGTGGTGCATGGGATAGCCTGGTGGGTTGGAGTGTGTAGTGGTCGCCGGGTCCGGTGACCGAGAAAAAGATAGCGACGTCCTGGCAGCGCCTGCGGCCAGGGCGGTTCGTCGTCGGCCAGGCCGTGGGCCTGTGCGCAACGCGGCTCGGGAACGGTGGCGGCACTGCGCGCTTCATAATCGGGGCGCGCCCGGCCCAGGCGGAAGTACATCGGAACCACCTCGTCGGCCGGAATGTCACCCAGCCAACGGTCACCGTAACACCAGCTGGCCAGGGCTGTGACCGAGAGCCGAACGGTTTCAGGCAAGGCAGCCCTGGTCGCTTCGACCGAGGCACGCCAGAATTCGCGCTCTGAACGGCGTACCTCGAAATCGAGCTGAACCCAGGGAGCGTTGCCACGGCTTGCCGCGTTGACCACGGCATCGCGCAGGGCGTCGCGCTGCACTGTATTACCGGCGAAGGGTTGCGCGTGGTCAATCTCGACGTGGATGACCGGGAGTATGGGCGTGGCTTCGGGTAGAAACAGGGCGCTGCGGCGTGCTTGGCGCAGGTGGCCGGCGCCTGAAAGGAGAACGTGTGTCACCACCACCGCCGCGCCGACACCGGGCGCTGGAGCCGGCAATTTTGCAGCCGGTCGGTCCCAGTACCACCAGAATTCAGCGGGCCAATCTGGCGCAGTTCGTTCAGTTCGCGCAGTCGCCGACCAGACGATTCCCGCCGCCATCAGCACAACTTTCAGCTTTCCGGAAGATGGCATGGGTTCTTGAGGGTCAAAGGAACGAAGGCAACTTCAAGCTCTACATCAAAGCCACAAGAACTGCTTTTGAAAAATTGCAGGCGATCAAGGCAAGTGCGTAACTTCAGTTATTAAGGTACGACGCGCGAAGTGCAGCCAAATCAACGGGCTCAGGGCTACGAGCGACTGGCAACCCTTGATCAGGGCTGAAACCATCAACCTGTTTCACGATATGAACGCCATCTAAAGTTGCGCTCTTCTCTTGCGCACAGTTTGCCACGAGCTTCTTGGCAATGCTCGCCGCTGCGCTCTGCGGGAAGCGCTTGACGACCTCGCGCAGCACCTGCATGTCGATGTCTTGCGGTGGGGCGCCTGACTTCCGTATCCACGCCTCCATAGCGTGGATGGCATAGTCGGACGGTTCAGGGACATCGAGCGCCAACGCGCGGATGACTTCACGTTCCTCGGGTCCGTGCGCCTGCAGGTGATGGAGCGCCCATGCACAGTTCGAGCGGATGGCTGGCGACGAGGCGCTGGCCAAGCCGCAGATCAGCGGGACCAGCGGCGCGTACAGCGCCAAGGGCGCGTTCACGCAAACCATCAAGCACTGCTGCGTCTCGTCGTCGCACTGACGCAAGTGCGCCTCGACGAAGCCATACAACGACTTGAAGCACTTGCCCTCGACCAGCAACCACATCGCGCAGTCACGCACCTCGACGCAAGGGTCCGTGTGCAGGACGCCCAGCAGGGCATCCTCGTGGTCCGCGCAATAGTCGGCGAAGACTGGCCTGCCCTCGGGGTCGTCCTCGTTCAGTTCGCACAGCGCCCGCACGGCATCCGGCCTTCCCGCAGCGTCCTCCGAGACGAGGCGTTTGATCGCCCGTCGCGCCCTCGGATGGGTGTCCACCAGGCTCCGAACGATGCGCATCGGCGTGCCGATCGCCTCGGACAATGCCGCCAATCCCGCCTCGACTTCCGGCGAGTCATCAAACCACGCATCCATCCAGACGGGCAGGCTGACGATGATCGCGCACCGCGCCGCACCAGTCGGAAACTCGAACGCGATGGCGGCCAGCGGTACTACGTGGTTGCAGCCCGGCATCGTGATCGGCGTGTCGCCTTCGGCGCCGAGCGACGCCAGGTCGTCCACCCGCAAGAACCAGCGGCGCCCCTCGGTACCCTTCTCGCCGCGATCGACGCGCCCACCACACTGCGGGCACTGCGCGTGGTACGAGAAGCGTTCGCTGCCGTAGAACCGTGGACGCTCATGCCGCTCGGCGACTGGCACGAGCGCCGGCACGAGGCCCTGGCACACCGACAGACCTGCGCAGACCTGCAACGCCGTGACCAGTGCACGTTCGTCTGGCACGACGTTCGCATCGACAGTGAGGAAGGCGACAGACCAATTGAAGCGAATTTCACTCATTATTCAAGAGCAAAAAAATTCATGAGACCGTGCCCGTGAACAGCGCTTCTATGGCGGAATCTCCCATACGGTCGAAATCTGGGGGCACTTGCAGCATTCCCTGCATGAAGCCCAGCCTTTTGACCGGAACCCCATCACCGCCGGAAATGGCCACCACCTTGACCAAGGGCTTGCCAGCCTTGGCGATGACAAAAGGCTCCCCCTTCGCGGCGTGCGCCACCAGCCGCGAGAGCTGGGGCTTGGCTTCATGGATATTGACGGTACGCATCACTTACCTTGTGAACTAAATTGATAGGCTAAGTTTACGTTGTCCTGCCCCATCCGCATGCATGCCGGTATTCGACCCCATCCACCCCCCATTAACCCGCGCAGCCAGCGCCTGACAACAGCGTCGCATTTCCCCCTGCCGCCGTGGTATTGACCGTTACCGTCTGCTCGGCGCAGAAACGGTAGAGGTAGTGCGGGCCTCCCGCCTTGGGGCCGGTGCCGCTGAGTCCTGCGCCGCCGAAGGGTTGCACGCCGACCACGGCGCCGATCATGTTGCGGTTGATGTAGACGTTGCCGACGTGGGCGGCGTGGGCCAGGGCCTGGGCGCGGCTGTCGATGCGGGTCTGGATGCCCAGCGTCAGGCCGTAGCCCAGCGCGTTGATCTGGGCGATGACGGCATGCGCATCGCGGGTGTCGCCCGTGCCCCAGCGCAGCACCTGGAGCACGGGGCCAAAAATTTCTGCGCGCACATCGGCCACACGCGCCACTTCGAAAATATGCGGCGCCACCAGGTTGGCTGTTCTTGCTACGGTTTCACGAGCTGCTGTCGCTTGTTCTACGGGCGCAAATAGCGGTTTTGCCTCGTGTTGCAGGCGCTGGATGTGGCGCGCGATGGTGGCAAATGCCTCGGCGTCGATGACGGGTCCGACGTCGGTGGCCCAGTCGGCGGGATCGCCCGGCACCAGTTCCCGGACGGCGCCTTGCAGCATGGTGATGACGGCATCGGCAATGCTGTCGTGCACGCATAGGAGGCGCAAGGCCGAGCAGCGCTGCCCGGCGGAGCGAAAAGCGCTTTGCACCACTGCGTCCACCACCTGCTCGGGCAGCGCGCTGCTGTCAACCAGCATGGCATTGATGCCGCCGGTCTCGGCGATCAGCGGGACGATGGGGCCGTCCTTGGCCGCCAGTGCACGCTGGATGGTCTTGGCCACCTGGGTGGAGCCGGTGAACACCACGCCCGCCACTGCGGGCTGCGCCACCAGCGCCGCGCCCACGGTGTCTCCAGGGCCGTGCAGCAACTGCAAGGCGTCCGGGGGAACCCCGGCGGCGTGCAGCAACTGCACCGCAAACCAGGCGATACCTGGGGTTTGTTCGGCTGGTTTGGCCAACACGGTGTTGCCGGTGGCCAGGGCCGCCGCCACCTGGCCGACGAAGATGGCCAGAGGAAAGTTCCACGGGCTGATGCACACCCACACGCCACGGGCGGTGAGGGTCAGGGTATTGGACTCGCCGGTGACGCCAGACAGGTGGATGGGCTGCTGGATGCGCTGCGCCTCCATGGCGTAATAGCGCACCAGGTCCACCGCCTCGCGCACCTCGTCCACGGCGTCGCCCCAGGTCTTGCGGGCCTCTTGCACCAGGAGCGCACACAGCTGCGGCAAGCGCTCTTGCAGCGCATCGGCTGCACGCAGCAAAATGGCGGCGCGCTCGGCCACCGCCAGATGACTCCAGTATTGATAGCTGCTTGCGCACGCCTGGCAAGCGGAAGCGGTGTTTTTTATATCAAATTCCGGCACCACGGGAACTGCCGTTTCTGCCAATGCGGCCCATGCCGCCTGCAAGGGCGCGCGCATGGCGGGCACGTTCAGGTCCAGCCCGGTGCTGTTGGCGCGGGCGCCGGGCTGTGTGCCAAACAGCACAGGTGGCAGTGGCAGGCTGGACTGGGACTCCAGGCGCAGTGGCGAGATCAGCAGGTCAGCCAAGCCTACTGATTCGTCGGCCAGCTGGTGCACGAAGGAGGAATTGGCGCCGTTTTCCAGCAAGCGGCGCACCAGGTAGGCCAGCAGGTCACGGTGTGCACCCACCGGGGCGTAGACGCGGCAGTGGATGAGCGGATTTTTCAGCACCTCGCGGTACACGCCCTCGCCCATGCCGTGCAGGCGTTGCAGCTCGAACGCAGTGCCCGTGCGGGCGGCCATTTGCAGCACGGCGGCGATGGTGGCGGCGTTGTGGGTGGCAAACTGGGGATAGATGGCGTCGGGCGCGTCCAGCAGCGCGCGGGTGCAGGCCAGATAGGAGATGTCGGTGTGGTGCTTGTGCGTAAACACCGGGTAGTGCGGCAAGCCCAGCTCCTGCGCGCGCTTGATCTCGAAATCCCAGTAGGCGCCCTTGACCAGGCGGCACATCAGGCGCACACGGTAGCGCCGCGCCAGCTGGATAACGTGCTCTACCAACTCCAGCGCACGGGTCTGGTAGGCCTGCAACGCCAGCCCCAGCCCGCTCCACTGCGGGCAGTGCTGCGCCACCTGGGCCAGCACGGCTTCGAACACGTCCAGCGACAGCTCCAGCCGGCTCACCTCTTCGGCGTCGATGGTCAAGGGGATGTTGGCTGATGCCGCCTGCTGGCACAAATCCCACACGCGCGGCACCAGCTCGGCCAGCACGCGCAGGCGCTGGCTGTCCTCGTAGCGCGGGTGCAGGGCACTGAGCTTGACGGATATGCCATCGTTTTGGGCAATTTGGGAAATTTGGGCGATAGCTCCCGTCGGACGTGCGCAAGCAGCTATGGATTGAATAGCATTGGCGTAGTTGTGCCAATAGCGCTGTGCATCCCCGGCGCTGCGGGCGCCCTCGCCCAGCATGTCGTAGGAGAAACGTATACCCGCCAGCTTTTTGCGCACCACATCGGCTGCGTGCCGGGCGTCGGGCAAGGTCTGGCCCAGCACAAACTGCTGCCCCAGCAACTGCACCGCGCGCAGGGTGGCTGCCACCACGGCTTTGGCGCCCAGCCGCGCCACCAGACCGGGTGTGGCGAAAGAATCATGCTGCACATCGCCGTGGGGTAAAAAGTGCGGCTCATATTGGGTTTTGAGGTCATGTTTCCGGCTGCAACAGAATTTCAAGGAGAGACCCCAATAGAGCGCGTCCACGCCGCCTCGCGTTGTGAACGAACTCAAAGAAGCTCAGATAAATGGGCAATTTTTCTTGGGAAA
>JAYRRD010000068.1:0-2597 GCA_041910275.1 Rhodoferax sp.
CAATCCCGGCAACAGCTTTGCAGGATTAGCTTTTTAGTTCCACATCGCTCTTTATACCAGTTGCGCCTGGACTAGTCCGGTCTTATCGGCTAATCATTTGATTTTTATAAGTTTTTTAGCATTGGACAAATTTACCCTGACCCCGTTGCAGCCAGGGCTTGAGGTTTTGCGTGAACCGCAGCGTATCGAAGGTGGGATTGGCCATGGCATCCTCCACCATCTTGGTGTAGTAGGGTTTGCCAACATTGGTGCCATTGGGTGTGCTGTTGATGACGGCGGCATCGGTGTTGAATGCGTCGTCGGGATGCACCAGGGGCAACCACTGGTTCCACTCGGGCATGGGGATGTTGATGGGCAGTTCACGGAAGTTGAGCTTGCCGAATCGGTTGACCACGCGACGCACCTCGTCCAGGGACGGTGGATTGTTGGCGTCATAACCTGGGAACAGGTACTTGGCCATATCGCGCTCATCATCCAGCACGGCATCAAGGCCCGCACCCGCAGCCCACTCATAGGCCGAGCTGTTGGAATCGAGGCCGGGGCCGGGCTGGTAGGTGGGGTTCCAGGGCCAGGCGCGCCTGGTCACCGGTGCGCGGTTGGAGCGGATGTAGGAAGCGATCTGCTCGCCTTCGGTCTTGCTCATGCCGTGAAAGATGGCGCGCTGGACAATGGCGTGGTTGGAGAAGTTGAAAAACTTCAGGTCGCGCCCGTCTTTGGTATGGCAATCGGCGCACGACGCACGCAGGTTGCCGGTCACGGAGCCTTGCTTGCCGCCACGGCCATCGAGCAGATCCAGCCCTTCGTCATACAGGGCATTGCGCTTGGTCCACAGGCTGGCGCCGATCTGCACATCATCGGGGCGTGGCGCAGTCCAGCGCGTGGGGTCGTCAAACACCACGTCGCGCCCGCTCACCAGGGTTTTGCGGTTGATGTCGCCGTTCTCGACAAAGTTGAGATCAATGATCCGGAAACCCATGCTCGGCGCTGCGGGCGTGACATGCTCGAAACGCAGGGTGTTGGCGCCGTTGCGCAGTTGGTTGGCAGCAATCCTGACGGTGAAACGCACGCTGCGAAACGCGCCCCCGATGCCGCCGTACTTGGCCTCGCCGCCCATGACATTGATGTTGGTATTGCCAATCACCGTGCCGTTGTCGTCAATAAAGTGCTTGAGCGCGATGGCGGCGCCACCATTGATGCGCACCGTGGCCTTGGTCTTGGCGCTGTTGCGGTTGTCGGCAATATCGTCGTAACCACAGGAATTGCAGCGCAGATATAGATGCGTAATGGCCGCAGCATTGTTCAGGCTGACGGGCACGTCCACGTAGCTCCCGGAGGGACCAAAAACTTCAATCGGCAATGTGACCTTGGTTCCCGTGCTCGCCGCTGTGACAGTCACGTTGCGCGTTTGCGTGCTGGCAAAGTTTCCCGCCGCGTCGCGCACGTTATAGCTCAGGGTGTAGGTGCCCGGTGTGGCGGTGTTGACGCTGCCCGATACCGCGATCTTGCTGGTGATATTGCCGTCGCGGTCATCGTTGGCGGTGGCGCCGGGGTCGGTAAAGGTGCCGCCCTGCACGACGGACATACTGGCACTGCCATTGAGTGTGATGACGGGCTTGACCGTGTCCGACGCCGCAACCACGGTCACCGTGCGTGACACCGTGGTGGCTGCATTACCCGCTGCGTCCTTGACGTTGTAGGCCAGGGTGTAGGTGCCCGGTGTGGCGGTGTTGACGCTGCCCGATACCACGATCTTGCTGGTGATATTGCCGTCGCGGTCATCACTGGCGGTGGCGCCGGGGTCGGAATAGCTGGAGCCCTGCACCACCGACATGGACGCACTGCCACTGAGTGTGAGGACCGGTTTGACCGTATCGGCCACCTGCCCACCTTGCGTGCCTGTGGCCCATACCGCAGCGCCCGCAGCCGTACGCATGACCAGATTGCCATCGGACTGCATCACAACCTTGACCGCGTTGGAGCCCGAGGTGCCTGTTTTCCAAACGGACGAACCGCCACTGGTATACATCACCAGATTGCCATCGTTTTGCATGGCCAGGCGGTTGCCGCCCTGCCCATTGCTTGCCGAAGCCCACAGTGCAGCACCGGATGCATTGCGCAACACCAGATTGCCGTCGCCCTGCACATTGAAGGTGTAGCGGCCATCGCTGGAGGTGAGCTTCTGGTTGGCGTACAGGCTCTGGTTGGCAGACAAGGTGTCCGCAGCGAGTGCCGACAGGGGAAGTACGCCGATCCAGACAATGGACAAAGGCGCCAGACCGCGCAAAAACTTTTTCATTATGAAACCTCTTTATTTAAAAATTAAACATTAAAAACATAGACTTGGGGTAATTTGTACCGATCCGGTGCCGGTTATTGCACCAGTCGGTTGCGGATTATTACCTGCACACCGGAAAACCGGAACCGGGTTAGCCCTCCGGTTACGGTGTGAAAAATTCGAAGGCTCATATTGGGTTTTGAGGTCATCACAATGGATGAGAAAAGGATCGGTTGCAATGCCCTTCGTCATAGTATTGTGACGGAGGGCCACTGCCATGTTTCATATCCAGGAGTTGATGGACGATGAGAAGTGTTACGAA
>JAYRRD010000069.1:0-18384 GCA_041910275.1 Rhodoferax sp.
GGCTGAAGCATTGTCGCTGGCTGCCTCC
This sequence comes from Rhodoferax sp., assembly GCA_041910275.1. Taxonomy (GTDB): domain Bacteria; phylum Pseudomonadota; class Gammaproteobacteria; order Burkholderiales; family Burkholderiaceae_C; genus Allorhodoferax. Next base: position 29 of record JAYRRD010000069.1, read on the forward strand.
CACAGTTACGCTGGCAAAAGTGACTGGCGCTTGCCAAACCTCAAAGAATTACGCAGTCTGGTGGAGGAATGCCGCAACAGCCCAAGCATCAACGATACGATTTTCCCGGCAGCGCCCACCAGGTTTTTCTGGACGAGTTCGACCTCCGCCAGCGATTCATTTAGCGCGTGGCACATTGGTTTCGACTCAGGCACCGATGGTCATGACGCTAAATTTGTCCAAAACGCGGTTCGGTTGGTACGCGGTGAGCCGTATGTCCCCCCCATTCCTCCTGCACCTGTATGTACCCTGAACGTCACCACGGCAGGCAGTGCCTCCACCTTGACCGCCAGTTGCAGCCCGGAGGCAACCAGTTACACCTGGACGGGTGGTACCTGTGCAAGTACGACCGGGGACATTTGCACGGTCACACCAACGACCACGACGACCTACACCGTGGCAGGAACCAACGCGGGTGGGGAAGGGACGGCGGCTAGCGCTACGGTGACAGTAAGTACCTATGCCCTTGGCGTGAGTAATTCCGGCATCGGGTATGGCAATGTTGCTTCCAGTCCCAGTGGCATTTCGTGTTATCTGCCACAGCCTGGTATCAATTACCTTGTCGCCCCCGATTGCTCAGAAAACTATGCCAGCGGTACCAGCGTGACCCTGACCGCTACCCCGGCCACGGGCAACAGCTTTACAGGCTGGAGCGGCGCATGCAGCGGCACAGGCACTTGCACGGTGAGTATGACCGCAGCCAGGAGTGTGACGGCTACGTTTGCTCAAAGTGTCACAGCCCCGGTTTGCACCTTGAACGCCAATCCGGCCAGCATTGCTGCGGGCGCCAGTTCAACCCTGACTGCTTCTTGCAACCCGGCAGCAATCAGTTACATCTGGACGGGAGGCACTTGTGCGGGTTCAGGGTCAACTTGCACCGTCAGCCCCACGGTAACAACCACGTACACGGTGCAGGGCGCCAATGCTGGGGGAATCAATCAGGCAGCGAGCACTACCGTGAACGTTGAGCCGAACCGTCCGCCAGTGTGTACCCTCACGGCCAGCCCAACCATTGTTTCTGCGGGCGGTAGTTCCACTCTGATGGCTACGTGTACCCCGACGGCCAGCTCTTACACATGGACGGGTGGTGCCTGCGCTGGAACAACGGGATCGATTTGCATGGTCAACCCCACAGTTACAACTACCTACACGGTTAAAGGCAGTAATGCTTCCGGAACAGGTGCTGCAGCTAGCGCTATGGTAGCTGTAACTGTGCCGAATACATGTGATGTGGCACCCGTATCGCGCCCAGCAGGATTGACAGTCACTGGAACAGCCAGCAATGAGTCATTCAGCAATAGTGCTGGTAACGACCGCATCGATGGCGCTGGCGGAGTTGATACGGTGATTTACCGTTGCAACCGTGCTTACTACACCATTGTGCAAACCACCACGGGCTGGACGGTTCAATCCAATGCGGAAGGACTGGATACCTTGTTAAATATCGAGCGCCTGCAATTTGCTGACAAGACATTGGCGCTGGACATTAGCGGCAATGCGGGACAGGCTTACCGCATCTACCAGGCAGCGTTTAACCGCACACCGGACAGTGGTGGACTGAAATACTGGATAGAGCAAATGGACAAAGGCATGAATTTGCTGGAAGTGGCAGCGCGGTTTGTAGACAGCAACGAGTTTAGAAGCCTGTACGGAACAAATCCGGCGAACGCCAGCTTCTTGACCAAACTCTACAACAACGTGCTGCACCGTCAGCCCGAGCAAAGCGGCTATGACTGGTGGATGGGGGAAATCAACTCCGGGCGCTACACCCAGACCAGGGTGCTGGCTAGCTTCTCGGATTCGGATGAGAACAAGGCTGGCGTGTTACCTGCCATCCAAAACGGCATTGAGTTGCCGAACTGAGCCTCATTCCGGCCTGGCGTGACCTTAACTTGTTTTCGACCAGGGACAACGTTTCCTGCCCGTGCAGGGATTCAACTTGCTGGAGCGTCTGATTCTCCGCGCGCGGCGCCTACTGCGCTGCGCATACAGTTTGTTCTCGCGAATTGCGTGCCGCGGCACTGGTTCAGTTGGATGGGAAGCGGGTTAGGCATTCATTAAAAAGCCTATCGCCCGCAGCAGCTGCGCGGTCTCGAACAAAGGGCAATCCCATGATGCCGGAGTAGCTGCCGCTGCTGGCGGTATCACCTGGCTACGTCGCCTTGTTAACGTGAAACACTAGGCCCTTCGACTTCGCTCAGGGCACGTTTCCTTCGGTTTTGCGTGCCCTGAGCGAAGTCGAAGGGCTCAAAGGCACGTTGGTCAAAGGGTTTCATGATTTGGGGTGGATGACAAACCATGAAAGTTAGTGTGCTTCGTTTATCTTCCGGGAAATGGAGCCGGGCAGCTTGGCAACCATCTCCTTGAATTCACCAAACCCCAGCATGCACGCCCGATGCATTCCATAACCCGCAAAACTTGATACGAAAAACAGAAGGTCATAGCCACTTTCATCAGCTGTCGGTTCCTCCATCGCCGCCAGAAACTTGGACAGCTTCGTGCTCGCAGGGTTGTAGTTGGCCAGTATGAAAATAAGTTCCGGGGTCGCCTTGGGGTCTATTTCGAGGCGTTTGACCGTTGTGGCTCGATTGAAACTCAAAAGGTCAAGGTCGTCGAGCTGATTGATTTGGTCTTCAAGTCCTTTGCACAGGTTATTCCAGCTCTTGTTGTCTGAACGGAGGGAAACGGCATCTTCCATGTGTTCATTCAAACCGGAGTTCCCCTCCAGTGCCTTGCTGCCATATTTCATTTCTATCAGTACCGGAACCAGTGTGCCTTGCTTCTTGCGTTCATCGCGCAGCCAACGCACGGCCAGCATGTCGAAACGCGCATTGGGGAGCGCACCCGCCACCTCAATATCAACGATGAAATACTCGGTCTCGTTGGAAATTGGCGAACAATTATTTTCTCTCGCCACAAGTTGCTGAAATTCACGCTCCGCATTTCTGTGCCGTGAGAAATAGCGATCCATCGAATACTTCAGGGCAGGTATGGCATCCACTAAAGTTTGGCTGTCGGCTTCATCGTTAACCGGACAGGGAAACTCGACCGGCAAGGGTTCGGCATTTTTCTTGTTGTACTTTGTGTCGAATGAGGCAATGTATTTCCCGCCCGAGTTTTTCTGCTCGATTCTGAGGAGGTTGCCGCCCCGATAGTAGATGTTGATGTACCCATCCCGCAGTGCCAGCATCAGAGTGTCGTCTTCCTTGATACGGGAGAGCAAAGGGGAAAGTTTTCCGTGCTTGAGATCATCGACAAATGCCGTCGATACCACGCGTCTATAGCTCATCGTTATCTCCATGGACATTGTTGACATTTTTACACCTCCCACCAATCGCCATCCGCATGCGCTTGCACATTGGCAAAAAGTTCAGCGTAGCGCTCAGGCATGAAGCTGTGAATCGGAACCACCTTGCGGGGCATCAGTGCGGCAACAAATGCCTTGAGGTCGGCAGGGCTGGCATGGCCCGATGTGTGAAAGCTCTGCTTGACGATGCTGTGACGCTCCAGCCAATCCTTGACAGTATCGTAAGAACCGCTTTCCCAATAGCCTTCCCATTGCGAATAGAAATAGGCGGCGCCTGCCAGACATTTCCCTCGCTCAAGGTCAAACTGGTGTAAGGGACGGAAAAGCAGCGTCGATTTCTTTGGAGCTTGTTGCAAGTCCTCAATGAAAATCCTGTTTGATGCATGCCGCCTGAGCAGGTCGAACCAGGCATTCTTCTTGATCTGGCGGCGTTGCGCTTGCGGGACGAATAGTGCGACATCAGGCCAGTCAGATTGGGGAATGGCTTTGTTGCCGGTTGCATCCAGGATGGCCGCCGCATAGAGGTCAATGACCAATTTTCGCCCGGTGCGTTTCGACGCGCGAAAGATGGACACGATACGGTCGATATTTTGCGCCGACGTATGCACCAGCACCAAGCCATCTGTTGCCGAGAAGGCATCGGTTAATTGCGCCTCGATAGCGGATTCGGAAGGGAAATGCTGGTCGCCGCCGATCCGTCCCAAAGAAGAACCCTCGACCAGCAATACATCAATACCCTTTGGTGGGTTTGCCAACATCCGCTGGAACGATGCCGCCTTGCGACCGTGCGCACGAAAGTCGCCGCTATAAAACAAGCGCTTGCCTGCGCTCTCGATGAGCAAAGCGTAAGCGTCATAGGCCGAGTGATCAACGAGAAACGGCGTGATGTGGAATGGCCCGATAGAAAAACCGTGTCCTGACTGGTATTCCCATCCCGGCGAAGGGGTTGGGAAGTTACCTGGTAAAAAGGGAGCGGCAGTTACGAGAATTCGCCGGGCTGCGCCCCCCATGCCGACGGGAATGTTCGCAGAAACATGGGCCAGCAAGCCGAAATGGTCAAGATGCGAGTGGGAGATCAGAATGCCAAGCAAGTTCGGATCGTTACCGTCCAGCCCAGCGATACCGGGTGGAATATGGATACTGTCATTGTGTTCGGCATCAAGAGGTAGGCCAAGGTCAAGCAAAAGCCGCAGCCCGTCCTGTTCAACTTCGACGCAATTGCCGCCGATTTGATGACTGCCTCTGTGGATGCAAACGCGCATTTCCGAAATTGCAGTAGTTTTGATTCTGGCACTATAACCTGCACACCCAAGGGGGCACACCCGACCAGACATGCCTACTACGTTTTCAGTAGCTGTACCCGCTTGTCCCACGGCGGCTAGAGGCTGATTTGATACCTGATTTGAGGCTAAATCGAGGCTAAAAACGTGCCACACAGGCTTGGCGGGAGCGCCTGTAGTGCGGCTTTGGTGTTTTTAATATCACGGGTGATATGAAACTGACGTGATTCTAATCGCACCCCACCCGGAGGCACTGGTTCAATTGGATGGGAAGCGGGTTAACGTGAAACACCAAGCCCTTCGACTTCGCTCAGGGCACGTATCCCTCGGTTTCGCGTGCCCTGAGCGGAGTCGAAGGGCTCAAAGGCACGTTGGTCAAACGGTTTCATGATTCGGGGTGGATGACAAACCATGAAAGTTAGGCAGTCATTAACACGAAAAGCCTATCGCCCGCAGCAGCTGCGCGGTCTCGAAAAAAGGCAATTCCATGATGCCGTTACGACACCGTATCGGCTTGTCTGGCTATACTGCCATCGTCGTTCAGCACACAAAAAGGAGCCACGCCATGCAATTTTTCCGATTAAAAACCTTGCTTGTCAGCACCGTCCTGGCCCTGTCCGGGGCGCAGGCCGGGGCGCAGGATCAGGAGGTGATTGGCTACATCAAGACAGTGGATGCCAACGCCAGTGTGGTGCTTGGCGGACAGGCTACGCCCGCCAAACCCGGCATGGCCTTGCAGCGCGGCATGCTCCTCAAGACGGGCACACCTGGAAGCATGGGCGTCATTTTCAAGGACAGCACCACCATGTCCATCGGGCCGGACACGGAGCTTTGGGTGGATGACTACCTCTTTACGCCAGGCAAGGGCGAGTTGAAACTGGGTGCCAGTCTTGCGAAGGGGTCGCTGCATTACATCTCCGGGGTCATCGCCAAACTCAAACCGGAATCTGTGACCGTCAAAACCCCCACCGGCATGATCGGCGTGCGCGGAACCCAGTTTTTGGCCAAAGTAGACCCCAAGGACACGGAATGAAGCAGTCTTCGAAGCGGTTTTCTTATCCACACCATGCATTGTGGGTCACGCTGGCTGCCACTGCGGCAATGCTCGCCGGGTGTGCCAGCCCTCCCCCACCCCCTCCTCCCGCTTCGTATGTCGTATTGCTGAACAACGACGACGGCAGCATCGGCAAGGTCCAGGTCAGCGGAGCCAAAGGGGTGACGCTGCTGGAGACGGCACGCGCAGGCACCCTGCTGGCCAACGCCGGGGGTGCAAGTTTTGTAGCCAGTGAGGAGCAGATCAAAAAGGACTTTGGCGCAGCGCTGGCCATACGCCCGACAAAGCCCGTCAATTTTGTGCTCTATTTTGAAAGCGGCGGCGCCCGACTCACACCCGAGTCGCAGCACGATCTGGCCCGCGTGCTGGCCGAGGTCGAGAGCCGGGATGTGCCGGATATTTCCATCATTGGCCACACCGATACGGCGGGCGACGCACACCAGAATGAAAAACTGGGCCTGGAGCGCGCCCAGCTGGTCAGTACCCTGTTGCAAAGCCCCAAATTGACCCCGGCCAACGTGACGGTGGAGTCGCACGGTGAGAAAAATCTGCTGGTGTCCACACCCGACGGCACCGCCGAGCCACGCAACCGCCGGGTGGAGATCACGGTGCGTTAAAAGGCTATTTGCCTTCCAGGACCATCAAATCCCCGGTTTCACCGCGCTGCATCCGCGCCAGATGCATGGCAACCAGCTGGTCCGTGGGGCGTTCGCGTGCCAGCTGCTCGAATGCCGCAAGCGCCGTGGGATCGCAACTGCGCATGCGCTCGAACGCCTGGCGATAATCGGCATCGGGCGTTGTGGTCATATCCAGCGGCTCGAACACCATGGTGGGCTGCGACTTGCCCTTGAGCACCAGCCGTCCAACCGGGCGTGCCGGGAAACTGGGACACTTGGCCATCACTGCCTGCGAGACACACACCAGCGTTCCCAGGTAACGGTTGGCGCCTTCGAGTCGGGCTGCGGTGTTGATCGGGTCGCCCAGCGCCCGGTAATCAAAGATGGTTGAGCCGCCAAAGTTGCCCACAATCACCTCGCCACAATGCACGCCCATGCGGGTCTGGCCAAATGCCACGCCCTGCGCATTGAGTTCGTCGGCGTACTGGTGCGAGAACTTCTGCATTTCCAGCGCACATTCCAGCGCACGCAAGGCATGGTCGGCTTGTTGCAAAGGGGCAGAGAAGATGATGGCCAGCCCATCGCCCACAATCCGGGTCAAGGTACCATGATGGGCAAAGGCGATGGCGATCATGCCGTCGATATAACGGTTGATGATGCTCACCGTCTTGCCGGGGTCCATGCCTTCCATCAGCGTGGTAAACCCTTGCAAGTCGGTAAACAAAAAACTGCACTCCTGGCGCTGCCCACCGAGTTGGAGCGACTCCGGATGGGCCACCAGGTAATCCACCAGATTGGGTGACACATAGCGCGAAAAGGCCTCCTTGACCCAGCGCTGGCGGCGCTCGGCGCGCACGTGGCCAACGATGCTCGACAGCAAAAAACCCAAAATCAGCGCCAAGCTGGGCACAATGGGGTCCAGCAGCAGCCGGTGCGTGGCAAACGCCTTCCAGGCAGCACCCCACAACAGCCCCAGCAATACCACAAACAGCCCGAAAGACAGCAGCGCACGCGCGCGCAGCGCAACCAGACCGACCAGCATGCCACCCAGCACCAGGCTTAGTAACTCGACGCTATCGGCCCAGGCCGGACGGTCCAGCCGGTCTCCGGTCAGCATCTGCTCCAGCAACTGGGCATGGATTTCCACCCCCGGAATCACGGCCCCCAAAGCACTGAAACGCAGGTCCATCAGGCCTTGCGCGGAAGCGCCAATCAGCAGGATTTTGCCCGCCAGTTCGCTATCCGGGATGTCGCCGCCGAGCACCTTCCAGGCCGGCAGGTAGCGCTCGGGCACGGGCTTGCTGTAATACAGCCACAGCTCCCCTTGCGCGGTGGTCGGCAAGGACAATGCGCCAATGCGCAGCTCTTCCAGACCGATGCCGGTAACGCTGCGCGTGGTGATGTTGGTCGCCCCCAAGGCCACGCGCATGGCCTCCGTGCTCAGGGTGGGCAGCAGGAAGTCTCCCTGGCGCAGCAACATCGGAACGCGCCGCACGACGCCATCGGCATCGGGAACAAAACTTAAAGCCCCATTCCCCTGCGCGGCAGCAACCAGCATCGGCAAACCCGAAACACTGCCGACAAACGCCGGCACAAAGGGCTGTGCTGCGCCATTGATCGCCACAAAACGCGCTTTGGACTGCGCCAGCTGCGGCTGGCTCTGGGGTTTGCGGTCCAGCGCAAAACCCAGCACCACGCGGCCCCGCGCCAACACCTTGGCCAGCTCGGCGTCATGGTCGGGCAGACGTTCCAGTTGCGCGCGTACCTCGGGACTGAGCTGCTGACCGAGTTGCCACAGGGGCAGCATGGCTGCGGGAGAAGTGCGGTCCGGTTCAGAAAAAACCACGTCAAAAGCAATCACGGCCGCGCCGGCCTGTTGCAGGCGCTGCGTCAGCTCGGCAATGCGGGTACGTGGCCACGGCCACTGGCCCAGACGCTGCAAGCTTTCATCGTCAATATCCACGATGCGCACCGGCACGTCCTGGTAACTGCGCGGCTGCCAGCGTTGAAACTGGTCAATCACCGCATGGCGCGCCATTTGCAAAGGCAGCGGCTCCAGCAAATAAGCCAGCACACACAAGAGCATGGCCAGCAACGGCACGCCAAGCTCCCAGTTGTGCCTCCAGAAAGCAGAACGCATCACAGCATCACAACATCAAGGCGTTACCGGCCCCAGGTAGACGTTGATGTCCACCGCATCCACCTGCTCGGGGTGCAGGAATTTTTCGGCGTACTGCATATGCACCCCCGAAGTCAGGAACAGGTCAAAGATATCCGCATCAATATGGCCCTTGACCTTGAGCGAATGCAGTATCCCAATGGCTTCAGAAAATTTCCTTGGCTTGGTGTACGGGCGGTCGGCTGCCGTAAGTGCTTCAAAAATATCGGCAATCACCATGATGCGGGCCGGAGTGGAGAGTTGCGCAGCGTTCAAGCGCCGGGGGTAGCCCGTGCCGGTCAGTGTTTCGTGGTGTGTACCGGCGTATTCGGGCACACGCTTGAGCGACTCGGGAAAAGGCATGCGCTCGAGCATCATGATGCCGTGGATCATGTGTTCGTTGATTTTGTAGCGCTCCTCGGCAGTCAGCGTCCCCTTGCGCACCGAAAGGTTGTACACCTCGCCCTGGTTGTACAGATACTCGGGCACTTCGACCTTGAAACCAAACGCCGGGTCCAGAGCCCTGGCGTCGCCGCGTGTAATCAGGTGGTGTGCGCGGTCTTGCAGCAAATCCTCCCAGACAGGCTGCGATGTTGCCGCCGTGTTGTCGCCGCGCCGCGCCAGCTCCTCCTGGGCCAGCCCGAGCGTGTCGTCAAAGTAACGCAACCAACGTGTTTGCGCCAGTTGGCGGATGCGCGCCAGCTGTGCATCGCCCATGGTCTCGGAGCCGATGTTGCACTGGGCAATGAAGGCAAAATCGTCCATCAACTGCGCTTTGCAAGCGGCAAACGCCGCATGGGCCGCATCCACGCCACCTTGGTCGCTTGCAACAGCGCAGGCCTGCAGGCATTCAATCTGCGCGTCGCGCAAGAGCACCTCAAAGCGCATGCGGATTTCGTGGATCCGGTTGTAAATGGTTTCGAGCTTGGTGGCCTTGTCAATCACATGGTCCGGGGTGGTGATCTTGCCGCAATCGTGCAACCAGGCCCCCACCCGGAACTCATGCCACTCGTCCTCCGATTTGAAATTGAAGTCTGCCAGCGGCCCTTGCTGCGACGCACAGGCGGCCTCGGCCAGCATCATGGCCAGTTTGGGCACGCGCTCCGAGTGGCGTCCGGTGAAAGGGCTCTTGGCATCAATGGCGGTGGCGATGGTCTGGATCAGGCTCTCCATGAACGCCTTGCGTTCCTCGATCAATTGCAGGTTTTTATAGGTCACAGCCGCATGCGCAGCCAGGGCTTCGACCAGCGCCGTCAGATCTTTGGGGAAAGGAACAATCGCACCGCTTGCGGGGTCTTTTTTGTTGATGAACTGCAACACGCCCGACACCTCGCCTCCCCTGGACGCCATGGGAACCGTCAGCATCGACACCGTGCGGTAGTGTGTGTGCGCATCAAACGCCTTGGTGCCCGAGACATCAAACCGGGTTTCAAGGTACACATCGTCAATCACCACCGACTGGCGGTGGGTGGCCGCATACACCGACATATAGTGGTCGTTGGTCCGGCCGGTCAGCGGGTCGTACAGGGGAATTTCCAGTGTCGGAATCGTATCGTCGAGCGTGCGCATGGCAAAACGCAGCGTTTTTTGTTTGGTTACCAGATACAGCGAGGCGGCATCGCAATGCAGCAGGCGTTTGCCTTCAAACAAGGCATGGCGAAACAACTGGTCCACATCGCGCGTGGCCGACATCAACAGGCCGTTTTCAATCAAGGTATCGAGCTTGGCCGTGCGCGCAGCCACCATCTGCTCCAGAGTACGGTTGGCCAGCTGGTTGGCTGCATGGATGCTGCGGATACTGAGCAGATTGCGCACCCGCAAAGCCATTTCAACCGTGTCTATCGGTTTGCTCAGGTAATCGTTGGCTCCGACTTGCAAAGCCATATTGCGCGTACTGCCAACATCGGTTCCCGTGATCACCAGAATCGGCAAGTCTGCGGGCGACAGGGTTTGCCGCAACCGCTGGATCATCTCGGTGCCACTGATGTGCGGCATATTCAGGTCCAGCAACAGCAAGTCAAACGCCGTGCGCTCCAGCATCGTCAGCGCTTCCCGTGGGTCCGTAACCCCGGTGACGTGCATGTAGCCTATCGACTTCGGCCGCATGCTCAGATAGGCCACATCGGCAGCCGAATCATCGCAAACCAGGATATGGCAATTGACGTGTTCTGCAAACTTCAGATTTTTTTCATCCATTGCCAACTCCCCCCTTATTTATGCTTGCTGGCTGCGGCTGCTTGCGACCGGTTTTGCCCTGCAAAAACCATTTTTGCGCGCGGTACAGTTTACAGGACAGGAAAGTGAAAAATCGGCACCGAAACCGCCACAAATGTCCAGGCCGTTGCTTTTTCAACCGATCTTCAATCGATCCTTGACGGCTTGCACCCGTACGCGCCAATCACCCACCAATTACTCACCAATTGATAGCTTTTCCCGCTCGTCCCACAAGGGCTACAACCAGATTTGATCATTATCTCGGCCCATTACACCCACCCCACACCCGCCGATCTGTGCCCAAACGGCGATTTGCGGCTGGTGCGGGGCAGGTTTTTTGGTACGAATCGGCCTGCAAGGCTTATGGGACGAGCGGGGACAGCTATGAAATCAGGAAAAGACAGTAGTGTGCTTCAGTATTCGCAAATGTTGAATATTGTGTTGAAACGTTTCAATGCCGAATTTAAAAGTCTGGTGTGGCCTGTGCCCCAAGGATGTGGCCTGCCATTTCGTTGCCGCCAGTCAAATGACTTTGGTTGGTGTGCAAGTACATAACCAACCTCGCCTTTGGCGCCATTGGCTGTGATTGCAAATGGATTGTCAGCATGCTGCTCAGAATGCGTCATGGGAAATCCAACGACGACACCAGTTTTCTCGGCAAATGCCTTGGTTGAAATTACCAGCATCGGATGATCATTTGGCATTTCCACGCCAATGTGTGGGCTGTATTGGATAAAAATAATCTCCGCACGTTCTGGCACCCAAAGAGCAGACTTGCGCGTAGACATCAGGCAAACGCCTCCACGCCACGAGGTGCATCCGCCATGATCTCACCCCCATGCTTTACGGGATCGAATGCTGCCAGCATCTGCTCCAGACCAGGCTCGGTTTCAGTTTCGATAACAATGCGTCCAGGCTTGACGATAACGCGCACAGGCGTCCCGTCTACCACACCCGCAGCCTTGGCCATAGGCTTGGTGAGACGTAGGGCCAACCCATTCCCCCATGCGCTGATCTGACTGACTGTTGAACCCATTTGCATCCTCCAGATTGTTTACACCATTGTATCAACGGTTTTGACAAGGCCAGGCTGAAAGGTGCCGCCCCATTGACCACAAGGTACGCGGCTTCAACGGCTGCGTCCCGGCCCGGCGGTTAGTGGCTGGTGCAGGGCAGTTTTTTGTGCGAATCGGCTTGCATGGCTTGTGGGACGGGCGGGGGCAGATATTAAATCAGGATCATTGCGTTACGCTACGAATTTAAGCCACGAACCAGTGAACAAAAAATCGCACGGAAACGAAAAGTTTCTTTGGTGTGTAGGCTATATTGCGGGAGAACGCATGTGCGCACGGAATTGGCAGCAGCGTGCGAGTTTACGCAGGTGACGCTTGGCCATGTCGTGGTGACGACCACCATGTCAGGGAGGCCTGCGGGTGTCTCTATGTTGAGTTAGCAGTCTTAAGGAAACCCAGTGACTACAAGCAGCCCTGAATCCGTAGCATCAAGCGATCCATCAGCATTCGCAACCTGGTCACCGGCGACGTACATCGAGAAGCGCGTCAATCAATACGCTAAGTGGTATGACGAGAAGGCTGTTGTCACAAAGGCAAAATATTTGCGCATGCGTACGGCAACGGTGCTTGGTGGAGTAATCGTTCCGGTATTGGTGAATACATCTTTCCCAGGTAAAGACGGAGTCGCATCGGTTGTTAGCCTTGTAGTTGCAATTTGCGTAGCTCTCGAAAGCGTGTACCACTACCGTGAGCAGTGGAAAAACTACCGATCAACAGAGCAATTCCTCACCCGCGAAAAAGTGTTATTTTTTGCTGGAGAAGGTGGGTACAAAGGGGCTAAGTCCGCTAATGACGCCTTCATCTATTTCGTGGAACGTTGTGAAGGTGCCATCGAAGCGGAAAACGCATCCACACTCAATATCATGACGCTCGCTCAACAAGAATCGAAGCTAGAGAAGCTGAGTGCAGAACAGAGCAACGGCAGATAATCTGTCCATAAAGGTGTCCCACAAAAAGTTACACTTTTTGTGATCGCCTCATGTCCAACGTTAGGCGTCTTTCTTCTGTGGAATATAGACATAGAAGGGCTGGGTTGGGAGAGTTACAGTTATCTGCGAACGGCTACTAAGTTGACGAACTAAATTATGAAAAAACTCGAAGAAGTCTTTAAACGCTCAGGCGTGCCCACATATACGTTTGTGGAGCCAATTGAATATCGTTCACTCCTCGTTTCGATACGAACTCCTGGGCGGGGAACTATCGTTGAGGGACCATCCGGCATCGGTAAGACGACCTGCGTGCTCCAGATTATAAAATCGATTGAAGGTGGTGCTTCAATCTTAAAACTATCTGGAAGGAATCCTGATGACTATGATCTTATAGCGGCTTTGCCCGAAATGGGAAACATTGGAATAGTCCTCATTGACGATTTTCACAGACTTCCCGATGCCATCAAGTTTGGGATAGCAGACTTCATAAAGCTTCTCGCTGACACAGAAGATGTAAAAAGCAAAGTCATTATCGTTGGTATAAACAAAGCGGGCCAGTCGTTAATTAGCTACGCCAGCGATTTAACAGGAAGAATAGACACAATACCATTTGAGTCAAATCCAGAGGATAAAGTCGAAGAACTTATTGAGAAGGGCCAAATGGCGTTAAACATATCGATCAACATTAAGGATGAAGTAGTAAGGGAATCCCAAGGAAGTTTTCATTTAGCTCAAATGCTATGCCATGAAACTTGTGTCGATGCAGGTATTCTCGAAGAAAGTACAGAGCGGCAGGTATTGACTTCAAGCATCGAGGTTATTCGTGAGCGAGTCCTATCAGACCTGGCAAAAACATTTTTCGAAAAAGCAAAACTCTTCGCAACAGGACCACGCCTTAGAAGGGAGGGACGAGCTCCATATTTCTTTCTTCTTCATTGGTTGGCGTTAGGCAAGGAATGGTCACTCAATGTTAACGATACTCTTAGACAGAAACCAGAACACCGTGGAAGTGTGGGCCAAATTGTAGACAAAGGGTTTTTATCTGATCACATTTCAAAGAACACATCTTTACAGGATGTAATCCATTACGATAAAGATACTACAGAACTTAGTGTAGAAGATCCTAAATTCGTGTTCTATCTCCGCAACCTTCTCTGGACCAAGTTTTGTGGAAAGATCGGATACAAGTCCGTTGAATTTGATTCAAGATATGATTATGCACTTTCATTTGCTGGTGCTGATCGAGAAATTGCTGAATTTCTATTCGAATATTTGTCAGCGCATGAGTTATCGGTTTTCTATGATAAGAATGAGCAGCATCGTATTTTGGCAGAGAATGTTGAAGATTACTTGTCTCCTATTTATAAGAGTGAAGCTTCATTTGTAATTGTTTTGCTTGGTCGGGAATATCCGAAGCGGATATGGACGAAGTTTGAATCGGAACAGTTTAAAGAGAGATTTGGCGAAAGCTCCGTGATTCCGATATGGTTTTCAGACGCTCCGCCTGGAATGTTTGATGAGACAACAAAGGTTGGTGGAATCACCTTGGATGTATCCCTTCAGAAAAGTCACGAAATGGAACGAATTGGTGATTTACTTTGCAGAAAAATTCAAGAATACAAAGAGTCCAACAAAATGCTGGAGGCGACAGTTTAACAGCCGTGCCTCAGCTCTACATTAACCACCAAATTCCATACGCAGCCACTAACGAACCAACGACAACAAAATGCAAAGACGCCCCAACCGATTTAACCTGAAGAGAAAAATCCAGCCATTTACGCCGGAGTTATTGCAAACATGCGCCACCCTGTCAAAAAGGGTCAGATATGGCGGTAATCCTGAGCACAAGAAAAATCCGGGAGACTTCGGGTTGACACCTCCTTCTGCGCCCAGAGCTGCAAAATCGCTTTGTGATACTGTCGCAATATTCAGGAAATCAGTAGCCTTGAAGTGTTTGAAAAGAGGTTTGCGGTACGGGCTTATTTCCGAGCAAATAGTAAATGGATGGCCCCAGAATATATGGTCTATTACTGATTCAGGCGTCCCCCTTGAAGCGCAGTTGGAGAACTCCGAAATCGGCGTATACCACGGGTATCCCATGCCTGAATCAGACCCGTTTTCTGCGGAAGTGGTAACGGCGTGGAATATCCGCAATGTCAAGGCTTGAAATTCGTCAGGCATGGGTCGGGTCTGATGCGGGGGCGCCGGAGTTTCGGCATACCACTGCCCAGCTTGAATGTCTTGTGAATGGAATATGCCTAACAAGAAATGAAAATATCTGGTCCCGGTCTGTTCAAGATGGAGTGACGGTACCCACTTATCCCCTGGCGCTCTGGTTCCTGAATTCCTGGTGGCGTTTGCTATATGAGCCGCTTCCACCAAAACCACCACAAGGATTTCCGGCTATTGACTGGAGAATGGCGCATGAAATGGGTGCTGCCAATCATGGGATTGTGTGGCCAAAAATCATATTTGCAAGCGATGGCCAAACCATTCAAATCTGGGCCACTCCATTCGATCCCGGCCCATTGCAATCCGTGCGCTACCTTCATGGATTGCCGCAGTGTGCATCCATTTCCATTGCGGAATTCAAAACCGCCATCTTCGATTTTATTTCGGTTGTAGATAATAGGCTGGGGGCGGTTGGTATTGGTGATACTGCTCTTTCCGAACTCATAAAAATTATTCAGGAAGAACAGCATGATGCGCTCCAATCAAAATACCGCAGGTTTGAGGCGATCATGGGTTTTGATCCTGATGAATGCCCACCGGATGCAATGGCCTACGCATCCGAGCTGGGGAGCAAGGTCGGGTTATCAACACTGGATGAATTAGCCCCTCTTTATGGCAAAAGGGCAACTGCCGGGCCTTTAAGGGAAATTGAGCAATTTGCAGCGTCCGATGGTGTTATCGGACAAGCGACTTTCACGCGATTGGAATCCCCCGCTTCACCCACGGGCCACAGACCTGCCTGGCAGTCCGCTGTGAACGATGCGCGTACGCTCAGAACGCAGATTGACAATGAACGAGGCCCGATAGATACCCGCAGGTTATACGATTTGCTGGGAATAGCCAGCAGTGATATTGACAAATGGAATCCGCACGCAAGGCGTAGTGTTTCGGTTGGAATTCCACTGCATTCGGAAAAAATAAAATTTGTTCCACGTAAGAGCCATCCAATCAGCAAGCGATTCGAGTTATCGCGTTATATTGCGGATATAAATTATGTCAACAGAGGAAACTGGCTTGCGACGACTGATTTAAGCACGCACCGGCAGAAATACCAACGCGCGTTCGCAGCAGAGTTTCTTTGTCCGATTGCCGGATTGACCGACTTCATGAATAATGATTTTTCGGATGAGGCCATGGATGAAGCGTCCGAGTACTTCGATGTCAGCCAACAAACCATCCATTCCCTTTTGACAAACAACCATCTTGTTGAAAGGCCATTTGAATATGATGAATTCCCTTATCGGATTTAACAAATTCAAACCAAGCGCAGCCGAGAATTCTGCTGATGGCGCCTTTCACCGCTTTACTCACCAATTAATAGCTTCTCCCGCTCGTCCCATAAGGGCTGCAAGCAGATTTCCTCATTATTTCCCCATCATTTTGGCCCATCTCGCCCGCTCATCTGTGCCCAAACGGCGCCTAGCGGCTGGTGCAGGGCATGTTTTTTGATGCAAATCGGCCTGCAAGGCTTATGGGACGAGCGGGGACAGCTATTAAATCAGGAAAATAAGGGTGATTCCGATTGCGAGTGGACGTGCATGTATTGCGTTACGCCATGGGGCAGTGAGCAAAAAATCGTGCCTGAGCGAAAAGCTTCTTCGGAGTGTCGGCTATATTGCAGGCGAACGCGGTTTTATACCAGCCTGGGGCATCGCCCCTGGCGCGTCCCACACCATGACACACGCCAACCCACACACCCCCAACGAAGCCCAGCCAGACACAACCAGGGCGAAGCTGGGGCTGGCAGCTATTTTTTGTTCCACTTTCCTGGCCCTGATGGCCCATTTCATGCTCGCTCCCCTGCTGCTGCTGCGCATGAAAGGCGCGGACGTTTCCAGCACCGTGGCGGGTCTGTTTGCTGCGGTGGGCTGGCTGGGAATTCTGCTGATGACGCCGTTCACCGCAGCTGTGGCCCACCGCCTGGGCGCGCGCGCGGCCATGTGGGGTTCATCGGGCGCCATCAGTGCGGTGGCCGTGGGCTTTGCCTTCACGCAGCAGCTGGGCGTGTGGTTTGTGCTGAACTTTGTCTCCGGTGTGGCCATGGCCATGCGCTGGGTGTTGACGGAGGCACTGATCGCCGAATTTTGCCCGCCGCACCAGCGTGGGCGCTACGTGGGCTTTTTCCAGACCCTGGTGAGCAGCACCTTTATTGCCGGACCGGCGGCGCTGGTGTGGGTCGGCCCGGACAGCCCCCTGACCCTGTGGGTCGTGATCGGCTTGTCCCTGTGCGGGCTGGCATGGACGGCCATGATTCCGCCCATCCCGGCGGCGCACGATGCGCACACCGCCACCACCGGCTGGGCGGGCCTGTGGCAGGCGCTGCAAGCCCAGCCGGTCATCATGCTGGCGGGGTTTATCGGTGGTTTTTTTGAAACCGGCGTGACCAGCATCCTGCCCCTGTACGGTCTGGAGCTGGGTCTGGCACCCGCACAGGCGGCCCTGCTGGTGTCGGCCAGCGGCCTTGGAGGGGTGATTGTCATGCTGCCCGCTGGCGTGCTGGCCGACCAGTTCCGTGACCGCGCACGCGCCCGGCGTGTCTTGATGGTGTGCTGCGCTGCCACCATGCTCTTGGCCACTTGCAGCATGCCCTGGGTGGCTGGCATGGCGGCGCTGGCCTGGCCACTGGTGTTTTTGTGGGGTGGCGCCGGAGGCACGCTCTACACCCTGTCCATGATCGACATCGGCGCGCGCGAAAAGGGCATCACCCTGGTCAACAGCACGGCGGTACTGGTATTGGCCTACACCCTGGGCGGGCTGGTGGCCTCAGGTATGTCCGGCGCCTTGCTGGACTGGTCTCCCCGCGTCGCTTTCCCGACGGTACTGATCGCCGTGGCCACGCTGGGTCTGGCAGCGCTGCTGCGTACCCCTACGGCGCGCAGGCCATGACGCCGGTTTGCACGTGTACCCGCCAATTTTTTACTCTCCAATTGATAGCTTTTCCCGCTCGTTCCATAAGGTCTGCAAGCAGATTGGTGCAGTATTTCCCCATCATTTTGGCCCATTTCGGCCCATCACACCCCCATCTTGGCCCACCCGGCGCCCGGCGCGGCTGGTGCAGGGCAGATTTTTTTGTATCAATCGGCTTGCAAGGCTTATGGGACGAGCGGGAGCCGCTATTAAAAAATAATCCGCCACGAAATGAGGCGGGCTTTCAGCCCTTTGGGAATTTTGCGATCTGCCTGCCCTGGGGCGATGCCCCAGGCTGGTATCAAGCCGGGCCTTTGGCCCTCCAATACCAGACTTACGCGCCCTACGTGCCTTGCGCGCCAACGGCGCAGCCCCATACCAGCCTGGGGCATCGCCCCAGGGACTCTCGATGCCACGGTGCGACCCACCCTTCATGCCTACCTCGCCATGGTCGCCCGATTTGCGACCTGCCTGCCCTGGGGCGATGCCCCAGGCTGGTATCAAGCCGGGCCTTTGGCCCTCCAATACCAGACTTACGCGCGTTAC
>JAYRRD010000070.1:0-16626 GCA_041910275.1 Rhodoferax sp.
CGAACCCGTTTGCGCTGGTGACACTGGCGCATTTGCAGACCCGCGCCACGCACAAGAACCCGCAGGCACGGTTCGAGGCCAAATGGAAACTGGTGCAACTGCTGTACCGCCGGGGCTGGGACAGGCAGCGCATCATCGACTTGTTTTTTGTCATCGACTGGATGATGCACTTGCCAGACTTCCTGTCACAACAGCTATGGCAGAATGTTGAGACGATAGAGCAGGAGCAAAGAATGGCATACGTATCAAGCGTGGAACGCATCGGCATTGAAAAGGGCATGAAGTTGGGAGAGGCCAGGGGCGAGGCTAGGGGTGAAGCCAGGGGTGAGGCCAGGGGCGAAGCCATAGGCATGGTAAAGGGCCGGCAAGAGGGCGAATCCAATCTGTTGCTGCGACTGTTGAAGCGCCGCTTTGGCGCAGTGCCAGAGTGGGTCAGCGCCCGCCTGAACCAAGCCAATACGGATTTGCTGGAAACCTGGGGTGATCGGGTGCTCGATGCCCAATCACTGGAAGAAGTGTTTGGCGAGACCCGCCACTGAGGCTGCTTCCGACTTCACCACAGCGCGAGAGCACTATAAAATTCGCAGCTGCTCTCGCACTATCCATAAGCCTTAAAGGCTAATTTTCCAAAATGCATTAGGGACTTGGCACGAATGGCATACGTATCAAGCGTGGAACGCATCGGCATTGAAAAGGGCGTGAAGTTGGGCGAGGCCAGGGGCGAAGCCATAGGCATGGTAAGGGGCCGGCAGGAGGGCGAATCCAATCTGTTGCTGCGACTGTTGAAGCGCCGCTTTGGCGCAGTGCCAGAGTGGGTTAGCGCCCGCCTGAACCAAGCCAATACGGATTTGCTGGAAACCTGGGGTGATCGGGTGCTCGATGCCCAATCACTGGAAGAGGTGTTTGGCGAGACCCGCCACTGAGGCTGCCTCCGGCTTCACCACAGCGCGAGAGCACTATAAAATTCGCAGCTGCTCTCGCACTATCCATAAGCCTTAAAGGCTAATTTTTCAAAAATGCATCAGGGGCTTGGCACCACAAAATTAGCGCTGCCACTCACCGCAGACGCACCCGTCGGAACGCTGGCACCCAGTGCAGCAGCAAACTGCGCATAACTCAAGCTGGTAGCCGTCATCCCCGCCGGAGCATTGGCACCCAACTGGTAGCTAAAGCCAGAGGCGCCCAGAATCTGCACCGAGGCACCGTTGGAGAGCGTCAGTTGCACGGCGCTGCTGAAGAAGGTGCTCGATGCAATCGTCAAACCACCTACCAGCTGGATCACATTGCTGCCTTCGCTGTCGATGATCTTGGCCGTCACCAAGCCGCTCAAGGTGTGGGGGCTGATGATATAGACATCATTGCCGCCACCGCCAAGGTAACTATTGCCACCCGAAGGCGCCAGAACATCATCGCCCAGGGTGCCAGGCACGGTGTAGGAACTGCCAGCAACACTCGGCACAGGCGCAGATGCCTGCGTAAAGCCCGTGGGCACAACATAGCCCGCTGTACCCGATGCCGGAAGCGTGCCGCTCAAGGACGCGCCCAGGCTGGAGACAAACTCTGAGTAGGTCAAAACCGCTGCCGTATCGCCTGCCAGCGCATTGGCACCCAGCTGGAACTTGAACTTCGAAGCCCCCAATATCTGCACCTTAGCCCCGTTGGAGAGCGTGAGTTCTGCGGCATCGGAATAGAAGCTGCTGGCTGTTACGGTCATACCATCCACCAACTGGATAAGGTTGTCGCCTTCGCTATCAACGATCTTGGCCGTCACGCCGCTGCGCAAGGTGTTGGGGCTGATGATGAACGTGTCATTGCCAGCACCGCCGTAGTAGCTATTGCCTGCCGTGAGCACGAATACATCGTTGCCCAGGGTGCCGGGCACGGCGTAGGACGCAGTGCTGGCTGTGACTGTAACGGTCGCGCTGGCTGCTTGGTTGGCTCCCCCCGCATTGATGCCCTGCACGTTGTAGGTTGTTGTCGCCGTGGGGCTGACCGTGCAGCTTGCACCCGAAGTGCCCGCGCACGTTCCGCCTGTCCAGATGTAGCTGGTCGCCGCCGGATTGCACGTGGCGGTGAGGGTGGAACTGCCACCAGAGGTGATGCTGGATGGATTGGCGCTCAAGGAGCAGACCGGCGCCGCAACCGTCGAGCCAGCCGCTTGTGTCACGGTGAAGGTCTGCCCAGCAATGGTGAGCGTGCCAGTGCGCGTGGTAGTGCCGGTATTGGCCGCCACCGCGTAGGCCAGGGTGCCATTACCGCTGCCCGATGCGCCCGAGGTGATGGTGAGCCAGCTTGCGTTACTGGCAGCCGTCCACGCACACGAAGATGTCACGCTGATGCTGCCCGTGCTGGCAGTGGCGGGAGCAGCTGTGCTATTGGCATTCAAGGCGTAGGTGCAGGCATTTGTAAATGTTGCCGTCACATTCTGGGCTGCCGTCATGCTCACGGTACAAGTACCTGTACCACTGCACGCCCCGCTCCAGCCAGAGAACGTGCTGCCGCTGGCCGGGGTGGCCGTCAAGGTCACGCTGGCGCCACTGGTAAGCGCTGCACTGCACGTGCTGCCGCAGTTAATGCCAGCAGCGCTGCCAGTCACAGTGCCCGTTCCCGTACCGCTCTTGCTGACAGCCAAGACGAAAGAGCCAAAAGACTGTCCACCGCGCACAAGCCGAACTGCGTAGCTGCCGCTCCGGCTGGCGCTGCTGCTGGTGCTGCCATCGCCGAAACTGACGACCCACGCGCCGCTCGAATATTTGGCACTGGGAGACCCCGACCAAAAGGCCGAACTTGGAGTTGCCGGGAAAACACTGTTGTTTATCGCCGGGCCAGGATAAGCGATTGTGTAGTCCACCAAGCTCAACAGTTCATCTTCCGTAGGCACGCGCCAATCGCTTTGGCCCGCAAAAATTGTTGTACCAGTCAGCGCATTGGCTTGGTCAAAGGTGTAGCTGCTGGCGGTGCCACTGCACGCGCTGCCAGTCCAGGTCTGGCCTTCGGCGCAGCGCTTCCACATCAGATTGGTGGGGGTGTGCGTAACCGTGCTGTTACCATTGTCTACGTAGTCGCTCGTTGAACGCGTGATGCTCATCAAAGAGCCAAAAGACTGTCCGCCGCGCACCAACCGAACCGCGCCGCTGGGGCTTCCACCGAAGAAGTTGGTGTAGCCATCGGAGAAAGAGACGTACCACGCGCCGTTAAGGCCAACGGGCGAACCCGACCAAAAGTGCGAACCAAAGAAACTCGGCGTATTTGGAAACGCTGAACTGTCAATCGACGGGTTGTAAACTGAGCGATCCACAATCGTCTGCAACTCACGGATGTTGGGCGTGCGCCAGTCGCTTTGGCCCGCAAACGTTACCATACCGGTTAGCGCGTTGGCTTGATCGAAGGTATAGGTGCTGGCTGTTCCGTTGCAGGAGCTTCCGTCCCAGACTTGGCCCATGGAACAGCGCATCCAGGTGAGGCCGTTTTTGGGGTCAGTTACCGTGCCATCGGCGTTGGGTTGCAGTGTGCTGGACGATGTAACTATTACCGTCGCACTAACCGCCGCTCCTGTTCCGCCTGCGTTGGTGCCTTTTACCGTGTAGGTGGTTGTAGAAGTGGGGCTGACGGTGCAGGTGGCTCCAGTATTGCCCACGCAGGTGCCGCCTGTCCAGGTGTAGCTTGCCGCCGCCGGGCTGCAACTGGCGATTAGGGTTGAACTACCGCCTGCGGCGATGGTGGACGAGCTGGCACTTAGGGTGCAAACGGGCGCTGCAATGGCCAAAGAGTCAAAAGACTGTCCGCCGCGCACAAGCCGGACTGCAAAGCTGTCGCTCCGGTAGAAGTAGCTGTCAGCGTTGCCAATGCCGAAATTGACGTGCCACGCGTAGTTCGAACTGTTGGCATAGGGAGAATCCGACCAAAAGTACGAACCGGGCGTATTGGGGAAAATCGTATCGTTGATGGCGGGATTGGTGCGGCACTCTTCCACCAAGCTGCTTAATTCTTTGTAATCAGGCAAGCGCCAGTCGGATTTGCCCGCAAAGCTGCTGGTACTGGCCAGTGTGAGCGCCTGCGCCCAAGTGTGGCCGCTGGCGCTGCCGTTACAGGTGCTGCCATCCCAAGTTTGCCCTTCGGCGCAGCGCTTCCAGATCAGGCTCGTAGGAGTGTGGGTAACGGTGCCGTCGCCACTGTCCGTGTACGCAGAGTCCGGGTTGCTCGCGGACGGCACGTTGGCGCGACAAGTCACGGCTTGCGCCAGCGAGGTAACGAGACTCAAGGCTAGCGCCCAGACAAACAGAATGAAACGGTAGTTCATGGTGATTTTCCTGGAGTAAATTCAATCTGATAGGGTGTCTGTGGGAGTGCCGGAAACTGCGAATGCTGCCGACCGCGCCACGCGGCGGCACACGTTCATGGCCTGGCGCCGCAGGTAGCTCCCCAGCACATATTTGTGGTAGCGCGGAAACTGGCGCACGGTATTTTCTATCTCCAGCGCCAATTGCGTGGCATCGCCCCACAGTGGTAATTGGCGGTAAGGGCCTTTTCTGGCGGGCGCTGTCATGGCAAAAAGTCCAAATCACTGTCCGCCGCGCACCAACCGAACTACGGCGCTGACGCTCCGGTCGCTGTTGTAGGCGAAGCCATTGCGGAAATTGACGTTCCACGCGACGCCTGGATAGTTGGCATAGGGAGAACCCGACCAAAAGATCGAACCGGGTGTATTGGGGAAGTAGTCCGGGTCAATGGTTGGATTCACGCGCCCCAGATCAAGAATGCTTGTCAGTTCCTTGCGGGATGGCATGCGCCAGTCATTTGCGCCGCATAAACCCGCCGCGTTGACATCTTGCACAAACTTCTCGATGTCACAGCGGCCACTGGTGAAGCAAGTTCCACCGGAGGATGTGCCAGCAATGCCACCATTGATGGCCGAATTGCTGTTGTACCAGGTGTAGGTGTGGCCCTGGCTGCGCAAGCCCGAGGTGGTTTTGACTTCCCAGATCAGGCCCGTCACATTGTCGCGCGTGCAGGCCCAGTCGGTGGAACCGCTGCCCTGCACAGCGCTTGCGGACAGGGTGCTGCCGTTGTTTGCAATCTTGGTGAAGTCAAAGCCCTTACCTCCGCCGCCCGTTTTACTCAGCGAGCCCGCCGCCGCCTGCGCGTCGCGCCCATAACGGGCATCCTGACGCGGGTAGGTGCCGCCATCAGCGGCCACTGTGGCGCAATTGGCGGTGTTGGTGCTGGCATCGCCACAAAAATCAATGCCGGTGTCATTGAGGCCAGCGGCCCAGGCGGCACCCACTTGCAGCAGCGAGGCGACAAGCAGCGTGCAGGAAAGGGAATAAGGGGATGAGCGGAGAAAAACTACAGACGCACTACGGGCGGTTGGGCTGGGCTGGGCTGGGCTGGGCATTTTAGTCTTCCAGTGTGTGAATTTTTGGCATCGTAACAGAAGAATCAGAGGCATAAGCCAAAATTTTCCGTGCTGTCTGTTTTATGTGAAATATGGCTGTATGACCCATGGAATATGCGGGTACAGCTCCACTTTTTGCAGCATTCTCAAGACGCTGCTGTAACGAATGAAACCTGAAACGCATAGAAAAACGCTCCAAACCGAAATGGGAAAACAGGGAAACGTAAGCCGTGAAAGGAGGCGGGGGCGGGGCCTCAAAGAGCCAAACAGCGGGGGCGGGGGTGCTTGGCGTAGCGGGCCAATGTAACGCATTCCAAACGGATATTGACTGCCATCGGCGTATTTTTTTGGTCCGGTTCTATCCCGGATGCACAAAGGCGCAAACGGGCTGCTGCACGTGCGCCCTACAATCATTTGCATGATGCCCGCCTCCCCTGCCCTGCCACGCAAAAAGCTGCCGATTGGTATTCAGACCTTTGCCAAGATTCGTGAGGCTGATTTTTATTATGTGGACAAGACCGGCATGGCCGTCGATCTGATCGACAGCGGCTCACAATACTTTCTCTCGCGCCCCCGGCGTTTTGGCAAAAGCCTGTTTCTGGATACTCTGAAAGAGTTGTTTGAAGGCAACCGGGCGCTGTTTGCGGGACTGGCTGCCGAAGCGCGCTGGGATTGGGACAAGAAATATCCGGTCATCCGCATCAGCTTTGGCGCGGGGGTGGTGCGGTCGCTGGAGAACCTGGAGCAAAGTCTACGGGAGCAACTGGATCGGCTGGAAGAAAAGTTTTCCCTGAAAGCCGAATACCCGGATACGCACAGCCGCTTCAAGCGGCTCATTGCGCGTACGGCGGAACGCAGCGGCAAGCGCGTGGTGGTGCTGGTGGATGAATACGACAAGCCGATTCTGGACTGCATTACCGACACCCCCCTGGCCCTGCAGATACGCGAAGTGCTCAAAGACCTCTACAGCGTCATCAAGGACAGCGACGCGCATGTACACTTTACGCTGCTGACAGGAGTCTCCAAATTCAGCAAGGTCAGCCTGTTTTCGGGACTGAATAATCTGACCGACATAACGATTGACCCGAACTACAGCGCCATTTGCGGCTACACCGAAACCGATGTGGACACGGTGTTTGCGCCTGAATTGCCGGGACTGGACCGGCAGGAGATCAAAAATTGGTACAACGGTTACAACTGGCTGGGCGAGAGCGTCTATAACCCGTTTGATGTACTCCTGCTGTTTCGCAACCGCGAGTTCCGGCCCTACTGGTTTGAGACGGGCACGCCGACCTTTCTGGTCAAACTTCTGCTGGAGCGCCAGCAGTTCACGCCCGATCTGGGTCGCATCGTCGCACCCGAGACGCTGTTGTCCACCTTTGATGTCGGCAATATCCCGCTCGAAGCCTTGCTGTTTCAAACCGGCTACCTCACGGTGGACAAGGTACGGCGCCTGCCGGGCTTGATGCAAGTCACGCTGCGCTACCCCAACCTGGAGGTTCGTACCAGTTTGAATGCTGTGCTGCTGCAAAACCTGATGCCCAATCCGGCGCAGTACGGCATCCACGCGACCCGCTTGTATGACCTGCTGCTGGATGGTGATTTTCCCGGTCTGCAAGCGCTGTTTCACGCTTTCTATGCCAGCATCCCCCACCAGTGGCAAACCAACTCTCCCGTTGCACAGTACGAGGGCTACTACGCCAGCATCTTCTACAGCTACTTTGCCACGCTCGGATTGGACATCCGGCTCGAAGACAGCACCAACCTTGGTCGCATCGACATGGCCGTGCTCTTTAACGCCCAGGTCTTCATTTTTGAGTTCAAGGTAGTGGAGCAAACATCCGAAGGCCAGGCCTTGCAGCAGATCAAGGACAAGGCGTACGCTGACAAATACCGCGCAAGAGGTGAACCCATCCACCTGATCGGGGTCGAATTCAGCAAAGCCAGCCGCAACGTAGTGGGGTTTGAAGTCGAAACACTCTCTTTTTGAGAGCTGCACCCGCACGTTCCATAAGCGCTGCGGCGTATATTTCATTATGATCGTCAGATGCCATATCCCCCGGCATCCCATGGCGCATACGTGCCGGGCGACCCGTATGATTAGCGTTCCAGGCGCTGGCCTTTGGTGCGATCAAACCAGTTATTGTGGCGCGCACTCAGGCTCAAGCCGGTGCGGTCACCAACATGAATTCTGGTGTTAGCCGCAGCCCGCACCGTCACCAGTCCGACGCCGGTTTTCAGCACGACATACGTATCCGCGCCCGTGGGTTCAACCAGGATGACTTCGGCCCGCCAGGAGGCATCGTCGCTCAGATGGATGTGCTCCGGGCGCTGGCCCAGCGTCGCTTCCGCCACCGGGGGACAGGGCAAATCCAGCACGCCGCCTTCAAAAACAAACCTGCCTTGTTCACCGGCAACTTCAACCTTGCCATGGATGAAATTCATGGTGGGCGAACCGATGAAACCGGCTACGTAGGTGTTGGCGGGTGTGCTGTAAATTTCTTCGGGTGTGCCGATTTGTTGCAGGATGCCGTCTTTCATCACGGCAATGCGGCTGCCCAGTGTCATGGCCTCGATCTGGTCGTGCGTCACATAGACGCTGGTAATCCCCGAGGTCTGGTGCAAACGCTTGATTTCGGCCCGCATTTCCACGCGCAGCTTGGCGTCCAGGTTGGACAATGGCTCGTCGAACAGGAACAGCTGCGGGTCGCGCGCCAAGGCCCGGCCCATGGCGACACGCTGGCGCTGGCCACCCGAGAGCTGCGATGGGCGGCGGTCCAGCAAATGCTCGATCTGCAGCATGGATGCGACTTCCCCGATGCGCTTGGTACGCACATCCTTGGGCACCTTGCGCATCTCCAGCGCAAAGCCGATGTTGTCGGCCACCGTCATGGTCGGGTACAGGGCATAACTCTGGAACACCATGGCGATGTCGCGCTGCGCCGGGGCCACGCCGATCACGTTCTTGCCACCGATGCGCAATTCGCCCTCGGTCGGGTCTTCCAGACCGGCGATGATATTCAGCAAGGTGGATTTGCCGCAGCCCGAAGGCCCGACCAGAATCAGGAATTCGCCGGGCGGCACGTCGATCTGGATGCGTTTGAGCACCTCGACGGCGCGCTCGCCCTTGCCGTACACCTTGCGAATACCTGCGATTTGAAGTGATGCTGCCATGGTATACCTATCGTTTGGTTTGTTAACCTTTCACAGCGCCAGCCGTGAGACCCTTGACGAAATATTGACCGGCCAGCACGTACACCAGCATGGTCGGCAGACCCGCGATCACGGCGGCAGCCATGTCCACGTTGTAGCTCTTGACGCTGCTGGACGTGTTGGCCATATTGTTCAAGCCGACCGTGATCGGTTTGCTGTCGGCACCGCTGAAGGCCACGCCAAACAGAAAGTCGTTCCAGATGTTGGTGAATTGCCAGATCAGCGTGACCATCAGAATGGGCGTGGACATGGGGATCACGATGCGGTAAAAGATTTTCCAGAAACCCGCTCCGTCCATGCGCGCCGCATTGACCAGTTCACGCGGAATGGCCGTGTAGTAGTTGCGGAAAAACAGCGTGGTGCCCGCCATGCCCGCCAGGCAATGCACCAGGATCAAGCCCGTGATGGAACTCGACAGCCCCAGAAAACCCAGCACCTGGCTCATGGGCAACAGCACCACCTGAAACGGCATGAAGACACCAAACAGGATGAAGCCAAACAGCAAATCACTGCCTTTGAACTTCCACATACTGAGCACGTAACCGTTGATGGCGCCCCAGGCCGTGGAGATCAGCACTGCCGGGATCGCCATGGAGACCGAATTCCAGAAATAGGGCCGCAAACCACGGCAATCGACGCCGGTGCAAGCGGTTGACCAGGCCAGTCGCCACGCATCCAGATTGATGGAATGGGGCAGGCTCAAGAGGTTGCCGGAGCGGATCTCTTCGGCATCCTTGAAAGAGGTGGCCAGCATGACATACAGCGGCGCCAGAAAGAAAAAGGCCGCAAGCAGTAAAACGCCATAGACGGCTATTCGAGGCAGGTGGGGCAGGTATTTGGTCATGATGTGTATATCCCGTGGTTAGCGGTTAACGATCATGCGGTTTGGTCCGCAGTTCGCTGTAGAGATAGGGCACAACGATGGCCGCCACCGTGGCCAGCATGACGGTGGCACTGGCCGCACCCAGGCCAATCTGGCCACGGGTAAAGCTCATGACAAACATGAAGGTGGCAGGTACGTCGGTCGCATAACCGGGGCCACCCGCCGTGAGCGCCATCACCAGATCGAAACTTTTGATGGACAGATGCGACAAGACCAGGATGGTGGAAAAAACCACGGGACGCAGAATCGGCAAAATGATGCGCCAATAAATGCGCGGCAACGAGGCGCCATCTATCTGCGCCGCCTTGATGATGCTGTCGTCAATGCCGCGCAGGCCCGCCAGAAACAAGGCCATGGCGAACCCGGCGGATTGCCAGATGCCGGCGATGACCACGCAATAAATGGCGGTCTCGGACTGCACCAGCCAATCAAAATGGAAACTGGCCCAGCCCAGATCGTGCATCAGCTTTTCCAGCCCCAGGCTGGGGTTCAATATCCACTTCCAGGCGGTTCCGGTGACGATGAACGACAAGGCCATCGGATACAGATACACCGTGCGCAAAAAGCCTTCGCCACGAATCTTCTGGTCCAGAAAGATTGCCAGCAGCATGCCCAGCCCCATGGAGCCCAGGACATACATGGAGCTGAAAATCCCGAGATTTTTCAGCGCCACCATCCAGCGGTCCATTTCCCACAACTGGGTGTACTGTTGCAGGCCGACAAATTCGTCGTAATTCGGCAACATGCGCGAGCCGGTCACCGACAGCACGCCGTTCCAGATCATGAAGCCGTAAATGAATGCAAACCCGAGCACGAACCCCGGTGCAATCACCAATTTTGGCAAAAGGTTTTCAAACGTCTTCATGGGATTACTCCGCAAAAAGTCTGGCCCGCAACGGGTCGGTTTTGACCTACTTGGTGGTAGCGGCCTTGGCGATGTTCTTCACACCATCGGCAACCGAGACTTTTTCATCGTTCCAGAATTGGCTGACTGCGTCCTTGATGGCGCCTTGCACGGCGGGCTTGATCGCCATTTCGTGTGCCACGGAAGGCACCAGGCCGCCGGCTTTGGCCGTTTCCACAAAGTCCTTGGCCGACAATTTGGCGCAATCGTCAAATTTGGCCATGTCCATGCTCAGGCGTACCGGAATGGAACCCTTGTTCAGGTTGAATATCTCCTGGAACTGGGCGCCCATGATGGCAGCGGCCAAATCGGCCTGCGCTTTCTGGGCACTGGCATCCTTGAGTTTGAACATGACAAACGAGTCCACGTTGAACGTGAAAGCGTTGGCGGTACCTGGGGCAGCAGCGCAGATGTAGTCCTTGCCCGGCACTTTGCCAGCGGCAGTGAATTCACCCTTGGCCCAGTCACCCATGAACTGGAACGCCGCTTTTTCCTGAATCACCATGGCCGTGGCCAGATTCCAGTCACGCCCCGGCGCGGCAGCGTCGGTGTAGCCCTTGATCTTGCGGAAAGTTTCCAGCACCTTGGTCATGGTGGGGCTGGTCAGTGCTTTCTGATCGAGCTTGACCAGGGCATCGTCATAAAACTTGGCACCGCCGACACCCAGCACCACGGATTCAAACGTGGTGAAATCCTGCCAATTCTGCCCCCCGTGCGCCACGGCAATCAGCCCGGCTTTTTTCACCTTGTCTGCCGCTGCAAAGAATTCATCCCAGGTCTTGGGGGTACCGGCCACTCCGGCTTTCTTGAGCACGGCAGCGTTGGCCCACATCCAGTTCACCCGGTGCACATTGACAGGTGCCGCCACGTAATTGCCTTTGTATTTCATGACATCGGCGACCACCTTGGGCAGCAGGCTGTCCCACTTTTCTGCCTTGGCGGTCTCGTCAATGTTGGCCAGTACGCCTTCTACGGCCCACTCCTGGATCGCCGGGCCTTTGACCTGGGCTGCAGCCGGTGCGTTGCCCGCCACGACACGGCTCTTGAGCACGGTCGCAGCATTGTCACCACCGCCTCCCGCCACGGCAAAATCCTTCCAGGTGTGGCCTTTGGCCTGCACGATTTTTTTCAATTCCGCAGCGGATTTGGCCTCGCCCCCCGATGTCCAGTAGTGCAGGACTTCGACTTCTCCGGCCAGAGCCGCAGACCCGGCCCCGATCATGACCAAGGCCTGGGCGAGTTTCGACAGTTTCAACATAGTGCGCTCCTCAAAGTTATTGATTAATTACCGCTCCTATTATGGAGTAAATCCCTGGTTCATGAAGCGCTGTTTGTCACCCCCAGGCGGATTATTCAAATTTGATAGCCGTAGTCGCTTGCTGCCTGAGAATTACTACAAACCAAGGTACTGGCGTACCGCACCTTCGAGACGCGCCATATCTGTCGCGGAAATTTCACCGACATACTTGCCCACCCTTGTTTTGTCAGCCGTCCGATACTGATACACCAGCGCAACAGAGGTATCCCCAGCCGATTACAGGGATATTTTCCAGGCCATCACCAATGGTGACATCCCAAAGTTTTTCGTCTGCAATCGCTTCAGCATTCGCAGGGTCATTCATGAATGCGGCAGCAATCGCCTCAAGCTCTTGCTCTTTCGTCACCAGTGTTTGTTGCATGTACGCCTCCATCACCCGACTGCGCTCACCTGGCGCCTACGCGCTTGGCATGCGTTCACATCTTGCTGCCGTTGGCCAACACCACCGGATCATGCCCCGCAGCGCCAAACACCTGTTCCTTCAAGATAGCCAGCTGGTCCCGCACCAGAGCTGCCTTTTCAAATTCCAGATTGCGCGCGTGTTCTAGCATGAGTTTTTCCAGGCGCTTGATTTCACGCGCCAGGTCTTTCTCGTCCATATCCGCAACCTGGGCGCGCGCCAGTGCGTCGCGCTCCAGACGCTCGGCCTCCTTGCCCGCCTTTTCGCTGTAAACGCCGTCAATCAGATCGCGCACCTGTTTGACGATGCTGCGCGGGGTGATGCCGTGCAGGGCGTTGTGGTCAAGCTGTTTGCGTCGGCGCCGCTCGGTTTCATCCATGGCGCGCTGCATCGAGTGGGTTATTTTGTCGGCATACAGGATCGCCCTGCCCTGCAGATTGCGCGCGGCGCGGCCAATGGTTTGAATCAAGGAGCGCTCGGAACGCAAGAAACCCTCCTTGTCGGCGTCCAGTATCGCCACCAGCGACACCTCGGGAATATCAAGCCCCTCGCGCAGCAGGTTGATGCCCACCAGCACATCAAACGCCCCCAAGCGCAAATCGCGCAATATCTCCACCCGCTCCACGGTATCCACATCGCTGTGCAGGTAACGCACCTTGACGCCGTTTTCCGTCAGGTATTCTGTCAATTGCTCGGCCATGCGTTTGGTGAGCGTGGTAATCAGCACCCGTTCTTTCTTGTCCACCCGGATGCGGATTTCCTGCAACACATCATCCACCTGCGCTGAGGCCGGGCGCACCTCCACCGCAGGGTCCACGAGTCCGGTCGGACGTACCAGCTGCTCGACCACCTTGCCGGCATGATCCTGCTCCCACTGCGCGGGCGTGGCGGACACCAGAATGGCCTGGCGCATACGCGCCTGGAACTCTTCAAACTTCAGTGGCCGGTTGTCCAGCGCGCTGGGCAGCCGAAAGCCATAGTCCACCAAAACCGTCTTGCGTGCGCGGTCGCCGTTGTACATGCCGCCGAACTGGCCAATGAGCACGTGCGATTCGTCCAGAAACATCAGCGCATCCTTGGGCAGATAGTCGGTCAGCGTTGCAGGTGGATCGCCGGGCGCGGCGCCGCTTAAATGGCGGGTATAGTTTTCAATGCCCTTGCAGTGGCCGACTTCGACCAACATTTCCAGATCAAAGCGGGTACGCTGCTCCAGGCGCTGCGCCTCGACCAGCTTGCCCTGGTCCACAAATTCCTTCAGACGCTGCGCCAGTTCGACCTTGATGGTTTCCACCGCCGCCAGTACCTGTTCGCGCGGCGTCACGTAGTGGCTGCTGGGAAACACCGTAAAGCGCGGGATTCTTTGCCGCACGCGCCCGGTCAGCGGGTCAAACAGTTGCAGCGACTCCACCTCATCGTCAAACAACTCTAGACGCAGCGCCATTTCGCTGTGCTCCGCCGGAAAAACGTCGATGGTGTCCCCGCGCACGCGAAACGTGCCACGCGCGAATTCGATGTCGTTGCGCTGGTACTGCATGCGCACCAGTTGGGAAATCACCTCGCGCTGCGGCGTCTTGTCGCCCACGCGCAGCGTCAGGACCATGCTGTGGTAATACTCGGGCTGGCCGATACCGTAGATGGCCGACACCGAGGCCACGATCACCACGTCGCGCCGCTCCAGAATACTTTTGGTGCAGCTCAGGCGCATCTGCTCGATATGCTCGTTGATGGCCGAGTCCTTTTCGATGAACAAGTCGCGCTGCGGCACGTAGGCCTCGGGCTGGTAGTAGTCGTAATAACTCACGAAATACTCGACCGCGTTTTTCGGAAAGAACTCGCGGAATTCGCTGTACAGCTGCGCCGCCAGCGTCTTGTTGGGCGCAAACACGATGGCCGGTCGCCCCAGGCGGGCAATCACATTGGCCATGGTGAACGTCTTGCCGGAACCCGTCACGCCCAGGAGGGTCTGAAACACCTCGCCATCCTGGACTCCCGCAACCAGTTGCTCAATCGCCACCGGCTGATCGCCCGCCGGGGGATACGGCTGGTACAACTCAAAGGGGGAGTCGGGATAGCGCACAAAAACGCCGGACGCAGTGGCAGATGTTGTTTCGCTGACAAGTTCAAGATTGGCTGGCATGGCTCTCCCACAGTTCGCCCAGTAGAATGGATTGCTATTTTTTCACAATCCACCACGTCCACCAGTAGGAGTTTGCATGTCCTTGTTTTCTGCCGTTGAAATGGCCCCGCGTGACCCGATCCTGGGTTTGAACGAACAATACAACGCCGACACCAACCCCGCCAAAGTCAACCTGGGCGTGGGCGTGTATTACGATGACAACGGCAAGCTGCCCTTGTTGGCCTGTGTGCAGGCTGCCGAGAAAGCCATGATGGACAAACCCGCTGCGCGCGGTTATTTGCCCATTGACGGCATTGCCGCGTATGACGCCGGCGTCAAGGCGCTGGTGTTTGGTGCCAACAGCGAAGCTGTGCAGTCTGGCCGTGTGGCCACCATCCAGGCGCTGGGTGGCACCGGCGGGCTCAAGGTGGGCGCGGATTTCCTCAAGCGCATCGCCCCCGATGCCACGGTCCTGATCAGCGACCCCAGCTGGGAAAACCACCGCGCCTTGTTCAGCTCGGCTGGTTTCCCCGTCCAGAATTACCGCTACTACAACGCCGAACAGCGCGGCATCGACTTTGACGGCATGCTCGCCGACCTGCATGCTGCTGCCCCCGGCTCCATCGTGGTGCTGCACGCCTGCTGCCATAACCCCACAGGCTACGACATCACAGCGCAACAGTGGGACCAGGTGATTGCCGC
Source organism: Rhodoferax sp. (assembly GCA_041910275.1). Lineage (GTDB taxonomy): Bacteria > Pseudomonadota > Gammaproteobacteria > Burkholderiales > Burkholderiaceae_C > Allorhodoferax. The sequence continues at coordinate 14,932 of JAYRRD010000070.1, forward strand.
TTGCAAGACCAGGGGGCTTACGCCTTTTCTGGATATGGCCTACCAGGGTTTTGGTTACGGTATTGCCGAAGATGGCGCGGTCATCGGCAAATTTGTCGCCGCCGATGTGAACTTCTTTGTCGCCACCTCGTTTTCCAAGAGTTTCAGCCTCTATGGCGAGCGTGTCGGTGCCTTGAGCGTATTCTGTGCCAACAAGGAAGAAGCCAGCCGCGTACTCAGCCAGCTCAAAATTGTCATCCGCACCAATTACAGCAACCCGCCCACCCACGGCGCGGCCATCGTCACCGCAGTCCTGGGTACGCCCGAACTGCGCACCCTATGGGAAAGCGAACTCGGCGCCATGCGCGAGCGCATCAAGGCCATGCGCCAGAAACTGGTGGATGGACTCAAGGCCGCCGGGATACAGCAGGACATGGGCTTCATCACACGCCAGATCGGCATGTTCAGCTACTCGGGCCTGACCAAAGACCAGATGGTGCGCCTGCGCCAGGAGTTTGGCGTCTACGGGACGGATACCGGGCGCATGTGTGTCGCCGCACTCAACAGCAAGAATATCGACTACGTGTGCCAGTCGATTGCCAAGGTTCTTTGACAGAACCGGGTGCGATGCAAACTGATGTGGATTTCAAAGCTTGCGCGAACTTCGTAGGAGCGGGCCATGTCCGCGAACCCGCATCGCGGGCATGGCCCGCTCCCACAGAGGTGAAACATAATTCATATCACCCGTGATATTAAAAACACCAAAGCCGCACTACAGGTGCTCCCCGAAAGCCTCCGTGGCACGTTTTTGGCCTCAATTTGGCCTCAAATCAGGCACAAAATCAGCCTCTAGCCCCCGTGGGACAAGCGGGGGCAGCTACTAAAAACATATTAACAAGAGTCTGCCTACAAACATCACATTGAATCGCAGACAAAACCGTTCCGCTTGACACAACTCAATGAAAGACGCATATGACTGAAAGAACTGGCCACTGCCTTTGCGGTGCAGTGGGCTTCAAACTGACGACGGAACCGCTGACCACCCGAATTTGCTGGTGCAGAGACTGTCAACACATGTCGGCAAATGGCTCCGTCAATCTTCTTGTGGACGCTGGGGGCCTGATCGTTTCCGGGCAGCTCGCGGAGTACACCAAGAAGGCCGACAGTGGCAACGAGGTCACGCGGCAGTTTTGTCCAAACTGCGGCACGCATCTCTTCGCAAAGGCGGCGGCCCGGCCCCAGTTCCGTGTGGTGCGGGCAGGCAGCCTGGACGATCCGTCGTCAATAAGGCCAAGCATGAATGCCTGGACTTCCAGTGCCCCTCCGTGGGCCTGCCTTGACACCACGCTTGAACAATCCGAGCGCCAGGCACCTCCACCCAAACCAACGGCACCGGCTAGCCAAGGCTAACACCCGTGTCGCCACGCGCAACAAAACGGGCTGGGCGGAGGGGGAGTGGGTGCGGCACAAACGCCCGAACGGATTCGCCCAAGGTGGTGGAGATGGCATAGGTGCCGGTGCTGCGCATGGTATGAAAGCTGTCTTTCATGGAGTCGGGTCACATTAAACCAATCTTTAGGCGATTTCCAGCAGCGTTTATACCGATGGTGAGAAAATTCTGGCTATCACCACAGAATGCGAAAGTTGAATGATGGATACGAAAGATATCGCTACCGGGAAAGCAAGCACGAAAGGCGTAAACGTTGAAGATTTGAA
>JAYRRD010000071.1:0-24745 GCA_041910275.1 Rhodoferax sp.
ATGCACTTGCCAGACTTCCTATCCAGGCAGCTATGGCAGAATGTTGAAACCATGGAGCAGGAGCAACGAATGGCATACGTATCAAGCGTGGAACGCATCGGCATTGAAAAGGGCATGCAGCAAGGCATGCAGCAGGGCGTGCAGCAAGGCGAAGCCCTGGCCTTGCAAAAACTGTTGGTACGACGTTTTGGCGCCCTGCCAGCCAGCACCGTGGAGCAAATTGCCAATGCCCGCGCGGAACTGCTGGAAATCTGGCTGGATCGGGTTCTGGATGCCGCTACCCTGGAAGAAGTTTTCCACAAAGCCCGGCACTAACTTTCATAGTCTCACATCAACCCCGAATCATGAAACCGCTCGACCAACGCCCCTTTCAGCCCTTCGACTCCGCTCAGGGCACGCTTCCTTTGGCTTTGCGTGCCCTGAGCGGAGTCGAAGGGCTTGGCGTTTCACAGTAAAGAAAAGCCACTGGCCACTGGCCACTGAGAGTGAATATGGCCCTGGAGCTTATGGAACGTGCGGGAGCAGCTATGCTTTCTCAAGCACCAGACAACTCCAGCGACCAGGGCGTCTTCTGCCAGGCCAGGGCTTCTTCGCGCAGCAGGTAGGCCGATTGCGGGAAAGCCTCGCTCCAGCCTGCGCGCCAACGCAATTGCACACGGCGTTCCTGCGGACCAGGACACTCCAGCACAAATCCGGCAAGGTCCGGATCGCGGCGTGCATGGCACACAATCACCGCCAGACGCAAGGCCATGAGCTGCATGACCAGCTCATCGTCGCCAAGCGCCGATTCAAGTTTGCGCAGTTTGCCCCTGTGCCCCAGCACCAGTAGGCTCAGACGGTGCATTTCCGAGATTGAAAATCCCATGGCATCCGCATTGTCGAGAATGTAGGCGCCGTGCTTGTGGTAGTCGCTGTGTGAGATATGGCTGCCGATTTCATGCAGCTGGGCCGCCCAATTGAGCTTGCGCAACAAACGCTCCTGGTACACAGGCTCCACAGGGGCACGGCTGGCCATCAGTTGTTGCAACAAGGCAGTGGCTACCTGGCCCACACGCCTGCCGTGGATGGTGTCGATCTCGAACCGGGTTGCCAGCCGCTGCACGGTCTGGGTACGCAGATCGTCACTGGCGTTGCGCACACCCAACAGATCGCAGATCACGCCATGGCGCAAACCGCCCGTGGTCTGTTGCAGGCTGCGAATGCCCAGGAGGCTGAAAAGAGCGCGCAGCACGCTTACCCCACCGCCGATGATGGCCTTGCGGTCCTCGCGCATACCCGGTAACAACAGCCGCTCCACACTCTGGGCCGCCAGCAGTTTGTCCTGCAACCAATCCAGGCCGTCCTGCACGACAACGTCCGCCGGCCAACCTGCTTCCACCAACACATCGACAACAGCCCCGACGGTGCCGGCCGAACCATACGCCACGTCCCACAGATCGGGATGGTAGGCATCCAGCGCTTCGTCCAGCACGGCTTTGGCGGCAATCTCGGCTATGGCAAACGATTTTTTCGAAAATTTCCCGTCGGCAAAATAACGCTGCGACCAGGCGATGCTGCCCACACGAAACGACTCCATCACCTGCGGCACCAGTCCTTGCCCCAGAATCAGTTCGGTGGAACGTCCGCCGATGTCAATGACCAGGCGACGCTCATCCGACTGCGGCAACTGTTGTGCCACGCCCTGGTAGATCAGCCGCGCCTCCTCCCGACCGGAGATGACGTTGATCGGGAAACCCAGAATCGCATTGGCGCGTTGCAAAAACACGTCCCGGTTGCGTGCCTCGCGCAGGGTTTGTGTTGCCACGGCGCGCACTTCATTCGGACCAAAGCCCGCCAGACGCTCACTGAACCGTGCCAGACAGTCCCAGCCACTTTGCATGGCCTCGGCTGAGAGGTTGCGGTTTTCGTCGAGGCCGCCACCCTGGCGCACCGTTTCCTTCAGATACTCGGTACGCCGGTATTGCCCGTGGTCAAGCAGTCCGATTTCCAGGCGAAAGCTGTTAGAACCCAGGTCTACTGCGGCCAGGCGGTGTTCGTTATCCTCGTTGTCCTCGTTATCCATTACTCATTGCCCATTGCGTCATGTGTTGCAAGCCAGGCCTGAGCATAGCACCGCTGCATGTCGGATGGTGTCCGCGTGCAATCGCTACGTAATTCATAGCTACACCCGCTACAACCACAAGCGGGAAAGCCCTTTTTTGCCCATTTTCTCGGTTTGGCTCCCGGCACACGGAATCACCTACAATCCCCGCCTTTCGACTCGTCTAGCAAGCTCCAGGTGCCGGAACCACGCCAATGTCCCGTCAGAAATCAAAATCCCACGGCCACACCCCCGCTGCATCGCCCCTTGACCGGGAGCAAGCCGCCAACAAGTCGCTCAAGGCCGGACGTTTTCGGGAAGCCATCGAGGCCTTCAAGGAATTGCTCAAAATCGAGCGGCGCAGCGAATGGATCGAGGCGCTGGCGCTGGCCTATGTCGGGCGTGCCGAGGAGCTGCAAGCCAAGGGCATGATCCCCGAGGCGTTGACCATCTGGCGCAACCGCTCCAGCCTCTGCGGCAAGCCCTTGGCCCACTGGGGCTATATCGAATGTTTATGCAAAAGCGGTGCAACTGCACAGGCGCTCAAGCTTGTGACGCAGATGGAGGCTGGCGAGGAACGCCAGGCGCTGGAAAGCCGCCTTGCCGCCACCGCTGTTTTGCTGCCCCCCGACGCCTTGGCCACCCTGCCCGAAGACCATGCGCTGCGCAGCCAGCAGGCCCAAGCCGTGGCGGCTTTGCACGCTTACTGCGCCGGAGATGGCAAAGCGCTTGACGAGGCTTTGCACGGCATTCCATTTCGCTCACCGTACCGTGATCTGCGCCCGGTACTCAAGGCATTAAGCATTGCCCAGCAAGACCCACAGCAGGCGACGGCGCTGCTTGCGCGTGTGGCGGCTGACAGTGGGTTTGCCAAGCTCGCAGCCGTAGTACGCACCGCAAGCTTGCCCGACGACGCATGGCTGCCCGCGCTGGCAAAATCCAGCCCGGCAGAGCAACAGGCATTGCTGGACCTCAAAGGTTGCCCACCGGAACGCCGGGCACAGTTGCTGGAACTCGCACAACTCGGCGCCAACCCGAACCCGGTAAAAGTGACGACCATCTTGCTGGCGCCCAACAACAAACGCACGCCACGCATCGAAGCGCTGTGCCACCACCTGCTGCCCTACGTGGAGGAGCCAAACCAGCAACACAGAACATTCGCCGGACAACTCCCACAGTTTGAACGCCAGCGGATCGGCGCGCTGGCCAATGAACTTGCCGGAAATCCCACCGCCAGTGCCGACTTCTGGCTGGACGCAGTGAAGGCCATGGAGAAAATCCCGGAGCAGGCCAAAAACGCCGCGTTGATCCTGCATCGCCTGGTTCTTGGCCGGAAAGTAGCGGGTCCGCAGAAGGATTTGTCCAAGGAAGACATGCAGTTGCTGGAGCACAGCCTGAAGCTCGACAGCGACAACCCGCAGGTCCGCTTGCGCCTGATTCACGCCTACGCCAAGGCGGGCAATGCCAAACAGGCCCGCACCCACCTGGAAGTCGCCCTGGCGGGAGCCCCCGACGACCCGCAAACCTTGCTGGCGGCAGTCGAGACGGCCATTGCCAGTGACAGCCACAAAAAGGCGGAGGGCTATGCCAAGCGGCTACTGGAACTCGATCCCATCAATCCCCAGGTGCGCGGCCTGATTGCGCGCGCAGGTCTGGCGCAGGCACGCAAGCAAATCCGGGCCAAACGCATGGACCTGGCGCTCAAGGCACTGGATGAGGCGCTGCCCTGGATAGCGGATGAACCCGGTCGCGCACTCGCTGGCGTGTTGCGCTGCCTGTGCGCCCCGGATGGCGCAGAGGATGCCATGCTGCGCACGGCAGCGGCTGGCCTGGGGGGCACCTTGTGCGCGGCTTTTTACCTGACCATGGAGGCGTACCGGCTGAAATGGGAACCCAAGGCCCTGCTGGCCCGCGCAAAAATCCCGCTTGATGCCAAACCGGATGCGGCGGACTTGGCGCAGTTTGTGCGGCTGCTCGATGCCTGCGATGACAAGGAAGGGAAAATCCTTATCCAGACGCTCAAGCTGCTGCGCCGCAGTATTGAACTTGGCGCGTCGCTTGCATTGACAACCGAGGCACGTACGGCGGTCTGCGAGGCACTGCTGCATCGGCGCGAATTTGCAGCACTTGGCGTACACGCCAAGGCAGCCCTGCAACAATCACCCAAAGCGCCACTGTTTCTCTATTTCTCTGCCGTCGCTGCCTGCAAGGACAAGCCTTGGGAACTCACGGATTACCGGATAGAACAGCTCGAGGATGCACTGGAGCAAGCCAAGGACGATAAACGCACTGCCGGGCGTATAGCCAACTTCCTGCGCCGCGACGAGGAACACGAGGATTTCGATGACGATGACGACGACATTGGCCCATTTGATCCCGGCGATATCGACCCGCGCACCATGTTACGCGCGATGATTGCCCTGTCTGGAACCAAACACTTTTTTGACATGATGCGCAGAAACATCGACTCCACGACTTTCGATGCCATGAAAGCGCAGGCCGGTCAGAATGAACAAAAACTCATCGACCTGCTCGTCGATTACATGCTGACACATAGTCCAAAGGATAATCTCCTGCCCGGCGGCTTTGGCAAAAAATAAAGAGACTTTTCGATGATTGACCCTTACCGTGAGCTTGGCGTGGGCACCGATGCCGACGACGCCAGCATCCGCAACGCCTACCTGACAGCCATTCGCGCGTGCCCACCAGAACGGGATGCAGCCCGCTTCGAGCGCATCCGTAGCGCGTTCGAAGCCATTTCCGATGCCCGCAGACGCCGCTCGCACGCGCTCTTTGACACATCGCTTCCCACGCCAGCCGATGTGCTGCACGCAGTCGGTGCGGACTTTGCTCCTGGCCCTGTGCGCCTGGAGCACTTGCGCCGCGTGCTGGGGGAATAAGGCATGGGCAGTATGGACGAAGCCACACGCGCGCGCCTGCTGGCCGAATTTACGGCCTGTCTGGACGACATGGATAGGGATATGCCCGAAGACGACCCGCGCGCGGTCGATCTGTACTCGCTGCTGTCTGAGATGGCCGCGCTCAAAAATGAAATCCGCATCGAATCGCGCCAGTTCAAGGGCGCGCTCGACGATTTCCGCACGTTCGCCGAGACGCTCAATGGCCACACGCGTCGGCTGGAGCGTGACCTGGACCGCGCCCGCGAAGAGGCATCCGGCAATGAGCGCCGCATCGAGCGCAACTTTTTGCTCGGACTGCTGACGCTGCGTGACAGCCTGCAAGCGGGTGTCAACGCCGCAGGCAATCCCCCGCGCTCATTCTGGGACCGGCTCATTCCAGGACCGCAGCGTTTTGCCAACAGCCTGGCCGAGGGACAGCGCCTGACCTTGCGCCGCCTTGACGATACGCTGGAAAGCTACGGAGTGCGTCCGATGCCGGTGCTGGGCGCTCCCCTGGACCCCAACAGCATGCGGGTCGTCGGCGTGGAAGCCAACGACACAGTAGCCAACGGAACCGTATTGCGCGAGGCACGCAGCGGTTTTTTTTACCACGCTGACGTTTTGCGCATCGCCGAAGTCATTGTCAGCAAGAAGGACCATCCAACATGAACGAAATTATTGTCGGTATTGATCTTGGCACTACCAACTCCGAGGTCGCCATCGTCCGGGAGGGGCGTGTCACGGTCATTCCCGTCGCCGAAGGGGTGCGCATCCTGCCTTCCATCGTGGGTGTGGCCGAAGACGGCAGTCTGCTCGTGGGCGAAGCTGCACGCAACCAGTACGTGCTGCACCCGGAGCGCAGCGTGCGCTCGATCAAGCGGCGCATGGGGGAAGACACCCACGTCACGATGGCCGGCAAGGAATACAGCCCGCAGGAAATTTCCGCAATGATTTTGCGTCGACTCAAGCAGATTGCCGAAGCACATCTGGGCGAAACCGTTGCCAAGGCCGTCATCACCGTGCCGGCTTATTTCTCGGACGCACAGCGCCAGGCCACCCGGGAGGCCGGGGAGATTGCCGGGCTGGAAGTGGTCCGCATCATCAACGAGCCAACGGCCGCAGCGCTGGCCTATGAAACCGGCCACAGCGATGCACGCACCGTGCTGGTCTACGACCTGGGTGGAGGCACCTTTGATGTCTCGGTGGTGCATATCGAAGGCGATGTGGTCGAGGTCAAGTCCAGCCACGGCAACAACCATCTGGGGGGCGATGATTTCGACGAGGCCATTGTGCGCCACGCGCTCAAGCACCTCAAGGACACGCAAAATATCGAGCTTAACCATGCCCCGGTGGCCATGGCGCGGCTGTTGCGGGCGGCAGAGACCGCAAAAATCGCCCTTTCCAGCCAGCCCTACGCGACGCTGACCGAGGAATACCTGACCGAGCGCGATGGCGTGCCCATCCACCTCTCCCTGGAAGTGTCACGCCAGGATTACGAGGAACTGATCACGCCGTACATCGACGAAACGCTGGCGGCGGTACACATCGCGCTCAGTGGTGCGGGCATGGCGGTGGCCGATCTCGACGAGATTTTGCTGGTCGGTGGCGCCACGCGCACCCCGCTGATACAAAAAAGGCTGGAAGAAGCGCTTGGGTTGCAACCGCGCGGCGAGGTGGACCCCGACCTCTGCGTGGCCATGGGAGCCGCCATCCAGGCGGGCATCATCGCGGGCGCGCAGACCCCCACCATCCTGGTGGACGTCACGCCCTACACCTTTGGCACCAGCGCCATCAGCATTCGAGACGGTGAGCTATACCCCTATTGTTATGTGCCCCTGATTCGCAAAAACACGCCAATTCCAACTTCCAGAAGCGAAGCGTTTTCCACATCCTACGACGACCAGGAAAAAGTGGAAGTGTGTGTCTACCAGGGAGAAGACCCGGATGCACTGAACAATATCGAAATCGGGCGCTTCATGATAGAAGGCTTGCGCAAGGCTCCGGCGGGCAATTGCATCATCACCACCTTCACGCTGGACATCAACGGGATTTTGCAAGTCGCCGCCCGTGAAAAGGAAACGGGCCTGGCCCAGTCCATCACCATCACCAACGCCATCGCACGTTTTTCCGGCGAAAAACTCGATACAGCACGTTCGCGCATTGACAAGCTGTTTGGCGATGATGTCGCGCAAAAACCCGCCCAGGATACCGACTCTGCGGCGCAACGCCAGCGCACGGAAGCACAGGCCCTGATCGAAAAAGCCGAACGCATGCTGCCCTCCGCCAGCACCGAAAATGCCGAGGACCTGATTGACTGCATCGAAACCTTGCGCGATGCGCTGACGGCCAACGTTGATCTGAAACCGGCAATGGACGCCCTGGCCGACTTAATTTACTACCTGGAGGCTTGAAGCGTGGAGCGTTGTCCGGCATGCCGCGCGCGCATGTCTGCGCAATCGGTGTGCCCGCGCTGCGGCTGTGATTTCACACTCGCACTGGATGCCAAAGCCGCCGCCCGGCACCACCTCGGCGCCGCACTGCGCGCGCTGGCCCAGGGTGAACAGGCCACCGCCCGGCAGGCACTGCTACAGTCCCAGTCCCTCCAGCGCAGCACACTGGGGGCTTATCTGGAGCGCCTTATCACGCCAGTTTCATATCACCCGTGATATCAAAAACACCAAAACCGCCCTACAAAAACTCCCCGTAGGCCTCCGTGGCACGTTTTTAGCCTCGATTTAGCCTCAAATCAGGCATCAAATCAGCCGCCATCCCCCGAGGGACAAGCGGGGTAAGCTACCAAAAACGTAGTAACAAGAACCTGCCCTCAGCGCCTGCGCACCGCTGTCAGGATGCCGCGCAGGATTTCCACCGGCTCGGGCGGGCAACCGCTGACCACGACATCCACCGGGATGACATTGGCCACGCGACCGCAGGTGGCGTAGCTTTCGCCAAAGATGCCGCCGTCGCAGGCGCAATCACCCACCGCCACCACCAGCTTGGGGTCGGGCGTGGCGTCGAACGTGCGTTTGAGCGCCATTTCCATGTTGCGCGATACCGGACCCGTGACCAGCAGCAGGTCTGCATGGCGCGGGCTGGCCACGAAGCGGATGCCAAGCCCTTCCAGGTTGTAGTAGGGGTTTCCCAGGGCGTTGATTTCGAGTTCGCAGCCATTGCAAGAACCTGCGTCCACCTCTCGAATGCACAAAGCCTGGCCCAGGATGTCCAGCAACTCCTGCTGGATGCGTGAAACTTCGGCCTGCGCATCAGCACCGATGTCGGGTGCCGGTTCACTGGGGATACCCACCCTGGCAATCTGCCGAACGACCTTCCAGATCATAGGTCTTGCCCCGAGTAGCTGAGATTGAACGATTTGTTGATCAGCGGGAAGTCCGCGACGATATTCCCCATGACCGCGTGCTCCAGCACCGGCCAGTTTTGCCACGACGGATCATGCAGGTGGCAGCGCAGGATGCGGTGGTCCTGCGCAGCCCCGGCCAGCTCCAGCGCCACAAACAACTCACCCCGCCAGCCCTCGACCCAGCCGGCCCCCTTGGACGGTGCATCGCCCAGCACCACACCACTGCACAGCGGGCCGCTGGGCATATGCACCACCATCTCGCGGATCAACCGCAGCGATTCCAGCACCTCGTCCAGCCTGACTGCCACGCGCGCCGCCACATCGCCATTCATGCGGATGGCCATGGCCACGTGCAGCTCGGAGTACGGCACAAACGGGTGGTCGCAACGCAGATCCCAGGCTTGGCTGCTCGCGCGACCCGCCAGACCGGTCAGGCCAAGCCGCGCGGCCAGCGCCGGGGTAACGCGGCCAGTGGTCAGGAAACGGTCCTGCAAACCTGCGTGCTCTTCAAAGATGCCCGCCAGACGGCGCACCTCAACCTCCATCGCATCGCACTGGCGCAGCATGGGGGCAATTTGCGCGGGTTCCAGGTCCACACCTACGCCACCAGGCACCACGCAGTCCATCATCAGCCGATGGCCAAAAGCGTCCTTGGAACGGCGCAACCAGTCCTCCCGCAAACGCGAGAACTGCGCCAGCGCAAAAGCAAAGGCGGCATCGTTGCCCAGCGCGCCCAGGTCTGCCAGATGGTTGGCCACACGCTCACGTTCCAATAGCAGTGCTCGCAGCCAGGCAGCGCGTGGCGGAATGCTGGTCTGCGTGGCCGACTCCAGCGCCATGCAGTAGGCCCAGGCGTAGGCCACGGTGGAGTCGCCCGACACCCGTCCTGCCAGGCGGTGGGCCAGCAAAGGTGCCATCTGCGTCATGCGCTGTTCGATGCCCTTGTGGGTGTAACCCAGGCGCTGCTCCAGACGCAGGATTTTTTCCCCCACCACCGAGAAACGGAAGTGGCCTGGTTCGATGATGCCTGCATGCACCGGCCCCACGGGGATCTCGTGCACACCATCGCCCTCCACCCGCACAAACGGGTAGTCCATCAACTCACCTGCTGGTACCGGCTGTGGCAAAGCCTGCGGGTCTTGCAGCAGGGGATGGTGGCTCACGCCCCAGGCACCGTGGTTGAGCCAGAGGCGCTGGTCACCGGCACCACTGGCAAAGACGCCGGACAGGTCTGCTGCCGCGCGCTGCATGCGGCTTGCCACGGGAAAAATCGCCGACACATCCGGGTAATCCGATGTATCCGGCGACAGCGGCAGCGCCAGCCAGAACACGCCCTCCAACAAAACATAAGCGACAAATACGGCTCCAGACCTCATGGATAGAGCGGGAACAGATATATTTTCAATAGCACCTGCATCCAGGTTCACGGGACTACCCGCCCACAACGCCAGCAAGCGACCGCCGCGTTCGCGCACCAGGGTGGCGGCGGTTATCCATTCCTGTTCCGTCACCTGTGCATACCAGATGGGCACCGGCGCCGGTACCGCGCTGAATTCAAGCTCCAAGCCCAAAATCTTCATTGCACCTCACCCTCCCAACATGGAAGCGGCCTGCACGTACCAGCCACTGAGGTACGGCGGAATGTACAGCCCCAGTACCAGCGCCAACAGCAGATGCACAAACACCGGCACCAGCGCCGGTGGATGGGCCAGGGGTTTGAGCGTGGTATCCCCGAACACCATGGGCAACACACGCACCAGAATCGACGCAAACGCCACACCCAGCGCCAGGAACAGGAACGGCGCCGCCCAGGGCTGCTCACGCATGGTGGTGGTCAGGATCAAAAATTCGCTGGCGAACACGCCAAACGGTGGCATGCCCAGAATGGCCATGACACCCAGCATCAAACCCCAGCCCACCGTGGGGTTGACCTTGATCAGGCCCCGAATTTCGTCCATCACCTGGGTTCCAGCCTTTTGCGTGGCATGCCCCACCGTGAAAAAGATCGCCGATTTGACCAGCGAGTGCACGGTCATGTGCAACAGTCCGGCAAAATTGGCGAGCGAAGAGCCCATGCCAAAGGCAAAGGTAATGATGCCCATGTGCTCGATGGACGAATACGAGAACATGCGCTTCACGTCCTTTTGCCGCGAGAGAAAGAACGCCGCCACCGTGACCGAAAGCAAACCAAAACCCATCATCAACTGCCCGGCCATTTGGGTACCCAAGGCGCCGTCGGTCAGCACCTTGCAGCGCAACACGGCATACATGGCCACATTGAGCAACAAACCCGACAGCACGGCCGACACGGGTGTGGGACCTTCGGCATGCGCATCCGGCAGCCAGCTATGCAGCGGCACCAGACCGACCTTGGTGCCATAGCCAATCAGCAGGAAAACAAAGGCCAGCGTGATGATGGTCGGGTTGAGCTGGCCCTTGACCGCGTTCAGACTGGTCCACAGCAAGGTGGCATGCTCGGCCCCGAGCACCTTCTCCGCTGCCATGTAGATCAAAATGGTGCCAAACAGCGCCTGGGCAATACCCACCCCGCACAGGATGAAGTACTTCCATGCGGCCTCCAGGCTGGCCGATGTGCGGTACACGCTGACCAGCAAGACGGTGGTCAGCGTGGCCGCCTCCATGGCCACCCAGATGATCCCCAGGTTGTTGGTGGTGAGGCCCAGCAACATGGTGAAGCAAAACAACTGGTACATGCTGTGGTAAAGCCGCATGCGCGGTGGTGTCATCTTGCCATGGTCCTGCTCCACGCGCATGTACGGGCGCGAAAAGATCGCCGTTGTCAGACTGACAAAAGTCGTCAGGGTCACCAGGAAAACGTTCAGCGGGTCAATGAAAAACTGATGCGCCCACAGCGTTTCGGGGCCGACCGCAATCGTGTGCGCGGTCAGGAAACAGGATGCCACGAAGGTGCCCAGGCTAAAACCTACGTTCACATCGCGCGCCCACGGGCGGTGGCCCGTGACGGCCAACACCAGGCCACCCAGAAGCGGCATCCCGAGAACAAACAACAACGCACTCATGTCCGGTCATCCTTGAGCGTTTCCAGATTGCGAATGTCCAGGCTGTCGAACTTTTCACGAATCTGGAACATGAACACCCCCAGGATCAGCACCCCGACCAGCACGTCCAGCGCAATACCAAACTCCACAATCATCGGCATGCCGTTGGTTACCGTGGTCGCCGCAAAAATCAGTCCGTTTTCCATCGACAGAAAGCCGATGACCTGGGGCACGGCCTTGGAGCGTGTGATCATCATCATGAAGGACAGCAGCACACAGGCCAACGCGATGCCCAACGAACCACCCGCAATCGAATCCGACAAGCGCGACACCGGCAAAGCCAGACTAAAGGAAAAGATCACCAGGCCAATGCCGACCAGCATGGTGGTAGGGATGTTCAACAGCGTTTCCACGTCCCAGCGCACATTGAGTCGGCGAATCAGTCGGTGCAACATCCAGGGAATGAAGATGACCTTGAGCACCAGCGTCAGTGCGCCGGAAACATACAGGTCCGACTGGTGCGTCACATACCCGAGCAGGAATGAAGCAGCCACCAAGGCAGCGCCCTGGATCGCAAACAGATTGATCAGCGAGACGATGCGCCGCTGCGAAATCATCGCAAACGACAGCAACAGGATCAGCGTCGCAAACAGGTTGATGAGTTGCGGGACAAATACGTTCATGCAACCCCCAGTAACACATTGACCAGCAAGCCGATCACCGCCAACAAGAAGGCCGATCCCAGAAACTCGGGAACACGGAAGATACGCATCTTGGCACTGCATGTCTCGATCAACGCCAGCGCCACACCTCCCAGGGCCAATTTGAGGATCAGCACCGGCAGCGCCAGCAATATGGCCACCGGCGTATTGGCTTCGGCCACACCCCAGGGGAAGAACAGCGCCAGGCCTATGCAGGAGTAGGCAAACAGCTTCAGGCTGGCGGCCCATTCCAGTAGCGCCAGGTGGCGGGCGGAGTATTCCAGGATCAGTGCTTCGTGGATCATGGTCAGTTCCAGGTGTGTATCCGGGTTGTCCACCGGCACGCGTGCGTTTTCCGCCAGCGACACCATGGTGAAGGCCACGCCAGACAACAGTAGGCTGGGGTAGATGACCAGTTCGCGGTGAGCCAGTGTTTCCACAATAGTGGTCAGCGAAGTCGAGCGCGTAATCATGGACGCACAGAAGAACACCATCAGCAAGGCCGGTTCGGCCAGGAAACCCACCAGCATCTCACGGCGGGCACCCAGCGTGCCAAATGCAGTTCCCACATCCATGGCAGCCAGGGAAATAAAAACCCGCGCCAGGGCAAACAGTCCCACGAGCGCAATCGCATCCGCTGCGGGTGACAGCGGCAAGTCGGTGGAAAGCGTAGGCACGATGGCGCTGGCCAGCAGCATGCAACCAAAGATGACATAGGGTGCCATGCGAAACAACGGCGAGGCATGCTCTGCGATCAAGGAGTCCTTCTTGAACAGTTTGTGCAGCATGCGGTAGGGCTGTAACACGCCTGGCGCCGACTTGTTTTGCAGCCAGTGGCGCCACTGGTTGATCCAGCCGGTAAGCAATGGCGCCAGCAGCAGCGCCATGACCAATGCCAGCATTTGAGATACCACCCCCATGGCGCTCATCGTTTCACCACCAGCAACACCACGATCAAGGTCACGAAGCTGTACATCAGATAGACAGCAATGCGTCCCTGTTGCAGCAGTCCCACCAGCCGGGACACCCGTTCCACCAAGCGCACCAACGGCAGATACAGCAAGTACCACAGCGGGTCCTCCACCTGTACCTTGTAGCTGGGCCGGGCATCAAAAGCTGTGGGCAAGTGCCGATCCATGCGAAAAAACGGCTCGAATATCTGCCGGATGGGCTGGCCAAAACCCTCGGCTGAATCCTGCATGCGCGCAGTTTGCCAGGGGTGGCCGCAATCCCACGGCGGAACCCGACGCGCGCGACCATGGTAAAACTTGCGTACCAGCAAAAAGCTCAGTCCAAAAGTGGCCAGCACCCCCAGCAGGAAGATGGCAGGCGCGTAACTGGCGCGGTCAATGTGCACCGGCACCAGCAGCCAACCGCTGTCCGCCACGGTATGGGCCAGGCCGGATTGCACCAGCGCACGGGTCA
Organism: Rhodoferax sp.; assembly: GCA_041910275.1. Taxonomy (GTDB): domain Bacteria; phylum Pseudomonadota; class Gammaproteobacteria; order Burkholderiales; family Burkholderiaceae_C; genus Allorhodoferax. Next base: position 13,485 of record JAYRRD010000071.1, read on the forward strand.
CCGGGTCTATGACCGCAATCACCTGATTGGGGAAAAGGCCCAGCACCGTGCACCCCACAGCCAACCACAACATGCCCAGGCGCTCCCGCACGCCCACATCCTGCGCCTGCGCCAGCCGCTCCTCCCGTGGTTGACCGAGAAAGATCACGCCAAAATATTTGACCATGGTGTAACCCGACAACGCCGCAATCAACGCAATCATCGCGGCCATGACGGGCACCAGCATATCCAGAAAGGAACTGGGTAAACCTGTTGAGAACAGGAAACTTTGCAGCAGCAACCACTCAGCCACAAATCCCCCAAAGGGTGGCAGGCCCGCGCAGGACAACACGCCAATCAGCGTAGGCCAAGCCACCCACGGCATGAAGCGCATCAGCCCGCCAAGTTTGCCCAGGCTGCGCTCGCCGGTAGCATGCAACACGGCACCCGTGCTGCAAAAGAGCAGGCTCTTGAAAAATGCATGGCTGAGGGCGTGGTACAGCGCCGCCGTCAGTGCCAATGCGGAGAATGCCTGCATGCCATACGAAGCGAACAACAGGGACAAGCCCAGACCCGCGCAGATCAGGCCAATGTTTTCAATCGACGAATAGGCCAACAAGCGCTTCATTTCCACCTGCACGGTCGAGAACACTACGCCAAACAAGGCAGTGACCAGTCCAACGGCCATCAACAGCACACCCCACCACCAGATACGGGTCTGCAGCAGGTCGAAGGACACACGCAAAATGCCATACAACGCGATCTTGAGCATGACCCCGCTCATCAACGCCGAGAAGGGAGACGGCGCGGCCGGATGGGCCTCCGGCAGCCAGGCATGCAAGGGCAGCAGCCCGGCCTTGGCACCAAAGCCAAACACGGCCAGGCAGAAAGCCACCGAGCCCCAGAACGGTGTCAGGTGTTGTGCGCGCATATTGGCAAAGGTGTAGTCGCCGGTATTGGCCTGTAACAGTCCAAAGCACAACAATATCCCCAGAGCCCCGATGTGCGCCACCAGCATATACAGATATCCAGCGCGACGAATCTCGGGAATACGGTGGTTGACCATGACCAGGAAGAAGGAGGAAAACGCCATGGTCTCCCAAGCCACCATGAACGCATAGGCATCGTCGGCCAGCACCACCAGCGCGATGCTGGCCAGAAACACGTGGTACTCCAGGCAGATCAGCCCCGGCGGTGTGCCTTCCCCCTTGCGGAAATAGCCCGCAGCAAAAACGGACACACCGGCGGAAACCCCGCCAATCAGCAACAGGAAAAAGGCCGAAAGGCTATCCAGGCGCAAATGGAATGGAAGTTGTGGCAAGCCCAAAGGTAACACCGCAACTTCAGGATTGGCAAAGGCCGCACCGAGCGCCACAGCCGCCAGTAGGATCGAACAACACGCCCCCAGGGGAAACAACACGGTGGCGACGAAGCGCAGGTTCCGCGACACAAACACACCAGCGAAACCAATCAGCAACCACGCTACCACCACTACCAGCACCCAGTCCAGATGCAGCGAGGTGGCGTGAAGGGGGAAGCTGTGCATATGTCCTTATGTGTTTTTGGGTGCGTATTCTGGTGGTGCTACCACTTGGCGTATTGGTCTTCCACGAAGCCCCACATATTGTTGATGGTGATCGATTTGCGGTTGGCACGGACCGTTCCGGAGAATTGGCCGAAGTATTGCATAAACCGGGTAGCAAACAGCCCCAGGTTCAAGCGCTCCGTATGCCGCCCGGCGGGTGTGAAATGCAAATCGACCGCACCATCACTGGTACGCACGTGCCAGGTGCTCTCAGGATCGTCCCGGTCAAAGTGAAATTGCGCCAGTCCCACGGGCAGCAATGCACCATCGAGCCACAGACAATTTTCGCTGTAACTGGTTTCATTGACACCACAGGAAATATTCAGACCCAGCGTCCGCCGTCCGACACGCCCGGACAAACAAGCCCAGTTCCAGAAGGTTTCGCGGCGCATATAGCCCGCTGAAAAATCATGGTGTCCCATGGCACCGATGGCCGTCAGATCGCTGCGGCCCAGCGCACTGTCAATAAACCCGCTCACGGGCACGCCAGCCACCTTGTTGGCATAGGTCCAGCCATTCACACCGCACGGGGTACACAGCGCCTGCACCTGAAAGGGAGCGGACTCCAGCAGACTGGCTTCCATCCGCAAGCCGCGTGCCGTTTGCACGTACAAAGTCTTTTCCAATGTTCCGTCTGCGCGTTCGCTGTAGCCCATGCGGATATCCGCGCTGCGCGATGCCAGCACACTCATGCCTTCCACGGGTGAGTCTGCCATGACCAGGCCTCGCCCCAACGGCAGGCGAATGGTCTCGGACACCATGCGCCGGGTTCTGGTGTCATACGCATACACAAACGCCAGCCCCAGATAAGCCGTATGCGCCAGGGCGCAACCCGCGAGAACCTTGTCCGACAATACACCAAAATACTGAAACTGCTTGTAATGAAAATGGCGCGCCAGCGCGTTGTGCGCAGCCCCCATCGGGGTGCGGTAGTCAAAATCCCGGCCATTGATCTTGCGCACCGAGCGCGGGAAAAAGCCGGTATGCACCTGACCACTGGCATCAACGAGTCGGTTCAGATCCGGTTCAGCGCGGAGAAGGTGTTTTGGCATGGGTAAAAGGTCTCAGGTGCTATAAATCAAGGTCGTAATCGACTATCAAGGGAGCATGGTCACTGAAACGTTGCTCCTTGAAAATCGCGGTGCGCATGGCAAGCGCAGCAATCGCCGGACTGGCAATCTGGTAGTCCAATCGCCAACCCACATTATTGGCGTAGGCTTGGCCCCGGTTGCTCCACCACGTATAGCAGGTTTGCGTACTGTCCGGTTCAAGCCGACGGTACACATCCACCAGACCGCCTTCACCGAGCAATTTTCCCATCCAGGCGCGCTCTTCGGGCAGAAAACCGCTGTTTTTCTGGTTGCTCTTCCAGTTTTTCAAGTCGATCTCCTGGTGCGCGATGTTGATATCGCCCAGCAGCAGGAATTCACGCTCTGCCTTGAGTTGCATGAGCTTGGGATACATCCCATCCAGGAAACGGAATTTTGCCTCCTGCCTCTCCGGGCCAGAAGACCCACTGGGAAAATAGCAGCTGATGATGCTGAGTTTGCGCCCTGGGCGGTCAAAACGTGCCTCGACCCAGCGTCCTTCCGCATCAAACTCGGGCACACCCATGCCGACCACCAGATCGGACGGTGGAATACGGGTGTAAAGACCCACACCGGCGTAACCTTTTTTCTGCGCGAAGTGAAAGTGTCCCGTCAAACCACTGGCACAATCAAACACACCCGCTACCTGTTCATGCTGCGCCTTGACTTCCTGCACGCCGACCACAGTGGCATTCTGTTGGCCAAGCCAATCAAAATAACCTTTGCTGGCAGCAGAGCGGATTCCGTTGAGGTTGGTGGTGATGATGCGCAGCATATTTTCTTTTCCAGGCCCGCGTAGTGTAATAATTTTGTTGTGTTGGCTATTTGACTATTTGACTGTTGCGCCGTACTGCGCTACAACACACGTAAGCACACGCACTCCCCGCCCGTGAACAGGCATCAAAAATGTGTCCCAAATCCAAATCCATAAACATACTCCTGACAGCGTCTTTCCTTCTTGTGAGTGGCCAGGCATTTGCGCTGGATGAAGCGACAGCTGATTCTGCACGGGTTATCAACAACGCCAAGGCTCCTCCGATCAAAACAGTCACCAACTTCACGCAGGCGCTGCGCTGCATGGACGAGTTGTTCCTGGCCTTTGACAAACGGGGCATCGTCATCACCTCGGGAGGAATCCCCGATGAAACCGGCAAGGTGCGCACCGGAACCAAGGAAATGTTGATCACTGCCATCGCAAAAATGAATCTCAAAAGCAATGCTTTTGACTTTATCGATTTGCATAGCACGCAGGATGATCTGGGGGCTTTATTTCAATTGAAGGGTGGCACGCCCACAAAAATTCCTGACTACTACATCCGGGGTTCCATTACCCAGATGGACGACAACGCCGTCAAAAAAAACAAGGGTTGGGGAATTTCCCTGCCATTTCTTGATTTTGGCAGCTCCAAGGACAAATCATTCGACCTTGTCAGCATGGACCTGAGCATCGGCGAGGCTGCCAGCCGCCGGATTTTGCCCGAAACCAGCACGTCCAATACCATGCTCATCATGAAGAGCGGCAACTCCATGGAAGGCGGTGGCAGGCTGGGTAATGTGGGCCTTAGTTTCAATATGGACCTCAGCCAGACCGAAGGACTTGGCGCTGCAACGCGCACCCTGCTTGAGCTGGGGGTGATTGAAGTCCTGGGCAAATTTACCCGTGTGCCCTACTGGAAATGCCTGGATGTGGAGTCAACCCATCCGCTCATGATGAACCAGGCACGCGAATGGTTTGAAATTGCCAAGGAGTCGGATCGCATCCTGTTCGTGCAACGCAAACTGGCTGGCATGAACCGCTTCACCGCAGAACTGGACGGCCTGCACAGCGATGCATTAAAAAATGCCATTGCCGAATACCAGGCCGCAGTGGGCCTTATTGCGGACGGACGGATAAATTTTGACCTGTACTACAGTTTGCTGGACAACGTACAAAACAGGTTGGCTGACCTGCCAAGCATACCCATCAAACGTGAAGTACCACCCGTACCACCCGCACCACCAATACCTGTCAACACACCACGACCCGTAGCCGAGTCCATTGAAACACCCGGTACCAGGACAAGCACTGCGTTTCAGTTGAACCTGACCAGCGAGCGTGGCCCAAAACCCAGCTACCGCATCGGTGAGTATCTGAACATTTCCATGGGTGCTACGGGCATTGGCACCGCTTATTGCTATTACGAAGATACCCAGGGGGGTGTGGCACGTATTTTCCCCAACCAGTTTTACCCGAACTCGATGGTCAGTCCAGCCCAAACCATACGGCTGCCAGCAGGCGGGTTCAAAATCAGGTTTGACCGGCCAGGACGCGAACTCGTCGCCTGCATTGCCGCTGACCGTGAACTGATTACCCCCAAAAATCTGGTCGGAACACGCGACCTGACGCCACTTCCCGTGAAATCGGTGCAGGATGTGCTTGGGCAATTCAAACAACAAAATCCAGCAGCCATCACGAGCATGGTGGAAATCACTGTCCAATAACCAAGAAACCAGGACACGCATTTTGCGGACCTTGCCATGAAACCGAACCCAGTTTTTGGATTTCCATACCGCAAACTGCTTGCCACGTTATCGCTTGCCATTCCCCTTACCGGACTGTACGCTGGAGAAATTGTGCTGACTCCAGATAACACCAGCAAACGCCCCTCACACGATGCCGCCGCCGATTTGCGCAACAGGGCCAGAGCCCAACGCGTTGACGGCACAGCGACCACCCCCATGACAACCATCGTTGAACAGCTAGAGGAAAGTCCATTGGGCACACATCCACCAAACGCCGCCACCGAAAACCGCAACCGCGCCCACTCTTACCAGCAAGGCGGCGACGGCAGCACACCCGGCGACCTTGGCCGCATTCTGGTTGACCCCGACTCCAACCAGGGAAAGACCAAGCGCAACACGAATCGCGCCCGCGCCTACATGAGGGGTGAGTCCCCTGGGGTTACCGGCAGTCACTTTGGCGGAACCGGGAATCTGCCTGTGGTGGAATGCAACAACCAGGCTGCTGCAAGTGTTGTTGCCCGTATCGGTGACGACAACACCACCTCGGGCTCGGTGATCATCCTGATACGTGATGGGAAAAGTATCAAAGTACGTTGCAAATAACCCGCCACTCCTGTCAACTGTTTGATTTCCTGTCCGTTACACACCAACCATGGGCCATGAGCCATGAGATATGGATTCTCAACATGTTCCTGAACACCCTTCCTTATCTAGCTGTCTCCCTGCTGCTCTTTGGCAGTAGCGTTTATCATGTGCCCGCGTCTGCGCAACCCAGTGGAAATTCTGCAACAGTGACATCCAATCAACAGGAAAAACGCGGCAAGGGAAGTGTTGCCAGCAATCAGACAGGGATCATTGATCCGGATGCCGAGATTGAAGGGGTAACCATCATCAACGATAGCGTCTATATTGATGGTGAAAGAGTTCCCAATCATGTGACTCGGTTCAAGGGACGCAAATCCGGTCTGATGTATTCGATTAAATGGGGAAGAAATGGCAACATTTCTGTCACCCAGCCGTAAGAAAAGGGGATTGCATGTTGCCCATGGTACTTATCAGAAAAGCCCTGGCGGCGGCCCTGCTGGCCATCTGGAGCAGCGTGGCGATGGCTGCATCTGGCTGGAGTCTGGTTGACGGCAGCTACCAGACCATTCTGGCCAATAAGTCATCTGAACTGGTTGTCTGGCGTCTGGCAGAAAACCAGGAAATCATGGTGCTCGATTTTCCGAGCATGGCACAGCAAGGTCGGACATTTAATCGGATCACACAACTGATTGAGCAATTTTCAGAGCCCTACAAACGTGTATTGACCATGGATGAGCTTCAAAAATATTTTGAGGCCATACGACGTAACGATGCAAATTTTGCCTACGGCCATGACGTACTGGTCAGTGAACTGGTACTGTTCTATAACCTGGTGGATCGCGATAAGGTCGAATTATTTCCGGAAGAGTTGGCGTTGCGCGATTTTTTGATCGAGCAAAATCTGATGCGCGTCTGGCGTGGAATTTATCAGGCGGTAAAACCAGGCCAGGTATTGATCTCGGTACCGCAAACCCGTGAACGCACAGAAAGTGAACCCAGGATCACCGCCCAGGCTCGCCGTGCCGTCATGCTGCACGAGCTGGCGCATGGCGAGTATTACACCAACGTGTATTATGCCAAGTATTGTCGTAAATACTGGTCTGATATTCTGACAGATAATCAGCGCGAGATATTTTCCAGATTTCTGAGCAAATACAATTATGACGTCAATCGGCAGGAGTTGTTGGTCAATGAAATGCAGGCCTATCTCATGTTCACCCCCGATCCATACTCTTTCAGTGCGGAAAAACTGGGTATCACGGAAACCGAGCTGAACCTGATGCGCAAATCTTTCCGCGACGGGCGACCACCAACAAGACTTCCCCTCAACGGGTGATACATCAAGGAGATATGCGATGTCAACAATTAAATATGCAGCGCTCCTGCTCGCATTGCATCTGGCCAGTGCAGTAGCACAAACCAGCCAGCGCGGTGAAACCACGCAGATTCGTGGCAATACTGAAATCAATGCCAGCGCGGAGAATATGACTGCGGTAGCGAATGGCGAAAACAGCGTTGCCAAAAACCGGGTTGGCGTGGTTCGGGGCGGTACGCATGGTGATACCAAAATCCATGTCAACGTGAAAAATGTCACCACCGTCGTAGGCGGGCGTAACAAGAAGGCTTGCACCAACATCGGGAGTGTCGTAAGTGAAGAATGCAAATAAGCGCTGTACATTTATTGTTTTGACTGCCGCTATTGGCCTGTTTTTCAGCACGACCGTATCGGCGCTCGACGCACATTCAAATACCAAAATCAATAATGCCAAGGCAAGTGCCTGGGCAAAGGACGATGGTTCCAGACAGGACCCTGCCTTGCAAAAACAGGTCGTCAACATTGGCAGCAGAAAAAACAACACCTGTACTGTCAATGTTGGCACCGTTCAGTCTACAAAGCCCAAGGCCGGTGAGAAAAAGCCGAAAGATATTGTTGTCAACACCAAAGAAGTTATCAACGTTTGCAAGTAATATTCCTGCCATGAAATACCCCCTCTATTTGCGATGTGTCTGTGTATTATTTTCCACGGTCACCACATTTTCATCCCCTGCATTTGCCAGCGAGGAATCTGAACAGTTGGAAGCCTTGCAGCGTGCCCTCAGTGTGCCTAACCCTGGGACCAATGCAACAACTCCAGCCAAGAAAACGGGCCGTACACGTGCGATTGTTTTCGAGAACAACGACTCTGCGCCTCCCCCTCCCGCAGCCGCAGCCGCAGCGCCTGATGTGCGCAACTGCGCCACCACAAGTCCAGATGCACCGGGTACCGCCGTGGGCTTTTCCATCCAGTTCGCCTCTGGCAAGGCAGATATTGCGGAGTCGTCCGAACCGCTACTGGCACAGATTGCCAAAGTCTTGAGTCTCAATCCCACGGCCTGTATCGTGGTGGAAGGACACACGGACATCAGCGGAAATGCAGATATGAATAACGTCCTGTCGCGCATGCGTGCCGAATCGGTAGTGAAATACCTCGGCAAATCCACCGACCAGGCGCGCCTGATTCCAATAGGCAGGGGATCATCCCAGCCTCTCCAGAACCTCGACCCACGCAATCCGAAAAATCGTCGTGTGGTCTTCAAGGTGGTCGCCTAGCGACCGTTTGGCAATTTTGCCATTTTTATTTTTACTATCCAGGAGTTAACCATGCGTTTCATTCTCGCTCTAGTTGCAACCGCAGCAATTTCTTCCGCCGTCATGGCACAACAGGAACAGCGTTCCAGCAACCCTAAAGGTGTTCAAATCCAGGGCAACACCGAAATCAAGGCCGAGCAAAAAGATGCCACGGCCACGGCCAAAGGTGAAGGCTCTACTGCAACCAATACTGCTGGCGCTATCAAAGGAGGAACACAGATCCAGGGCAATACCAAGATCAAGGCTACACAGAAAAACGTCTCAGCCACTGCCAGCGGCAAAAACTCCAAGGCAGCCAATGAGGCAGGTGTCATCGGTGGTCAATGATGATTCAATAACCTCCAAGGAAATCCCATGAACCGTGCCCTCATTGCATTACTCGCAACCGTGTGCGCCACGGGTGTGTTTGCACAAACATCGCAGGCCAGTCCAAAAGGCACGATGTCCACATCAAACGCCCAAGGTGTACAGATACAGGGGAATACTGACATCAAGGCGACACAGGAGAATGCCGAGGCCAAGGCGAAAGGCGAAGGCAGTACTGCGAGGAATACATCGGGTGCCATCAAAGGCGGCACACAAATTCAGGGAAACACCACCATCAAGTCTGCACAAAAGAACGCATCCGCCGATGCGGGCGGCAAGAACAGCAAAGCTGCCAACGAAACAGGTACGATTGGGGGCAAATAGGTTTGTCGCAAGCGCGCCGCCCGCATCCTGGCGGGTGGTCGCGCTTGGTCTCCTCATGGTGCCTGCATGGCACCCGACAACAATATCCGCACGCCTGGCCCACTATTTTTCACGGCCCCGATCAAGGCATTGGCTACGTCTTTGGCAGCGATGGCACGGTAATTGGCCGGAATCAACGGGCGCAAGCTGCGCATCAACAATAGGCCCGCTCGCTCGCTGGGCCGTGCGGGCTGCCTGAGCAACCCACGTTGGCCAGCAAGCATGGAAGGCCGTGCGATCACCAGGCTTTCGAAATCAAGCCTTTTGAGAGCGTCCTCCATCTCACCCTTGATGCGGTTATAGAAAACAGGGGAGCCGGTATTGGCGCCCATGGCACTGACCACTCCCAATCTGGTAGCGCCTTGCGCACGCGCAGCAAGCGCCAAAGCCAAAACAGCATCCAGATCAACAGCTTTGAACGCAGCTTGGCTACCCGCCACTTTCATGGTGGTTCCCAAGGCAATGAATACATCATTGGTCTTGGGAAGGGTGGGCAGGGCAGCGAAATCCACCTGTATCTGATTCAACTTGGGATGGCGCAGACCCAACATGCGCCGCCCCACACAATGAACGACCGAATAGGTTTTATCGGCCAGAAGGGCCGCGAGAATTTCCTGCCCCACGAGGCCTGTTGCCCCCGCCACCATAGCCACCCGACCGGAATCCGCCACCATTATTGCTCCCGCCTCCGTTTGAACTGCCACGACCACCACCACCGCCATAGCCCCCCCGACGTGGGCCGCGCTCGGCCATCATATCCACACTGGTGCGCATAGGGTCCGGCTGTGCGCTGGAAGGACTGCGAGACGTGCGCGTTTCGCTGCCAAAGCTCCCGACAAAGCCACTTTCATGGCTACGTGGTTGGGAATCCCCCACCGGATCGCGGCGCCGACTGGCTCCTTGGTCACCGCCACGCACACCAGGAGTACGGTTGTTGGTCTGCTCACGGCCAGTGCGGCCCCGCGCTGCTGCTGCGTTGTTGCCACGCTGCCCCCGAGCGCCCCCCCTATCCCCGCCACCTCCAGCACCGGGTGTTTCACTCCCCGGTGTCACGGCAGCGGCCCTGCTCTCTCGCACCCTTTGCATGATTTCGCTACGTGCAGCCCTCGCTGCAGCCTGCATGACTTCGCGCGAAGGGGGTTTACCCAGCCCCCCCCATATCGTCTGGCGTCCCATGGCAATCGGCTCGGCCTTCTCATCGGGTTCAATGCCAAAACCTTCTATGACCTGCACGGGTATGTCCTGTTTGACAAAACGTGCAATGTCCGCCATGAATCCCTCTTCATCCAGGCACACCAAGTTGATGGCCGCACCGTCAGCACCGGCGCGGCCTGTACGGCCAATACGGTGCACATAATCTTCGCAGACATTGGGAATTTCATAATTCACCACATGCGGCAAATCGTCAATATCGATGCCACGGGCTGCAATATCGGTCGCAACCAAAGCACGCACGTCCCCGTTTTTAAAACCTGTCAATGCCTGGGTGCGCGCGGCCTGGCTTTTATTGCCGTGCAAAGCCATCGCAGTGATTCCATTTTTTACCAGATACTCCGCGACGTTGTTGGCGCCAAACTTGGTACGGGTAAAAACCAGCACCTGGTTCCAGTTGTGCTCCTGAATGATGTGTGCCAGCAACGCCTTTTTCTTGCCCCTGCCTACCGGATGAATGACCTGGGAAATACGCTGAACCGTGGTATTACGTGGCGTGACCTGCACGCTTTGCGGGTTCTTGAGCAGGCTATGGGCCAATTCACGAATCTCATCGCTGAAGGTTGCGGAAAACAACAGGCTTTGTTTTTCACGCGGTACAAGGGCCAGTACCCGTTTCACATCCGGCAAAAAACCCATGTCCAGCATGCGATCTGCTTCGTCAAGGACCAGCATCTGCACCTGCCCTAAGTCCAACATGCCCTGCTGTGCCAAGTCCAGCAGACGCCCTGGCGTCGCCACCAGAATATCGACGCCTTTTTTGAGCACTGCAACCTGTGGATTGATGCCAACGCCGCCAAAAACAACCGTACTGCTGAGTTGCAGGTACTTCCCGTAGGTGCGTATGGCCTCCTCAACCTGGGAAGCGAGTTCACGGGTGGGAACGAGTACCAAGGCACGAATGCCCGTCGTACCAAATTTATTTTGCGCACTGCGGCTCATGGACAGGCGA
>JAYRRD010000072.1:0-3342 GCA_041910275.1 Rhodoferax sp.
ACTGCACCCATTCAACCAGCTCCGTCGGTACGCCCGTTGGCAATTTCTCCACATCAATAACCGTTGCTAAATCCATCCGCCAATAATGCCGCAAATTCTCCGTCTTTGTACCACCTGCCACCACTTTTTGAGAAGTTACAAAAATTGCCTTGCAAGGCTTACGGGATGAGCGGGGACAGCTATTGAAAGCAGAGCGTAAGATGTGGTGTTGATGTGGTGGTGTTTTCCTGTGAGGATAGCGCATCTGCGTTTTGCAGCGTTTGAGCACTTTGGAGGGCCAAAGGCCCAAAGCCATACCAGCCTGGGGCAACGCCCCAGGTCGAAAACCCGTCGTCGCATTTTTCGTGGCCCATTTCGGGCGGACCATGTTCGTGGTGTCGTGATGCCACGAAATTGATGCCCGACCGACCCTGTAATCCGGTGATGCGTTGAACCCGGCCTTCATTCCTCTGGTGGTGGGTGGGTGAGGCGATCCGGTACCTGGGGCGATGCCCCAGGCTGGTATGAAACCGCACCTTTGGTGCTGACACGCGCACGCCACCGTCTCCTGTGGTGGTGGGAAATGCTGCTGTATCAACCCGTTCTGGCAACTTTTGAGACGTTCTGGAAGAAACAAGGAGGTAAATCAACATCGCGCGCAAGCATGAACACGCCGGGGGCGCGGTGCATCTCATCCAGAATGACCAGCTTGCCCTGCTGGGCGCGCAGGTAGGTGTCGGCATCTTCCAGGCGCAGGCGATCAAAGGGGCGCTCCAGGTCCAGGTACACCGCGCCACCAGGTCCTTTTACCATCGTTGCGTTTCGAGTGTTAATTCGAGTACGGAAAAAAGAAAGTGTCCCGCACCTTCCAAACGGCTTTCATGTCGAGTTTCTCGCCGGTGAAGACGATCTGACGACTGGTCTTGCCCTTGCGGGCCTTGAGATAGTGCGTCACATTCATCCAACGGATGGTCTCTTCGCCACTCCTCTCGTCCTTCTGGCGGATCACGAGATACACATCCACCGGCTGGCCGATCCAGTAGTCAAGGTGGCGATCTTTTGTCACGTCGAAGACCTCGCTGCCATCGGCTTTGCGGGTACGCAAGTAAGAGTTTCCGCTCTTAAGCTGAACGTAGATTTTCTTACCACTGGCATTGCCGTCGTTGTCCTTGAACTCCACTTCACCATCAATGCCATAGTCGAACATCGTCACCGGGCGAAAGATTTGGTTCGCTTCACCGGCGATGGCCATCATGTGGCCGATAAGAATTTGCTCCAGCGCCTGGGTGTCGAGTTCGCGGGAAATGGCCTGATCCATTGCCAGAATCTTGCGCGCGACAGGATCGCTCTTCAGCCGTTGCTCGATGAAGTCAATGAGCGGCACCTTGTCGTCGCACTTTTGGCAAGTAATGAAGTCTTTTCCATTCGAGAGCCGTTCGCGCACCATACCGAGGTCGGTAATGGGTTTTCCACACTGGCAAATGTAGCGCCGATCCCGAACCACGTCACAGGCGTATCGTGCCAGATGGCGGTGGACATACTCGATGAACAGCACTTTCAATTCATCCGGCACATCGGCGTCGAAGTAGAGACTGATCGTTGCGGCGCCATCACCTTCCTTCTTGATCTTCATGCCCAACGTTCGGTCCTTGGCGGAGACGAACTCGGCCGCGTTGCGCCACAACTCGCGATGCGTAAACTCCTGGCTATACCAAAGACGTACCACCAGCGTGGTCCACACCGTTTGCCACTCGCCGCTGAAGCTGTACGAGACGAAGATGTTTGGCTCATGCGGGATGTCTTTTTCGCGACGATACTGCGACGGGAAGACCAGATGCCGCCCGTGCGGCGTGTCCTCGGCGATACACAATGCGTGATCAATGAAGGTCTGCACCAGCGCCCGCAGCAGCAGTTCCTCATCCGGTCGATGGTTCAGCCGCTTGACGCCAGTGAAGTCGAAACCGTCCTGATAAATGTCCGCCTCAAGCACGCAACCGATCTCATCCGTATGCACCCGCGCTGCGCGAATGACGGCCCCGGCGTAGCCATTGATGAGGTCAGGGCGCAGCAGTACCAGATCACCAAACTTCAACGGCAGAATCAAGCCGTGATTGGCGAGCAGCGTCACAGCAGTGCGCATATCGGACTCCCCGAACTTCTCCCCCGGCAGCGCCTGCTCCAGCCGTTGCGCCAACTCGGAGAAACGCAACAGACGGATGTCTTGCGCATCGCGCATCGCCATCACAGCATTCTTCAGCGCTGCCAGGAGGCGCGGTGTGCTCGTCCAGGGCAGTGTGTCCCACGGAATGCTCGCGGCGATAAGTTGCTTCAGCTCGGAAGGCTGGCCTTTGTTCTCCCTGTCCGAACAGTTCTCGCCCGTCTTGGCGCTGGTCGCGAGCCAGCCGGTAAAGCCGTGTTGCTCGCCAAAGCGGTCAATCTTGGCGTTGCCCAGCTTCATCCCACCGACGTCAATCTGCGAAAAAACAAGCAGCCGCGCCACGTCACCTTGTTCATTTTGTCCTCTCGCAGCCGTCTTCAACGCCTTGAGCCAGTCACCGGCTTCCAAAAAGGGATCGTCCTTTTGCGGATTAACCAGCAGTAGCGCCAGCGCGGTCTGTTCCAGAAAAAGCTGATGGATCAGCCGATAATCCTCCTGCCCCGCCAAATCCCACAGCAACGCCTCACGCTCCAGCGTGGCATCGGGTGGAGGCGGCAAATCCAGCCGCCAAACGCTCATGCCATGGGTACGATCCGGGATGACATATGTATCGTCAATCAAGCGATGCGCCAGCGAAGTCTTGCCCGCCGTCCCCTCCCCGAGCAGCACGACCTTGGCATTCACGTAGCGGCGCGGCGCATCGGCTGACGGCCTGGAGCGGACACCCGTGAGGCGGTAAACGTAGATTCGGCCATCGTCGTCCGCAATGCCCACAATAAGGCGCGAACCGTCGGGACTGAATGCAACAGAGTAAGGGGCGAAGCCGATCCAATCGTCCGTTATCACCTGTAAACACGCTCCCGTGTTCCAATCCCAGAGCCGAACTGTGTTGTCAGTGAAGCCAGTGGAGGCGATCAATGCACCATCGGGGGATATGGCGACTGAATGCACTACGCCTTGATGCCCTTCCAGGGTTCCAACACAGGTCCCAGCTTCCATATCCCAGATTTTGACAGTCTTATCTTCAGAACCCGACACCGCAAAGCGACCGCCCGGTGCGATCTGAGGCCATTTCCGCAAAATCTCATCCCATATACCGTGGACGAATGAGGATGTCCCATTTGGGCAATAGAGGATTACGCACCAGACGTTCTTCCACGGCCTGCATGGCCTTCTTGGAAAGGCGCAGGCCCTTTTTGTAGGTG
>JAYRRD010000073.1:0-1875 GCA_041910275.1 Rhodoferax sp.
CGGCATGCGTCAGGTTCAGGCCGCCCTTGCCGGCCAGCAGGAACTTGCGACCCACCGAGGGCATGGCGTCGTAGACGTCGACCGCCACACCGGCGGCCGACAGTCGCTCGGCCGCCATCAGGCCGGCGGGGCCGGCGCCGATGACCAGAACACTGAAAGTCGATTCGTGCGGCAACGCTGCGGTTGTCATGGGAATGCGGCTCGGTCGTCGTCTTCGATCACGGCCTCTGGCGTCGGCGTCGCTGTCATAGCCAGCGGCGCGCATCTTTCAGCAGCAAAAGCATCTGCTGCTCATGCAAAGGAGAGCGAACGAAGCCAAAGCGGGCGTAAAACCGTGCGGCGTCATCGTCGATGGGGTGCGTCAACAGCGCCCGGATACCGGCCTGCTCCGCCACCAGCAGCGCGCGCCGAATGGCGTCCTGCAGCAGGCCCACACCCAGGCCGCGGCCCTGCGCATGCCTGGACACAGCCAGCCGCGCCAGCAGCACGACGGGAATGGGGTATTGCTCCATTCCTTTGCGCAGGCGTTCGGGGGCGTCCAGCGTGTCGATTTGGCCCACGGTCAGACTGAAGTAACCCGCAACACGGCCAGCATCAGTCACAACAAAGGTTTTTGCGGAGCCGCTGCCCTGCGCCTGCCGCGCATGGCGGACCAGCCAGTCATCGAGCGAGGGCTTGCCGCAATCGAAGCCGTCCAGCTGATGCTCCGCCGCCAGGGGCTCGGGGCGGGTCAGGGTCAAGGCGCATCCCAAGGCGCCTGGCGCGAAAACAGCTCGCGCAAGCCCTCACTGGGCTGCTCGGGGCGGTCCAGCAAATCCATCAAGGCCTGGTACTGACTGCCGGACACCATGAACAGGCGCTGATCGAGCAAGGTCTGCTCGGCGGCCTGGCACGCGCTGTCGAGAATAAAGTCGGTCAGGGATTTGTGCGCCACCTCGGCCGCCCGCCGCAGCACCGCCTCTTGTCGCGGCGTCGCACGCAGGCCCAGCCGGGCGGTTCGGGCGGTGGAAGTCGAGGTGGTGGGCATGAGAGTAAGTGAACCAACCGTGCGTCAAACGACAGCATGTTAGCACAACAGGCAAACAAATTACGGGTGGCGCTTGGCTCATTTCTTGGTTTTCATCTCCTATTTTTATAGCAACCACAACAAGGCAGAATTGCGCAGCAAACCCGATCCCTCCAAAACCACGCTGCAAGCCATCATCCGGGGCAAGGTCGATCCCAACCGCATCATTCACACCGATGGCTGGCGTGGCTATGTTCGAGCCGTTTGTCGCGCGCCACGCTGGGGCGCACCAGTGCCGGTTTGCCTGTTGCGTCCACGCCATGCACGGCGAAGACGTTCTTGGCCAGATCGATGCCTACGGTTACGATGGTCATGGACTTGCCCTTCCACAAAACGAGTGGGTTGATGAGAGATTGGACTTCCCATCGTGGCGCTTTGTTGGCGTATCCCGCAATGGCGCGGGGCACTCGGGACGGGGAAGTCCCTTTTATTCGTTAGCCACCTAAAGGTAGCTCGTTGCACATCGCCCATAAATTTGCGTTAGCCTCGTCAACCGTTACGCTTAGAAAACTTGGATGCAATATCACCTATGAATAAGCCAAAAGTCAGCGAAACCAAAACCAAGAAGAATACTGCTCCCGCAAAGACCACATCAAGTGGTGTTGCATGGCGCAAGGAATACAACAAGTACTTTGTGGCCCCGGCATCGACACCACAGGATTTTCGCGTTTTGGATGTGACAGATAGCGGGAACTTCACGCTTTCATCACATACATAAAATAGGGGCTTAGGAAGCAAACGCCTCAGAGCGGATTCTGTCTGAGCAACTGTAGCAAGGCCTTGTAGAGATCTTGATGACGATGATTGAA
>JAYRRD010000074.1:0-12982 GCA_041910275.1 Rhodoferax sp.
CTGGGGCGGTGCCCCAGGCTGGTATGTGGTCGGGCCTTTGGCCCTGCAAAATCGGACGTGCTCGTTTGCCCGTGTCTTGAGCGCCAACGGCGCGACCCCATACCAGCCTGGGGCACCGCCCCAGGAACGCGCCCACGGAACGCGCCCCAGGAACTCACTTCTCCTTCGCAGCGGCCAGCGGGGTGAAGCGTGCTTGTTCGGCTGCGTTACCGGGGAACGTGATGGATACGACGACCTTCATGTCCGGCGACGATGCGTACTTTGCCATTCCCTTGAGCCGGTTGTCGCCGTCTGGCGCCAGCGCTGCCGTTACCTTGGCCTTGCCGGTCAGGATGGTTGCCGTGCCGCTTGCGCCGCTTGTTTCGACCATCTTGCCATCATGGCCGGTGACGTACACGCGCACCGCGTTGTCCTTGGCTTCTTTGCTGTCTTTGGCGACCACCAGTTCGTAGTGGTAGGAGCCAGCCATGCGCAGCTGGCCGCCGTTGGGGGCTTTTTGTTGCTCCAGAACATCGTCGGTGTGGGCAAGCGCCGGGGAACTTGCCAGGAGCAGCGTACTGGTAGCGCTAACAGCGGCAACAGCAGCAACAACGGCAAGCAGGGATAGGGATTTTTTCATGGATCAAAAACTTTCTGTCAGAAACTTTCTTTTTCCTGGCTGGCCAGTACCAGTAAACGTTCCAGGGGCGCTTGTCCCCAGAGCCAGAACATGAGGGGAGTCAGCAGGGTGTCGAGCAGGGTTGAGCTTATCAGACCGCCGAAGATCACCACCGCCACCGGATGCAGCACTTCCTTGCCGGGGGCGTCGGACGCGAGCAGCAGTGGCAGCAGGGCGAAGGCGGCTACCAGCGCGGTCATCAGTACCGGGGTGAGGCGCTCCAGCGAGCCGCGCACGATCATGCGCTGGCCGAAGGTTTCGCCTTCGAAGGCGCACAGATTGATGTAATGGCTGATCTTGAGGATGCCGTTGCGCGTGGCGATGCCGGTCAGCGTGATGAAGCCGACCAGTGCCGCAACAGACAGCGGTTGCCCGGAAATCCACAGCGCAATCACGCTGCCAATCAGCGCCAGCGGGATGTTGCCCATGATGATCAGGGTCAGCGCCATGGAGCGGTAGCGGCTGTAGAGCACCATGAAGACCAGTGCCAGCGACACCAGCGCGAGCAAGGTGATGCGCCTGGTCGCCTGTTCCTGCGCCTGGAACTGCCCTTCGAGCGCAGTGAAATAGCCCTCGGGCAAAGGCCTGGCGGCCAGCTCGGTGCGGATGTCGGCAACCACTTGCGACATGTCCCGGCCATCGGTGTTGGCCGAGAGTACGATGCGCCGGCGCGCATTTTCGCGGCTGATCTGGTTGGGGCCGTCACTTTCTTCGACGCTGGCAATCCTGGACAAGGGCACATGGCCGGTCGGCGTTTCGATGAGCAAGTCGGCCAGTGCCTGCGGATCGCGCGCGGACTCCGGCAAGCGCACCAGCAAGTCAAAGCGGCGGTTGCCTTCGATGATCTGGGTGACTTTCTCGCCCTCGATCATCTGCTCCAGTGCGCGCAGCAGCTTGCCTGGTGCCACGCCGTAGCGGGCCGCCTGTTCGTAATCCAGTCGAATCTTGACCTGCGGTATCAGCACCTGTTTTTCAATCTGCAAATCGGTGACACCCACAATCCGCGCCAGCCGCTCACGCATGTCGGCGGCCAGCGTGCGCAGGGTATCGAGATCGTCGCCGTAAATTTTCAGCGCGATCTGGGCGCGCACGCCGGAGAGCAGGTGGTCGAGCCGGTGCGAAATCGGCTGGCCGACGTTGGAGACGGCGGGCAGGATCGCCAAGCGCTGGCGGATGTCGGCGATGATGGCATCCCGGCTGCGCGTCGAGGCCTTCAGGTCCACGTCCATTTCCGTGTAGTGCACGCCTTCGGCATGTTCGTCGAGTTCGGCGCGGCCCGTGCGGCGCCCGACCTGCGTGACTTCGGGCACTTGCAGCACCAGCTGTTCGGCCAGGGTTGCGATGCGGTTGGACTCGGCGAGCGAGGTGCCGGGGTTGAGCAAGACATTGACCGTCAGCGTGCCTTCGTTGAACGGCGGCAAGAAG
Source organism: Rhodoferax sp. (assembly GCA_041910275.1). GTDB lineage: Bacteria > Pseudomonadota > Gammaproteobacteria > Burkholderiales > Burkholderiaceae_C > Allorhodoferax. The sequence goes on from JAYRRD010000074.1 coordinate 2,084, forward strand.
GAGCGTGGAAAAAAGGGCACGCTGGCCGCAACGACAATCACCAGAGCCAAAGCCCCGGCCAGCAGGCTGCGCGCATGGCCGAAGGACCAGTGCAGAAGCCTGGCATCCCAGCGTTTGAGCCAGAGCACCAGCGGGCTGTCACCGGCGTGCAGCTGCTTCATCTGCGGCAGGAGGTAGTAGGCCATCACCGGCGTGAGTGTTACCGAAACCAGCATGCTGGCAAGAATCGAGACGATGTAGGCAATGCCCAGCGGTGTGAACAAGCGGCCCTCGATGCCCGGCAGGACGAACAGCGGCACGAACACCAGCACGATGATCATGGTTGCATAGACGATGGCCGAGCGCACTTCCAGCGTGGCGGCGGCGATGACCTGCGCTACGGGACGCGGCGTGTCGGCGGCGCGGTTGAGCTTGAGGCGCCGCAGCACGTTTTCGACGCCGACGACCGCATCGTCCACCAATTCGCCGATGGCAATGGCCAATCCGCCCAGCGTCATGGTGTTGATCGACAAACCGAAGTAATGAAAGACCAGCGCCGTGACCAGCAGCGACACGGGAATTGCCGTCAGCGAAATCAGCGTGGTGCGGACGTTGAGCAGGAACAGGAAGAGGATGACGGCCACCAGGATGGCGCCGTCGCGCAAGGCTTCCTCGACATTGTTCACCGCATGTTCGATGAAATCGGCCTGTTTGAAGAGGAACGCTGGCGGCTCCAGGCCCTTGGGCAGGTTCTTGCCCAGTTCGGCGATGGCCTGCTCGACCGCGCGGGTCAGCTGCACGCTGTCGGTCCCTGGCTGCTTTTGCACCGACAGGATCACCGCCGGTTTGCCTTTGTAGCTGCCATCGCCGCGCTTGGTGGCCGCAGCCAGCTTCACGTCCGCCACCTGCCTGAGCAGGATGGGCTGGGTGTCTTTTACTGCCACCACAAGATTTTGCAGGTCTTCGATGCGCGCGCTACGGCCAATCTGGCGTATCAGGTATTCGCGGCCCTGGGCTTCGAGAAAGCCGCCGCTGGTGTTGGCGCCAAAGTCCTTGAGCGCGTCTTCCAGCTTCTCGCGCTCGATGCCCAGCGCCTGGAGCTGCGCCGGTTTGATCTCGACGCGGTATTGCTGCGCCTCGCCGCCTATCGGAATGACCTGGGCGATGCCGGGAATCGTCAGCAGGCGCGGGCGCACCACCCAGTCTGCGTAGGCGCGCACCGCCATCGGGTTGGTTGTATCGGGGGAAGCTGAGGTGTTGATCGGTAAGGCAATCAGCAAAATCTCGCCCATGATCGACGAGATGGGGCCGAGCTGCGGCACGATGCCGGGCGGCAGGGCTTCGCGTACCAGATTCAGGCGTTCGGTGATCTGCTGGCGGTTGCGGTAGATGTCCGAGCCCCATTCGAACTCGACATAAATGACCGACAGGCCGATGCCCGACACCGAACGCACGCGCGTGACGCCCGGCATGCCGTTCATACTCGATTCGAGCGGGAAGGTGACCAGCTGTTCGACCTCTTCCGGGGCCATGCCACCGGCTTCGGTCATCAGCGTCACGCTGGGCTTGTTGAGATCGGGGAAGACATCGACCGGCATCTGCCGCAGCGTGATGGCGCCATAGAGGATGAGCAGCAGCGCGATGCCAAGGACGATCAGCCGCTGCTTGAGCGCGGTGTGGATCAGATAGTCAAACATGTCAGCGCACCTGTGCGAGCAGTCCGGCGCTGGCCGTCACCACGCGCTCGCCGTCGTGCACGCCGTCGAGGATGGCGATGTGGGCGGCATCGAGCGATTGGTAGCGCACCCGGCGGGCGACGAAGCGTTCGGCCTCGGTATGAATCCAGACCACCGTTTCGCCCGCGCCGACTTTCGTGAGCGCCGTGCGCGGCACGCGCATGCCCTGGATGCCTTGGGCGGTTTGCGCAATCACCTTCACCGGCTGGCCGACAGCCACGGCTGCATTGCGGCTGGTGATGCGAAACAGCAGCGGCAGGGCTTGTTCGCGCAGCTGCTGGCCCGCGCCGACGAATTGCAGTTCCAGCGGGGTCTGCTCGGCCAGGGCGCTGGCGGAAACCAGCGTTTTGGCGATGCCGACGTCGTAGGCCAGCGCCGTTACGGCAAGGCGGGACGGATCGACAATCTCGAATAAAAGCTCCTTGGCATCGACCATCTGCCCGGCCAGCAGGTGGTGGGAGGCGCTGACAATGCCCGCCACCGGCGCCACCAGCGGCTCGGCGGAATTGATGCTGGCGCGGACATACGCGCGCCGGCGCTGCAAGGCGGCGTGTTCAATGCGTGCGGCCTCAATCTCCTTTTGCGGAATGGCGCCTTCGAGCTGCTCAAAGCGTTGCACCTTGCGCTCGGCGATGGCCAGTTGCGCTTCGAGTTCGGCGAGGCTGGCTTGCTGGTTGCCGCGCTCCATGGCGCCGCTGATCGGGCGCAGATAGGCCATCACCTCGCCCTTGGCCAGTTTTCTCCCGGCTGTGGGCATGCCTTTCGGGCCGGGCAGTACGCTGCCTGCGAACATGGCCTGCACCCGGCCACTGGTTTGCGGATCGGCAATGACCTGGCCGTTCAATTCGACGGTGGCCACCAGGTCGGCGTTACGTGCCACCTGGGTGCGCAGACCCAGCTGGCGCTGTACCGGCTTGGGAACGAACAAACTACCATCGGCCAGCCGCTGCGGCGCCGTCGGCACTACCGTCCCTATTGCGGGCACGGCGGCAGGTGCGGCCTTCCCGGCATCCTGGCTGTGGTCCTCGTCGCCATGCGCCAGGGCGGCGCCTGTGAGCATGGTCAATGCCAGTGCGGCCAGCAGCCTATGCCAATGGATTGTGCGCATCATCACATCTTCCTCCTGGCACCTTGGCGGCGCCGAACGGTAAACAATATTCCGGCGACCAGCAGCAGCGCCGCAGCCAGAGCCCAGATGGTCCACTCGCCTTGGCTATGGGTATGCGCCACATGGGTTACGGGTGTGGATATGGACGCGGAGGTATCCAGCGTGACGGCGAGAAGATCGGCACTCTCTGCGGATTCGATGCTGATGGTCAGCGCATGTTTGGCCGGGGGCAGGGGCGAGGTGGCGGCGAGCACGTAGGTTCCGGGGGCGGTTTCGCTGGCTACGCCCTTGAGCCCCGAGCCTTCGATCTCGACCTTGGCACGCGCCACGGGTTCGTTGCTGGCAAAACGGTCCACGTACACCACCAGACTTTGGCCTTCGAGCGCGGCGACGACCTCAAACTCCTCGGTCGCTGTGGAGGCGCGCGGCGTGGTGCCCTGGCTTATTGGCGCAGGCGCAGGCGTTGGTGCCCCGTGGCTATGTCCATCGCTACTGTCCCCGCCCGCCCAGGCGGGCAAGGCAAAGGCGACGAACATTACAAGAATAAACTTCTTCACAACGATACTCCCAGAGCCTGATTCAGGCGTGATATGGCAGCCGCGCGGGCCACGCGCTGGCGCTCGTAAAAGGCATCGGCATCGAAGGCGGCCAGGCGGATGCGCAGCAAGCTTGCCAGATCGGATTCGCCCAGCGCAAAGGCCTTCTCGGACAGCCGCAGGTTCTCGCTCGATAGCTGGCGGCGCTCCTGTGCCATGGTCAACTGGCGCTGCGCCGCTTGCAGGTTGTGCCGGGCGCGCTCGGCCTCAAGCCGAATCCGGGTCTGGATACGCAGCATCTCGGACTCGGCCTGATTCGCCTCTGCTTGTGCCGCTGACGTTTCCCGGCGCACTTGAGAATCGGAAGAGAAGGGTATCTTGAGCTTGATGCCGACGCTGTTGGCGTAGGACTCGGCGAAGTCGCCACGCTCGCGCACGACCCGCAGCGCCAGCTCCGGTGCGCTGCGCTGCGCTACCTTTGCAACCTGGACGCGGTCACGGGCGCTGCGTGCGGCGGCAGTGGCAGCTGCCAGCAAGGGATGGGATTCGACGGCATCGCCGCTTTCACCGGGGAGTTTTTGTGCCATGGGCGGCTCTTCGTCCAGATTTTCCGGGGCGGGAACGCCGGTAAGAATGTGCACCGCCTGCTCCGCCTGAAGAAGCGCTGTTTGCGCCTCGACCAGTTCGGCACTGGCGGCATGGGTTTCGGTTTGCGCGAGATTGGCGTCGATGCGCGACAGTTCGCCAACCCGGTAGCGCCGCATGACGTCGGCCTCCAGTGCGCGGGCGGTTTCCAGGCGGCGCGTCGCCAGCACCTTGGCGCTGCGTGCCGCTGCCAGCGCCCACCACGCCTCGCGCAATTCGCCGCCGATCTCCAGGCGCACTGCTGCGCGTTTGGCAATGGTTTCGTTGATGCGGCTGGCTGCCTCGGCCTCGCGCAACGCTTTTTGACCCGGCAGCCACAGCGGCACGGCCAGTTCTACCTCGTATTCCTGCTTGCCCTGGTTGCGGTTGAACTGGTCGCTCAGGCCGCCAATGCTGACCGAGCCGGGTTCGGGTGTCAGTCCGGCTGCGACATCCTGCGCAGCGCGGGCCTCGTCCTCGCGGGCATCCAGTCCGGCAGTCTGGGGGCTTGAGCGCCAAGCCCGTTCCATGGCCACCGACAGCCCGGATGTTGGTGTTGTTTGCGTTGTCGGCGTCTTTTGCGTTTCTGCCGCCTGCACACACAGGCCAGCGAGCAGAGCGGCGATGCAATACCAATACCGAAACCAATTTCCCACAGCAACCACTCCTGTTCAATGATGAGCGGATTGTGCGCAAATGCACCTGACGCGGCGCTGACCACTAGATTACATTTTGGTAATCTTGCAAAACCAGCACGCCGGTTTTAGGCCAATCTGGTCTAGTGTATGGTGCGCAAAGAGGGGGCTGCGGTTTACGTCTTTTTTGGAGGGCCAAAGGCCCGGCTTTATACCAGCCTGGGGCATCGCCCCCGGTATGCAGCAATATTCCCAAAGGGCTGAAAGCCCGCCTCATTTTGTGGCGGATCATTTTCGTGACACCACGCAATTGATGCCCGACCTCGTAACCGGGGATGCGTCGGATCGGGCCTTCAGCCCTTTGTTGGGTGGGGCGAATTCCTGGGGCGATGCCCCAGGCTGGTATGAAACCGGGCCTTTGGCCCTCCAGCATCAGGTGGGCGTGATGGGTCAAAATATGCACAAATCTGGTTTTAGGCCTTACGGAGTAAGCGATGACAGCTATCAATTGGAGAGCGTAAGCTGCTCCCGCACGTCCCATAAGTCCCATAAACCTTGTAAGCCGGTTGGCATAAAAAACTCTCTACGGTGGGTTCCAGCGGCGCGGGGAGAAGGTGAATACCTTGGGGTCGGCCGCATCGGCGGTGGCTTTGATCCAGCCCATGAAAGGATGGCCAAAGGTTTCCACGCGCGTGAAGTTTTTTATATCCAGCCAGGGTTGGTCGATTTTTTGTGAATGCGAGTCCCCATGCACCAGCACCACCTGGCCCGCAAAGGCCTGGGTTTCCTCGCGCAACTGGTTTAAAAAGTCCCGGTAAGCCAGTTTGGGTTTGTCGTCATTGGCGGCTTCCAATCCGGGGTTGCCCTGGATCACCAGCATCAGTCCGGCCAGTTTTTGTGCGCGCGCCAGGGCAAAGGCCTGCTTCAGCCAGACATGGTTGGCGCTGCTGCGCGCCAGATACTCGGGAGTTGGGCCGCCACGCAGCGTACTGCCGTGGAAATTGTTGTCGCTGCCGGGCAGATTCAGGCCGACAAACAACACGCCACCCGCTTGCCAGCGCACATTCTCGCGGTACAGGGCAAATGCCGGGTTGCGGCTTTGGCGCTCCAGGGGCAAGGTCCGGCGGCCCAGCGCGGTGTCACCGGCGAAAAACAGCGTGCGCAACTTTTCCAGCCGCTCCAACGGGTCGTAACTGCCGTTGTTGCTGCGGTGACAATCGGTCCATTCGTTGTCGCCGGGCACGTAAATCAAGGGGAGGGCGGATGCCTGAAACACGCCCAGAATGTCCTGAAACACTGCGTCACTGCAAAGACTGGAGCCGCTTTTGATGTCGCCATCGTGCACGACAAACGCCAGGTTCTCGCGCGCCATTGCGGCCAGCATGTCGGGCAACTGCTCCCGCTCCCAGTGGTTGTAGGGCGTATCACCAAAGAGACCGAAGGAAACCGACTGCGCGCCCGACGACGTTCCAAGCCCCAGGGCAAAAAGGCAGGAAAGCAGCCATAAAAACCGGCTCAACTTCCGGCAACCTTCATGCGGTGAATCAGGATGGAGCCGACGGTTTTGGCGCCATAGTTGTAGGTATCGGCGCCGACGGCCTCGATTCCCTTGAACATGGCGTGCATGTTGCTGGCGATGGTGATTTCGTGTACCGGATAGGCAATCTGGCCATTTTCCACCCAAAAGCCGCAAGCACCACGCGAATAGTCGCCCGTGACGTAGTTCACCCCCTGGCCCATCAGCTCGGTGACGAAAAGGCCGGTGCCCAGCTTTTTCAGCATCGCATCCAGGGTATCGTCGGGGCGGGTGTGGCGCGAGGTCAGATACAGGTTGTGCGAGCCGCCTGAATTGCCGGTGGTGGGCATGCCGAGTTTGCGCGCGGAATAGCTGCTCAGAAAATAACCTTGTACGTGCCCGGCATCGACGACCTTGCGCGCCTGCACGCGCACGCCTTCATCGTCAAACGGTGAGCTGCCTTTGCCACGCAGCACAAACGGGTCTTCGGCGATGTCGATATGCTTGGGAAACACGGCCTTGCCCAGGGAGTCGAGCAAAAACGTGCTTTTACGGTACAGCGATCCGCCGCTGATGGCTTGTACGAACGTCCCGAGCAATCCGGCAGCCAGGGGCGACTCAAACAGTACCGGACACTCCACTGTGGCGATCTTGCGCGCTTTCAGGCGGCTCAGTGCGCGTTCGGCAGCGTAGCGGCCCACTGCCTGCGCAGAAGCCAGTTCCTGTGGATGGCGCATGGAGCTGTACCAGGAATCGCGCTGCATGTCGCGGCCCTTGCCAGCAATGGGCGAGACGGACAGCGAATGGCGGGAGCTGGCGTAGCCGCCACGAAAACCGTGCGTATGCGCCATGAAGAAGTGCGATTGTTGCGCTGACACGCCAGCCCCTTCGCTGTTGGCGATGCGTTTGTCGGTGGCAAAGGCGGCGGCTTCGCACTCCAGCGCCAGCTTGGCGGCCTCTTCGCTGTGGATGCTCCAGGGAAAAAACAGGTCCAGCTCGCGGGCGCGATCACCTTCCGGGGCAATGTCTTGCAGCTCGGGCAAACCGGCAAAGGGGTCTTCGGCGGTGAAGCGGGCAATGTCGTAGGCAGCGCGCACCGTTTCTTCAATCGCGCCCTGGGAAAAGTCCGACGTGCTGGCGTTGCCCCGGCGCTTGCCCACATGGACGGTGACGCCCAGGGACTTGTCGCGGTTGCGCTCGACGTTTTCCAGTTCGCCATTGCGCACGGACACGCTCAGGCCGCAGCCTTCGGACACTTGCGCCGCAGCATCGCTGGCGCCAAGCTTGGTGGCATGTGCGAGCGCGGCATCCACCAGGGACTCGAAAAATGCCCGGCTGTAGGCAAAACCGCTATCGGCAGTCTGGGTAGTCTGGTTAGTTTGGGCCGGGGGGTGTGGTTGGGTCGTTTTGGTCATAACGGCGGCTATGATACTTGCCAATATGAGCAAACTGAAAAAAGGTTATTTTGTGCGGGGTCAATTTGTTGCCGAGGGCAGCGCGCTGGACCAGGAATTCAAGCGCGAACTCAAGGGAACGGATGAACAAAGCCGCACCGAACGCAAACACGAAAGCAGCGCGTTGCAAGCGCTGGGTGTTCAGATGCTGGACTTGCGCAGCGAATTTTTGACCAGGCTGTCCTTGCCCGACAAGCTCGTGGAGGCGCTGGCCGAGGCCAGGCGCATCACCAACTTCGAGGGGCGCCGCCGCCAGATGCAGTTCATCGGCAAGCAGATGCGCTTGCTCGATGCCCAGACGCTGGATGCCATCCGTGGCGCCCTGGCGGCACAGCATGCACCGTCGGCGCAGGAGACCTTGCTGCTGCACCAGGTGGAGGATTGGCGTGCGCGTCTGCTGGCCGACGATAGCGCCATGGACCAGTGGATGCAGTGCAGCCCCGCAACCGACGCGCAGCAATTGCGTGCCCTGATCCGCCAGGCGCGCAAGGACGCCAAGCCGGAAAAACCGGGCCAAGCGCCGCGCCATGGCCGCGCCTACCGTGAAATTTTCCAGCTCGTGCGCGACCATCTGCAACCGGCGGATGCCGCGCCCGATGCCGGCCCTGACTTCATCCCCCCCAACCCCGGAGCTGACTTGTGATCATTGCCATCCCCGCAACCCCGGAAAAGCCCGCATTGGAAACGGTGCACATCGGTATTGTTTCCATCAGCGACCGCGCGTCCAGCGGTGTGTACCAGGACCAGGGTTTGCCCGCCCTGGAGCTTTGGTTGACGCGCGCCTTGCAAAATCCGCTGCATTTCGAGGCCCGATTGATTCCCGATGAGCAGCCGCGCATCAGCGCCACCTTGATCGAATTGGTCGAAAAAGGCTGTAGTCTGGTGCTGACCACGGGCGGCACCGGCCCGGCGGTGCGCGACGTGACGCCCGAGGCCACCCTGGCTGTGGCGCACAAGGAGATGCCCGGCTTTGGCGAGCAGATGCGCCAGATCAGCCTGAAATTTGTGCCCACCGCCATCTTGTCCCGCCAGGTGGCCGTGATCCGGGACAAAAGCCTCATCATCAACCTGCCCGGACAACCCAAGGCCATTGCCCAGACGCTCGAAGGCCTGAAGGATGCCACGGGTGCCACGCTGACGCCGGGCATCTTTGCCGCCGTGCCCTACTGCATCGAGCTGATCGGCGGACCGTACCTCGAAACCCACGCCAGCGTGTGCCAGGCGTTCCGGCCAAAGCGTTAATGTCCCGCTATTCGCATCTCCTGCAAACTGCTCTACTTTACAGAGCTGCTCCCGCTTATCCCATAAGGCTTTCAAGGCAATTTTCACCTTGAAAAATGCCTTTTCAGCGCCAAAATTCATCCACATTTGACCCAAACCAGCTGCCATGGCATGTCAAGGGCAGTTTTTGCATGCCAAAACAAGCCAAAGCGCCCGTGGATCAAGCGGGAACAGCTTCCAAAAGAGTAGCAATGCACAAGAAGATGCGCCTTTTGGCACGACACACGGAATAACCCTTGCATCAGTAATGACAAATAGGTAACATATCAATCACGGCGCCGCCATACCACGCATGATGGCGCCGAGTTCTCTATGGCAAATAAGCCTGTAGCCAGCGTGGATCGTGCGGGAGTAGCTCTTTATTCAATAGCACACTCGTTTCAGCACCAACCACCGTATGCGTTTCGCAAACGGGTTTTATCCGGGGCTTTCGACCATGAACACCAAATCCATCATTTTTGTTATCAACGCATCCACCGACCGCACTGCAACTGCCGCCCTGGGCGAAACGGGCAGAATTTTGGGGGCCACGTTGACCCACAGCTATACAGGGGGGTACGACTACGGCAATGAGTTCGCCGCTCCCAACACAGGCTACAACCTGAGTGGCACACTTTCCAGTGGCTACAGCGGCCGATTCGCCTACCGCCATAACCCGAACGATTCCGGCATCCCGCGCCTCGACTATTCCGCTGTCACGCAATTCAATATTTCGCTTGGCTCAGGCAACGATCTGGTGCGTACCGGGGACGGCAATGACACCGTCAGTGGAAACGATGGCGGCGACCACCTGATGACTGGTCGGGGCGCCGATGTGGTGGACGGCGGTGCGGGCGCGGATCGCTGGGAAGCGGACAAATCCGATGCGACGACGGGCCTGGCCATCAACACCCTGGATGGTGCAGCGACTTCGACCTATTCGATTGACGGCATCGGCGGATCGGTGCGCAACATCGAAGCACTCGGCACCGATAGTACGCACCGCTTCCAGTCCGGCGCGGGCAACGATGCCATCACCACCAACCAAAGCGCCTACTCGGACTACATTGCCACCAACGCGGGCGACGACAGCGTCAAGGTGTTTGCTGGCACCGATGAAGTTTCCCTGGGAGCTGGCAACGACACCCTGGTTGTCGATTACTCGGCCAACGGCTATGACAAGTCCAGCGAGTTTACCGATGCGCTCTACGCCTGGTCGGGTTCGCTCGCCAGCGGTTACAACGGGGCTTATGCCTACCGCGCCAACCCGGCAGATACCGGCGTTCCGCGTGTCATCTTCACCGGGGTGGAAAATTTCGACGTGACGCTGGGCAGCGGCAACGACCTGATTCGTACCGGAGATGGGAACGACAGGGTCAGCGGCAATGCTGGCAATGACCACCTGATCACCGGCACGGGTGTGGATACCGTTGATGGTGGTGATGGCAGCGACCGCTGGGAGGCCGACAAATCAGAACTTGCCACCGGGCAGGCGATCATCGTCAACCTCACCGGCACCACCAGTGCTTCGCACTTCGGCGGTGCAGGCTCCGTTACCAGCATCGAGATGCTGACCCTCAAGACGGGCGCCGGCAACGATGACATCACCACCTTGCAAGCCGCATTCACGGACCAGGTCACCACCAACGACGGCAATGACCGGGTCAAGGTGGCAGGTGGCACGGATGAGGTATCCATGGGGGCAGGCACCGACACCCTGGTGGTCGATTACTCGGACAATGGCTATAACAAGTCCAGCGAGTTTGCCGATGCACCTTATGTCTGGTCAGGGTCATTGGCCGCAGGCTACAGCGGAGCTTATGCCTACCGCGCCAACCCGGCGGATAACGGCGTTCCACGGGTTATTTTTTCCGGAGTCGAGCATTTTGATGTCACCCTCGGCGCTGGCAACGACCTGATTCGCACCGGCGACGGCAATGACCGGGTGAGTGGCGGGGCAGGAGGCGATCACTTCATGACCGGCAAGGGTGCCGACACCGTGGATGGTGGCACCGATGCGGATCGCTGGGAGGGCGACAAATCGGGTGCGA
>JAYRRD010000075.1:0-7756 GCA_041910275.1 Rhodoferax sp.
AGCGCCTGCTCGACGCCGGTTGCAACATCCTCATGCCCTGGGGCGCGCCCATCGGCTCCGGCCAGGGCCTGATCAACCCCGGCGCCCTGCGCACCCTGCGCGCACGCCTGCCCGGCGTGCCCGTAATCGTGGACGCAGGCATAGGCTCTCCGGCGGACGCCGTGCAGGCCATGGAGCTGGGGCTCGATGGCGTGCTGCTCAACAGCGCAGTAGCCCACGCGCTGGACCCGGTACGCATGGCGCGGGCCTTCTCCTGGGGCATCGCATCCGGGCGACTGGCCTTCGAAGCCGGAATCATGGCGCGCCAGGATATGGCTGTGGCATCCACACCCGTGGCAGGCCACCCCATCCTGCTATGAACGTACTATGAAAAAAGCAGCTGTTCCCGCACATCCCACAAGGGCTACAAGCATATTGGGCACTGAATTCCATGAAATACCATGGAAAAAACAGCTGTTCCCGCACATGAATCCACCATAAACTTACTATGAAAAAAGAAGCTGCTCCCGCACATCCCACAAGGGCTGCAAGCACATTGGGCACTGAATGCCATGAGCATGCTATGAAAAAAGCAGCTGTTCCCGCTCATCCCATAAGGGCTACAAGCACATTAGGCACATTTGGCACTGAAGTGCACCCGCTGGCCGCTGGCATGCGTCCCGTGGTCTGGAGCGTGGCGGGTTCCGACCCAGGCGCTGGCGCCGGTCTGCAAGCCGACCTCAAGGCTTTGCAAGCCTTTGGCGTGCATGGGTGTACGGCGGTGGCCGCCATCACCGCGCAAAACTCGGTATCCGTCACCCACGTGGAGCCAGTCAGCGCCACTCTGCTGGATGCCCAACTGGCCGCGCTCGCACAAGACCTGCCCCCACAGGCCATCAAGACCGGGCTGCTGGGCAGCGTGGACAATCTGCGTGTGGTGTGCGACTGGGTGGACCGCCTGCGGGGAAGAGGCCATGCACTGGCCCTGGTCGTGGACCCGGTACTGGGCGCCACGACAGGAGCCAGCTTTGCCGACGACACGCTGGTGCAGGCCTACATGCAAGAGCTGCTGCCACGCGCCACGCTGGCCACACCCAACCGCACGGAAGCCAGACGCCTGGGCCTGCACATCGGGCAGGTACATGGTACGAAGAACCAGCCGCCACTGGCCATCACCGGGGGCGACGCGGCATCCGCCACAGGCTTGGCCAGCGACTGGCTGCAATGCGCCCAGGCCAGCGGCTGGTTGAGCCTGCCGCGCGTGGACACCCATCACCACCACGGCACCGGCTGCACCTTCGCCTCGACCGCCGCTGCGGCGCTGGCCTGTGGCTACTGCATCGCCGACGCCGTAGTGCTGGCCAAGATGGCCACCACCCACGCACTACGCCACGCCTACGCAGCAGGGCAGGGCGCCGGGCCGGTACAGGCCCTGGCCGACTTTGCCCAGCACGTGGGCAACCTGCCCTGGCTGCAAACCACCCCTGCCACACCAAGCCCCTTTGCGCCGCTGGAAAACCCGGCACTGGGCATCTACGCCGTCGTGGACAGCGCCAACTGGGTGGCGCGCGTGCTGGCGGCGGGCATTCGCACGGTGCAACTGCGCATCAAAGACCCTGCCGACCCTGCGCTGCCGGACCAGATCAGCAAAGCCATCGCCCTGGCACGCCAGGCCAGCGGCGCGCAGCTCTTCATCAACGACCACTGGCAGCTGGCCTTGCAACACGGCGCCTACGGCGTACACCTGGGCCAGGAAGACCTGGAAACGGTCGATCTGGATGCACTGCGCCAGGCCGGTGTGCGTCTGGGCCTGAGCACCCACAGCTACTGGGAGGTGGCGCGGGCCTGGGGCTTGCAACCCAGCTACATCGCCTGCGGCCCCATCTTCCCCACCCAAAGCAAGGACATGCCCTGGACGCACCAGGGACTGGACAACCTGCGCTACTGGGCGGGCCTGCTGCCATTGCCCGTGGTAGGCATCGGCGGTATCGGTATGGACAACGTGGCCGCAGTGGGCGCCACAGGCGCAGCCAGCGCAGCGGTGATTTCGGCCATCACCCAATCGCCGGACCCCGAGGCGGCTTGTCGGGAGTTGGGGCGGGGGTTTGGGGGTAGGTAAGTCCGTGCGCTGCCGGGGCAGGTTCCCTTCGGCTTCGCTCAGGGAACGGGGTGCAGGCGTTGCCTGAGCGGAGTCGAAGCCGGGCGGTGAAACTGGCCGTGTCGATTGTCAGACCGAGGATTGCAATGTGCCAGAATGGGGATTCTGAGGACGGATCAGGTGCGGTTCTTGGGGACGTGCACTTGAATTTCCTACCCGCAATATCGTGGAGATCATGACAACACAACATTTCACACGCCGTCACGCAGTGGCTTGGGGATTGGGGGCCGCCATCGTGGGCGGGTCGGGGTGTACCACGTACATGACAGCCAAGGAACCCAATACCGTCCAAAGGCACATCGGAAGCAGGATGGTGCTGACCGACTACATCGTAGCCTTTGGTCGACCTGATGAAAGTCTGGCGAGAATGATGGGCAATAACAATGTGGTGGCCTTTCTGGGAACCACCCACACCTATCTGCTGGTAGAGGGTGGGGAGGTATTGCTATCCATGACCAAGCTAGACCCCACCCGGCTCACGTTGGTGGCCGATAACCACGTTGTTTATCTCCAGGGCAAAAGGGTATGGGGTCCACTGGATTTCATTTACGCATCAGACGAGGCTACCGTAACTGAGACAGAAAAGGCCACGTTCGAGGCTTTGGGTTTTTCGCGCGACACGCCTAAATCGGTCACGCGCAGGGTCGACATCAAGGGCGCGGTCTACCCCGCCATGGACTTTAGGGGAACTGCATTCACCGAGATGCATAAAGCCAGAAAATTAAGTTTTTGGGCACCACCTACATTGGAGACCCAGCCAAACTTTTCCAAATTCTTCTTGCGGCTACCTGCGGCGCTAGCCATGGATGTCGCATTTGCGCCGCTCACTGTGCTCGGGTTGGGCTTTATTCGAATAACCGGACTTTCAGAGGTTGACCCTCGGTAGTCATAAACACGTTACAACCTGCGCCAAACCTCCTGCCGGATCGTGTCGGCCAGACCACCGGCGCCCAGCTCTTCATCAACGACCACTGGCAACTGGCCTTGCAACACGGCGCCTATGGCGTACACCTGGGCCAGGAAGACCTTGAGACGGTTGATCTGGACGCATTGCGCCAAGCCGGTGTGCGCCTGGGCCTGAGCACCCACAGCTACTGTGAAGTGGCGCGTGCCTGGGGCTTGCAACCCAGCTACATCGCCTGCGGCCCCATCTTCCCCACCCAAAGCAAAGACATGCCCTGGACACACCAGGGGCTGGACAATCTGCGCTACTGGTCGGGCCTGCTGCCCTTGCCGGTGGTGGGTATCGGTGGTATCGGCATGGACAACGTGGCCGCAGTAGGCGCCACAGGCGCAGCCAGCGCGGCGGTTATTTCGGCTATCACCCAGTCGCCGGACCCCGAGGCGGCTTGTCGGGCGCTGGTGCGGGGGTTTGGGGGTCAATGAAGAGCATTTCGCAGGAGAAGGTGCTTTCGATCCGAGTTGGACATCGCCGACAATTCGTTTGGTTTCTTACTTGAGTAGCGCCAACATGTTGCAACGTTTGTACATTCACAATTTCAAGACCTTTCAGAACTTTGAGCTCAAGCCGCAAGGCAAGCATTCGTCGCTGTTACTGGGCAAAAACGGTGCGGGTAAGTCTTCAGTGGCCAAGGCATTGCAAGTGTTGCAAAGCATTGGACGTGGGGTGAATCGCGTGGGGCAGTTGGTCAACCCTCGCCATTTTTTTTGCGGTCAGTCCGCAGTGCCCATGCGCTTTGTAGTAGAGGTGCTACTACAGGATAAGTGGTATCGCTATAGCCTGGCCCTCGAATTGCCCGAGAAATTCAAAGAGTTGCGGGTGCTGGAAGAGAAGCTGGAGTTGCAAGGCGACATCGTCTATGTGCGAGAGCAGGCGCAGGTATCGCTGCTGCGTAAGCTGCCTGAGACGACTATCGATGCCCGGTTCATGGTGGATTGGCATCTGGTGGCGCTGCCACTGATTCAAGTGCAGTCCGAAACCGATCCGGTCCACATTTTCAAGACATGGCTGGCGCAGATGGTGATCATTGCGCCGGTGCCGCAGTTAATGGTGGGCGAGTCTAGCGACGAATCCCTTTGGCCATTGACAGACACCAGTAATACGGTGGACTGGCTGGCCGGCTTGCTGGGGCAGTATCCGGCGGCCTATACCACCATTGATAGTTACTTGAAAGATGTAATGCCTGACCTGCGGGACTTCAAATACGAAAGCTTGGGTAAGGAGTCCAAACGGTTGGTCATTCAGTTCAAGAGCGAAGGCGGTGTACTTCCTCTGAATTTTGATGAGCTGTCAGACGGAGAGAGGTGCTTTTTTCTGTGCGCTGTCATCGTGGCAGCCAACCAGTCATACGGGCCTATCTTTTGTTTTTGGGATGAGCCGGATAACTACCTATCGCTGGCGGAGGTTGGCCATTTTGTGTTGCATCTGCGGCGAGCCTTCGAGGGGCAAGGGCAGATCATCATGACAACCCACAACCAGGAGGCCATACGCAAGTTTTCAAATGAGAACACTTGGCTCTTGGAGCGCAAGAGCCACTTGGAGCCAACGCAGCAGCGTCTGCTGGGTGAACTGGATTTTGATTCAGATGTCATCAAGTCGCTGATGCTTGGGGAGTTGGAGTTGTGAGCGTAAACGTCTATAAACCTCATGTGCTTGTAGTACCGGAGGACGATGCTGATCGCGATATCGCAAACGGTTTTCTTCTGTATCCCTCATTGAAGCCGCGCAACATTCAGGTGTTGCCTCACGTCGGAGGCTGGGCCAAGGTGCTTGGCAGCTTTCTGGAAGATCACGTTGCGGGACTTCGTCGGTATCCGAATCGCTATCTGGTGCTGCTGATCGATTTTGATGATCACGTCGAAGAGCGTACCGCCAAGTTCAAAGCGCACATACCCCACGATTTGGTGGATCGTGTGTTTTTACTCGGCACGTCGAGTGAACCTGAACCACTCAAAAAGCAATATGGCGATTCGCTTGAAAACATCGGGAAGGCTTTGGCGGCTGAATGCTGCGCAGATGAAACAGCGCTCTGGAGTCATCCGCTTTTGTCGCATAACGCGGTTGAGCGGGCGCGGTTGAATGCGAAAGTAAAGCAGATTCTCTTTTAGTTTCTGATGTTACGCAATCTCCCCTCTCCCGCCTGCGGGAGAGCATACAAGGGGAGCGTGGATGTTGTGGGGTTTTGTTTGCGTAACATCAGTTATCTGCTCCAGGCGAAACCCTGGGGAATTGGACAATAAATCGGGTTCCTTCGTCGAGTCGGGATGTGACACGCAGTTGCCCGCCAAGCATTCCCGTCACAATGTTTCGACAGATCGCCAGCCCAAGGCCTGAACCGCCGGTACCCAGCTTGGTGGTAAAAAATGGTTCAAAGATGCGCCCCAGCACTTCTGGCGCTATCCCCTTGCCATTGTCAGACACCACCAGGTTGACCGTGTCGCCCTCCAGGACAGCGCTGATCCGCAATATTCCAGCTGCACTGGCGTTATTAAATGCATGGATTCCGGCATTTTGTATGAGATTGACCAGAACCTGCCCCAGCGGGCCGGGGTAGCTGTCGCACAGAATGCCCGTCGGAACATCGCATTCAATGCACCATGTTGCGCCTTTCAGGCTCGGGCGTAACGAGGCTATGTTGTCCTCTATCAGTTCCAGCAAATCGAATGCACGCTTTTGCTCAGACGTTTGATCTGCTGCCACCTGTTTGAAACTGGTGATGAGGCTGGCCGCACGCGCACAGGACCTAGCTATCAGATCGGTCATCTGAATGCTATTTTCGGCAAAGTTTGCCAGCGCGGATCTGCGTATTTCTCCCGAGCTGACCGCTGCCTGAAATTGCTGCGCTGCGGCCTGAAGCGTCGTCGCCGTGATCAGCGCGTTGCCAAGGGGCGTGTTCAGTTCATGGGCTACGCCGGCGACCAGACCGCCCAGGGACGCAAGTTTCTCCGACTGCACCAGATCGGCCTGGGTTTGATTCAAACGCTCAATCGTCGCTGACAGTTCGAGCGTTCGTTCCTGAACGCGGGCCTCAAGCTGACGTTCCGATGCGCGCAGCTCGATATTGGTCTGCGCGAGTTCTGCGGTCATTTTCTGGAGGGCATGGACCAATATTTCATTCTTGCGAATTTGTTGATGGTATTGGACCGCACTGACCAGCGTATCGGTCAACTCCTTGGCACCCCCATCCTTGTTGATGTAGCCAAAGGGGCGGTACTCGTTCATCACCGCATAAGGATCCTTCAAATCCTGATAAGCGGAATGGAAAATGATAGGCAGGGTGGAAAATTTCTTCTTGATTTCCCAAAAGGTTTCAAAACCATCTTTCCCCTGCATTTTGATATCGAGCACGACCGCCGAGACATCCTCATTCACCGCCTGGATTCCTTCGTCGCCGCTAGAAGAAAAAATCAGCCGGTAATCGCTTTCCAGAGCGTACCCCAAAGAGGCGCGAACGCCGGGGTCGTCATCAACAATCAAAACAATGGCGCGTTTGGGATCATCGTTTTCCCATGGCATTTTCTGTCCGGTAAGCGCAGCGCCGGCGGGCAGGAACCTTGCATCATTCGCATTGCGTTGAGGGCGTTTCGGTTCAGCCTTGAAAAGATCAAACTCATCAGTTTCCATACGTTATTGGCGCAGCGCGGCTTGAATGGTGCGGATCAATTCAGGAAGAGTATATTCACCCTTGGTCAAATACCCGGCATGCGGCAGGCTTGCCACCATTCCCGCATGGATATCCCCTCCCGGATAGGCTGAATGAAAAATAATCCGGAGATCAGGATGGATGGCTTTGAGCAAACGAAAGACTTCCAGCCCATCTTTCCCGGCCATCTTGATATCCAGAATAATGACGGGGAGATTTCCGCGCCGGATGTGTTCCTTGAGCGTAACTTCGGCGGCTTCAAAGGAGCGGCAGGGGATCAGGGAATAATCCTGGTCAAAAATGGTGGCCAAGGCTTCGATGACGTCGTGGTTGTCATCAATAATCATGAGGCTCGCCCGACGGCTGGACTGCGGGTTCAATTCCCCGCTGCCGAACAGTTCTTGCAGGTGGTTTGCATCTTCCACGGTCAGTGCTCCTGTGCGGTGGTTTGTATCGGAAAGTTGACCGTAAAGGCAGTGCCCTTGCCTGGCTCGCTCTGGAACGCAATGGTACCGTGGTAAAGCGAGACAATCTTTTGCACCATGCCCAAACCCAACCCCGTTCCTGATTCGGGTTTGGTGGAAAAGAAGGCGTCATATATTCTGGCGGAATTCTCTTTTGAAATCCCGATGCCATTATCCCTGACCCGCAAGCGGTAGGTGGAAGCCAGTTTTTCACTGGTTATTTCAATGACGAATTCCTCTTTGCCTTTATTCCCCGGATCGAGCACGGCATCTCTGGCATTCAACACCAGGTTATTCACGACCCGGTAAAAATGTCCTTCATGCCCCTGGATATGTCCCGCTTGTCCGCGAAGATGCAGTTGAATCTGGATATTTTTCTCCCGAAAGGACGCGTCGTGTTCTTCGATAATCCTGGCGATCAACTGGTCACAATCGACCAGTGTGGTTCCCGTGGTTTCCTGGCCAATCCTGGAATAATCCATGATCTGGCCCGTGACCGCCAAGGCCCGTGCCAGGGATTGGTTGATCAGATGGAATCCTTTTTCCATGCG
>JAYRRD010000076.1:0-12066 GCA_041910275.1 Rhodoferax sp.
ATTTCCACGAATCTGCTGTGAGGTAGTGTCGCTACAAATCGATCAGAGGGAGCATTATGCGCTTCAAAGTAACTGCATCAGAAGGGCAAACTTCGACCAGATGTCTGATGGTACCAAAGGGGACGGTTGGTAGTTACTCTGCTCCATCCAGGGCGAGCCTTGCAGGAGTGCCGAGCCTGGCAACCCCACTCCATAAGTCCTATAAGATAGCGGCAATACAGTAAAGGGTTGAACGTCCGTGCTTCAGAAAGTCTTGATTGTTGATGACACAGAGCTCAATCGGATTCTGTTTTGCGCGCTGGTGAAGAAACTGGATTGTCTGTCCTACGCTTTTTCCAACGCCCGCGATGCCCTGGCGTGGGCTGCGCACAACGAACCCGATCTGGTGATTGCCGATTACATGATGCCTGGCATCAATGGCCTGGAATTCGTGCGCATGTTGCGTGAGTTGCCCGGCCTGGATGTTGTTCCTGTGCTCGTGATCACGGCCAGTGATCAAAAATCGCTGCGCTACCGCGCCCTGGACATGGGTGGCAGCGACTATCTGCTCAAGCCGGTGGACAAGGTCGAGTTTCTGGCCAGGGCCACAAACATGCTCCATCTGAGCGAAGCGCGTAAAAAGTTGACGGATCGTGCCGAGTGGCTGGCAAAAGAGGTAAAAAAAGCCACTGCTGGCATTGTGGAGCGTGAACGCGAAACCGTGGTGCGCTTGTGCAAGGCGGCAGAATACCGCGACCCCGAAACCGGCGCGCATATCCTGCGCATGGCACACTACTCGCAGCTGATCGCCAAACATCTTGGTCTGCCCGAAGATGCGCAGGATTTGCTGCTGGAGGCCGCTCCGATGCACGACATCGGCAAAGTGGGTATTCCAGACAAGATACTGCTCAAACCCGGACGCCTGGACGCAGAGGAATTCGAGGTGATGAAGCAACACGCCATTTTTGGTTATGAATTGCTGCAAGGCAGTCAGTCGCGCGTGCTGCAAGCCGGCGCAGCCATCGCCAGGGGACACCATGAAAAGTACGATGGCACCGGATACCCTTTTGGCCTCAAGGGAAATGCCATCCCCATCTTCAGCCGCGTTGTGGCGGTGGCGGATGTTTTCGATGCCCTGACCTCGGAGCGGCCCTACAAAAAAGCCTGGACACTGGAATCCGCCGTGGACCTTTTACTGGAAGGGTCCGGCAAGCATTTCGATCCAGAATGTGTACAAGCGTTCCTTGACTCCTGGGAAGACGCCCTGGCCATCCGGGAGCGGTTCCGGGACGCAGACTGAGCTGGGTTTTGAGGCCATGGAACAGGATACACTCCCCTTGGCAAAATAATTTGCAACATCACAAACCACCACAATATAAGGAGTCACCACCTATGTCGTCCCCCACCAAGTTCGTCTATGTTTTTGGTTTCACCAAGACCGAAGGCGATGCCAGCATGAAAAACCTGCTCGGCGGCAAAGGAGCCAATCTGGCCGAAATGTGCCGTTTGGGCATCACCGTACCGGCGGGTTTCACCATCAATACCGAAGCCTGTGCCATCTTCACCAATGACGGGCGCGACAAGCTGCGCGCGCTGATCCTCAACGAAGTCTTGCAGGGTATTGCCAGCGTTGAAGGTGAAATGGGGAAGAAATTTGGCGACCCCAACGATCCGCTTTTGTTGTCGGTACGCTCCGGCTCGCGTGCTTCCATGCCTGGCATGATGGACACCATCTTGAATCTGGGGTTGAACGACGAAGCGGTCGAGGGCTTGGCGCGCAAGGCCAATAACGAACGTTTCGCCTGGGATTCTTACCGGCGCTTCGTGCAGATGTATGGCGATGTTGTCATGGGTCTCAAGCCGGTTTCCAAGGAAGACCATGACCCCTTTGAAGTCATCATCGACAAGATCAAGTCCGAGCGTAACGTCAAACTGGACACCGACCTCGACACCAGTGACCTCAAGGAAATGGTGCAGCGTTTCAAATCGCTGATTCGTGCCCGTGTGGGCCGTGACTTTCCCACAGACCCCTGGGAACAACTCTGGGGCGCCGTGTTTGCGGTGTTCGAGAGCTGGAACAACGAGCGCGCGAAAACCTACCGCGAACTTTACGATATCCCGGAATCCTGGGGTACGGCGGTCAACGTGCAAGCCATGGTGTTTGGCAATCTGGGCAACAGCAGCGCCACGGGCGTGGCGTTCTCGCGCGACTCCAGCACGGGCGAAGACCTGTTCAACGGTGAGTTCCTGGTGAATGCCCAGGGCGAGGACGTGGTGGCTGGCGTGCGCACGCCCCAGCAGATCACCTTGATAGGCTCGCAACGCTGGGCACAACTGGCAAGGGTTGACGAGGCGACGCGTAAGGCGCAGTTCCCCTCTCTTGAAGAGCTGATGCCGGACCTTTACAAGCAATTGATCGACGCCGAAATGCGTCTGGAAAAACACTACAGTGACATGCAGGACATGGAGTTCACCATCCAGGAAGGCAAGCTGTGGATGCTCCAGACCCGCAACGGCAAGCGCACCGGCGCCGCCATGGTGCGCATTGCCATGGAAATGCTCAAGCAAGGCATGATCGACGAGAAAGAAGCGCTCAAACGCATCGACCCGGAGCGGCTCAACGAGTTGCTGCACCCGATTTTTGACCCCAAGTCCTTGCAATCCGGCAAGGTCATCGCGCGTGGCCTGCCCGCTTCGCCCGGTGCGGCAACCGGCCAGATCGTATTCTTCGCCGACGAAGCAGAGGCCTGGGTGAAAAAAGGCAAGGCCGTGATATTGGTGCGCCTGGAAACCTCGCCCGAAGACCTGCGTGGCATGAGCGTTGCCAACGGCATCCTGACAGCGCGCGGCGGGATGACCTCGCACGCTGCGGTGGTCGCACGTGGCATGGGCAAATGCTGCATCTCCGGCGCTGGCGCAGTGCACGTGGACTACAAAGTGCGCACCTTGACCATTGACGATCTGGTGTTCAACGAAGGCGACTGGATTTCCCTCAACGGCTCCACTGGTGAAGTGTTTGCCGGCAAAATTCCCACGATGGAAGCCCAGCTCAGTGGCGACTTTGGTGACTTGATGGCGCTGACCGACCGCTACCGTCGTCTGGACGTGCGTGCCAACGCCGACACCCCGGCTGACGCGCGCGTGGCCAGGAACTTCGGTGCCACGGGTATCGGGTTGTGCCGTACCGAACACATGTTCTTCGAAGGCGAACGCATTGTTCCGGTGCGCGAAATGATCCTGGCAGACGATGAAGCAGGCCGACGCAAGGCGCTGGCCAAATTGCTGCCCATTCAGCGCGGTGACTTTGAAGGCCTGTTCCGCGCCATGGGTGGGTTGCCGGTCATCATCCGTTTGCTCGATCCGCCACTGCATGAGTTTGTACCGCACGACGAAGCCAACCAGCGCGTCATGGCCAACGATCTGGGCGTCTCGCTGGGCAAGATCAAGATGCGCGTCGAAGACCTGCACGAGTTCAACCCCATGATGGGCCACCGGGGCTGCCGTCTGGGCATCAGCTATCCCGAGATTACCGAAATGCAGGCACGCGCCATCATCGAAGCGGCACTCAACGTGCGCCATGAGGGCATCGTGGTCAAGGCGGAAATCATGATCCCGTTGGTGGGTTCGGTGCGGGAGTTCAATGCCCAGGCCGAAGTCATTCGCCGCACAGCGGCAGAAGTGTTTGCCGAGCGTGGCGAACAGATTGATTACCTGCTGGGCACCATGATCGAAACCCCGCGCGCTGCGGTCGTTGCCGATAGCATTGGCAAGGCAGCGGAGTTCTTCTCCTTTGGTACCAACGACCTGACCCAGATGACCATGGGCTTTTCGCGCGACGATGCCGGCAAGTTCTTGCCCGACTACATCAAGAAAGGTATTTACCCGCACGATCCCTTCCAGTCGATTGACCAAAAAGGTGTCGGCCTGCTGGTTGAAGGCGCGGTACGCAAAGGCCGTGAGGTGCGTCCCGACCTGGAGATCGGCGTTTGCGGCGAGCACGGCGGCGATCCCAAGTCCATCGACTTTTTCCACCGTGCCGGTCTGAACTACGTCAGCTGCTCGCCCTTCAGGGTGCCAATTGCCCGTCTGGCGGCAGCACAGGCAGCCATCGCCGGGCAATAAACACCCCGGTTCACTATTCCAAAAGGCTCTGCGGAGCCTTTTGGTTTTTCAAGCACCAAATAAACCCATCAATACCGTAGTCATCACGACGTACCGGGCGAACTTGCCCAGGGCCATATACACCAGACAGGGCCAGAACGGCAGTTTGAGCCAACCTGCCACGCCACACAAGGGATCACCCACCACAGGCAACCAACTGAGCAAACAAGCCTTGGGTCCCAATTTTTCGAGCCAGACCAGCGCGCGCATGTGCTGTCCCGTGTGGTGATGGTATTTTTCCACCACAAACAAGGCGCTGTAACCCAGGAACCAGTTCAGCATACCACCCAGGGTGTTGCCAACCGTCGCAGTCAAGATCACCGGCCAGAATAGAGTGGAATTAAGCCGGATCAAGCCAAAAACGACAGGCTCGGAGCCCAGTGGTACCAGCGTTGCCGAAACAAACGAAACCACAAATACCGCGCCCAGGCTGTACTGGGGCAAGGACAGCATGGCAAGCAGATGGTCAATCCAGATGGGCATGGGCGCACAGTTTAACCAGTAGACGCACAACTCCATTCCACTAGGCTGAGACACCCTATGCCCAGGTCAAGGATATTTCGATACTAACGGTGTTCGAGCAATCGAAAGGAGTGTCGTATGTCAACCACAGTAGTTTTAGCCTTGGTATGGGTCGTTGGGTTTGCTTGCGCAGCTGTTGGGCTAGCCGTGTATCTCCCAAACACCAAGAAGGATATGGATAGCCAGCTGTAGGGTTTTTCCTGTCACGTCGGATACGACGGACGCAGGCTCCCTTCGTGGGGCGTGCCATGCAAGGATCGCGCTCCACCCGGAGTGCTGGGGCTGTCGCTTCCCCGGCACCTCCATGGAATGAAAATACTGTATATAATTACAGTATTATGGATGATCAATGGGGAGTGAGCAGTCATGATGTATTTCCAACATTTTCAACATTCACGGACACTGGATTTCAAGCGCCAGTGGAAGCTTCCAGAGACGTTTCCAGGCCGTCGGATTCTCCTGGCAATCTGGGCGTGGTTATAGGTTATAGGTTTCAGGTCCGCACCCATGCTGCTCACACACATTCGGCAACGCATCCAGGAAAACGGCGGCTGGATTGGTTTTGACGCCTTCATGGCGCTGGCGCTCTACACCCCTGGTTTGGGCTACTACGCGCGCGATGCCGTGGTCTTTGGCGCCATGCCGCAGGGTCTGAAAAACAACCAGGGTGAGCGGATCGGGGCTGGGAGCGATTTTGTCACAGCCCCCGAACTGACTCCCTTGTTTGGTCGGGTGCTGGCGCGCCAGATGGCGCAGGCATTCCAGGCCACGGGCACCGATGAAATCTGGGAGTTTGGCGCCGGTACCGGTGCCCTGGCGCTACAGCTACTGGACGCGCTACAGGAATTGCACGTGCCAGTGCGGCGCTACACCATCGTCGAGGTATCTTCCACCTTGCGTGCACGCCAGCAAACCACCTTGCGCGCGTATACAGACAAAATGTGCTGGGTTGATGCATTGCCACCCGTGATGCAGGGTGTGGTCGTCGGCAATGAGGTTCTGGATGCCATGCCCGTGCAGCTGCTGGCGCGTGTGCACGGTGCGTGGTACGAACGCGGCGTGGCCTGGGACTCCGATAAGGAGCTACTGGTCTGGCAAGACCGCGTGACCACGCTGCGCCCACCCTGCCCTGTTCCCGGCGAACACGATTACCTGACCGAAATGCATGCGCAGGCCGAGGCCTTTATCCGCACACTGGCGGACAAACTGCACCAAGGGGCGGTGTTTTTATTGGACTACGGTTTTCCCGAAGCCGAGTACTACCACGAGCAACGCCACATGGGCACCGTGATGTGCCACCGCGCCCACAAGGTGGACAGCGATCCACTCACCGATGTGGGACTCAAAGACATCACGGCGCATGTCAATTTCACCGGCATTGCCTTGAGCGCACAGGACGCAGGCTTTGCGGTGCTGGGCTACACCAACCAGGCGCATTTTTTACTTAACTGCGGTTTGGCGGATGCCATGCAGGATGCGTCCCTGGTCCAACGTGTAGCCGCACAAAAACTCATCCTGGAGCACGAAATGGGTGAATTTTTCAAAGCCATCGGCCTGACCAAGGGCGATCCCTGGGATGCCATCGGTTTTGCGCATGGCGATAAAACGCACCGTTTGTAGCCAATATCAGGGATTGAGCAGCAGGGCTGCCGCACCCTTCGGAACTTCCTTGCCATCGGTGATGGCCATGTACATCACCTGCTGCGCCAGATTGCCGGTGGGCGTCAGAAAGTGGTAGTCGTCGATGAATCCTTCTGCCGAGGCATCCAGCAAGTCCCCGTTGGGCCACAGGAAATTGACGTTGCGGGCGCTGGATTGCACCTCCCAGTCTTCAAAATCCACCCGGTCAGCCTGGCCAGAGCGCGTACCGTCGCCATAAATCAGCACTTTGGGACCGAGAAACGGCAGGGTTGTTCCAGCCGGGCGGGTCGCATCGGCAGTCGTGGTGTCTGCGTAATACATCTTGTAGCGAACGCCACCAATGTGCATCGGTAGTGCCGCCTGTGCACTCTTGAACATTTTGGGGCAGCCACCTGACGCTTCGTACTGTACGCTCCAGCGTGTACCGTCCCAGACGGCATAGCCATGGTTGGCATTGCCGGTCGTACAGCCGGTGGTCTTGTCGATGGTAAAAACCATGAAAGTGCCCGCTGCACCGTCCCAGCGCCAGTCGGTCAGGCTGGGAAAACCGACCTTGTGCTGCCGGGCATTGCTCACCTTGGCATTGCTGTTTTCGGTATCCCCTTCGACACCGATCAGCAAAGTTGGCGTACAAGTACCACCGTTTTCATAGGCGGCGGCAGTCGCGCAGATGCTGGAGGAATCCGCATTGAAGTCGCGCCCAACCCAGCCATCCACGCTGTCAATGGAGTAGATGCGTGTCTTGCCATCCGGCCCTTCTGCTTCAAAGAACAGGCGTACCTTGCCACCCATGTTCGTGGACAAGGGAACGCCCTGCCCTGTTGCTATTCCTTTGATGCGGGTGGAACTGCTTTCTGGCGTCATCAGACCGCTGCTGCCAGCCAGGCTGGTGAAGGAGGCGGTGTAGCTGGCAGGATTGCTGGCATCAACGGCAGCAACACTGGTTGCCACCGACAGGCTGGGACGCGGCGCTGTGGACGACAGGCGCGGGCCGTAATACAGCTGAATGTGCCCAGCCGAGACACCATTGGCATCGTTCCCGAACCGGGTGGCACTGATACGCGCATTACCGTCACTGACAATGGGTGTAAGACCGGCAAAGGTATTACCACTGCCCTGCAATTGCCAATACTCCTCGCTCGTCGTTGCATTGACAATCGACGACTCCCGTCCGCTTGCACACGCGGAGTCATTGCAGGCGGTGACCGTAATCGCGTAGGGAGTACCTGCTTTCAGATCACCGATTTCCGCGCCAGTGGCAGAAGAAAGAGCGGTTGTGCTGACTGCGCTGCTGCCAATGCTTTCGCGCGCATCCACCCGGTAGTGGTTGACCGTTCCTGCGGTCGGAGCGACCCAGTTCACCTGCAAGCGCGTTGATGAGGCAATGGAGCGCGTGCCAACGGTTTGCGGCAGCACGGCAGTGACCGCAACGCCCGTCGGTGCGGTGGCTGTACCGGAGGTGGTGGCCTGAACCACAAAGTTGGTGCTGCCACTCACCGCAGAAGTACCTGTTGGAACGCTGGCACCAAGAGTTGCCGCAAACTGCGCGTAGCTCTGGCTGCTGGCCGTCTGGCCTGCCGGCGCATCGGCAGCTAACTGGTAGTTGAAGTTGGCCGCACCCAGGATTTGCACGATGGCACCGTTGGAGAGTGTGAGTTGTACGGCGTTGCTGAAGAAACTGCTGGACGCAATCGTCAGGCCTCCCACCAACTGGATGACGTTGCTGCCTTCGGTGTCGATGATCTTGGCCGTTACCGTACCACTCAAAGTGTAGGGGCTGATGAGGTAGGTGTCATTGCCACCACCGCCCAGATAGTTGTTGCTGCCCCCGGATGGTACGAGAACATCGTCGTCCAGGGTGCCTGGCACGGTAGAGGTGCTACTTGCAACACTTGGTGCTGGCGTAGATGCCTGTGTAAAGGCTGTCGGTACCACGTAACCTGCGGTACCCGATGCCGGAAGCGTTCCACTGGTCAAGGATGCACCCAGGCTGGTGACAAAATCAGCGTAGCTTGCAAGGGCCGCCGTATCGCCTGATGCCGCATTGGCTCCCACCTGGAATTTGAATTTCGAAGCGCCCAGTATCTGCACTTTGGCTCCGTTGGAAAGCGTAAGCTGTGCGGCATCCGCATAGAAAGTACTGGCGGCAACTGTCATGCCGTCGACCAACTGGATAACGTTATCTCCTTCGGTATCGACAATCTTGGCCGTCACGTCCTTGCGCAATGTATTGGGGCTGATGATGTAGGTGTCGTTGCCGCCGCCACCGTAGTAGTAGTTTCCAGCCGTGAGAACGAAGAAATCATTGCCCAGGGTTCCCGGTACGGTGTAGGACGTTGCATTGGTAGCAGCCGTAACCGTTACGGTGACACTGGCTGCTTGGCTGCTTCCGCCTGTGTTGACACCTGTTACGGTGTAGGTTGTCGTTGTGGTGGGGCTGGCTGTGCAACTGGAGGCCGAAGTACCCGCACAAGTACCACCTGTCCAGATGTAGCTGGTCGCAGCCGGGGTGCACGTGGCCGTCAGCGTTGCGCTGGCGCCGACGGCGATGCTGGAGGGACTTGCGCCCAACGTGCAGACAGGTGCTGTCACCGGTACGACGATAAGCGGATTCGAGTTGCTCGGTGCAAGGTTTGACGCATCAGCGACACTGGCGTTGCCATACTTGTCATAAGCAGTAACCTGCCCGGTCAGGCCAGATGGTACACCGCTGGACAATACATAGACATTCCGACCACCAACCACAAAACTGTACTGCCCGCTGGCAAGTTTGGTGGCAGAACTGAAACCACCCAACAAGCTTTCCATCATCCGGTTGACGTAGTACGGCAAATATCTCAGGTAGCCGCTGTTGGTGCCACTGACATTGACGAAGGATTGTCGGTCAGAAAAAAACCGTTTCACACCCTGCGCAAGTCCGGCGGCGTAGTAGCGGATGAACCATGCGGCAGCATCGGTTTCGGTTTTTGCAGTGAAATTGCCAAGCTGCTGGCCATCCTGACCGATCACCACGCCAAATTCAGTAACCCAGACCGGCTTATCACCCAGCCATTGTTTCAAGGCCGCGATGCGTTGCTCAAATAATTCAACCGTATCGGTCGCCGGTTCATGCTTGCCTTCGTTGTAGTGGACGGCAATGATGTCAAGATAATTGCCACCGCCCAGCAAGCCAAAATCACGCCAGAAAGTTCCGCCTTGCTTGGTCGTGTCGGTAAGCCCGGCGCCACCATTCATCACCTGGCAACTTGGGCAAGTCGCCTTGATGGTGGTGTGGCTCTGTTTCATTAATTCAAAAAACGATGCGACATCATTGCGAAAACCGCCGCAATCGGCACCTTCCGGCTCGTTATGGATTTGCCAGTAGGCCAAGGGTTGCGTCAGCCCGGACATGTCCGCTGTCCCGTCACCATCGTAGCGTTCGACCAAGGCATTGAGCTGGGCAATGAACGCAGAGAGATCGACGTAACGGTCCATTTTTCCTGCCTTGGTCAGGTATGGAAAGTCTTCGCTAAAAAAGTGGGTGCAGGTGCTCGCCGCCGCACCTTTGCTGGCCAGATCCCAGCTCGCATAGGGCATGACCGTGCCAACGTAGTCGATGCCATAGGTTTGCAACTTGGAAACTATGGTGTCAGCAATGGAAAACTGGTAGTTTCCCTTGCTCGTCTCGATCATCCCCCACGGAAAATTCTGCACGTTGCGCGCAACATTGATGCCCCCAGCCTGGAGAATCGGCCCCAAGGTATCGAGATTTCGGGTGATGTCTTGTTTGGCTGAATTAACAGCGCTGGTATTTTGGTAAAAGGATTCGGGACCGTTGTTACGAACTTCGCTGGTACCTGTGGGGCCAAGTGCTGCCATGTCCACAATACTGATCGCGCTGAAATGGTTTTTGGCATTGGACACCGGCGGCAGATCCCGTACCCACTGCGCCACCTTGGCCGCCTCGGTGGTATCGCTAACACTTGCGGGCTGTCCCCGTGCCTCGGCGGAAAAAACCAGCGCAGTCAACGCAGCCATCCATGCAAATAAAACGGTAATCACCTGCTGCATGCCAATACGTTGCAAACGGTTGTACCCGACATGGCCACCCCGCAGAACGGAGGAAGAATTCTTTGCCATGTATGAAATGTTTTGCTGTAACAGTGAATTCATCATAAATCCTTCACAACAGGTTGATGGGGCTGTCTGCGAGAAAACGGTTGCCGAATATAGTCCGATTCTTCGCAAGCACAAATACTTTTACATGGAACCTTGCACCACGAAGTTGGCGCTGCCACTCGCTGCAGAAGTACCCGTTGGAACGCTGGCGCCAAGTGTTGTCGCAAACTGCGCGTAGTTCTGGCTGCTGGCCGTCTGGCCTGCCGGTGCGTTGGCACCCAACTGGTAGCTGAAGCTGGCCGCCCCCAGAATTTGCACGACAGCACCGTTGGAGAGTGTGAGTTGTACGGCATTGCTGAAGAAACTGCTGGACGCAATCGTCAGGCCACCCACCAACTGGATGACGTTGCTGCCTTCGGTGTCGATGATCTTGGCTGTTACTGCGCCGCTCAACGTGTATGGACTGATGATGTAGGTGTCATCGCCACCACCGCCAAGATGATTATTGCCTCCGGATGGCACGAGCACATCGTCGCCCAGGGTGCCCGCTACCGTGCTGGCATTGCCTGCGACACTCGCCACGGGCGCAGTTGCCTGTGTGAAGCCTGTGGGCACGACATAGCCCGCTGAACCTGACGCCGGAAGTGTGCCACTGGTCAGGGATGCACCCAGGCTGGTGACAAAATCACTGTAGCTCAAGGCCGTTGCTGTGTCCCCTGCCGGTGCATTGGCTCCCAACTGAAACTTGAATCTGGCAGCGCCCAGTATCTGTACCTTGGCTCCGTTGGAAAGCGTGAGCTGCGCGGCGTCGCTGTAGAACGTACTGGCCGCCACGGTCATACCATCCACCAGTTGGACAAGGTTATCCCCTTCCGTATCAATAATCCTGGCCGTTACGTTGCCACTGAACGTGCCGGGGCTGATGATGTAGATGTCACCACCGCCACCACCGTAATAGGTATTCCCCGCCGTAAGCACGAAAACATCATTTCCCAGCGTTCCCGACACGGTATAGGACGCTGTGCTGGTTGTAGCGGACACCGTGACGGTGGCGCTGGCTGTCTGGCTGGTGCCGCTCGCGTTGTTGCCCGTTACGGTGTAGGTCGTGGTGGTGGTGGGCGTGACCATGCAGGTTGGCGAAGTATTGGAGCAACTTGCCCCTGTCCAGATGTAACTGCTCGCCGCCGGGTTGCACGTGGCCGTCAGCGTGGCGCTGGCACCGGTGGTGATACTGGAAGGACTGGCTGAAAGGGTACAGACCGGGGCACCCGAAGTACCGCTTGTACTCAGGATGGATTTGTATTGATCCAGTACCTGATTGACATTGCTGCTGTTGGTCATGAACCCGCCATGGTCGCCATTGGGATCTGCGATGAAAAGAAGCATGGTTGCGCCATATTGCGTGACCCAGTTCTTCGCGGCGGTCATGGCGGTGCAACCGTCCCGATCAGGGTTGGGGTCCTTCTCGCCACAGTACATGGCCCAACGTATCCCGCTAAAAGGCAGCGCGCCATAGGTGCCCTTGATAAGGCCATTTCCGCAAAATCTCATCCCATATACCGTGGACGAATGAGGATGTCCCATTTGGGCAATAGAGGATTACGCACCAGACGTTCTTCCACGGCCTGCATGGCCTTCTTGGAAAGGCGCAGGCCCTTTTTGTAG
>JAYRRD010000077.1:0-10371 GCA_041910275.1 Rhodoferax sp.
TATGAATGGATGGCCTTCAAATCGCGTGATGCACAAACACTGGAGGCTGATGTAGATGAAATACTGGAGGGGTTCGGCGAGAAATACAAGTTGGACTTTTGTTAAATCATTACGGAAAGACTTTCCGGTGAGCGCTTAGTACTGTAGTCCACCAAACTCACCAGTTCATCCGCTGTTGGCCAGCGCCAGTCGTTTTGCCCGGCAAACGCCGTTGCTCCGGTCGACACATCGGTGCTTTTGCTGGCTGCGCCGCCGCAAGTGCTGCCGGTCCAGGTCTGGCCTTCAACGCAACGCTTCCACGTCAAATTGGTCGGTGTATGCGTCACAGTGCCATCACCGTGATCGACGTAATCACTCGTGGGCCGCGTGATACTCAACAAAGAGCCTGACGCCTCCCCACCGCGCACCAACCGGACTGCGTGGACTGCATATTCACAACTGCGACAACCATAAGGGTAGTAATCGACGGAGCCACTGGAGAAATGAACGGGCAACGCGTAGTCAGGATTAGCAGCGTATGGAGTGCTCGACCAAAAGTACACATTTGGCGTATTCGGAAACGCTGCAAAGTCAATCGCCGGGTTGTAAACCGACCGGTCCACAATCGTTTGCAGCTCACGGATATTGGGCAAACGCCAGTCGCTTTGGCCCGCAAAGGTCACAGTGCCGGTCAGTGCATTGGCCTGATCGAAGGTGTAGGTACGAGCCTCGCCGGTGCAGGTGCTGCCAGTCCAGGTCATTCCCATGGCGCAGCGCATCCAGGTCAGACCCGTTACCGGGTCCGTTACGGTAGCATTGGCATTGGGATTGACACTGGTATCGGCATTAGCCTGTGGCGCAGACCCTGTTGAGGGGCATGCTTGCAACAAGACTACAAGCAGACCAACTGAAAACCATTTGAACAAATTGAACGTGGCTGCCATCACAAGGGAATACTCCAAAAAAGACCGCCTGGTGCGAAAGAAATCCGCCATCACCCCCCCGTAACCGGCGGGAAAAATGCCACTTCAGCGCCATCCTGCAAGGACGCGTTTTCATCACACAGTACCTGATTCAAAGCCATGCGCACGGCTTTGCCTGGCTGGAGCGTCTGGGCGTAGGCTGCGCCACGGCCTATCAGTTCTGCGCGCAGCCCAGCCAGGGTTGTGGCCGTGGTGTCGGTGGTTTCGCCATCCGTGCCCAATGCCTCCCGGATAGAGGCAAAATATTTGATGTGAACTTTCACGCCAGCAACTCCGCAAAGGAAATGAAGTGCACGGGGTCCCCTGGGGCAATGGTGCGTCCAGGGGGGTTATCGACTAGGCCATCGCCCCAGGCGACGGAGGTGAGCACGCCAGAACCCTGGTTCGGGAACAAATCCAGTCCGCCGTCCGGGTTATGCCGCACGCGCAGGAATTCACGGCGCTTGTCGGCTTTGGCCCAGGTAAAGTTGGCACGGGCAAGGACTGGCCGCACGCCGACCTGGGGCACTCCCTGCAAACGCAGCAAAAAGGGCCGCACCAGCACAAGAAACGTCACCAGACTGGCCACCGGGTTGCCTGGCAGCCCCATGAAATGGGCCTGGTTGATACGGCCATGGGCAAAAGGCTTCCCCGGTTTGATCGCCACATGCCACAAATCCAGCGTTCCCAGGGTCTGCACGGCGGGCTTCACGTGATCTTCTTCCCCGACCGAGACGCCCCCGCTGGTCAGGATCACGTCGTGTGCATGTGCCGCTTCCTGCAAGGCCTGCACGGTGGCTGCGCGCTGGTCCGGTACCGTTCCCAGGTCACTGACCACACAGCCCATGCGCCGCAGCAGGGCATTGAGGACAAAGCGGTTGGAGTTGTAGATCACACCGGGTGGCATATGCGCCGGATCAACGGTGCCGGGCATGACCAACTCGTCCCCCGTGGAAAACAAGGCCACCCGGGGGCGGCGTGCCACGTGCAAACGGTCCATGCCAATGCTGGCCGCCAGTCCCAGTGCCGCAGGCCCCAGACGCACCCCTCGCGTAAGGACAACGGCGCCGTGTTCCACGTCCTCCCCCGCACGGCGGATATTCTGGCCTGGCTTGGGGATGGTGTTGATCCGCACGCGCGCACGCACGGAATCATCGGCAGAGCCCCCTTCCAGCGCGGTGCAGTCCTCTTGCATGACCACCGCATCGGCTCCGGGTGGGATGGGTGCCCCGGTGAAAATGCGTGCAGCGCTTCCCGGCTCCAGAACAGTGCCGCTCGTACCGGCTGCAATGCGTTGCGACACCGGCAACTCGGTGCCCGGCGTCAAGGCCTCGGCGCAACGCAGTGCGTAGCCGTCCATGGCGCTGTTGTCCTGTGGCGGTACCTGCAAGGCAGACACCACATCCTGCGCCAATACACGGCCATCGGCATCGCCCACACGCACCGGCTCGCTGTCCAGCGGGGTGCCCACAAAGGCGAGCAGCTGCTCCAGCGCCTCATCCAGCGGCAAGAGTGGCAACATGTGCGAACGCGGTGCTGGCGTCATGGCAGGCTCCGTTTCAAACTATATTTTTGATAGCTGTTCCCGCTCATTCCATGATGGTTTGAGCGCAATTTCATGCTGAAGGCGCCGCTTCGCGGGCAATCAAGTCCTTCAGGGCCACCAGGTCACGATCCAGCACCAGCACGCGCTTGGGCAGGGATTCGATGCCGTTGAACTTGGCCGGGCGCTCGGGTTCGCGCCCCAGGGCTTCGACAATGGTTTCGGAAAATTTGACCGGCAAGGCTGTCTCCAGCACCAGCATCGGCACTCCCGCAGTCATGTGCTCTTGCGCCACCTTGACACCATCGGCGGTGTGCGGGTCAATCACCACGCCGTGCTGGCTCCATGTGGCGCGAATCGTGGCCAGACGCTCGTCGTGCGTGCTCTTGCCGCTCACAAAACCATATCGGCGTGCGCAGTCGGCAAAGGCTGGATCTGTGCTTAGATCAAACTGGCCGCGCTGCGCCAGTTGCGTACCAAAGAGTTCGGCCACACGCGCGCCATCGCGCCCGAGCAGGTCGAACACGAAACGCTCGAAATTGCTGGCCTTGGAGATGTCCATGGACGGGCTGGAAGTCTCGAACGTGTCGGCACTGCCGCGCACACGGTAGACGCCCGTGCGGA
Source organism: Rhodoferax sp. (assembly GCA_041910275.1). Classification (GTDB taxonomy): domain Bacteria; phylum Pseudomonadota; class Gammaproteobacteria; order Burkholderiales; family Burkholderiaceae_C; genus Allorhodoferax. The sequence continues at coordinate 3,109 of JAYRRD010000077.1, forward strand.
AAAACTCGTCGAGTACGTCGTTTTCATTGGTCGCCAGGACCAGCTGGTGAATCGGCAAGCCCATCATGCGGGCAATGTGTCCGGCGCAAATGTTGCCAAAATTGCCACTGGGCACCGTGAAGCTGACTTTCTGGCTATTGGTTTCGGTGGCCTGGATGTAGCCAGCGAAGTAGTACACCACCTGCGCCAGCAAACGTGCCCAATTGATCGAATTGACGGTGCCGATGCGGTACTGGCGCTTGAATTCCAGGTCGTTGCTGACGGCTTTCACCAGGTCCTGGCAGTCGTCGAACACGCCCCGGATGGCGATGTTGTGGATGTTGGCATCCATCAGGCTGAACATCTGCGCTTGCTGAAAGGCGCTCATACGGCCATGCGGGCTCGTCATGAAGACGCGCACGCCCTTCTTGCCGCGCAGTGCATACTCAGCCGAGCTGCCGGTATCGCCGCTGGTCGCACCCAGGATATTCAGCTCCTCGCCCCGGCGGCCCAGCTCGTACTCGAACAGGTTGCCCAGCAACTGCATCGCCATGTCCTTGAACGCCAGGGTCGGTCCATTGGATAAGCCTTCCAGGTACAGCGGTGCCAGGCCGTAGCGCGTCGGCGGGTCTTCCAGGTGGCGCAGCGGCACGATTTCGCCGGTGCCAAACACCTCGGCGGTATAGGTTTTTTCGCACAAGGCGCGCAAATCCACAGCCGGGATGTCGTCAATGTACAGCGACAAAATCTCGAACGCCAGCTCGGCATAGCCCTGCTTGTGGTAGACCGTGCGCCAGCGGCTCAGGGTGGCGTCGCTGACCTGTGGATAGGATTCGGGCAGGTACAGACCGCCATCGGGGGCCAGGCCTTCGAGCAGGATTTCACAAAAGCGCTTACGGCTGGGAGCACCGCGTGTAGAGAGGTAGTTCATCGTGGCGATAAAACGGGTACGTCGGGAAAATAGCGCAGCATGCGCTTGGCATCGCGGGTCATCAAAGTGTATCCCTCGACCTGGGCATGTGCGCCGATGAAAAAGTCCGGCAAGGTGGCTAAACGAACACCACCCGCTGCACGGTAAGCACGGTGTGCGACGCTGGCAGCATAGGCCGCCGCTGCCGGAATGGGAAGAAAAACAATCCCTGTTGTCTTGAGAAAACGGTTTTGGGTCTCACAACTGTCAAAACTGCGCGCAATCTCGGCAAAAACGATGGCGTTGATACCCAGTTGATCCGCCTGCATCGCTGCATACAGTTGCTCGGCGCTCCATGCAAACCATTGCGGCGTTCGTTCGATCAAATCAATCAGGACGCTGGAATCCACCAAAATCATTGGTTCCAGCCCTCGCCACGGGTTTCATTCAGGATTTCTTCGGTCGTCATGCCCGATACACCAACGCCCACCCACTTGAGGAACGGGTTTTTGTCCGGCACGCGCGCCTTGGCTGCAAACATCAATACCTGTCCGTTGGGTTGCGCCACGAACTCGACCTCCTGCCCCTGCGCCACGCCCATGTGCTCACGCATGGCCTTGGGGATGGTCACTTGGCCCTTGACACTCAAAGCGTGCGCCATGACCTGTTCCGCCAGAAAATCGCACACCCAAACCTCATGCCAGCTCCTCCTTGCGGATGCGGATGATGGGCTGCAACACGGTGGCCAACGCCTGCATGCGCGCGATGGCGCCGTCCATGCGGGCTTCGGCGCAGTCGTGCGTCAAAATGATGAGGTCGGTCTGCGGCACGGCACTACCACCAGCACTGCTGCCTTCTGCGCCCTGCCCTGCCACGTCCTCTGCTTCGCGCTGCAATACCGCGCCGATGCTGATACCCGCATCGGCCAGAATGCCGGTCACACGCGCCAACACCCCGGCCTCGTCGGCCACGCGCAGCCGCAGGTAGTAGCTGGTGACAACCTCGCCCATGGGCAGGACCGGCAGCGAATTCATGGCCTTGTCAAAGGTATTGGGCTGGAACGCCAGATGCGGCACACGCTGCGCGGCATCTGCCGTATGCAGTCGCGTCACATCCACCAGATCGGCGATCACCGCGCTGGCGGTGGGTTCGGCGCCCGCACCCTTGCCGTAGTACAACGTGGTGCCCACGGCGTCGCCTTGCACCATCACCGCATTCATGGCGCCTTCAACGTTGGCAATCAAACGCTTGGCCGGAACCAGACAGGGGTGTACGCGCAACTCGATGCCATCCGGGCGGCGCTTGACGATTCCCAGCAGCTTGATACGGTAGCCCAGTTGCTCGGCGTAGCGGATGTCGCTGGCGACGAGCTTGGTGATGCCTTCCACATGCGCTTTGCCGAACTGCACCGGAATCCCGAAGGCGATGGCCGACATGATGGTCGCCTTGTGCGCAGCATCCACGCCTTCGATATCGAAGGTCGGATCGGCCTCGGCATAGCCCAGGCGCTGCGCCTCTTTGAGCACCACGCCAAAATCCAGCCCCTTGTCGCGCATTTCGGACAGGATGAAATTGGTCGTGCCGTTGATGATGCCCGCAATCCACTGGATACGGTTGGCCGTCAAGCCCTCGCGCAGCGCCTTGATGATGGGAATACCACCGGCCACTGCCGCCTCAAACGCCACCATCACCCCCTTGGCCGAAGCCGCCGCGAAAATTTCGGTGCCGTGCACGGCCAGCAGCGCCTTGTTGGCGGTGACCACATGCTTGCCGGCTGCGATGGCCTCCAGCACCAGGGTTTTGGCAATGCCATAGCCGCCGATCAGCTCGATCACGATGTCAATGTCCGGGTTGGCAATCACGGCACGCGCGTCGCTCACCACGGCCACATCCGGCCCCACCAGCGAGCGGGCGCGCTCCACATTGAGGTCAGCCACCATCGTGATGACAATGCCGCGACCGGCACGGCGCTGAATCTCTTCCTGGTTGCGCGCCAGCACCTGAAAGGTTCCGGCCCCCACCACGCCGATGCCCAGAAGACCTGCTTGAATAGGTTTCATAAATTTCCTTCAATAACGGCTGTAGGCCCCATGGATCGAGCGGGAACAGCTATCAAATAAATACTAAACTACGTGCCGCAGCGCTTGCGGTAAAGCTCCAGGAACCTGGCCAGGCGGCCAATGGCCTCGCGCAGATCGTCCTCGTGCGGCAGAAAGACAATGCGGAAGTGGTCCGTCGTCGGCCAGTTGAAGCCCGTTCCCTGCACCAGCATGACCCGCGTTTCCTGCAACACTTCCAGAAAGAATTCCTGGTCATCCGGAATCGGGTATATGGCCGGATCGAGCCGTGGAAACATGTACAGCGCAGCACTTGGCTTGACACAGCTCACGCCTGGAATGGCGGTGATCAACTCATACGCCAGATCGCGCTGGCGGCGCAGGCGCCCGCCTTCACAAACCAGCTCGTTGATACTCTGGTAGCCACCAAGCGCCGTCTGGATCGCCCATTGGCCCGGAACGTTGGAGCACAAACGCATGTTCGAGAGCATGTTCAAGCCCTCGATATAGTCACGCGCTGCGCGCTTGTCGCCCGAGATAACCAGCCAGCCTGCGCGGTAGCCGCAGGAGCGGTAGCTCTTGGACAAGGAATTGAAGGTCAGCGTCAACACATCCTCGCTCAACAAAGCCATCGTGGTGTGCGTCACGCCGTCGTAAAGCACCTTGTCATAGACCTCATCGGCAAAAATCACCAAGCCGTGCTGGCGGGCAATATCCACAATGCCTTGCAGCAATGCACGTGAATACAGGGCACCCGTCGGGTTATTGGGGTTGATGACCACGATTCCCTTGGTGCGCGGCGTGATCTTGGCGCGGATGTCGTCCAGATTGGGCATCCAGCCATTGGCCTCGTCACACAGGTAATGCACCGGTGTGCCGCCCGACAGGCTGGCCGCCGCTGTCCACAAGGGGTAGTCCGGCGCGGGCAGCAGCAGCTCGTCGCCCACATCGAGCAAGGCATTGGTGGACATCACGATCAATTCGCTGGCGCCATTGCCCAGGTAAATGTCGTCGAGCGTCACCCCTTTGACGCCGAGGCGCTGCGTTTCGTGCATCACGGCCTTGCGTGCCGCAAAAATGCCTTTGCTATCCGAGTAACCAGCGGAATTGGGCAGGTTGCGGATCATGTCCTGCTGGATTTCTTCGGGCGAATCAAAACCGAACGGCGCCAGATTGCCGATATTGAGCTTGATGATTTTCTGGCCCTCTTCCTCCATCTGGCGCGCCCGGTCCATGATGGGGCCACGGATGTCATAACAGACGTTGGCCAGTTTGGCCGATTTGCGAATGGTCTTCAAAGTCCCTCCAAGGGTCATTGTCACAGGACGAAACCTATAATTTGACCACAGTTCAGCCAGCAGCAAACTCTCCAACTCTCCAACTTGCTCCCAAGTACCATGAAACTGCACCCAGACACCATCCCAGGCCTGTCCGTCACGGCCTATGGCCCCGGCTGGGTGGCCATCAACGGCGAAAAATGCACGTCCAGTCTGGTTATCAGTTCTGCTGGCGAGCGCTTTGCCTGGGGATGCGCCAATTTCGAGGACCTGCAGGCCAGCCATTTTGACCGGCTCGCCACGATGGATACCGAACTGGTCATTTTCGGCAGCGGCAGCCGCATCCAGTTCCCACCGCCACAGTGGCTACAGGCGCTGTACGCCAAGCGCATCGGGCTGGAAACCATGGATACCCAGGCTGCGTGCCGCACCTACAACTTTCTGATCGGCGAAGGGCGCAAGGTGGTGGCAGCCCTGTTGTTGTGAGTCCACTCCAGAAAGCCTGGATTGATGCGAATGCCAACAGGGTTGTTATTTCGGGGTAAAATACGCGCCCACAGCTAGGGGCGCAAGACGATACCACGTTTTACCCCATTTCCTTCGACTGACACCTCTAAAACACGAGACTCAAAGTATCCTATGGCTATCGTTGTTAACAAACCCCTACCTGAATTTGAAGCCAACGCAACCGGCGGCGTCAAGGTCACCAACACCACCCATGTCGGCAAGGCGGTGGTGTTGTATTTTTATCCCAAAGACAACACACCTGGCTGCACCACCGAAGCCATGCAGTTCCGCGACAAATACAAGGATTTTGTCAAGGCCGGGGCGGCGGTTTTCGGTGTTTCGCGCGACAACATGAAATCGCACGACGAGTTCAAGAGCAAACTTGAACTTCCGTTTGAGTTGATCGCTGACACTGAGGAAAAGATGTGCCACATGTTTGGTGTTGTCAAGAACAAGATCATGTACGGCAAGAAGGTCAAGGGCATAGAGCGCAGTACCTTTTTAGTCGGAGCCGATGGCATTCTGAAAGAAGAGTGGCGCGGTCTCAAAGTCCCAGGTCACGTGGACGATGTTCTAATGGCGGTCAAATCGCTCAAGAAACACGCTTGACAGCACGTTGCCCGCTAGGGGGCAGCGGGCAGCCAACACCTTCGTAGACCCCAATCCCATGCCTTTACCACCCGCCCCCACCAAAAAAGCTGATCGCCTGCCCGCCAAGGCGTTTGCGGCACTTGCCCACAGCGTCGCCCGTGCACTCTCCCCGCAAGAGCCAATGGAAATAAAAACCGTGGCCATAACAACGGCGGCTGTGGTCACAGACGTCCAGGCAGCCAGACACGGCAAGCACAATAACAATACCACCCGAAAATCCAGACCGGCATCCACGGTGAAAGCAGCGGCGTCTGGTGATCTGACCAAACTCTTCGTCCTTGACACCAATGTGCTGCTGCACGACCCGACATCGTTGTTTCGTTTTGAGGAACACGATATTTATCTGCCCATGATTGTGCTGGAAGAGCTGGATGCGCACAAAAAGGGCATGACCGAGGTCGCCCGCAACGCCCGGCAGACCAGCCGCGCACTCGATGCACTGGCGGGCATACACGGTGCCGATGTCGCCGCCGGTTTCGATCTGGCCAGCACCGGCAACAAGGAAGCACGCGGCAAGCTCTTGTTCCAGACACAGCCCCTGGACTACACCCTGTCCACCAGCTTGCCCCAGGGCAAAGCCGATAACCAGATTCTGGGCGTGGTGCAGGCTTTGCGCGAGGCTCTGGCGCCGCGCGAGGTGGTGCTGGTTTCCAAAGACATCAACATGCGCATCAAGGCGCGTGCGCTGGGTCTGAAGACCGACGATTACCAGAACGACAAGGCACTGGAGGATGGCGATCTGCTGTATTCTGGCACCCTGGCCTTGCCCCCGGACTTCTGGACCAGCCACGCACAGGCCATCGAGAGCTGGCAACAGGGCCAGCACACGTTCTACCGGATCAGCGGCACTATCGTTCCCGACATGCTGATCAACCAGTTTGTGTATTTCGAGTCGCCTGGAGAGCCCAGCCTGTATGCACGCGTCACCGAGATACGGGGCAGCACAGCGGTCATCAAAACGCTGCGCGATTTCACGCACCTGAAGAACGCCGTCTGGGGAGTTAGCGCGCGCAACCGGGAGCAGAACTTTGCCATGAACCTGTTGCTGGACCCGGAAATCGATTTTGTCAGCCTGACCGGCACAGCTGGCAGCGGCAAGACCTTGATGGCACTGGCCGCTGGCCTGCCCCAGGTGCTCGATGACCGCCGCTACACCGAAATCATCGTCACCCGTGCCACCGTCAGCGTCGGCGAAGACATAGGCTTCCTGCCGGGTAGCGAAGAAGAAAAAATGGGTCCCTGGATGGGCGCGCTCGACGATAACCTGGAAGTGCTCAGTAAAACCGATACCAGTGCCGGTGAATGGGGCCGCGCCGCCACCAGCGAGCTGATCCGCAGCCGCATCAAGATCAAGAGCATGAACTTCATGCGCGGGCGCACCTTTCTCAACAAATACGTCATCATTGACGAGGCGCAAAACCTGACCCCCAAGCAGATGAAAACCCTCATCACCCGCGCGGGGCCAGGCACCAAGATCGTCTGCATGGGCAACCTGGCCCAGATTGACACACCTTACCTGACCGAAGGCTCTTCGGGGCTGACGTTCGCGGTGGATCGGTTCAAGGGCTGGCCCCACAGCGGGCACATCACGCTGGCGCGCGGCGAGCGTTCGCGTCTGGCCGATTTTGCAAGCGATGCGCTATAAAAGTGATGTATTGCACAAACGCGAAAAACGGGCTGTTTCGATGTAACCGTTTGGATGCACAGGACATCCAGAGCAACATTAAAAATCACGAAAAATTCGTAACTACTCAGGTTTCTGTCCGCTCTTCAACGGACAGTGAGAGCAGTTCACGTGGGCGGAGATCCCCGGTAGGGTACGCAGGCTAGGTCGCTGCGGGTATGAACGGTTTGCCGATCAACGCGTCTTTGATGGCACCGA
>JAYRRD010000078.1:0-15433 GCA_041910275.1 Rhodoferax sp.
AAAAATGCGTGTAACCATAACGCTGAGGGCGATATTAACCAATTGCTACGGTGGTGCTCGTGTGGTCTTTTTCTGCAGGAAATGGGGCCGTTTCTCGGGGTAGAGAAATTGGCAATTTTGAGTCGTTTTTGGACAGCCTAGATCAAGTCCAGCAGCACGGGGGTAAAAGACGGATCGCCTTGCCAGTCAATGCGTTTGCCAGTCTTCGGATGTTTGAACTGGAGGCGGTGGTTACGAAGTTTGTTCTTGAACAAGCCAAAACCACCTCCGGCGTCCCCCATCGAATGCTTGAACGTGTAAATTATCTCCCGCTCGACCTGGATGCGCCGTCCATTGCTGAGTTCCACATCTTCGCTCCAGCGCTTGGGAGGTACGAGTGGCGTTTGCTGAATATCCTGGGCCAAAAGATGGTCAACAACTCTCTGGATTGATGCAAACCATGTAACTTCATGTTCCTTCCAATATTCGCGTTTTTGTACTTGCTGGGGTGACACCCGTTTCCACAGTATGAGGGGAAAAGTTTTTTGACCAACAATGCGTATGTTCTCACTGTTCACAATGGTTATTGTGAGACCATCATCGAGTGGTTTGCCATCGGTTCGTTCGTACTTTCTTTCCGTTGGGTTTTGTGAGACAAGTTTGAACTTATCCCTTTTGCTACGTGCGTCGCCGGAAAGGGAAGGCGTAACAGAATCATCCTCCACAAAAAACGTCAGATTGGTGAAGTAACCTCCCACGACGAGGAATCCGCGCGCAATCTCTGCTGCTTCCGCTTGCGGAGCCATCTCCAATACAGCCCGTTCCGTTGCCGCTGCATCAACCACCCACATTCCGTTGATGCTGTTTCCACTGTCGGCTGATACTTCAACAGCCAATACCGCGCTCAACAGCAAGAGGATGAGTTTCAATTTCTCAATCACCCGCCAAGTGACCACACGCAACAAGCCCAACGCCAAAAGCCAGGGGCGAGAAGCTGACCTTGCCGACTTGCCGCATAAATGAACAGCCATAACATTCCCCCTGAAAAAAGCCAGCTCGCCGGTTTTTCAATCAACCCGGCTGCTGGACCAGTTGCGTGAGCAGATTTGCTGCCTGCACTATAGCCTGGGCACTGGGGAAACATTTCTGCGTCGGTTGAAAATTCTTGTTCGCTGGCCGAAATCATGCAAAACCATGATTCTCCTGATTTAATAGCTGTACCCGCTCGTCCCATGGGGTTTTCTGGCTGATTTGCCGCAAAAAAATGCCAAAAAATCGGCCCTGGAAGGCATTACGTGCACTGTCTGATCTGCTATGAAATACGCATCTGCACCCGCTCATCCCGCAAGCGCAAACGGCTGATTTGGCCATTAAACTGTGCCGTTTTTACCCGTTGGAATGGTGTGTGTGGATGCATGGCACTTGTTACAGTACGCGCTTTTCCTCTCCCTTATCCTCTTCTTTTGAGCGCGCCATGAGCCAAACTCCCGTTACTGAAAAACCCATCCGTCTCACCCAGTACAGCCATGGGGCGGGGTGTGGCTGCAAGATCAGTCCCAAGGTGCTGGATGTGATCCTGGCGGGCAGCGGCGCGCAGAACCTGGACCCTCGGCTGTGGGTGGGAAATGCCTCGCGGGACGATGCGGCGGTGTATGCGCTGGATGCACTGGACGGGGAACGCGGGGTGGTTTCCACCACGGACTTCTTCATGCCGATTGTTGATGACCCGTTCGACTTTGGCCGGATCGCGGCGACCAATGCCATCAGCGACATTTACGCCATGGGCGCTGACCCGCTGCTGGCGATTGCCATCCTTGGCTGGCCGGTGAACGTGCTGCCGCCGGAAGTGGCGCGCGAGGTGGTGCGGGGCGGGCGCAGCATGTGTGATACAGCGGGAATTCCGCTGGCGGGCGGCCATTCGATTGATGCGCCGGAGCCTATCTTCGGCCTGGCCGTCACCGGCGTGGTGGCCAGACAGCATCTCAAGCGCAACGACACCGCCACGGCTGGCTGCCGCTTGTACCTGAGCAAGCCGTTGGGCATCGGTATTTACACCACCGCCGAAAAGCGCAGCCTGCTGTTGCCCGAAGATGTGGGCGTGGCGCGGGACTGGATGTGTACGCTCAACCGCCCCGGCAGCCGCTTTGGCAAGCTGGCCGGTGTTGCCGCCATGACCGATGTGACCGGCTTTGGCCTGCTTGGGCATCTGGTGGAAATGGCCGATGGCAGCGGCCTTACCGCCCATCTGGAGGCCGCCGCCGTGCCGCGCCTGCCGGGGGTGGCATATTACCTGGATGCTGGCTGTGTACCCGGCGGTACCCAGCGTAATTTCGACAGTTACGGCCAGCGCGTGACGCCGATTGGCAAGGCGGACAAGGAGCTTTTGTGTGACCCGCAGACCAGTGGCGGTCTGCTGGTGGCGGTCACGCCCGCCGGCGAGGCGGAGTTCCTCGCCATCGCCGCTGAACTGGGGCTGGCCTTGCAGCGCATCGGTGAACTGCGCGCAGCAAGCGCCTACGCGGTCGAGGTGTATTGATCCATGAATGCCGATACCACCACTACCACCGACTACCGCAGATTGTTGCTGGAGCACGTGCCGATGATGGACGTGCGCGCGCCCGTCGAGTTTGCCAAGGGCGCTTTTCCTGGCGCCGTGAATCTGCCGCTGATGGACGACAGCGAACGCGAGGCGGTGGGTACCTGTTACAAGCAGCGCGGCCAGCAAGCGGCGATAGCGCTGGGCCACCGGCTGGTCAGCGGAGATATCAAGGCCGGGCGCATCGCCGCCTGGGCGGACTTTGCCCGTCAACATCCGCAAGGGGTGTTGTATTGTTTTCGGGGGGGATTACGCTCGAAGATTGCGCAGCAGTGGTTGAAGGACGAGGCGGGTATGGATTACCCCAGGGTGGTCGGTGGCTATCAGGAGATGCGCCGGTATCTGCTGCGCGTCCTGGAGGATAGCGTACGCGACGGCCACTTTGCTGTGCTGGGCGGCCTCACCGGCTGCGGCAAGACCGAGCTGCTGCGGCAACTGCCCAACGCCATTGATCTCGAAGGCCACGCCAGGCATCGCGGCTCCAGCTTTGGCCAGTACCCCACAGGCCAGCCGACACAGATCGACTTTGAAAACGCTCTGGCCATCGACCTGCTGCGCAAGCAGGCCGCTGGCATCACGCATCTGGTGGTGGAGGATGAGGGCCACCATATCGGCAGTTGTGCCACCCCGCTGGAACTGTACCAGCGCCTGCGGCAAGTGCCGCTGGTGTGGCTGGAAGCGCCTTTTGAGCAGCGGGTGGAGCGCATCCTGCGGGAATACACCGTGGACCAGCTTGCCGCTTTCACCGCCTTGTATGGTGCGCAAGTAGGCTTCGCCCGCTTTGCACAGCAACTCCTGCTGAGTCTGGACCGGATTGCCAAGCGCCTGGGCGGCGAACGCCACCTGCAATTGAGCGCGTCCATGGCCCTGGCCCTGGAGCACCACCAGCAGGGCGACCCCAGTCTGCACCGGGTGTGGATCAGCGCCTTGCTCCAGGGCTATTACGACCCGATGTACACCTACCAGCGGCAACAACGGGAGCAGCGGATCGTCTTCAGCGGCGAGGCGGCGCAGGTGCTGGCGTATTTTCACAGCCTGTCCACGGACCATGGCCAGCCGCCGTAGTGTGTTGGCGGCTACGGTTTGCCTTGCAGCGCCCTGGCCGATCCTGGCCGTTGGTGCGCAACCCCGGTTTCAGCCCTGGTCGCGCAAAACCATCACAAACTTGCAACTGCCGGATATGGATGGGGCGGTATGGAGCCTTGCTGCGCAGAAGGGCAAGCCGGTGCTGTTGAATTTCTGGGCGAGCTGGTGTGAGCCTTGCCGCAGCGAAATGCCGTCGCTGGAGCAGTTGGCGCTACGCCACAAGGACCGGGGTTTGCAGGTGATGGCGGTCAACTACCGCGAGACCACGGCTGCCGTGCGCCGTTTCATTGACGCGACAGCCTTGAAACTGCCCGTGCTGCGGGACGAGGACGGCAGGGCAGCCAAGGCCTTTGGCGTGCGCATCTTCCCCAGCAGCGTGGCCATCAACCGTCTGGGCCAGGTGCGATTTGTTATCGTGGGTGAATGCGACTGGAGCAGTCCTGCGGCCAGCCGTTGGGTGGATGCGGTGCTTTAGCGATGCCTTGGCGATGGTTGCTACTTTTCTTCGGCCACAAACGACGGGTATCCGGCGGCGTCCGTCGCCTGGGTGAGGGTCTTGACGTCTGTTTTGGCATCATCGTAAGTCACTTTGGCATTGCGCTCGGTATAGCTCACCATTGCCCGGCTGACACCAGGCACCTTGAGCAATGCGGCTTTGATGGTGATAGGGCAGGTGGCACAGTCCATCGTGGGCACGGTCAAAGTCACCTGCCGGATGGCGGCGAATGCCGGGGTCGCTCCAATCAGCAGCGCAGCACCAGTGGCCGTCAGGAGTTTTTTCATGGGATGCTTTCTTTCAGTAGAACAAGGGTGCGGCAAGCGGCAACAGGAGCGGGATGAGCGTCAGCAACGCGACCAGCCAGAACCAGCGGCGCGCCGCCACATGGACCTTGCGGCACTCCGGGCCATTGTTTGCATCGGCATTGCACGTATGCCCATCATCTGGCGCTGGTCGAAACAGCTGCCATGCCGCCAGACCCAGTGAGGCCATGGCCAGTACCATCAACGCTGTGGAGTACGGTTCGAACCAGCGCAATTGGCCAATCCACGCACCGGATATACCCAGCAGCACCAGTACCAGTGGCAGCACGCAGCACGTCGAGGCCAGCAACGCTGCGATGGCAGCCAGCGCAAGTGTCGGTGTCGGTGTCGTATTCAGGATGAAACCTCGCGTGCCGTGATCTGGTACGCAAACGAATCGGGGTCGTAGGGGTCGCGCGCTCCGGCGTCGGTTTGCGCCTGTGGGTACATGAAGAAGGCGAGTTTGCCTTGCCCGGCTCCGGGCAGGGCGACATCGCTGGCGCTGTTGTAAGCCATCCAGTTGCCCTCCCAGCTTCCGAACAGGGCTTTGCGCACCGGGGCGACGATGGGATGGCCGGCATCCTTGATCCACTCGGGTGTCTCCTGGCGCATGACCTTGGTGACGTCCGCCGGGTCCATGGCCACCCAGCCATGGGATTTCAGATAGACCTCGGCCCGGCAGTGCTGCGCGCCTTTCAGGCTGGCCGGGTTGCCACCCAGTTCCCGATAGCCGAAAGCGCTGGGAACGAGGCGGATGCCGTAGATGTCACGGGCGGGCACGCCCACGGCGCGGCACAGCCCGACAAAAAGCGCGTTGATGTCCGCGCACTTGCCGCTTAAATTTCCGGTTTCCAGCATGGCCTTGATGTCGCCCACGCCGCAACCGCGTACCTTGGGCTCGCGGTAGGTGCTGACGATGATCCAGTCGTAGATGCGCTGTACCTTTTCACGGTCACTGCGCGCGCCCGCAACGATCTGGCTGGCCACCTTGCGGACAATGCCGTCGGTCGTAATCAGTCCACTGGGCTGTATCCAGCGGCGCAGGTCCGCTGGATCGGCTGGATCAACCGGGGCTGCGGCGCGCTGGCTCCAGTCAACGGCGCGGTTTTGCGTCTGGACACGGTGGGTGAGTACGACGGTGGGCTGCGACGTAGCAGCATCGAACGTGGCTACCAGTGTCTTGGCCCCGGTATCGCCGTCCGCAGCAAGGTACATGTCCGAGCCGTTGCCTGACCAGCTGCTGTCTTGTGTCCGCTGCCATGCAGTATTGACCGACGGCACCGGCAGCCATATGAGCGCCTTGCCTTTGGATTCGCGCAGTTGTACGGTGGTCGTAACCTCAAAAGTACGCCAGCCCTCGGGCCTGGGTTCAAAACGGCGAGGAGCCTCCTGCGCGTGTGCCTGTGTATGTATGGAAGGCACGTGCACCAGGGCGAGTGCAGCGCCAGTAGTTTTGATCAGGTTGCGACGCGATGTGGGATAGTGCATGGATGTGTTTCGTTGGGTCAAAGTTGGAAACAGTTTAGCGGATTGGCATCGTCCGAAGGCAAGCAACTGCATTGGCTTACAGACCGTGTGTATTGTGGTCATCAAAACGGACGAACATCCAAGGAATAATGCATAGTTTTCAGTTTCATATCACCCGTGATATCAAAAACACCAAAACCGCACTACGGATGCTTCCCGCAAGCCTGTGTGGCACGTTTTTAGCCTCGATTTGGCCTGAATTTGGCATCAAATAGGCCTACAGCCCCCGTGGGATAAGCGGGGGCAGCTACTAAGAACGTAGTAACAAGGGCCTGCCCTTAGCACCAAGGTTACACAGGCTACATAGCTGCGTCATACGTCATACACACAGTAGCGGTTCTTGCCGGTTTGCTTGGCCCGGTACATGGCCGCGTCGGCGTGGCGGAGCAAGTGGTCGGCATCCATATTGTCCTGGGGGAAGTAGCTGATGCCGATGCTGGTGGATACCTGCAGCACGTGTGCATCCACCGCCACGGGTTCGGCTGCCGCCAGCAGCAAGCGTTCCAGCACCGGCGCAGCATCTTCCAGCCGCTCCAGATCAGCCAACAGGGCAACGAACTCGTCGCCCCCCATGCGCACCAGGCTGTCACCCTCGCGCAACGCGGCCCTGAGCCTTTGTGCTACGCACACCAGCAATTGGTCGCCCACATCGTGCCCATACTGGTCGTTGACGTCCTTGAAGCCATCCAGGTCCAGATACACCACCCCCAGTCCCGTACCCTGGCGCTGGCAACGCACCATGGCCTGCTGCAAGCGGTCACCCAGCAACATGCGGTTGGGCAAACCCGTCAGCGGATCGTGCTGTGCCGCATGCTCCAATCGCTGCTGCTGCTCTTTGAGGTGGGTAATATCGGTCAGCATGCACACGTGGTTTTCCGTCTCGCCGCTGGCATTGCGTACCGCGCTGGCCGTAAGCAGCGCCGCATACAGTTGGCCGTTTTTGTGCCGGTTCCAGATTTCCCCGCTCCAGCTCCCCTGGGTCTTGAGTTTTTGCCGCAAGGACGCCAAAAAATCGGGTGCTTGCGACTCGGTCCGGTGCAAATAGGGTTCTCGGCCCACCGATTCGTCCCGGCTGTAGCCGGTAATGGCGGCAAAGGCGTCGTTCACCTCGACAATCAGCCCCTGGGCATCGGTGATCATGATGCCTTCGTGCGCATGGGTGAACACGCTGGCAAACAGTTTCAGGCGCGCCTCGGCCTGTTTGCGTGCAGAAATGTCCTCCACAAAGCACTGCACACACACAAACCTGTCCTTGTCAAACACCGGCTTGAACTGGTAGTGGTAGATGGAGCGCACCTTGCCGGTGGTGGACTCGTACGCGGTTTCAATGGACACCGTCTCCCCCGCCAACGAGCGCCGTACCGGCTCCGCCAGCGCCTGATCGCGTGCATCGGTCAGCATGTTGAATCCAATGATTTTTTCCCTGGGCGCACCGGCATACTCGGCAAACTTGGCATTGCATTCGATGATGACGCCCCTGGCATCGAACATCCAGATTCCCAGAGGCGCCTGCTCCAGCGCTGCGACACGCTCGCGCACACTGTCTTCCAGCTGGCGTCGGCTCTTTTCCAGCTCGACTTCAACGTGCAGGCGCGCTTCCACCATCGCATTGAATTCGGTTGCCACCATTGCCAATTCTGCCGGGCCGCAAGGTTCGGCACGCACACCCGTATGGCCTTGCCCGATGGCCCGTGCTGCCCCGGCCAGCGAACGCACGGGCCGCTCGATGCGCCGTGCCAGCAATAGCACCAGCCACACCAACGCCCCAAGGGCAATCGCACTGACAATGGCCACGCGCATGCTGCGCGCACGCACATGGACGTATGCCGATTCGATTGGCACTCCCACGAAAGCCACCCAATCGGCCTCGGGTATCGGCACCACCGAAAACAAACGCACAACCCCATCCACGGCGCGGCTTTCAAACTCGCCGTCGTGCACTTCCACGATGCGGCGCGCGGCCTCGGCGTCAGGCTTGGTGCCAATCACGTGCTCCGGGTCCTGGTTGCGCCATACCAGAGTGCCATCGGTAGAAAAAAACCCGAAACGGCTGCTCGCTGGCAACTGCTCTTCCGGGATTCCGGGGTCGTAGGCACCCAAATCCAGCGGCAAATGCACGGCCCCCACCATGCGCTGCTGCACATCCAGAATGGGCATGCTCAATACGGAAACCCACTTGCCCGTTATTTTTCCAATATGCGGTTTGCCAACGGTGAATTTCTTGCGTGCCAGAAAGGTCTGGAACCAGTCTGTCTCCCCCACATCCACCGATTGTCCAACGGGCGGAGGCACCGCCGAACACAGCACCTCCCCTTGGAGGTCGGTCACCACAATGGTCGAAAAACCAGGATTGAGGGTATGCAAGTCCCGCAGGGATTCACCACAGAGCGAACCATCCATGGATTGAATCCATGGCCGCTGCGCCAGACCTTCGAGCGTGCGCCGCGCTGCGGCAATTGTGCGACCAGTATTGGTGGCCAGAATGCTCGCAATCGTGCGCAACGAGGCACGGGTCTGATTGACCGCATGGGATACGTCGTCGTAGACGTTGTACGCAAAAAGACCCGCAAGCGGAACGACCAGCGCCAAAACCAGCAGCACCAGATGGGCTCTGATGGATGAAAAAAGCGCGCCAAACATCGCCAGCTTCAGGCTTCAGGTGCTGCACGCATCAATCACCGCGCAGACCAGTGCATCGGGCGCCGCACGCACCGTGGCACGGCCTGGGCCATCCAGCAGCACAAACCGGATTTCCCCGGCCTGCGATTTTTTGTCATGCCGCATCAACGCCAGGTAGGCCGCAGCATTGCCACCGCTGGTAGTGGCAGAAGGCAACTGCGGGCCGCGCACGGGCAAACCTGCCTGGGCAATCAGTGCGCTCAAACGCTGCACAAATGCCGCATCCAGCAGACCCAACCGTTCGGATAGGTTCGCCGCCATGACCATGCCGCTCCCCACAGCCTCGCCGTGCAGCCATTGGCCATACCCCATACCGGCTTCAATGGCATGGCCAAAGGTGTGGCCAAAATTCAGGATGGCGCGCAAGCCCTGCTCGCGCTCATCCTGCGCCACCACCCAGGCCTTGATCTCGCAGCTGCGCCGTACGGCATGCATCAAGGCAGGCGTTTCACACGCACGCAAGGCGCAGATATGGGTTTCTATCCAGTCGAAAAATTCCAGATCGGCAATCGGGCCGTATTTGATGACTTCTGCCAGCCCGGCGCTGACCTCGCGGGGGGCAAGCGTGCGCAGGGTGTCCAGGTCGCACACCACCAGCAAGGGCTGGTAGAAAGCGCCGATCATGTTCTTGCCCAAGGGGTGGTTGATGCCCGTCTTTCCCCCCACCGAGGAATCCACCTGCGACAAGAGCGTGGTGGGAACCTGCACAAACGGCACGCCGCGCATGTAACTGGCAGCGGCAAACCCGGTCATGTCCCCCACCACGCCGCCGCCCAGCGCAAATAGTACCGTCTTGCGGTCGCACTCTTGCTCCAGCAAGGCGTCAAAAATCAGGTTCAGCGTCTGCCATGTCTTGTATTCCTCACCGTCGGGCAGGACCACCGTGTGCACGGCCTTGAAACGCTGCTGCAAAGCCGTCTGCAGAGCTTGTGCGTACAAGGGTGCCACCGTGGTATTGGTGACAATCAGCGCGGCGCTGGCAGCGGGTAAGTTGGCATAGGTCTGTGGATCGCCCAGCAGACCTGTGCCAATGACGATGGGGTAGCTGCGTTCACCAAGATCAATATGCAGTGTCTGGGAAGGAATGGTCATGGTCTGGACGATATTCAGGAGTTCAGGAGTCTAGGAGTATTGGCGGGAAATTTTATCGACCACCCAGCCTGCGGCACACATGCCAAAGGTTGCTGTGACTGCCACGCTGGAGCCGTAACCGTGGCAATTCAGGGTGTTGTCGCTCTGTTCGGCAGCGCACGCTGCATCGGCGGCGGCCACCGCCTCACGGCTGAAAACACAGGATATGCCCATTTTCCTGGCCCCGCGTGGCGCGCCATGGGCCTTGCGCAGCCGGTAGCGCAGCTGCGCCAGCAGGGGATCGTGCGTGGTTTCGCTCAGGTCCGCAATATCAACCTGGTGGGCATGGCGCTTGCCACCGGCAGCGCCCACCGCAATAAACAGATGCTTGGTACGCCGCGCCCACTCGGCCATGGCCGTCTTGGCACGCACTTGGTCGCAGGCGTCAATGGTGGCATCCACTGGCGCTGGCAACAGCGACGGCCAGTTGGCACTTTCCACAAAGGCATCGACGCAGGTGACTGCGCATGCGGGGTTGATGAGGGCAATGCGCTCTTGCATGGCCAGGATTTTGGCCATGCCGATGGTGGTGCTGACAGCCTGAATCTGGCGGTTGATGTTCGACTCGGCCACGTGGTCCATGTCAATCAGGGTCAGACGCCCCACACCGCTGCGCGCCAGCGCCTCCGCCGCCCAGGAACCCACGCCACCAATGCCGACCACGGCAACGTGCGCCGCACGCACCAAGGCGGCGGGTTCCGGGCCATAGAGGCGCTCCAGGCCCGCAAAGCGCCGCTGTTCCATTGCACGCTACGGGAAACGCGCCAGACGGTCCTTGGCGGCCTGCGCGGCCTCGGACTTCGGGTGCATGGCAATCAGGTCTTCCAGGGTTTTGCGCGCTGCCTTGGTATCTTTCATTTCCAGCTGGCAATTGGCAATCGCCAGTATCGCCTCGGGAACGCGCACATGGTCCGGCGTCTGGGCGGTCAGCGTGCGAAAACTGGCCATGGCGTCCTTGTAGTTCTTGATCGCGTACTGGGCATTGCCCAGCCAGAACAAGGCCGATGGACGAAAGCCGCTGTTGGTGCGCCGGTTCAGGAAACCGACAAAAGCCGTCTGGGCGGCAGCAAATTCGCCTTTGCGAAACAGTGCCATGGCAGCTTCATATTCCCGCTTCTCATCCGGCTCCACGCTGAATTCACGGCCATCCAGGCTCATGCGCGCCGGCTCGAACCTGCGCAAGCGCTCATCGACGTTCTGCGTGTTCTCCTTTTGCTGGCGTTGCATATCCGCCAGATCGCGCGCTATCTGTTCGTTCTGACCGCGCAACTTGGCAACTTCACCGCGCAGGCCATCGAGCTGGTTTTGCAATTCAACCAAGCTGCTGCGCAGTTGCGCCATATCCTCCGTGGAACGGCGCTTTTCCTCGGCAAGTTTTTGCTCGGTGGCCTGTACCCTCTGGCGTAAATCCAGAATGGCCCGGCGCGCCTCTTCATCGTCAAAAAGACCGGCCGACGCGCTTGCAAGGTACGACGAAAGCGCAGCAACAGCCAGCGCCTGGCGAAACGAACGCCGCAAGGGCAAATGCCTGTTCATCGGTAGGTGATTTCAGCGCGCCGGTTTTTTTCCATGGCTGCCTCGGAAGACCCCAGTTCGGCGGGCTTTTCCTTGCCAAAGCTGATGGCCTCCATCTGGCTCTCGGGAACACCCTGCAAAGCCATGGCACGCCGTACCGACTCCGCGCGCCGCTGCCCCAGGGCCAGGTTGTATTCACGCCCACCGCGCTCGTCCGTGTGGCCTTCGATGGCAACGCGCTTGTTTTTATCGGCCTTGATTCCCCGTGCATGCGACTCGATCAAGGGTTGAAACTCGGGCCGGATCGCCGCACTGTCAAAATCAAAATACACAATGCGGTTCGCCGACTGGGCCACCGAAGAGGAAGTGGATTTGCCAATATCCACCGCAGCCACGCTGCTTTGGCCACCAGCGTTCCGACCATCTGCCCCGCCGGGATACACAGGTGTCCCGGATTTATCATCCACTGGCACCTTGTCGTCAAGCTTGACGGACGAGCCGCAAGCACCTAAAAAAGCGGTGACCACCACCGCCAACATCAATCGATTCATTCCACAACGCTCCTAATAAAACACATCATTTCTGCATCGGACCCCAGCCGGGTTCACGAATATCTCCGCCTTGCCCAGCCAGACGCGCCTTGATTTTTCCGTCCACGGTCGTCGTCATCAGTGCCTCGCGCCCTTGCTGCTGGGTGGCATAGATGATGAGGCGGCTATTGGGGGAAAAACTGGGATTTTCGTCCGCTGCAGTATCGGTCACCGCGTTGGCCACACCGCTGGCCAGATCCATCACGTGCAACTTGAAAGCACCCCCCACCCGTGCGATATAGGCCAACCATTTGCCATCCGGGCTCACGGAAGGGGACACATTGTAGGTGCCGCCAAAGGTGATCCGCTCGGGATTACCGCCCGTTGCGGGCATGCGGTAAATCTGGGGGGCGCCGCCACGGTCGCTGACAAAATAAATGGTTTTACCATCGGCAGAAAAAGTCGGCTCCGTGTCGATGGCGCTCGATTCCGTCAAACGCCGGGGCTCGCCGCCATTGGCATCCAGCAGATACAGCTGCGATCCGCCATCGCGGCTCAGGGTGACCGCCAGCGTCTTGCCATCGGGCGACCAGGCCGGGGCGCTGTTGGAGCCTTTGAAGTTGGCAACCAATCGGCGCTTGCCTGATGAAACATCGTGCACAAAAATGACCGGCTTGCGCGATTCGAACGATACATAGGCAATCTGTGACCCATTGGGCGCCCAGGAGGGCGAGATGATAGGCTCGGGACTGTGGAGCGCGCTTTGCGCATTCTCACCATCGGCATCGGCCACCCACAGGTTGTAAGCTGTTCCCACCTTGGTCACGTAGGTGATGCGGGTCGAGAAAATGCCCTTGTCGCCGGTGATTTTCTCGTACACAAAGTCCGCCACATAGTGCGCAACCAGCCGCAAATCACCCGCAACGACCGCATAACTCTGGCCGCCCAGATCTTGCGCGCGCACCGTATCCCACAGACGCACACGCACATCAAAACGCCCATCGGCCAGACGGCTGATGCTGCCGGTCACCAGGGCATCGGCACCTTTTTGGCGCCAAGTGGAAACTTCCGGACGCGAGGTTTCATCGAGTACCGCATTGCCCGTGTCAACGGCGCGAAACTGGCCGCTGCGCTCCAGATCGGCCACCACGATGGCCCCGATTTTCTGCGGCGCGGTGTCGTCACCGCGAAACGCTGCCACGGCTATCGGGTACTGGGTCAAACCCACCCCCGACACCTCCACCCGGAACTGGGCCAGTGCCGGCAAACACAGCAGCGCTGCCAGCAGAAGAGAAACATGGCGCATGAACATAAACATAAGTGGCATTATCCCAGTCTTGTGATGACAGCGTCGTCGCTGATCCTTGGTTGCGAAAAACCCAGCGTGGGTTGCGTGATGGTCGTTTTGGCACGCTGCACCACGACGCTGGCATTGTGTGACTCCTGGCTGCGTGCCGCCTCCCGGTGCCACAGATGAAAGACTTCGGTCGCACAAAACCCGTTTTTGCGCACGACCCCGCTATGGTGGAGACGCAGCACAAAATCGGCATCCTCGTGCCCCCAGCCGACAAACGATTCGTCAAAACCGTCCACCCGCTCAAAATCCGAGCGCCAGACGCCCATATTGCAGCTGCGAATACCTTTCCAGGAAAACTCCCGGCGCAGCCGCAGCGCCCCATCGGGCAGGCGCAGCAGGCCACTGAGCTTGCTGGCGTGGCCCGAAAACCGCTGCCGCAGCCAATAACCGGGCGAATGTCCACAGACCAGCTCCCCTGTGGCCAGCACCCGCTCGGTGAATGCCGCCGACAGCAGCACACGGCTGCCATTGACAAAGCAGCCCGGCTGCGCCAGCGCCCGGTGACGGGCAATGAAGTCCACCTCGGGCACGCAATCGCCGTCCAGAAACACGACATAGGCACCATGCGAAGCCGCCACGCCACGGTTGCGGATGCGCGACGCCGTAAAGCCCACATCGGGATGCCAGACATGCGTGATGCGGCAAGACTGGGCAATGGGCGACTCCAGCACCGCACGCTGGTGTTCGTCCCGCGAGCCGTCATCGGCCACAATGACTTCAAAATGGCGGTCACTCTGGTGCAACAAGGCCTGCAAAACCGCCAGCAAGGCGTCGCTGCGGTTGTAAGTCGTTATCACCACGGAAACAAGATCGGAAGCATCCATCGTCAAGCCATAAACGCATCAAGTTTCAATCCGGGAAGAGATGAAAAATGCTTGATATTGCCTGTCAGCAATATATGTCCGTGGTCAATTGCCGTTGCAGCGATCAGGGCGTCGCCGAGTTGAAGTCCATGTGATAGCGCAAAGTCATCGATCAACTGCATGGCCCGGTCCGAGATAGCCGGGGTTAGTGGCAGCAACTGCGCGTGACTCACAGCCAGCCCCTTCTTGAGTCTGGCCAACTCAGCCTTGTCGCGGCAACCTTGTGCCAACTCGATATAGGTAACGACCGACAGATGCCAAGGCACTGCATTGGCCAAACGCTGCGCAGCACCTTCGTGACCACGGGCCAGCCAGATCAACACATCGGTATCAATCAGCATGCGGCATGCAATCAAGGGTGAAACGGGGTCGGCGCAGGTCTCGCACGTAGCCATTCACATCGACCATATCCTTGCGGTCATGCCACATTCCAAAGAGCGGGTTGGCAGTTGCCGCCGACATGTCGGCCAGCTCTGCTGAATCGGTAGTTTCCTCCTCAATGCGTACGGTGACGCGCTCCCTATGGGCAAAAACCGTACCTGGGAACCTCTCCTGCCAGGATGCAGGCAGTTCGCTAACACGTACATGCTCAATAACCACTGCATTCATGATTTTCCTTTGCCTACATTGCAGACCATTCTCACGTGCCCGGACAAACCAGGGACGACAGCTCCGAACGTGTCCACCATTTTGAATCAGGCTACGCCGCCAGCCAGCCGACCAATGCCACGCCTGCGCGGGCGAATACTACCACCAGCCCATCTCCCACAGGGGAAGGGGAGTTACTTGAGTCAACGTCGTTGACTATGGGACAATCCAGGAATGAAAGTCCCTGATCGCCCATCCGTTCGCCGTGCCAACCTGTTGCAATTGTTTTCTGAATTCGTCTCAGAACGTATGGCACGTTCGCCCTCGCAGCAAATCAACGGATTGGACCGTGAATTTGCTGCCTTGATACAAGTACACAACACCTATTTTTCAGGGATGAAATCAGGAGCCAGGACGATTGGTGACAAGTTGGCCCGACAAATTGAAGTGTTATGCGGCAAGGACAAGGGTTGGATGGACGAACCGCACGATGCACCTGCTACACAGATGACAGACACGCCAGATCGGCCAAATGAATTGCAGGAATTTCTGCAAATGGCCGAAAAAGCGTACCTGGCCGCAGCGGGGTCGCGCGCCAAGTTGTTCAAGATGATGCGTGATGTATTGGAGCAACAGGAAAAAAATATGGCTCATATTGGGTTTTGAGGTCATGTTTCCGGCTGCAACAGAATTTCAAGGAGAGACCCCAATAGAGCGCGTCCACGCCGCCTCGCGTTGTGAACGAACTCAAAGAAGCTCAGATAAATGGGCAATTTTTCTT
>JAYRRD010000079.1:0-4164 GCA_041910275.1 Rhodoferax sp.
GCTGCCCATCCTGCGCCCCCTGATCAGCCCCAACAACACCATCAACGTCAATCCGGGCAACAACGCGCTGGTCATTACCGACTATGGCGATAACCTGCGCCGCATCGCCCAGATCATCGCCGCCATGGATCTGCCCAACAGCACCGATGTCGAGGTGATTGCGCTCAAACACGCCATTGCCGTCGATCTGGCGCCCTTGGTGCTGCGCTTGCTGGACGCAAGCTCGGGCGGCCTGGCGATCCCGAGTGCAGGGCCAGCCGATGGGGGTGCCAAGACCTCGCTGGTGGCCGAGCCACGCAGCAACACCCTGCTCCTGCGCGCGGCCAACCCGGCGCGGCTGGCGCAGGCACGTGCCCTGATCCATAAACTTGACCAGCCGGAGGTGCAAAACCCCAATGGCAATATTTACGTGGTGTACCTGAAAAACGCCGACGCCACCAAACTCGCGGCCACCCTGCGCGCCGCCATCTCGGGAGAAGTACGCAGCGCCACCACAGCCAACCCGGCCAACCCCGGAGCGGTGACAGCGGCAGCGTCCCAGCAAGCCCCGACCACGGGCGGACAGATTCAGGCCGACCCATCGACCAATTCGCTCATCATCAGCGCGCCCGAACCCCAGTACCGGCAACTGCGCACGGTGATTGACAAGCTCGACGCCCGGCGTGCCCAGGTCTACGTGGAGAGTCTGATTGCCGAGGTCAACGCCGACAAGGCCGCCGAATTCGGCGTCCAGTGGCAGGGCGTGCTAGGACAAAATGGCGACAGCAACATCGGCATGCTGGGCACCAACTTCAGCATTGGCGGCACCAATATCATCAACCTGGCCACCAAGGCGGCCACCGGAGGCGCCCTGCCCGCCACCGGCGGCAATTTTGCGCTGGCCAATCAGACCAACGGCGTCTATGTGCTGGGATTCCTGGCGCATTATTTACAGTCCAATGGCGATGGCAACATCCTGTCCACGCCCAATCTGCTGACACTTGACAACGAAGAGGCCAAGATCGTCATTGGCCAGAACGTGCCATTTGTGACCGGCCAGTACACCAACGCCGGTGCAGCCACCACCAACACGGTCAACCCCTTCCAGACCATCGAACGCAAGGATGTGGGCCTGACTTTGCGTGTCAAACCGCAGATCAGCGAAAACGGCAGCGTCAAGCTCACCATTTTTCAAGAAGTTTCCAGTGTGCAAGCCTCCTCGGTCAACTCGGCCAGCGGTCTGATTACCAACAAGCGCTCCATCGAATCCAACGTGTTGGTGCAAGACGGTGAAATCATCGTCCTGGGTGGCTTGTTGTCCGACGAATACTCCGGCAACCAGGAGAAAGTTCCTGGTCTGGCCGAAGTGCCATTTCTGGGCCATCTTTTCAAGGCCGAGACACGCAGCCGCAAGAAAACCAATCTGATGGTGTTTTTGCGGCCCGTGGTGGTGCGCGATACCGCCGCCACGCTGGCGTACTCCAACGACCGCTACGAGATGATGCGCAACAACCAGCTGCAAGCACAGCCTGCTGCCAGCGTCGCCGTACCGATCAACGAAAACGCCGTGCTGCCAGCGCTGACCATTGCCCGTGAATTACAAACAACAGCCCCCGTAAATAAGTAAATATCAATAAATGTGTCAATGAGCCAAGCTACCGCCCTGCCCCTGAATCACTACCCCCTGCCCTACGCATTTGCCCGCAGCCAGCAACTCCTCCTGGAAGAGCAGGACGGCAAGCTGGTGCTGTGGTTGCCCCCCCTGGAGTCCGGCGATCCCGGCCAGACTCTGGGTTGTGTGACCGAAGTGATGCGCAAATTTGCCGTACACCAGGTCCGGCTGGAAGCACCGGAGCCTTTGCGCCAGCGCATCAGCGCGGCTTATGCCCAAAGCGAATCCAGTGCGGCCACCGTCATCAGCGAAGTCGAGAGCGACATTGATCTGTCGCGCATGATGCAGGCGCTGCCCGCTATCGAAGATTTGCTGGAGACTTCGGATGATGCACCCATCATCCGCATGCTCAACGCACTGCTGACCCAGGCTGCGCGCGATGGTGCCAGCGACATTCACATCGAACCCTACGAGCGCCATTCCAGCGTGCGTTTCCGGGTTGATGGCGCGCTGCGTGACGTGGTGCAACCCAACCGCGCGCTGCACGCTGCCTTGATTTCGCGCCTGAAAATCATGGCCGATCTGGATATTGCCGAAAAACGCCTGCCGCAGGATGGCCGCATTTCGCTACGCATCGGCACGCGCGGTGTTGATGTGCGCGTCAGCACCCTGCCCAGCACCCACGGCGAGCGCGCCGTGTTGCGTTTACTCGACAAAAGCGGTGGCAAGCTCAGTCTGGAATCCGTGGGCATGCAAGGAGATGTGCTCCAACGTTTCGAGCACCTGGTGGTGCAACCCCACGGCATCATCCTGGTCACCGGACCCACCGGCTCGGGCAAGACCACCACGCTGTACGCAGCGCTGCAAAAACTCGATACCCGCCGGCAAAACATCATGACGGTCGAAGACCCGATTGAGTACGAGTTGCCCGGCGTGGGCCAGACCCAGGTCAATGCCAAGATCGACCTGGATTTTGCCAAGGCGTTGCGCGCCATTTTGCGCCAGGACCCGGACGTCATCATGATCGGTGAAATCCGCGACTTCGAGACGGCGCAAATCGCCATTCAAGCCTCGCTGACCGGGCATCTGGTGCTGGCAACGCTGCACACCAACGATGCCGCCAGCGCCGTGACCCGTCTGGGCGACATGGGCATTGAGCCATTCCTGCTGAGTTCTTCCCTATTGGGTGTGCTGGCGCAGCGTCTGTTGCGCAAACTGTGCACCACCTGCAAAGGTCCGGGCTGTCCGGCCTGCGGAAGCACGGGCTACCAGGGCCGCACGGGCATTTTTGAATTGCTGGTGACAAATGACGCCATCCGCGCGCAGATTCACCACCGTGGCGCCGAAGCCGACATCCGCGCCGCAGCCATTGCCAGCGGCATGCGCTTGATGCGCGAGGATGGCGAACGTCTGGTGCGCGACGGCATCACTTCACGCGAGGAGCTGGTGCGCGTCACACGGGATTGAATTGACCAGATTGACCAGAACTGACCGGAATTTCAGCTTTTTTCCTACCTTTGTTCAACTTGTTCCAGCCTAAAAATCGGGCTTCCTGAGGAGATATGCATGGCACTTCAATACCAACTCAAAGAGGGCAATTACCACCTCTACGACCTGAGCACCCCGCCCAGCAAGGTCACCGGGCAACACCGTTTGCGTCTCATGACCGATACCGTGGCGATTGCCTTCGACGCCCGCACGGGCAAGTTGCATGAGCACGGCAACCCCACGCGCATCCACTCCTGGGCAAGCAACACCCGTCGGCGCCTGCGGGCTTCCGGAGCGCAGGAAAGCGCCAACGACATCGTGGTGGTATCCGGCCCGCTGCCGGTGGAAGAAATCAACAAGTGCCTGCGTATCCAGGGCTATTGCAGCCAGATGTTCAGCCGCCTGGACAGCCTGCCACACGGCAAGCGCTTGTCCAACTGACCAAGGGAAAAAGTGTAAGCGTATTACCCAGCCAACGCGGCTTTGACCGCAGCTGAAACGGCGGCCATTTCCGCCTTGCCGCCCAAGCGCGTTTTGGCCACCCCCATCACCTTGCCCATGTCTGCCGGTCCACTGGCGCCCAGTTCGGCCACGATGGCCTTGACCTCTGCCAGCACCGCATCGGCTGACATGCGCTGTGGCAAATAGGCCTGCAGCACTTTCATCTCAGCACTTTCCTTGTCAGCCAGATCCATGCGGCTGGCCTTGGTGAAGGCTTCAATGCTGTCCTTGCGCTGCTTGATGAGTTTGTCGATGATGGCAATCACCTGCGTGTCGTCCAGCACGATGCGCTCGTCAACTTCCTTTTGCTTGAGCGCGGCCAGCAGCAAACGGATGGTGCCCAGACGCTCGCTGTCCTTGGCACGCATGGCGGTTTTCATATCTTCGGTGATCTGGTCTTTCAGTGACATGGTGCGGATTCCTTGGGTGAAAACGTAAATAAACGGTAACTACTCAGGTTTCTGTCCGCTCTTCAACGGACAGTGAGAGCAGTTCACGTGGGCGGAGATCCCCGGTAGGGTACGCAGGCTAGGTCGCTGCGGGTATGAACGGTTTGCCGATCAACGCGTCTTTGATGGCACCGA
>JAYRRD010000080.1:0-16595 GCA_041910275.1 Rhodoferax sp.
CATCGCCATCCAGAATGGCAGCCAAGCCCGTCGCCGTTGCCTTGCCAAAAGTCACACACAGATAGTCGGTATAAAGGTCGAGATGATTTTGATTCATGCGGCAACTATACAAAAATGGTGCCCGTGCGTAACTTCAGTTACGATGCAAAATCCATGCGTGACGTCTGGAAGTCGATAACACCCGGAGAGATCAAAGCCGGTACTCTGTTTTGGCAAGCACAACAAGCAGGCTGGCGCGATGATGGCAGTCACCAACGTCCGAGTGCCGAAGAACTCGCCAAGCGCCAGAGTGAACAGCAAGAAGCGGCAGAGCGCGCCAAGGCCGAAGCCGAGCAAGACCAGAAACATGCTGCCGAACTGGCCGCAGCTATTCTGCGCGCAGCGAAACCCGCGTTAGCAGATAACCCCTATTTGGCACGCAAAGGCTTGGAACCGACAGACAACCTATTTGAGCTTGATGTACAGCACGCCGCGAACCTTATTGGATATCCGCCAAAGGTCAAAGGCGAGCCACTGCAAGGCCGCTTGCTGGTCGTGCCCATTCAGCGTGATGGTGCGGTTTGTAGTCTGGAGCTTATCGACGGGGCTGGGCGCAAAACTGCTTTGCGTGGTCGCGGGACAAAGGCAGCAGGATTCTGGGCCAGTTACGCCGACTTACCAGAAACCGTGGCCGACATCGCCGTAACAGAGGGCGTCGCTGATGCGCTTACCTGCTCTGTTGCTGGCGCTGGTCTGGCTGTAGCCGGTTTATCCGACGGTAATCTGCTGGCCGTCGCAAGAACAATGCGCCAGCGTTATCAAGATGCACGCATCACGCTGGTAGCAGATTTGAAGGATGGCGCGCCCAACCCACATGCAGTTGCCGCAGCAAAAGCCACTGGCGGGTTTTTGGCTGTTCCAGACTTCGGCCAGCAAGTGGGCAAGGACATAGACGACCTTCGTGAGGTTTGCGGGATAGATGCTGTACAGAATTGTCTTGCTGGGGCGCAATCGTTTGAACCGCCAAGCGAAGATGCCATCTTGGCTGTAGCCGGAATCGAGAACAAATTTCCGTTTAAAACGCTATCGGCCATCACTTCAATACCGCCACGCGATGATGAATTGCGCCGTGCTGTTGGTCATGCGCTGCACCAGTTGACCAATGGTAGCGGTGCCGGTTTTGCCATGTGGCGCAGTTGGTGTGTAAGTGAACATGGAGAACTTCAATGCCGCATTGACTGGACCGCATTCGCCGACATGGGAGCCAGCGATAAATCCATTTTCGATCTGGCCCGCGAGCAATCAAATTGGGAATGGAGCAGGCAGGCAAAAACGGAGCAGTTTGATTCGGCTATGACCTTGGTCGAACAAGTGATTGAAGCTGTCAAAACTGATGCCACGGCGCACTTGACGCCTGGTGCTATCGAGGCTTTCTCTATTGTGCAGGCCGTCGATGAACTCGAATATGAAGCCGTGCGCACCAGACTAAAGGCGGCGAATCCCAAGGTGCGCGTTGGTTCTCTGGATAAGTTTATCCACAACATTGAACTTGCAGATGGGTTGGGCGGGTCTGATCAAAGCGATGCTACCGCACTGGTGGACCTTGCCGCTGAACGTTGCCAACTTTGGCATGACCAAGAGCGCAATGCCTATGCAACGCTGCAACGCGATGAAGTCGGCGGGCGCAGTCACTTTGAACATTGGGCCGTCGAGTCCAGTGGATACCGCGAGTGGCTGGCTTGGCTGGCCCACTCTGAAATGGGCAAGGCACCCAGCAACGAGACATTGAGCGCAGCGCGTAATGCTTTACAGGGCAAAGGCAAGTTTGACGGCGAAGAACATCACCCCTTCAAGCGTATTGGTAAAGATGCAAATGGTTATTGGATTGATTTGTGTAACGATAGCTGGCAGGCCGTTCTGGTCACTGCGGCTGGCTGGAAAATATTTGACAGGCCCAGCATTCGGTTTACCAGAACACCTGCCATGCGCCCGTTGCCCATGCCCCAGGCCGGGGGCGATTACCGCAAGCTGTGGGATTTGGTGAATATCCCAGAAGAGGAACAACCGCTAGTCTTGGCATGGGTGCTGGAGTGCTTCCGCTGTGATACGCCCTATGCAGTCCTGGAGCTGATTGGCGAGCAAGGCAGCGCAAAAAGCAGCACGCAGCGTGCATTGCGTGATCTGATTGACCCGAATCAGGTTGCGCTTCGTGGGAAGCCGAAAGACGTTGAAACGGTATACGTGGCAGCACGCAATAACCACGTTGTGAGTCTGGAGAACCTCTCGGGAATCACAGCTGACGTGTCCGATGCACTGTGCACCATCGCTACCGGTGGCGGAACTGCAAGCAGAACGCTCTACACCAACGGCGAGGAGTCGATTATTGAAGTCCACAACCCCGTTGTACTGAACGGTATCGCAGCGGTTATCACTCGAAATGATCTGCTTGATAGGGCCGTCGCACTTTGTTTGCCAACGATCAAGGATAGACGCACCGAGGACGACGTTAAAGCCGACTTTGATCGCTATGCCCCTTCGATGTTCGGCGGGTTGCTTGACTTGTTTAGCGCATCGCTGGCGCAGATTGCCAATGTCAAAATTCCGTCAAACAAGTTGCCGCGCATGGCTGATTTTGCCATCTTGGGTGAAGCAATGAGCATGGCACAAGGTAATGAACCGGGCCAGTGGCTTGATTTGTACCGCAGGCATCGGCGCGACGCAATTCGACGCACGATAGACACATCGCCGGTAGCCGTGCAATGCCTTGAGTTTGTCAACGAGGGTCGAAATTACCACGGCACCGTCAAAGGGCTGCTACAAGAGCTTTCCGCCAGGCTGGATGCAAAAAGTCTTGAGCATGGCGAATACTGGCCGCGCAGTCCAAAAGGTTTCGCAGACTCACTGCGCCGGGCCGCACCAGCACTGCGTCAGCTTGGAGTTACGGTCAGCGTGGACACAAAGGCGCAGCGCGACGGGGTTCACTGCCATCTCGGTCGCATCCGTGAAGATGACGGTGAACATCAAAGGCCAGGGATACTTGACGCGCTGGCGACCCCACACAATAGAAAACAAAGTTCACCAAGTTCACAAGGTTCACACGAAACCGCCGAAACGGAGGTTTTCGAGATATGAATCTGGCAAAACTAGCCGAATTTGGCATAAAGGCGACGGTCACACCAACTGGCAAACTGCACCTTGAGGCACCAAAGGGGCGAATCAGTCCTGATCTACGGGATGAAATCGCCAAAAACAGGGATTCTTTGCTGGCCGAGGTGAACATTGTGAACATTAAATCCACTTGTATGGCCTCGCCAGCGCGCCAAGTACACCCTTCGAGCGAAGTTCACAGGCCAGAAAAGGCTGTTTTGGGTGAAGGTTGTGAACATGGTGAACTTCAAATCCTATTGCATGGCTTCGCCAGCGCACCAAGTGTCGGGCTTGGCAATGTTCACCGACTGCCAGCAAACGACTCCGCGCCAGACTCAAGAGGCCAATGGACGTGGCCGTCTGGCGATGGGTGGAGCGATGGTGAGATTGACGCATTCTTGGCGCGCACTGCCAGATGGACACCTTGGCTTGGTGAAACGCAGGCCGAGTCATTGGCTGAGGTTTTGCTGCACCGTGATCGTGATCCACAAGACAACCGCCGACTGTGCCTTGAATGCCGTTTTTGCATATCCGGACGCTGTGCAAATTCGGTAAAGGCTGGCTTTGTCCGTGGCAGTACGCTGGGCGATATGGCTTTGGTGTTACAGCGCTGTGAAGGCTATTGGGCTGGCGGTGGCAGTCTTGCGCTAGTCGCACCGGCAGCAACGCCAGCGAAAAGAGCACGCACTGGACACCCGCTGACCGACAGCACCAGGCAGGAAGCAATTCAATATCATGCGCACCATTTTGGCTGCTCCCAGTGCATTGCGGCAGGCCGTAGCACCCAGTACAACGGGCGTTGTGCAGTGGGACTGGCGCTGTGGAGCACCTACACCGAGGCAGACGATTTACAAACCGAAGGGGGGCATCATGAGCAAGCGTAAGCAAGTTGATTTGATTCAGGGCAGCGCAAGCCATACCCCAGGCAAAAGGGGTCCTTCCTGGCGAAGTTCCTATACGGGGGGAACAAGCCCAAGACTCTCCTACAGTCAGGGTGCAAACTAAGGTTTGCAGGGTTTGCACCCTTGGTGGTGAAAGGGGGGAATTCAATTCACACCCCTTTGGTCAGCGTGGTGGACATCCGGTACGAAGAATCACGGATAGCCAGCGTCACCTGGGTGATTCTGGTTCCGTAAAAGATGCAAATTTGCATGTTTTTCTGAAGACGGGACTTTCGGCAAATTTGCCGGAGGTAAGAATTTCGAGAGTGGTTTTCGCCTAAGCCCAGTGGATTTACGAGGCACTCATTCATGCGCTGAACGATCAAGAAACGAAGCAGGTTCGCTGTCTATAGTTGTGCCACATTGATATACTTAACGGCTTATGTCCTATCCACCAGGTCAATGTCGATGAAGCGCTGCATAGTTGGCATCCGTCGTACCGATGCGCCCGCAACAACTGTCGGAAAGTACACGCCGACCGTTTGGTTTCCATCGATGGCAACGATGGCTGCAGTGCTATCGGAAGACAACAGGGCGATGTTGCGGTTGATCCATGAGCGCAAGCCAAAGTCATTGACGGAATTGGCCGAGCTGACTGGTCGCCAGGTGCCGAATTTGTCGCGCACGCTGAGGATGATGGAAGGCTACGGACTGGTATCCATAGAAAAAAACGCTCGCGGAACTCAGCCAGTGGCGCTGGCAACGGAGTTTTTGGTTGTGCTGGATTCACCCCAGGGGGATGATGAATGAAATTCGAGGTTTATTGCGATGAAGCCAATCCGGATGTCCTGACATCCGAGATCCCGCGCGCGCGATACCTCATGATCGGCAGCCTTTGGTTACCTGTTGAGCTGCGCAACGAAATCAAGTCCAGAGTCGGTGCCTTGCGCCAGCGGCACCAGGCGTGGGGCGAAATCAAGTGGAGCAAGGTTTCGCCAAATCGGAGGGACTTCTATGTTGAGCTAATCGACTTATTTATCAGCTATGGCGACAACCTGCGATTTCGCTGCATCGCCGTGGATCGTACGCAACTGAATCTCACCCTGCATGACAACGACAGCGAGCTTGGGTTCTACAAGTTTTATTACCAGTTGCTGCACCACTGGATTCTGGATTTCAACGAATACCGAATTTTCTGTGACGTCAAGAGCAACCGCGATCCCAAGCGCTTGCCCGTCTTGGGGCGCTGTCTCTCTCGGGCCAACCTGACATCGAGCATCGTCAGCACGCAGTCATTGCCGTCACACGAGGTGGTATTGATCCAGCTGTGTGACCTACTGTTGGGAGCTGCCAGCAGCCGAATCAATGACACATTACGCGATGGCACCGCCAAGTCGGCAGTCGTTCAGCGCCTCGAACTGGCACTGGGTAGAACACTTGCCCCCACCCACAAGACGGAAGAGAAGTTCAACATCTTCAAAATCCGACTGCAGGGGGGATGGTGATGGCGTTGCCCCTACTGGTGACCTACGCCACGGTGTCCGAATACCGCGCGCATTACGAACGGGTCTACTGTCGCGGCAATATCCAGACCTTTGACGGTATACGTGTGTTCTTTAGTGCCAGTAAGTTTGGGCACATGTTCTACGAGAGCACCGCTCGCGATGGGTGCAAGGATGTTTTTTCGCCCGTGAGGGCACAGCGCATCGACTGGATCAAATCCACGCTTGAGAACCCGAACGCCGACTTGTTCGAAGGTTGGGATAAGGGTTCGCGGGCGTACAACTCGACACGGCGCGTGGCTGTCGTTTATGAGGATTTCGTGGTCGTCGTGGCGATGGGGCTAAAGCTCGATGGCTCACTGAAGACGAACTTCGTGACCTGCTACCAGGCTGACAACAGCATCGGCAAGATCAAGACGTCGCCCGTCTGGTCGTGGGTGGACTGCGTGCGTCAACTCGGTGGAGTGCCATGAAAGCGCTCCAAAAAAGACAAAGGCCGCTGATTCGCTACGCGGGTTCAGCGGCCGAAACCTCGATAGGTTCAAAACCGATAGGCAGTGAACTCAACCCGCGATTCTACTCAAGGAGCAGGTCCTGTCAAGGCTTCGGTCTTGCACCTGCAATGGCAACCCCACAATGAACCTCGAAGAACTCCTCAGCACCCTCGAATCGCCCATCGTCATCCGTCCCACGCGCAGGATGACCCAGGGCGAGTTGGAAAGCTACCTCGACAAGGCTGCCGACATCCTGCGCGGCAACGCCGACCACTCGGAATTTCGCGGCTACGTGTTCGCATTGCTGTTCTACAAGCGCATCAGCGACTGCTTCGATGAGGAAGTCCGCACCCAGGTCGCCACCCTGACCAAAGCAGGCGTACCGCCGGATCAGGCGCTGTTGCTGGCACGCGATCCACAGAATCACCACTTCATCGTTCCCGAAGCGGCCACTTGGGCCACCGTCGCTCGCACTGCCAAGGCGCAGCTTGGTCAGGCATTGAATGATGCGATGCTGGCCATCGAACGGGCCAACGCCCACCGCCAGAACAACTTCGACGGCATCCTGACAGGGAAGATTGATTTCAACAAGCAGGACGAGCTGCCGCGCGACAAACTGGTCAACCTGATCAACCACTTTGGCAGCCAGACCTTCGACCGCGCCCACGTCTCTGATGACCTGTTCGGCAACGCCTACGAATACCTGATCCGCAACTTCGCCAGCAAGGCCGGCAAGTCCAGCGGCGAGTTCTACACCCCGGCCGAAGTCGGATTTCTGATGGCCGAAGTGTTGCAGCCCAAGGCAGGCATGTCCGTCTGCGATTGGGCCAGCGGTTCGGGTGGTCTGTTGCTGCAGTGCATCCGCTACGTCAAAAAGCATGGCGGCGACGTGCGCCAGTTGCAATTGCACGGTCAGGAATCCAACGTTGCCACCTACAACATCTCGCGCATCAACATGATCCTGCACGGCATCCCGGTTTGGGAGCACAAGCAGGGCGACAGCTTGCGGGACCCGCGCCACGTCACGACCGACAACCGTCTCAAGCAGTTCGACCGCATCATCATGAATCCGCCGTTCTCGCTGGAGGACTGGGGCTATGACACCGTGGCGGCGGGCGACAAGTTTGGCCGTCTGTCCCACGGCATGCCGCCCACCAGCAACGGCGACTGGGCCTGGATGCAGCAGATCGTCAAATCCCTCAAGGATGCTGACCCCGACGCTGGCACCGGCGGCCAGGGCATGGTCGTAATGTCCCAAGGTGTACTGTTCCGTGGCCAGCCGGAACAGACCGAAGAGGAAGATGGCCAGAACCAGAAGGCCGATGCCGAATACGTGATCCGCCGAGGCTTCATCGAAGCCGACCTGATCGAGGCCATCGTTGTGCTGCCGGGCAAGCTGTTTTATGGCAACAACGTCCCCGGCTGTTTGGTCTTGCTCAATAAAGGCAAACCCGCAGAGCGCAAGGACAAGATCCTGATGATTTGGGCCTCGCGCCATTTCCAGAAGGGTAACCCGCAGAACTTGCTGCGTCCCTCGGACCTGATGCGCATCCTGGTGCCGTGGCGCGCCTTCGGCGATTTGGCCACCGCCCAGCGTCTGGTGCCGGAGCATGAGGCGCAACTGATCCGCGAAGTCGAGGAGCAGCGTGATGCCCGTCTGGCCGACATCGAGGACGCCTACGGCCCGGTGTTGGAGCCGCTGTCACGGCTGCAAGTCGAGTTGGCCACGCTGGATGCATTGGATCTGAAGCAGCAAGCCGTCAAGGATGCCATCACGCCCGAGCATCCCTACTTTCACCCCCTGGCCCCGCTGCAGGCGGATGTCGAACGCATCGAAAGTGAGATCGCCGCTGCCGGACGTAGCGAAAAGGTAGCACTGAAAACCCAGTTGATCACCCAAAAAGCGAAATTCGATGTCGCCCGCAAGAAGCTGATCGACGCCATCAAGGCCCGTCACAAACAAGTGGCCCGCGCGGTCAAGGACCTGGGCAAGCTGCAGGAAGAGCGGGATGCCCGCGAGCAGGAGGTCAAATTGGCTGCCGAGCGTGAGATCGCCCACCTGCGGGAGGCATCCGCCGACCTGCTGCGCATTTGCAGCAATGAAGACGCAGCACGGCGCTACTTCACGCTGGTTGGTCGGGAAGAGATTGCGGAAAACGAGTTCAACCTGAACCTGCCGCGTTACGTCGATACCTTTGAGCCGGAAAAGGTGCTGCTGCTCAACGACGCTGCCGCGCAATTGAAGTCGGCAACCAAGGCTGCCGATGCTGCGCAAACCGCGCTCAAGACGTTATTGACCAGCGTCGGTGGGGCGGCCTGATGCTGACGCACCGCTACCGAACCATTTTGGGCGACATCCCCGCTGATTGGGACGCCAAACCATTGCGAACGCTGATCACCGAGCACTTCGCGGGCGATTGGGGTGATGACGATGGCGAGCATGCCGTTGCCGTGATGCGCTCGACTAACTTCACCAACGACGGTCAGCTCGATTTCAGCGACATAGCTACTCGCTATTTTCCGAAGGACAAGGCGGACCAGTTCGGGCTCCTTCAAGGCGACTTGCTGGTCGAGCGCTCTGGTGGTGGCCCGGAGCAGCCGGTTGGCCGCATCGGCTTCATTGAACGCGATATGCCAGGATCGACCGTCTCGAATTTCGTGCAAGTCCTGCGGCCTGATCCGGAGAAGGTGGATGCCAGCTTCTTGGGCTGGGCGCTGTTTGAATTGCAACGCACGGGCATCGTGGAGCGCGTGCAGCAGCAGTCTACGCAAATGCGTAACCTCAACTGGCGGGACTACCAGCGCTTGATGTTGCCTTGGCCGGAGGTCAATGAGCAACGCCGCATCGCCGCCACCCTCAAGCTGGCCGATGACGCCATTCAGAAGGCACGGTCAGAGTTGGAAGCGGCTCGCCAATTGCGGAGATCAGCCGCGTTCGAAATGCTTGAGAAAGGCATGCCCGGCCGACATACCGGCTTTCTACCAACCAAACACTGGACTTACCCAGCGGGATGGGATTTGGTTTGCGTCAAACACTTGCTGGCCAACATGGACGCTGGTTCAAGCCCCTTGTGTGAGGCAGAACCTGCAAAGCCCGGCCAATGGGGCGTCCTGAAGGTCAGTGCTGTTAGCTGGGATCGATTTGAAGAGTTGGAAAACAAGGCGCTACCGCCCACCATTGAACCGGAGCTTGCGGCCGAAATTCAGGTTGGCGACATCATCGTCAGTCGAGCTAACACGACTGAACTTTGCGGAGCAGTTCATCGCGTTCATTCGCTCTATACGCGGCTGCTTCTTTGTGACAAAACTTGGCGCTTGCACCCCAAAGATGACATCAATCCTGATTGGCTCGTCGCGGCCCTCAAGCATCCCGCAGCTCGAAAACAAATTGAAGCAAATGCCACGGGTACGAGTGACAGCATGAAAAACATCGCCAAGCGAGACTTCAGAAATGTGGTCGTACCACGTCCACTCAGGCCGGAACAAGACGAGATTGCGAATGTACTGAACGCTATCGATGCTCAAGTTGAAGCTCATAAACGCAAGGTAAACGCATTGAATGAGGTGAAACGCTCCCTGCTGCAAAACCTGCTCACCGGCAAGATCAGAATTCCAGAGGGCGCCATTCATGCATAAGGCAATGGAGGGGCCGGTTCCCTACATGGTACGCACGCTGTTCAACGAAGAAACCACCGTTGAGCGCGAGATCATTGAGCACCTGAAGGCGGCCAAGCTGGGCTGGACTTGGCGCTCGCGCGATTACCTGAAAACCTACCGGCCCGACGAGCGCGAGGTGTTGCTGCTGCCGCTGTTGCGTGAAAAGCTAATGGCGTTAAACCCTGCTGTGCTGACCAGTGACGCGCGAGTCGATGCCATCATCACCAAACTGCGCGGCTGCCGTGATAACCAGCAATGGCTGGCGTGGCTGAAGGATGGCGTCAATTACAAGTTCGATGCGGCCGAGAACGCACAGGACGTACGCCTGATCGACTACGAGGACATCGATGCCAATGACTGGTGGGTAACCAACCAGTTCTCGATTGATGGCAAGTCCACACGCCGGCCCGATATCGTGCTGTTGATCAACGGCATTCCCATCGTCGTGATCGAGGCCAAGACCGCCAGCCGCAGCAAGCCCGACTGGCGCGAGGGTGCCAAGCAACTGGGCATGTACGCCGAGGAGATCGACCAGCTCTTCTACACCAACGCCTATGGCGTAGGCGTGAACGAGACGCGGATGATGTACGGCGTACCTGGCAGGCGGTTGCAGTTCTGGCTGCAGTGGCGTGACCCGTGGCCGCACGAGATCGACGAGTTCGATGAGATGAAGGTGTCGCTCTATGGCCTGTTTGACCGAGGCAACCTGCTCGACTTTATCCGGAACTTCATCGTCTTTGTCACCAAGGATGGCAAAACCGAGAAGGTGGTGGTGCGTTACCAGCAGTACCTGGCGGTGAAAGACATTCTGAATCGCGCCACCGATCTACGCCTGCCCGCCGAAAAGCGCCGTGGCCTAATCTGGCACACCCAGGGTTCGGGCAAGACGCTGACGATGATCTACGCCGCCCGCAGCCTGTGGGAAGCCCCGAAACTGCAGCAGCCCACCGTCATCCTGCTGGTTGACCGTGAGCAACTGGGTGACCAGATGGATCGTGAGCTTAATTCGACCGGCACCAACAACGTCCACGTGGCGGCCAGCAAGCGCGACCTGGAAGAAAAACTCAGCGGCGACTATCGGGGTGTGATTCTGACCACGGTGCACCTCTTTGATGGCATGCCCAAGCACGTCACCAAGCAGCGGCCGAATGTGATCGTGATGGCCGACGAGGCGCACCGTACCCAGGAGCGCGAGCTGGGCACCTACATGCGCTCGGCACTGGCAGGCGCCTCGCTGTTCGGCTTTACCGGAACCCCCATCGAGAACGACGACCACAACACCCCCAAGGCCTGGGGCTATGTGAAGGATGACGGCAAAATCGAGCGCTACATGGGCCGCCCCTACACCGTGACCGATGCCCTGCGCGATGGCGTGGTCAAACCCATCCACTGGCAGCCGCGCGTGACCGACTGGCAGTTGCACGGCACCAAGCTGGACCTGGCCTTCAAGCGGGAGTTTGGTGACTTTCCGGAAGAAGAGCAGAACAAGCTGACCACGGATGGCGCACGGCTGGACGCTTTACTATTCCATCCGACGCGGATCAGCCAGATTGCCGATGATGTGATTAAGCATTTCAGAGAGCACGTCCGCCCCAATGGTTTCAAGGGCATGCTGGTGTGCCGGGACAAGCAGGCCGTGAAACTCTACGCCACCGCCTTGCGGGAGAGGTTGGGTGATGAATCAGTGATGGCCGTCATCTCCGAGGCACCGCAGAAGGACCCCGATGACATTAAGACCCTGTACTTGGGCGAGACCAAACGCAAGAAGCTGCTCAATGAGTTCCTGATTCCGGCGCAGTCAGAAAACGAGGAGCACCGGGACAAGGCTTTCCGCAAGGTGGAGATGCTGGTGGTCTGCGACATGCTGCTCACCGGCTTCGACGCGCCGATTCTGCAGGCTCTGTATCTTGACAAGAAATTGCTGAACCACACGCTACTGCAGACCATTGCGCGTGTAAACCGCCCCTACAACGAATTGAAGGGGCACGGCTTGGTGCTGGATTACTACGGCATCTTCGATGCCTTGAATGAGGCACTGAACTACCGACCTGACGAATTGGGCGACGTGGCGTTCCCGTTCGACACCATCCGGGAGCATTTCCG
The DNA here is from genome assembly GCA_041910275.1 of Rhodoferax sp. GTDB lineage: Bacteria > Pseudomonadota > Gammaproteobacteria > Burkholderiales > Burkholderiaceae_C > Allorhodoferax. The sequence continues at coordinate 11,764 of JAYRRD010000080.1, forward strand.
CAAGACGTTCCAGCAGGTTTGGGAACTGTTCCCGCTGGACGCCGTGCCGCGCGATGGCTCGCACGATGCCTTCATCACGGCGATGAAGATCTTGCGCGATGTGGACGGTGCTGAAAAGCAATTCGATACCGGCTACCGCAACCTGCGTGTGCTTTACGAAGCGTTGCAGCCCGACGAGCAATTGCGTGACTACGTACGGCCCTACGCCTGGTTGACCAAGCTGTACATGCTGTATCGCAAGAAGTTTTACCCGGACGCCAGCAAGAGCGTCGAGGCCACCGAAGAAGACGCCGCACGCACTCGAGAACTGATCCGCAAGCACATCGACGTCGATGCGCTGGAAACCGAGTTCCCGACCTATGTGCTCGACGAGCACTTTCTCACAAAACTGAAGGACAAGAAGCCAGACGCCAAGGCGCTGGACATCGAGGCCATGCTGTCGGCCGAGCTGCGAATTCGACTGGATGAGGACGATGCCTTCCGGCCGCTGTCAGAAAAATTGCAGCGCCTGATCGACGAAAAACGTGCTGGCACCCTGGCCGGGATTGCGTTGATTGAGGAACTGGAGAAGCTGACCGAAGCGGTACGCACTGCCGTTGAGGAGGCCAATCGCCCTGTTGCCCAGCAGCTGGCATTGAAGGTCAAAGCGCGCAATGCGGCAATCACCGATACCCTGGCAGCTGAAATCGCCGCCGCCACGCTGACCGAAGCTGACAAGCATTGCTTCCCAGGTTGGTGGGGAAGCAGCACGGTAGATCCAGATCTGTCGCGCGGTTTGCTGTTCATGGTCGCAACCCGGTTCTCGTCGGCAGGCCTTCTGACCGATGATGCGATGGGCTTCATCGGCAGCCTGGTGCAGATTTTGAAACGGCGCCACTACAAGCCCGGCGCGCCAACGGCAACCGGTGATGAAGGTGCGTGAATGTGTTGACCGAGTTGAACTGGTTCTACCAGATGGGCGAACCATCGACTACGCGATCCATATTTCGCCCAAGTCACGGTCGCTGCGTCTGAAGCTGAGTGCCCGTGACGGCATGGTAGTCGTCGCGCCGCAGAATCTGGATCGCAACAAGTTGCTTTCAATCGTGGCAGCGAAGGCGGATTGGATCGGTGAGCGGATCGCCGGCTTCGATGCCGTGCGTCATCTGATCACCACCGAGCCAGCGGCACGTCCCCAAGCGTTCGACTTGCCGGCGCTTGCCGAGTCCTGGCGGGTGGAATACAAGCCCACGCGCAGCCGTACGGTGGGTGCGCACATCGACCAACTCGGACGGATCATTGTGGCGGGGGCGGTTGACGACGTTGATGCTTGTCACTCAGCCTTGCGTCGCTGGCTGGCTCGTCATGCCAGCACGACATTGTCACCTTGGTTGGCGAACCTTGCCGAACCTGCTGGTCTGCGCTATTCGGATGTAGCCATCAAGAACCAGCGCACGCGCTGGGGGAGTTGTTCGACCTCTGGACGCATCAGCCTCAACTGCAAACTGCTTTTTTTGCCTCGAGATCTGGTGCGGTACGTAATCTGGCACGAACTTTGTCATTTGCTTGAGCCCAATCACTCGGAGCGGTTCTGGATGCACTTGAGGCATTTCGAGCCTGCAGCAGATACGCTGCACGGTCAGATGCGCGATGCTTGGAAGGCTGTGCCCACATGGGCGCAGCGCGGGGCGGGTTTGGTACTGTGATTCCCGCTGATGCCGATGATGAGCAGCGCCTGGAGATCGTCGCACTCCAGGCAGAAAATGCTCGACTGATCGCTCTGCTCGAATCCCACGGTATCGAGTGGCGCTTGCCGCAACCAGTCACAGCTGTGGTTCAAAAGTCGGAGCCATCCCGACTTTCCACTGAAAAAAAGGTGGCGCTGTTCCGGCGGTTGTTTCGTGGTCGAACGGATGTTTATCCAGTCCGATGGGAGAGCAAAACCTCGGGAAAATCAGGATACACCCCAGCTTGTGCCAACGAGTGGCTCGCCGGGATATGCGAGAAGCCACGTATCAAGTGCGGTGACTGCGGCAACCGCCAGTTGATGCCGCTGTCCGATGCAGTGATCTTCCGCCACCTAGCCGGAAAGCATACAGTTGGCGTCTATCCTCTGCTGGAAGACGATACCTGCTATTTCCTGGCGGCCGACTTCGACGAGGCCGATTGGCGAGAGGATGCCCGTGCCTTCATGCAGTCCTGCGAAGAACTCGGTGTACCTGCAGCATTGGAAATCTCTCGATCCGGAAAGGGGGCACACGCGTGGGTGTTCTTTGCCAGCCGCGTTTCAGCCCGCGATGCTCGCCGACTGGGAACAGCCATCATCAGCCATACTTGCTCACGTACCCGGCAGCTGAAGTTGAAATCTTATGACCGATTATTTCCGAACCAGGACACTATGCCAAAGGGTGGCTTCGGCAACCTGATCGCTTTGCCGCTGCAGAAGTGGCCGCGCGAAAACGGTTGCAGCGTATTCGTTGATTCCGAACTGCGTCCGTACCCGGATCAGTGGGCTTTCCTGGCATCCGTCCAGCCAATGGCCGCACACGATATCGAGCCAACCATCCTGCGCGCAACCGGCGGAACCCATCCGCTTGATGTCACGTTCATTGATGATGAAGACTTGGCAACACCCTGGAAGAGGGAGATCACATCGACCAAGAAGCTGACCGGGCCAATGCCCAAGTCACTGACCGTGACGCTGGCCAACTTGATCTACTTCGAGAAGGAACAGTTGCCGCAAGCACTGGCCAACCGCCTGATCCGGCTGGCGGCATTTCAAAACCCCGAGTTCTACAAGGCCCAGGCTATGCGAATGTCGGTATGGGATAAGCCCCGCGTCATTGGCAACGCTGAGAATTACCCGCAGCACATCGCCTTGCCACGTGGTTGCCTCGATGCTGCACTCGACTTGCTACGTGACAACGACATCGCCTGCGATCTGCGCGACGAACGCTTTGTCGGCGAGCAGATTGACGTGGCCTTCGCAGGCATCTTGCGGCTGGACCAGGAGACCGCAGTTTCGGGAATGTTGCATTACGACACAGGCGTACTGTGTGCTCCGACAGCTTTTGGCAAAACGGTCACCGCCGCAGCGATGATCGCGCGCCGGGGTATAAACACCCTGGTGTTGGTGCATCGAAATGAACTGCTCAAGCAATGGCAGGAACGTTTACAGACTTTCCTGGGTGTTGGCAAAGGTGTGGTCGGCACCATCGGCGGTGGCAAGTCTAAACCGACCGGAAAAATTGATATTGCCGTGATGCAGTCCATCTCCCGGCAGGGTGAGGTCAATCCGCTGGTGGAGAACTACGGCCAGGTGATTGTGGATGAGTGCCATCATGTTGGCGCTGTTTCCTTTGATGCCATCCTGAAGCGAACCAAGGCCAAGTACGTGCTGGGCCTGACTGCCACACCGATCCGCCGCGACGGTCAGCAACCAATCATCTTCATGCAGTGTGGACCGATTCGGTACACGGCAGCTAAACCAACTGGCGCACCCCACGACTTGGAGGTGTTACCGCGATTACGCTCAACTCACATTGACTTGCCAACCGATTCCGGCATCCAGAACGTATTTCGACATCTTGCAAATGATCAAGCCAGAACCGAATCCATCGCTGCGGAAATTTGTGATGCCTTTCAGCAAGGCCGCAAGGTGCTGGTATTGACCGAGCGCACCGAACACCTTGATGCTATTCGAACTGCACTGACACCACTGACCCTGGAGCCGTTTGTGCTACACGGGCGGATGTCCAAGAATCAGCGTGCAGCGCTGATCACACAATTGGAAGCCTTGCCGCCCGATGCACCCCGCGTCCTGTTGGCAACCGGAAAATTGGTCGGCGAAGGATTTGACCATCCGCCGTTGGATACCTTGGTGCTGGCAATGCCCGTTTCTTGGAAAGGTACGCTACAGCAATACGCAGGCCGCTTGCATCGGGAACACGCCACCAAGACCAATGTTCGCATCATCGATTTTGTCGACACAGGACACCCAGCCCTGCTACGAATGTGGGACAAACGCCAGAGTGGCTATCGGGCAATGGGATATCGAATTGGTTTCGAATCACAGGGAAAATGACGCACTTCCCCCACACGTCCGCACTGTCCCGCAGGACTGGCATTTTGAACGACAGCTGCGACAAGTCAAAATGGATGCACTGGCACACGCTTTGGCGATTGCAAGCACGGCATGATGCCTTGGTGCAACAAACGATGGCGGGAATGGTGGCGGAAATTGGCAAATATATGGCCCGACTGGATGCCATCAATGAGACACTGGCTGACCTGAAAAAAGGGGGTATCAAAGGCAAACCGGGGGTACAAATGGGGGTACAAAACAGGTTTCAAAAGTAAAGAATCTAGCATTCATGAGGGTTACAGCTTATCTTTCGAGAGGTTTCGCCGCTTTTTTCATTGTGAAACGGTTAGTTAGTCGTCCGTAGTCGTGCGTAACCGTTCGCCTGCATCCAAGTCAAAACCGGGTCAGAAATGGTTTTTTGCAAACCGGCGTCGATTTCCGGGTGGATGTGTGATCCGCTCCTGATACAGGAGCTTTACCCGCTCATTCCACGGTGCTTGCAGCCCGATTTGCCATGCAAAAACACCCGAAAACGGCCAGTTTTCCGCCAGTTTTGCCCTCTGTGGCGGCTGTTGGCGGCGCTTCGGGCTGTTTTGATGGGGAAAATTCAAGGTAAATCGGGCTGGGCATCTTATGGATCTGAAGTTACGCACTTGCCTTGATCGCCTGCAACTCTTCAAAAGCAGTTCTTGTGGCTTTGATGTAGAGCTTGGCGCGCAGTGCGAAATGGTTGAGTTTGTGTTTGATCTTTAGTGCTTCCAGTTTGAGC
>JAYRRD010000081.1:0-26328 GCA_041910275.1 Rhodoferax sp.
CAGGCGCTTGGTGGAAGGATAGCAATGCTGAATACATGCTTTCGCTCAGATCCAGCCGGGCCAACGGTGAGTGGGCCGCGTATTGGAATAGCAACTATCGCTACCTGGCTTGAAAAGGCGCATCACTTTGAATCGCACCCTCACTTTGTTACTTTGGCAGAAGGCCACGTTCGACAATAAACGAGACAACCTGCTCCACCCCGGCCAGAGTTTTTAGATTGGTCATGACAAAAGGCTTGAGTCCTTTGGGTGTGGTGCGCATGCGCAGGGTGTCGGCCTCCATCACGCGCAGGTCGGCGCCGACATGGGGCGCCAAGTCAATCTTGTTGATGACCAGCAAGTCGCTTTTTGTGATGCCAGGGCCGCCTTTGCGCGGTATTTTTTCACCCGCTGCCACGTCGATCACGTAGATGGTCAAGTCGCTGAGTTCGGGGCTGAAGGTGGCGGCCAGGTTGTCGCCGCCGCTTTCGACAAATACGATGTCGGCATCGGGAAAGTCCGCCAGCATGCGGTCAATCGCCTCCAGATTGATGGAGCAGTCTTCGCGGATGGCAGTATGGGGGCAGCCGCCGGTTTCCACGCCCAGGATGCGCTCAGGTGGCAGGGCGCCGCTGACGGTCAGCAGGCGCTGGTCTTCCTTGGTGTAGATGTCGTTGGTAATGGCAATCAGGTCGTAGCGCGTGCGCATGGCTTTGCACAGCATTTCCAGCAGGGTGGTTTTGCCGGAGCCCACCGGGCCACCAATGCCAACGCGCAAGGGCGGCAGTTTTTTGGTGCGATGGACAGCAGCAGGGGGGAGGGTGGACATACGCAAAAACTTTCAGGAACGGAACAAGCGGGAGTATTGGGTTTCGTGCTGCGCGCTCAGAATTGCCAGCATGGGGGCGAAGGCCTGGCATTGCGCAATGCCCAGTTCTTCCAGTTTCAGTGCGTGGTCAATGGCCTGCGGGATTTGGGCGACCAGTGCCGACAAAATCCGCTGTCCGGCGCTTTGCCCTAGCGGCACGGATTTGATGGCCGCTTGCACCATGTTCTCGGCCCAGCCAAAGGCATAGGCAAGCAAGCAGGAGCGCACTGGTGCCTGGGTGGCGCTGGCGGCCAAGGCGTAGGCCAGCGGATAGCTGGGCTCCAGGCTGGAGAGAAAATCCATCTGCCCGGTGGTTGCGCTGGTGTGGTTGCGCAGCCAGTGCAGTAAGCTGGTGCCCATTTGCTGTGTTTGCGCGCGCAGTTCGCTGCTTTCGCGGGTTTGCATGACCCAGGCATTCAGCTCTGCTATGTGGGCATGGTCAGCTGCGCGCCAGGCGGCAACGCCGTGCGCAAGCACGGGCAGATCGCTGCGCGCAAGACCCAAATGCAACTGGTCAATCAGCCAGCGTGCCGCTTCTGATTCCGTAGTGACATACGCTTGATCCACGGCGCTTTCCAGGCCTTCTGAATAGGAAAACCCCCCGACCGGAAGGGCAGGAGAGGCCAGCCACATCAGCTGCATCAGGCCTGCATCGCCCAGGGTATGGTCAATGGTGGTGGTCACAGGAGTGGGAGTGGGTATGCACGTGGGCGTGCGCATGGGTATGTGTTTGCGCATACGCACCGCTTTCCGGTTCGAAGGCTTCTTGCACGGCCAGGACGTCCAGGTGCATGGCGCGCAGCATGTCGGCCAGTACGGGGTCGGGTTCGATTTTCAGGTGGTCAGCCTGGAGTTCAATCGGTATATGGCGGTTGCCCAGGTGGTAGGCTGCGCGTATCAGGTCCAGGGTGCTGCCATGTTCGGCGCAGGGGGTGATTTTCAACACGGCTTGCGGTGCGGCAATGACGCGGATGAGTGCGCCGTCTTCGGTTACCAGCACGTCGCCGCCGCGCACCACGCTGCCGCGCGGCAAAAAGACGCCCAGGGTGCGTCCGGTCGAGTCCGTGGCATCAAAACGGCTTTTCTGGCGTACATCCCAGTCCAGCTCGACCGTGGCTGCGCGTTTGAGCAAAACGGGCGCGAGTCCCGCGCCTTGTGCCAGGAGTTTGGCAATGTGCAACATCGAAAGGGTACTCAAAACAGGAAATACCGCTGCGCCATGGGCAGCGTGACGGCTGCTTCACAGGTCAGCAGTTGCCCATCGGCGCGCACGGCGTAGGTTTGCGCATCAATTTCCATGGTGGGCAAATAGCTGTTGTGCACCATGTGTTGTTTGCGCACGGTGCGGGTATGGCGCACGGCGCTGAGGTTTTTGGCCAGGCCAAAACGCTGCTGGATGCCCGCATCCAGGCCTGCCTGGGACACAAAAGTCAGGGAGCCGCGCGTGACTGCTGTGCCAAAGGCGCCAAACATGGGGCGGTAGTGCACGGGTTGCGGTGTCGGGATCGATGCGCTGGGGTCGCCCATTGCGGCGAGCGCGATGAAGCCGCCCTTGAGCACCAGTGCCGGTTTGACACCAAAAAAAGCGGGCTTCCAGACCACCAGATCGGCCCATTTGCCCACCTCCACGGAGCCAACCTCATGGCTGATTCCGTGGGCGATGGCCGGGTTGATGGTGTATTTGGCCACATAGCGTTTGGCGCGGAAGTTGTCGTTGCGTGCACTGTCTTCGGGCAGTGTGCCGCGTTGCAGTTTCATCTTGTGGGCCGTTTGCCAAGTACGCAGGATGACCTCGCCGACGCGGCCCATGGCCTGGCTGTCGCTGCTCATCATGGAAATGGCGCCCAGATCGTGCAGGATGTCCTCGGCGGCGATGGTTTCTTTGCGGATGCGGCTTTCGGCAAAGGCCAGGTCTTCGGCAATGCCCGCATCCAGATGGTGGCAGACCATCAGCATGTCCACATGCTCGTCCAGCGTGTTGACGGTGTAGGGCATGGTGGGGTTGGTGGAGCTGGGCAGGAAGTTCTCTTGCCCCACGACCTTGAGAATGTCCGGCGCGTGCCCGCCGCCTGCGCCTTCGGTGTGAAACGCGCACAGGGTGCGGCCTTGGGTCGCTGCGATGGTGTTTTCGACAAAGCCCGACTCGTTCAGGGTGTCGGAGTGGATGGCGACTTGCACATCCGTCGCGTCGGCCACATCCAGACAGTTGCTGATGGCGGCTGGCGTGGTGCCCCAGTCCTCGTGCAGTTTCATGCCGATGGCGCCTGCGTCGATTTGCTCATGCAGTGCGGCGGGCAGCGCTGCGTTGCCTTTGCCCATAAACCCCAGGTTCATGGGGAAGGCGTCTGCCGCTTGCAGCATGCGCGCGATATTCCAGGGACCAGGTGTGCAGGTGGTGGCAAAGGTGCCGGTGGCAGGCCCCGTGCCGCCGCCCAGCATGGTGGTGACACCGCTGGCGAGTGATTCTTCGATTTGCTGCGGGCAGATGAAATGGATATGGCAGTCGATGCCCCCGGCGGTGACGATGGTACCTTCACAGCTGATGATTTCGGTGCCGGGTCCGATGATGATGTCCACACCGGGCTGGGTGTCGGGGTTGCCGGCCTTGCCTATGGCCGCGATGCGCCCGTCCTTGAGGCCGATGTCGGCCTTGACGATGCCCCAATGGTCCAGGATCAGCGCATTGGTCATGACGCAATCCACGGCACCCTCGGCACGGGTGCGCTGGCTTTGCGCCATGCCGTCGCGGATGGTCTTGCCGCCGCCAAACTTGACCTCTTCACCGTAGCCGCCAGCGCGCAGCGTGTAGTCGTGCTCGACTTCAATGATCAATTGGGTATCGGCCAGGCGTACCCTGTCGCCGACGGTGGGGCCAAAAATTTCGGCATAGGCGCGCCGGTCTATCGTTGCCATCAGAGTTTTCCTTGGGTCAAGCCGCGAAAGCCGTACACGGTACGCGCGCCCGCATAGTCCACCAACTCCACGGTGCGCTGCTGTCCCGGCTCGAAACGCACGGCGCTGCCGGAGGCAATATTGAGCCGCATGCCGCGCGCTGCGGTTCGGTCAAAACCCAGTGCGCCGTTGGTTTCCGCAAAGTGATAGTGCGAGCCGACCTGAATGGGTCGGTCCGAGGTGTTTTGCACCACCAGCGTGCAGGTGCGCCGCCCGGTATTGAGCCGGTGTTCGCCGTCGTCCGTGATGATTTCGCCGGGGATCACGATATGCTGCCTACTTCTTTCCACGGCTAAACCAGAGCGCGGCACCCACGATTCCGGCCAGGGTTACAAAGCCCCAGACATCGGTGGCGTGCCAGTGGCTGGCGGAAAAGCCGTGGCCTTCATGGGCAAAACCGGCTGTAGAGCCCATGGAAAGAGCGAGAGCAGCTATCGAATTCAGAGTTGTTTGAACGGGTCGCATGGAGATTCTCCTGGAAAAGAGTCAAATTATCGGCTGGTGTACCGTCACCAGCTTGGTGCCATCAGGAAACGTGGCTTCCACCTGAATTTCGGGGATCATTTCCGCAATGCCGTCCATCACATCGGCGCGGGTGAGCACGCTGCGCCCCTCGCTCATGAGCTGTGCGACGGTCTTGCCATCGCGTGCGCCTTCCATGACGGCGGCGGAGATCAGGGCCACCGCCTCGGGGTAATTGAGTTTGAGGCCGCGCGCACGGCGCCGCTCGGCCAGCAAGGCAGCGGTGAAAATCAGCAGCTTGTCTTTTTCGCGGGGAGTCAGTTCCATGGTGGTGCGTATATTGGATGATTCTGACAAAAGCAACAATTATGCCCGGCGGATATTATGATGGCAGCTGCGTTGGCGTGAATTCCTGCGCCTAAAATCACCGCGCAACTACTTTTCGGATCGCACCATGCTTTCGTCTTTGCTTTCACTCTTTCGCACCAAAAAACCTGCACCGGTGGCAGCCACAGCGCAGGTCCCGCCCATCACACAAATTCCACAGGGTTCGCGGCGCATGAGCCTGGACGAGCGCAAGGCCTTTCGGCGTGAAATGCTGTACCAGTCGATCCGTGAGACTTTCCTGTCCATGGAGGTGATTGGGGGCATGTACAAGTTCAAAGTCATGCCGGTGGACGAGCGCCACCACCGCTTTATTGCCATGATTGATGTCGGCAAGAACTTCTCCACCGATGGTGACAATCGGACCAGGAGCTTTTCGGCGATTGAGAAAATGCTATGCGCCAATGCCTTCAAGCGTTTCGGCATTTCGATTGACGGCGTTTACTGGCGTGTGAACGAGGCTGAGAACGCATTTCCCCAAGCCACCCGGGCACAGGATCGGGGTAATAACCAGGCGGCGGCGGCACGCAAACCCGTGCCAAGCGCCGCCCCGGTGGCTGCCAGGCCGCAAGCGCCCCTGCCACTGGCGCGCTCGAACTTCCAGCCCGTATCGGATGATGAAACGGTGGCCTTCATGGACGCGCTGCGCAAGGGTATGAAACCACCAGCCGTCCATGTGGGGGATGCCGAATACCAGTCCGACCTTGCGCCGCTGGACGACGGCATCATGATCGGCGGCACCCAGTACGGCAAATTGAGCTGAGTCTGTTGGGTATCGCTGTGCTGCACCATATTGCAGCACGCACCGCACCACAATGCTGCGCACCAAATAGCACCACCACGTAGACCGTTGCCATGCGCCCGGCTGGTTCCAGGTTTTTATCAAATAGGTCTGTAAGCTCCACGGAATATGCGGGTACAGCTATTAAATTTATAAAATTCCAATAACATGGCGAACGTTGGCACGCTCCCTGCTTTGTAGCTTGCAGCGGTTTGATTTGTGAACTGCCTACCCGCGCAAGCCCTATTCCCTGTTATTGGAGATTTTTATGCATCGTAGAGGACAACTCAAAACCATCGCCCTTGCCGCCGCCCTTGCGTGCGGTGCGCTGACTTTCTCTATCCAGGCTGTGGCCGCCGACACCATCAAGGTGGGTGTGCTGCACAGCCTCTCGGGCACGATGGCCATTTCGGAAACCGTGTTGAAAGACACGGTGTTGATGGCCATTGACGAAATCAATGCCAAAGGCGGCGTTCTGGGCAAAAAGCTCGAACCGGTGGTGGTGGACCCCGCCTCCAACTGGCCGCTGTTTGCCGAGAAAACCAAGCAATTGCTGACACAGGACAAGGTAGCCGTGATCTTTGGCTGCTGGACTTCGGTTTCGCGCAAGTCGGTGCTGCCGGTGGTCGAAGAACTCAACGGTTTGTTGTTCTACCCGGTGCAGTACGAGGGTGAAGAGTTGAGCAAAAACGTGTTCTACACGGGCGCTGCACCGAACCAGCAGGCCATTCCTGCGGTGGATTACCTCATGAGCGCCGATGGCGGCGGTGCCAAGCGCTGGGTTCTGCTCGGTACCGACTATGTGTACCCCCGCACCACCAACAAGATTTTGCGCGCCTACCTCAAGAGCAAGGGTGTGAAAGAGTCGGACATCGACGAAAAATACACACCGTTTGGCCACAGCGATTACCAGACCATCGTGGCCGACGTCAAGAAGTTTGCCGCCGGTGGCAAGACAGCGGTGGTTTCGACCATCAACGGCGACTCCAATGTGCCCTTTTACAAGGAACTAGGTAACGCGGGTCTGAAAGCCAAGGATGTGCCTGTGGTGGCGTTCTCGGTGGGTGAGGAAGAGTTGCGCGGTGTCGATACCAAGCCGCTGGTGGGGCATCTGGCTGCATGGAACTACTTCATGAGCATCAAGAACCCGGATAACACGGCGTTCATCAAGAAGTGGAGCGACTACGCCAAGGCCAAGGGTATCGCTGGCCACAAGGATAAGCCTTTGACCAATGATCCGATGGAAGCCACCTATATTGGCATCAATATGTGGAAGCAGGCCGTGGAAAAAGCCAAGTCCACCGATGTGGACAAGGTGATTGCCGCCATGGCAGGCCAGACCTTCAAGGCGCCCAGCGGCATTGTCAGCAAGATGGACGAGAAAAACCATCACCTGCACAAGAGCGTGTTCATTGGCGAAGTCAAAGCCGATGGCCAGTTCAACGTAGTCTGGAAGACGCCAGGACCGGTCAAGGCCAAGCCCTGGTCACCCTTTATTGAAGGCAACGACAGCAAGCCGGATGAGCCGGTGAAGAAGTAAGTCGATTGCTCGTGCGTTGGAAGAAGCCTTTGTGCTTCTTCCCTTTTTACATCCCTTGTGCATGGTTTTCGAGTTTCCAGGGCCGATATGCTGATTCGCTTTTTTTTGACCGCTGCTCTGTTTCTGGTAGCTGCTTACGCACATGCACTAAGCCCACAAGAGGCAAAAGCCATTGCAGATGGTGACGGAGACTCCCGTATTGCCGCCTTGCGCGCGTCGGTTGCGACTGCCGACGACAAGACGGTGGCTTTTATTCAGGCATTGGCCGACGATGCCGTCAAGCTGGTCGCAGGCCAGCCCGTCATCGTGCGTGATGGCCAGGCCATAGACCCGGTAACCGGCACAGCGGCAGCTTTGCCCGACACTGCCGAAGACGTGATGAACAACAACCGCATGCGCGGCGAACTGGATGCCGTGCTGGCGGCATTGCAACTGCTGGCCAGCGACCCGCAAACGCGCCGCGCGGCAGTCAAGGCGCTGCAAGGCCGGGTCGATGAAACCAAGTTACCCCTGATTGACAAGGCGCTGGCGCAAGAATCCGTGCCAGATATCCGTGAAAGCCTGGCTTTATTGCAAGCCGCCGCCCTCTTGGGCAGCACGGACCAGGCCAAACGCCTGCAAGCGGCCCAGTTGCTGGGCATGAGTGCGCAGGCGCAAACCAAAACACTGTTGCTGGAGCACATAGCCAGCGAAACCGACGCCAACGTCAAGGCGAATCTGCAATTAAGCCTGCGCCAGGTCGAAGCGCGTCTGGCCTGGGGCGATAGGCTTGGTGCCATTTTCAGCGGTATCAGCTTAGGCTCCATCCTGCTGCTGGTGGCTCTGGGGCTGGCGATTACCTACGGGCTGATGGGCGTCATCAACATGGCGCATGGCGAGCTGATGATGATTGGCGCTTATGCCACCTACGTGGTGCAGGGCGTGTTTCAAAAATGGCTGCCCGGTGCGTTTGACTGGTATTTGCTGGCTGCGCTGCCGGTGGCCTTTGCAAGCTCCGCCCTGGTCGGTGCGGTGCTGGAGCGCGGCGTGATCCGTTTTTTATATGGCCGTCCGCTGGAAACCCTGCTGGCGACCTGGGGTATCAGCCTGATGCTGATGCAACTGGTGCGCAGCATCTTCGGCGCGCAAAACGTCGGCGTGGAAAATCCGGCCTGGATGAGCGGCGGTGTGCAGCTCATGGGCAATTTGTCGCTGCCCTACAACCGGCTGGTGATCGTGGCCTTTGCAGCGGCGGTGCTGCTGGGTGTGTGGTTCCTGATCGAAAAAACCCGTCTGGGCCTCTTTGTGCGCGGCGTGACGCAAAACCGCCCGATTGCCTCTTGCATGGGCGTGAACACGGCGCGCATTGACACCTATGCTTTTGCCCTGGGTTCAGGTATCGCCGGTCTGGCCGGGTGTGCCTTGAGCCAGGTGGGCAATGTCGGCCCCGATCTGGGCCAGGGCTATATCGTTGATGCCTTCATGGTCGTGGTGCTCGGCGGCGTTGGCCAGCTGGCAGGCACGGTGTACGCCGCGCTGGGGCTGGGTGTGCTGGGCAAATTGCTGGAGGGCTGGACCGGTGCCGTGCTGGCCAAGATTGCCGTGCTGGTTTTCATCATCGTCTTTATTCAAAAACGCCCACAAGGCATCTTTGCCATGAAGGGCCGGAGTGCAGAAGCATGAGCACCACCCCGAATACCACGATCCTACCCACGCGCTCCCCGGTACTGACCCGTAGCGGCTGGGGTGCCTGGCTCGCAGCCCTGATCGTGCTGTGTGCCTTGGTGCCGGTGCTCAACTTGTGGGTGCCTGCCGGAAGCATTTTTCACCTGAGCGACTTTGCCGTCGGTCTGGTTGCCAAGATCATGTGCTACGCCATCTGCGCGCTGGCCATGGATTTGATCTGGGGCTATACCGGCATCCTCTCGCTGGGCCACGGCCTCTTCTTTGCGCTCGGCGGCTACGCCATGGGCATGTACCTGATGCGCCAGATCGGGCTGGATGGCAATTACAAAAGCGCTTTGCCCGACTTCATGGTGTTTCTGGACTGGAAAGAGCTGCCCTGGCACTGGGCCTTGAGCGACAGCTTCATCGCCACGCTGCTGCTGGTGGTGCTGGTACCGGGCCTGGTCGCCTTTGTGTTTGGCTACTTTGCCTTTCGCTCGCGTATCAAGGGCGTGTATTTTTCCATCATCACCCAGGCCATGACCTTTGCCGCCATGCTGTTGTTCTTTCGCAATGAAACCGGCTTTGGCGGCAACAACGGCTTTACCGATTTCAAACGCATTCTGGACGTGCCGCTGGCGACTCCCAGCATGCGCATGCTGCTATTCGTGCTGACGGCGCTTACCCTGTTGCTGTTTTTCCTGTTGGGGCGCTGGCTGGTCACCAGCAAATTTGGCCGCGTGCTGCAAGCTGTGCGCGACGCCGAAACCCGGCTGATGTTCAGCGGCTACTCTCCGCTGGGCTTCAAGCTGACCATCTGGACGCTCTCGGCCATGATGTGTGGCGTGGCGGGGGCTTTGTACGTGCCGCAGGTCGGCATCATCAACCCCAGCGAAATGAGTCCGGCCAACTCCATCGAAATCGCCATCTGGGCAGCGGTGGGCGGGCGCGCCACACTGATCGGCCCGATTGTGGGCGCCTTCCTGGTCAACGGCGCCAAGAGCTGGCTGACCGTCACCTATCCCGAATTCTGGCTTTATGTGCTCGGGGCGCTGTTCATCGTGGTCACACTGTACCTGCCCAACGGGGTTGTGGGCCTGGTGCATAAGCTCAAGCTGAAAAGGAGTCGCGCATGACCCCGGAACTCATGGAACAAGGCGCGCAGCGCATCGCCGCCTACCAAGCCGCCCAGGCGGCGCGTGCCGGGCAGACCGAATCCGGTGGCCGCGCGGCGGGTATCGGGCGCATTCTCAAGGGCGGTGAAGTCGATGTCACGCACGGACGCATTTTGTATCTGGACGATGTGAGCGTCAGCTTTGACGGTTTCAAGGCCATCAACAAATTGTCACTGGACATCGCACCGGGTGAGCTGCGCTGCATCATCGGCCCCAACGGCGCGGGCAAAACCACCATGATGGACATCATCACCGGCAAGACCAGGCCGGACGCGGGCACCGTCTTTTTCGGCTCTACCATCGACCTGCTGCGCTACAGCGAAGCCGAGATTGCCCAACTGGGCATAGGCCGCAAGTTCCAAAAACCCACGGTGTTCGAGCAGTTGAGCGTATTTGAAAACCTGGAGCTGGCGCTGCACACCCGTCAGGGGCGCGAGCGCGATGTCTGGGCTTCCATGACCTTCAGGCTCAACGATGAACAAAGTGATCGCCTGCTGGAAGTGCTGCACACCATTCACCTCAGCGACAGCGCAAGCAAACTGGCAGGCAACCTGAGCCACGGACAAAAGCAGTGGCTGGAAATCGGCATGCTCCTGATGCAAGACCCCAAACTCTTGCTGCTGGACGAACCCGTGGCCGGCATGACCGACGAAGAGACCGAACGCACCGCCGAGCTGTTCCTCACGCTCAAGGGCAAACACTCGCTGATGGTTGTGGAGCACGACATGGGCTTTATCCGGCGCATCAGTGACATTGTGACTGTGCTGTGCGACGGCGCCGTGCTGGCGCAGGGTACGCTCGACCAGGTGCAAAACGACGAGCGCGTGATTGAAGTCTACCTGGGCAGATAAGCATGTTGCACGCCACTAACATCAACCAATACTACGGCGGCTCGCACATCCTGCGCGATGTCAGCCTCACGGCCCAACTGGGCCAGGTCACCGTCATTCTGGGGCGCAATGGCGTGGGCAAAACCACGCTGCTTAAATCCTTGATGGGCCTAGTGCCGATCAAAAGCGGTGAAATCACCCTGGACGGTCAAGCTATCCACCATGCAACACCCTACGAGCGTGCCCGCGCCGGAATCGGCTTTGTGCCGCAAGGGCGCGAGATTTTTGGCCGCTTGACGGTGGAAGAAAACCTGCGCATGGGCTTGGCGTACAAAAGTGCGGGCACGCCTATCCCAGCGGAGTTGTTTGACCTCTTCCCGGTACTCCAGCAGATGCGCGCGCGCCGGGGTGGCGACCTCTCCGGCGGGCAGCAGCAGCAACTGGCCATCGCCCGCGCTCTTGCGCCCAAGCCGCGTGTGCTGATTCTGGACGAACCCACCGAAGGCATCCAGCCCAGCATCATCAAGGACATTGGCCGCGTCATCCGCATGCTGGCCGACAGGGGAGACATGGCCATCGTGCTGGTCGAGCAATACTACGACTTCGCCCAGGAACTGGCCGATGCCTACGTGGTGATGGAACGCGGCGCCGTCATTGCCCAGGGGGCGGGCAAGGACATGCAGGCCGATGAAGTGCGCAAGCTGGTGGCGATCTGACGGGGTGCCGGGGGGCGGGGTGGTGCGAGGGAGGGGACTCGAACCCCTACATCCGAAGGACGACACGACCTAAACGTGTTGCGGCTACCAATTACGCCACCCTCGCGACTTCTGTGCAAGTGTAAACCGTAAACCAGCGGGTGGGTGCGGTTCACATGTGATGTCTGTAGGGGTTGCACCCCGTGGTCGTCCTGGGTCAGGTTCTTGTTACTATGTTTCTAGTAGCTGTGCCCGCTTGTCCCACGGGGGCTGGCGGCTGATTTTATGCCTGATTTGAAGCTAAATTGAGGCTAAAAACATGCCACGGAGGCTTGCGGGGAACATCTGTCGTGCAGTTTTGGTGCTTTTGATATCACGGGTGATATGAAACTGGTGTGATTCAAATACGACACGAACGATCAGGGGGTTCCTGGGTTCACAGCAGGTGCTCGCCATACATCTGGTCAGAAATGGTGTCGCGTGTGCGGATCAGATGGGCGTGGTTGCCATCGACCAGTATTTCGGCACAGCGTGGCCGTGAGTTGTAGTTGCTGGACATGCTCATGCAGTACGCTCCGGCAGACAGCACGGCGAGCCGGTCGCCAGCCTGTAACGCGAGTTGACGGTCACGTCCGAGCCAGTCACCGCTTTCGCATACCGGGCCTACGATGTCATAAACCGCAGCATCCGGTCCGGCTTGCCTGTCCTGTTGCAAGGGAATGATAGCGTGGAAGGCCTGGTAGAGAGCGGGGCGGGGCAAATCGTTCATGGCGGCATCGACGATGCAAAAATTCTTCTGCTCGCCGGGCTTCATGAACAGCACTTCTGTGACGCAAACCCCCGCGTTGCCAACCAGGGAACGGCCCGGTTCGAGCAGCAGTTTGCGTTGTCCAAAACCACGGGCATCCAGGCGCTCCAGCAATTTGTGCCACAGCACGTCGGCCCCGGGGGGCGTTTCGTCCTTGTAGTGAATGCCCAGGCCGCCGCCAAAATCCAGATGTTCAATGGGGATGCCCGCTGACTCGATGGCCGTCACGAGGTCAAGTACGCGCTCCAGCGCATCCAGGTAAGGTTCCATCTGGGTGATCTGGGAGCCAATATGGCAGTCAATGCCGACAATGCGCAGACCCGGCAGCGAGGCTGCGTGCAAGTAGGTGGCCAGTGCACGCTGGTGCATGATGCCGAATTTGTTGCCTTTGAGGCCGGTTGAAATATAGGGGTGGGTTTGCGGGTCCACATCCGGGTTGACGCGGATGCTGATCGGGGCGATTTTTCCGGTCTCCAGTGCCACCGTGTTGAGCACCTCAATTTCGGCTTCGCTTTCCACGTTGAAGCAGCCAATGCCAGCCAGCAAAGCCTCGCGCATTTCTTTGCGGGTTTTGCCAACACCAGAAAAAACGATTCTGGAAGCCGTGCCGCCCGCAGTCAGCACGCGCGTAAGCTCCCCACCGGAAACTATGTCAAAGCCACAGCCGGCTTGTGCGAAGACTTGCAAAATTGCCAAAGACGGGTTGGCCTTCATGGCGTAGCAGATCTGGGCATTGCGCCCCTCCAGGCCACGCTGGTAAGCCGCCAGGGCATCCAGCATGGAAGCGCGGGAGTAGACAAACAAGGGCGTTGCGTACTGGCTTGCGAGATCATCAAGGTTGCAGCCTTCCACATGCAACTGGTTGTCGGCATAGTAGATGTATGGGTGGCCGGGGAGTGCGGAAGGCATCATGTTGGTGGCTTTGCGGGTGTTGCTGGTGGTGGTGCGGGTTCAGGCAGAACCAGGGCGCCGGTCTGGCCGCAGGCGCAGATATTGAGCACGCACACAGCAAGGATAAGTCGACTGACTAGAATCTGTTTTGAAATCAACATGGTGGAATTGTAATGACTGACCTGGAATACATGAACCTGGCTGAGAGTTTGCTCCAGACAATCGAGGCCAACTGTGACCGCATCAACGACACAACCGATGCCGATATTGACAACCAGCGCGTCGGCGGCATGCTGACCCTGGGCTTTCCAAATCGCAGCCAGATCGTCATCAGCCAGCAAAAGCCCTTGCACGAGATCTGGCTGGCGGCGCAAGCGGGGGGATTCCACTACCGCTGGGTGGACGGCCTGTGGCAGGACACCAAGGGCCAGGGGGAGTTTTTTGCGATGCTGTCAGGCAGCGCCAGCGCGCAGGCCGGGTGTGCATTGCAGTTCCATGCTTGACCTCCCATCCCGTCAGTTGCGGAACAAGTCCAGAATTTTTTTCTTTTCGTCGGCTGTGGGCAATTCCAGCGGATCGGTTGCTGGTTTTTCGTGGTGTTCCAGACCGCCGATGCCAGAGGTTTTGGCAAATTCTTCGTAATACCATTCCGTGCCCACATGCACCACGCCTTCTGGCGGGGTGGGTTCCGTGACCGGCACGTTCTTGAGCGCGCTTTCCATGAACGTGATCCACACGGGCAGGCTAAGACCACCCCCGGTTTCCCGGTCACCGAGTTTGCGTGGTGTGTCGTAGCCAATCCATGTCACCGCCGTCAGCGTGGGTTGGTAGCCTGCGAACCAGGCATCCATGGAGTCGTTGGTGGTGCCGGTCTTGCCGTAGAGATCCGGGCGTTTCAAGGCGGCTTGTGCCCGTGCAGCCGTGCCGGAGCGGGTCACTTCCTGGAGCAGACTGGTCATCATGAATGCGTTGCGGGCATCAATGGCGGGTTCGAGCCCGGTGAGTATGGGGGCTGGTGATTCAACCAGTACCTTGCCGCGTTGTTCGCTGATTTTGCTGATGAGCCAGGGGTTGACCCGATAACCACCGTTGGCGAAGACCGAATATCCCACCGCCATTTGCATGGGTGTCACGGCCCCGGCACCCAGGGCCATGGTGAGGTAGGGGGGATGCTTTTCCGCTTCAAAACCGAACCGGGTAATCCAGTCCTGCGCGTAGTTTGCCCCGATGGAGCGCAATATCTGGATTGAAATCATGTTTTTGGATTTCGCCAAGCCACGTCGCAAAGTCATGGGACCTTCAAAGGTGCCGTCGTAATTTTTCGGTTCCCAAGGCTGGCCGCCGGTTACGCCGGCGTCGAAGAACAGGGGGGCATCGTTGACGATGGTTGAAGGCGTAAACCCTTTTTCCAGCGCAGCCGAGTAGATGAAGGGTTTGAAGCTGGAGCCTGGTTGTCGCCAGGCTTGCGTCACGTGGTTGAACTTGTTTTTGGCAAAATCGAACCCGCCGACCAATGCCTTCACCGAGCCGTCGCGCGGGTCCATGGCCACGAAGGCGCCCTCAACTTCGGGCAACTGGGTGATTTCCCAGGTGTCCTTGGCAGTTTTTGCCACCCGGATAATGGCCCCGCGCCGCAAGCGGATGTTGGGTGCGGCCTTGTCAGACAACCCGGACTGGGCGGGTTTGAGTCCATCGCCGGTGATTTCCAGCGCAAAACCACCCTGGCGCATGGCCTTGACTTTTTTGGCGCTGGCTTCGAGCACCACGGCGGACATGACATCGCCATTGTCCGGGTGGTCTTCGAGCGCTTCGTCCACGGCGTCTTCCAGGTCCTGCGCGGTGCTGGGCAGGGTGACAAATTTTTCCGGGCCTCGGTAGAACTGGCGGCGCTCAAAATCCATGATGCCCTTGCGCAGGGCACGGTAGGCAGCAATCTGGTCGGTTGCGCGGATGGTGGTGTGCACGTCCAGCCCGCGCGTGTAGGTTTCGTCGCCGTACTGGGTAAACATCAACTGGCGCACCATTTCAGCGGCGTACTCGGCGTGAATCTGGACATTTCCCGGGCCAGACTTGATTTTCAGTTCTGTGGCCTTGGCTGCTTCGGCTTCCTTTTCGGTGATGAAGCCGTTTTCCAGCATCCGGTCAATGATGTAGCGTTGGCGCATACGCGCACGCTGCGGGTTGCTGATGGGGTTGAAGGCGGAGGGTGCCTTGGGTAGACCCGCCAGCATGGCGGCTTCGGCAATCGTGATGTCCTTGAGCGGTTTGCCAAAGTAGGCTTCGGACGCGGCGGCAAAGCCATAGGCACGATTCCCCAGAAAAATCTGGTTCATGTAAATTTCCAGAATCTGGTTTTTGCTCAACAGGTGTTCAAGTTTGAAGGTCAGCAAAATTTCATAAATCTTGCGGGTAAATGTTTTTTCGGATGACAGATAGACATTGCGTGCGACCTGCATGGTGATGGTGGATGCGCCCTGGCTTTTGGCTTTGCCCACATTGGCCAGTCCGGCGCGCAGTACGCCCAGATAGTCAACGCCGCCATGTTGGTAAAAGCGTGCGTCCTCTATGGCCAGCACTGCGTTGGTCATGACCTTGGGAATTTCGGCGATGGGAGTCAGGTTGCGCCGTTCTTCACCAAATTCGGCTAGCAACTCGCCTTCGGCAGAAAATATGCGCAGCGGCAGCTTGGGTCGGTAGTCCGAGAGGTCCGAGATGTCAGGCAGATTCGGAAAGGCAACGGCCAGTGCCAGTGCTACCAGAATGAGCAACGACAAGGCGCTGGCGGTGACGATGCCACCCCCCCACAGGACGACCCTGAGCATCCAGTGCATGGGTGGTTTGTGCGTCGGCTGGGGTTCGGGGTTATTTTTTTCAGGCGGGGTAGGGGTGGAATGCATAAAAATCGGCTAGAGTCGCCCTAGCATTATAAAAATGTGCCTGCAAGTGCCTGCCATGGCGTAAACAGGTGCGTTGATTGTCATTACTACGGGTTCGGCTTGCCAGATTTGGTGCCTATTTCTAGTAATAGCCTGTGAACCGTCTGCTTTTGGCAACGCTGGAAGGTGCTAAAAACAGAATAATCCTTTGCGAGACAAGTATCTTGCTGATAGCATTGATGTGATTTTTCAAGTTTTCCCGGTGTGTTGCCGGATTGTTTCAGGGGATCGTTTTGATCGATTTGGGGTCTTTATTCAGTGGCCAGCAGGCGCCTTTGTTTGGCTTGGACATCAGTGCCACCAGCGTGAAGATGGTGGAGTTGGGTCGTGACAAGGCTGGCAATCTGGTGCTGGAGCGTTGCGCCATCGAGCCCTTGGAGCGGGGATGGATCGTTGATGGCAACATCGAGAAATTCGATGAAGTCGCGGGTGCATTGAAGCGTCTGGTGAAAAAAAGTGGCACAAAAACCAAGAACGTGGCCATGGCGCTGCCCCCTTCGGCTGTCATCACCAAAAAGATCATTCTGCCGGGCGGTATGACGGATCAGGAGTTGGAGCAGCAGGTTGAAAATGAGGCTAACCAATACATTCCGTTTCCGTTGGATGAAGTCAGTCTGGATTTTTGTGTCATCGGCCCAAGCGCGACATCTGCGGGCGACATCGAAGTTTTGATTGCCGCTTCCCGCAAGGAAAAAGTACAGGATATTCAGGGTCTGGCCGAGGCGGTCGGTTTGACTCCCGTTGTGGTCGATGTCGAGTCGTATGCTTCGCGTCTGGCTGCGGGACGCCTGATTGAGAGCTTGCCCAACAAGGGAGCCGGGTTGATCGTGGCACTATTTGAATTGGGTTCTGTGACCACGAGCATGCAGGTGATTCGTGATGAGGATGTCTTGTATGACCGGGATCAGGCTTTTGGTGGTGCGCAACTGACCCAGTTGGTCATGCGCCAGTACGGCTTTTCGCAGGAAGAGGCGGAAAACAAGAAGCAAAGTGGCGAACTTCCCGAGGACTACGAGTCGGTGGTGTTGCGGCCTTTCATTGATACCATGGTGCAGGAATTGGCGCGTGCCTTGCAGTTCTTCTTTACCAGCACCCCCCATAACAAGGTTGATTACATCATGCTGGCTGGCGGCTCGGCGGCCTTGCCGGGCTTGACGGCAGCGGTAACCCAGCAGACCACTTTTCCCTGTAGTTTGCTCAATCCCTTCGAGGGTATGGAATTTGGTAGTGGCGTGCGTTTGAAGAGAATGACACGGGAAGCGCCTTCTTACCTGACATCGTGTGGTTTGGCTTTGCGGAGGTTTGCACAGTGATTTTGATCAACCTGCTTCCGCATCGGGAAGCTGCCCGCAAGCGCCGTCGTGACCAGTTCAATGCGTCTCTGGGGGCGGCGGCTGTTGCAGGGCTTGCTATTTGCGCTGGAGCATTTTCATGGTATCAGTCTGCAATCAGTGCGCAGCAGCTCGTCAATAGTACGCTGCAGACAGAAATAAAAAAACTTGAGGCCAAGATCAAGGATATTGGTGAGCTGGAGGCTGAAATCGCGGCTTTGCGTGCACGCCAGCAAGCGGTGGAAAACCTGCAATCGGATCGTAACTTACCCGTGCATTTGCTGACTGAGTTGGTCAATCAGTTGCCTGACGGGGTTTACATCGCCAAAATGACGCAGTCTGATCAGTCCGTCACCCTCAATGGCGTTGCGCAGTCCAACGAACGGGTGTCGGAGTTGCTGCGCAATCTGTCGGGCGCAAAAACCCCTTGGCTTACCAAGCCTGAATTGATTGAAATTGTGACCGGAACGGTCAGCCTTAGCCCCAAGGATGTGCGGCGGGTCTCCAATTTCATGATCAAGGTGCAGTTGCTGCGTGCCAGCGAGGTTGAAAAGATGGTCGCCGCCAAGGCGGCTGAGGCAGCTTCGGGTGCTGCATCCGCAGCGGCTGGTGGCAAGATTTAGCAGGATTACGCATGGCCAGCACTACTTCTCGTTCGATAGATTTTGCGCAACTGCAGCAAAAGATTACGGATCAGTTCAATAATCTGGACCCCAAGGATCCCTCCTCGTGGCCCGCTTTGCCACGCTATGGTTTGCTGGTGCTGACATCCGTTGTGGTGGTTGCTGCCTTGTGGTTCGCCTGGTTGGTGAATTACGATGCCGAGTTGCAACAGGAGATTGCCAAGGAAGTCGATCTCAAAAAAGACTTCCAGACCAAAGTGGCCAAGGCCAACAATCTGGACGTTTTGAAAAAGCAGCGCGAGCAGGTCAAGCAGTATGTGTACCAGCTTGAAAAGCAGCTTCCTGGCAAGGCCGAGATGGATGCCTTGTTGTCCGATATCAACCAGGCTGGCCTGGGACGCAGTTTGCAGTTTGACATATTCCGCCCAGGGCAGGTGGCGGTCAAGGACTACTACGCCGAATTGCCCATCGTCATCAAGGTCAGTGGTCGCTACCACGATATTGGTGCCTTTGCGTCGGATATTGCCAATCTGTCGCGTATCGTCACGCTCAACAACCTGTCCATTGTCCCCAAGCCCGATGGAAGTTTGATTCTCGACACGACAGCCAAGACGTTTCGTTACCTCGATCCAGAAGAAGTCGCGGCCCAGCAAAAAGCAGCCGGCGCCAAGGGGGGCAAGAAATGAAACAGGTGAGACAAATGGGACGTCTGGGTTTGTTTCTCTTGACGGGATTGTGTGTGCTCCTGTCTGCTTGCAGTACATCTGGCGACGAGGAAATCCGGCAGTGGATGCTCAAGGAAACCAACGAGGCGCGTCCCAAAGTGATGCCCCTGCCGGAGCCCAAGCCGTTCAAACCCGAGGCCTATACCATCGCTGGAACAGTCGAGCCGTTTAATCAGCAAAAACTGACGCAGGCGCTCAAGCGCGACACGGCGCAGGTTGTTACCGATACTTCGCTGGTTGCTCCGGAGTTGGCGCGACGCAAGGAACCTTTGGAGGCGTATCCCCTGGATGCCATGGTCATGGTTGGCCACATCACCAAGCAGGGGCAGCCGGTGGCTTTGGTCAGGATCGACAACTTGCTGTACCAGATCAGGCCCGGTCAATATCTCGGGATGAATTACGGCAAGGTGACAAAGATTAGTGAGAGCGAGGTCACATTGCGCGAAATTGTGCAGGATGCCGCCGGTGAGTGGATTGAACGTGTTGCAACACTGGAGTTGCAGGAGAAGTCTAAATGAATCAAGCAAATCAGCAAAACCAGGGGGCGCGTGTGCGCGTGTGGCAAACCTTCCTTTTCTTTTTTGCATGGATGTTCAGTGCAATTGTTCAAGCGCAAACGCCAATCAGCATCGAGTCGGTTACCGGCTCGCTGGAGCTGGGGTCGGAAGTGGTGCGTGTCAATTTCTCGCAGCCCTTGTCCGCTATTCCGAATGGTTTTGTCGTTCAATCGCCAGCGCGTATCGCACTGGACTTCCCTGGCGTAGCCAGCGCCATGGGGCGCTCCAGCGTCGAAATTGACCAGGGCAATCTGAATTCGATCAGTGTGGTGCAGGCTGGAGAGCGCAGCCGCGTTGTGCTCAATCTGAAGAAGCCTACGGTGTACACGGCGGAGCTACAGGGCAAGACCTTGCTGGTCACGCTCAAGCCCGTGCAGACTGCATTGGTCGTATCGACGGCCACGGCCACGACCGTCAATTTTGCGGAAAATATCAGTCGGGTAGCAGCACCCCTCAAGGATATAGATTTCCGACGGGAAGTGGATGGCGCAGGACGTGTCCTGGTCACCCTGCCGAACAACCAGATTGGCGTTGACCTGCGCCAGGATGGCAAGAAACTGGTCGTGGAATTCATGAGCACCTCGCTGCCAGAGGGGCTGCGTCGGCGGATGGACGTTACCGACTTCGCCACGCCGGTGAAAACTATCACAACCACACAGGTGGGCGACCGCGTGCGCATGGTCATTGAACCGGAAGGAACCTGGGAGCACAGTGCTTACCAGAGTGATGACCAGTTTGTGGTTGAAGTCAAGGACATCAAGGTTGATCCGACCAAGCTGATGCCGGGAATTGGTTACACCGGGCAAAAATTGTCGCTTAATTTCCAAAGCATCGAAGTGCGCTCGCTCCTGCAGGTGATTGCCGATTTCACCAGCAACAATATTGTGGCCTCTGACAGCGTGACAGGTTCGGTCACCTTGCGTTTGCAGGATGTTCCCTGGGATCAGGCACTGGACATCATTCTGCAGGCCAAGGGTTTGGCCATGACCAAAAATGGTAACGTCATCTGGGTTGCTCCCAAGGATGAAGTGGCCGCTACGAACAAGCTGGACTATGAGATGCGGGATGAACGGGATCGTGGTGAGCGTGTGGTGGACAAAATCTACTCGCTCAAGTATGCACTGGCCAAGGACATTGCGGAACTGCTCACCAAGTACCATTACTCGGGTTATTACGGCGGTGTTGCCACTGCCACGACCACCAGTAGCGGATCGGGAGTCACGCGCTATAGCTCGTATGGCAATTACGAAGCCCGTATCCTGAGTCCCAAAGGCAGCGCCGCCGCCGAACCTCGTACCAACAAGGTTTACGTCAAGGACGTGCCCAGCCGCATCCCCTACATTACCAAAATGATCGACGAATTCGACATACCAATCCGCCAGATCATGATCGAGGCGCGCATGGTTGAGGCGGATGACACCTTTGCGAAAGCACTGGGCGCGCGACTGGGTGCTATTGATCGACGCGCCATTGCAGGAGGCGATGGTGGTTACGGTATTGGTGGGGACAATCGGGTTGCGTTTGGCACGAACTATAGCAATGCACTTGCTTCCGCTAAAGGCGACGGCGTACCTGTCCTTGACGTTACGGGGAATTTTGTCAATTTGCCTGCCAAGGCTACCGGTGCAGCATCGTTCGCGCTGTCCATATTCAGTGCATCAGCGAATCGTTTTTTGACTCTTGAGTTATCCGCGCTCGAAAGCGAAAGTAAGGGCAGGGTGGTGTCCAGTCCCCGTGTGGTAACGGCTAATTTTGTCAGTGCCACGGTTGAGCAAGGGGTCGATATTCCCTACGAAGTGGCAACAGCGAGCGGTGCAACCTCCGTTGCCTTCAAGAAAGCCTCGTTGAGACTGGAAGTCAAACCTCAGATTACGCCCGAAGGTTCTGTGATCCTTGAACTGGATGTTTCCAATGACTCGCGCGGTGAAGAAACCAAAGCCGGGCCTTCCATCAACACCAAGCGTATCAAAACACAGGTGCTGGTGGACAATGGTGGCACCGTCATGATAGGTGGCATCTATACCGAGTCAGACAATAGCGCTGTAAACAAGGTTCCATTTTTCGGTGATTTGCCTGTCGTAGGTCATCTATTCAAGGACAACCTTCGCAAGACAGACAAGAAAGAACTGCTCGTATTCATCACCCCCCGAATGATGCCTGAGACCGCTAAATAGGCCACTTCCAATCTTGCAACCAAAACGAGTTTAACTATGCGTTTCCTTTCCTTCTTGATGGTGTATCTGATGGCTGGCTTGCTTGCTGCCTGTGGCGGCGGCGGTGGTTCGGGGGGCTTGATTGCTGGGATTGCTTCTCCGTTGGTCACGACAGCACCCAGTTCCATTAACGTTGGGGTCGGTACCTCACAGTCATTTACCATCAGCGGTGGCAAGGGAAACTATACGGCGACCAGCAGTAGTGTGCAGGTTGCCGTGGTTGCAGTTACCGACAGTACCTTGACTATCGGTGGCGTGGCCAGCGGCAATGCAGTCATTCAAGTGAGTGACAGTAATGGCGCTTCGATCACGATTCTTGTTACGGTTGGGAATCTGCTGGATTTATACACTACGGCACCTTCTTCCTTGACCTTGGGTGCGGCATCGGAGTCGACCTATACGATAGGTGGGGGCGTTCCGGGCTATACCGTAAGCACAAACGATGCGCGCATTGCAACAGCCAGCATCACCGGTGGAAACACCTTGAGAATTACAGCATTGTCTAGCGGATTTGCGACGATCACCGTTCGGGATGCCAATGCGCGTCAGGTATCCATTAGCGTTGCGGTCAGCAACTTCCAGCTTTACACCACTGCGCCCAGTAGTTTCATCATCACAAAAGACACGCAACGTACATTCCAGGTTGGTGGAGGTGTTCCAATGTATACAGTGGAGTCCGTTGACACGCGGATCGCCACAGCAAGCATTTCTGGAAATGCGTTGATTGTGCGTGGTGTCGCCGCAGGCTCGACAACCATTACCGTGCGCGACAATGACCGGCAAACGGTTTCGTTGTCTGTGACAGTTGGTGGAGAAGCACCCGTGTCCCTGTTCACCACGGCACCGAATCCCTTGATAGTCGCGCTCAAATCAACCAGCAGCTTTGCCATTGGGGGTGGTGTTGCACCTTATACGCTTGCATCGAGTGATGTGCGTGTTGCGACAGTGTTTTTGACCGGTAACACCATGACCATCAATGCGTTGGCCTTGGGCGGCGTCAATCTGACGCTGCGTGATTCGGCAGGAACCTCATTGAGCATTCCGCTCACGGTGTCAACGGTTGCACCTGCGCAGGGTACGTTTTTCACTACGGCTCCCGGGACCATAGCCATGTCTCCTGGAGGCTCGATGGGTTTCCTGATTGGCGGTGGTACGCTGCCGTATGCGGTGTCCAGCAGCGATGAGCGTGTGGCCAGTGCAGGTGTCAGTGGCTCAACTCTGAGCGTGAGTGCGTCGTCCAGTGGAACTGCCACCTTGCAGATCAGGGATGCAACCGGACAATCCTTGCAGGTTGCTGTCAATGTGGCACCCAATTCCTCGGGAACTTTCTATACCACTGCGCCATCACCCTTGGCTATGACAGCGGGGACGTCCTTGTCATTCCAGATCAGTGGTGGAACCCAACCCTACACGGTTACCAGCAATGATTCTCGTGTAGTGAGTGGCAGCGCAAACGGCACATCGCTTACCGTTACTGCAGGCATTGCGGGGAGTGCCGCCTTGCGGATCGTTGATGCAGCAGGTCAGACGAACCAGGTGGTTGTCACGGTGGATGCGGGTGTGGCCAATCTTCCGTTGTTTACCACGGCACCAGCATCCGTGACGATGGCAGTTAGTCCGGAGTGCTCCGCTAGCTCCAGCGGCCTAAATGCCGTCACCTACTCCATTGACGGAGGGGTCGCTCCTTACACAGCGGTCAGCAGCAATCTATCGGTGGCAACTGCAACCGCGTCGGGCAAACTCCTGAATATCTGTGGCAAGGCCAGTGGATCAACGACGGTGACTATCAGTGATGCCAGAGGCGGCGTATTGGCCATTACGGTGACGGTACCGGCAGCTGGCAGCTTGTTCAGCACGGCACCATCGGCACTTACCATGGCTGTTGGGGAAAAGCAGACGTATCTGATAAGTGGTGGTTCTGGCCCGTATGGCGTGCAAAGCTCCAACCCTGCGGTGGCGAAGGTTGATCCCGTCGGTGCCAATGGAAGTCTGACAATTACTGGTATGGGAGTTGGCAATGCAATTGTCGCTATCACCGACTCCAAAGGGGGATTGATCACGGTCGCGGTGACAGTTCCGACAACCCCCCCGGTTAACCCTACTCCATTATTTACGACAGCCCCCAGCCCATTGCAAATGGCCGCAGGAACTTCCCAGAAATTCCAGATTGGCGGCGGCAGTCCACCCTACGCAGTCAGCAGCCAGGATGCCCGCTTGGCGACTGGTAGCATCAGTGGCTCGGAACTCACGATTTCTGCTATCACAACGGGGACTGTTGCGTTGCGAGTAGTCGATGCGACCGGGGCAGCTCTGTCCATAAACGTTACGGTGGATGGCACGACCGGCGCTGCTGGCCCGGCCACGATTGATGTACTGCCGTCAAGTACAACTCTCAATTCGGCTCCAGGCTCCAAGATGACATTTATCGTGACTGTTAAGAATACCAATAATCTCGCTGTGCCCAATCAGGCGGTAGCCTTTACGGCAAGTTCGGGATTCTTGACCGGAGCCAGCCCGGAGCCCAAGACCGATGCCACAGGGACTATTTCCACGGTGAGTTTGTCTCCGGGGTCGGATTCAACTAATCGAATTATCAAGGTCACGGTCTCGTCTGGTAATGCAAGCAAGACTATTGACATTCCGGTTACGGGAACCACACTGGATATTTCTGGAGCCGGATCGGCATTGGCTAGCAGCACTTCTTCCATCAAATATTCTGTCAAGGCGCTGGATTCCAGTGGTAAGCCGATTACGGGTGCTTCATTGACAGTCGCTTCAAAATTGGGGAATGGTATATCGCCTCAGACGGTCAGTACGGATACGTCCGGTACAGCGGCATTCCAGTTGACGCCGAGCAATGAGGGAACAGACACATTGACAGTGTCGGGGCTTGGCACGTCGAAGACGAAGGATGTACAAATCAGTAAGCAAGACTTCCAATTGACCAATCCCAAGTTGACAGATGTTTTGCTAGTCGATAGAGACATCATTGTTTCGGTTCTCTACAAAGACCCTGTAACGGGCGCGGCTGTGAAGAATGTTCCAATAACGTTCAGCACGACCCGTGGTACTCCCGCTCAAACGACAGTAAGTACCGATAACAATGGCATTGCGAGCACTGTTATTCGTTCGACTACGACGGGGCCGGTTACCATTTCGGCGCAGTCCAGTTCGGGAGCCCGCGATAGCATGACCACCAAGTTTGTCTCCGTCACTCCTAGCCAGATCAAGTTGCAGGCTAGTCCAAGTGCCGTGCTGCCCAATGCTTTGGGCAGTACTACCAACCAGAGCACGTTGACAGCCACCGTGCGTG
The DNA here is from genome assembly GCA_041910275.1 of Rhodoferax sp. Lineage (GTDB taxonomy): Bacteria > Pseudomonadota > Gammaproteobacteria > Burkholderiales > Burkholderiaceae_C > Allorhodoferax. The sequence continues at coordinate 24,708 of JAYRRD010000081.1, forward strand.
ATTCCTTCCTGAATCCGGTGGAGGGTGTGGTCGTCAATTTCACTGCAATCAAGGATCTCAGCAATGGTTCCTTGGTTCCAAGTTCCGCCACGACAGACGCTAGTGGTCTGGCATCCGTGCAATTTATTGCCGGGCCATTACAAACTGAGGCGAATGGCGTGCAAATTCAGGCATCGGTGCAAGGTAGTTCGTCGCCCATTACCGATATAGCAACATTGACGGTGAACGGGAGTGCTCTATTTATCGCAATCGGTCAGAGCAATACCATCATTGCAGATGCTGGCAGTCCAACGATTTATGAAAAGGAATTTTCGGTATATGTGACCGATGCCAATGGTGTTGCTGCTGCAAATCGGGCGATCACCATTTCCGTGTATCCGAAAAAATACGGAAAAGGGTACCTGGAATATAACGCATTGCTGGAGCAGTGGGTGTATGCGCTGAACACACGGTGTGCCAATGAGGATGTCAATCGCAACGGTATCCTTGACGCGGGGGAGGATGTCAACGGGGATGGCATTCTGTGGCCAGGATTGCCGGTGATTATCAGCACTTCAAACTTGACCACCGATTCGAACGGTTATGGCAGTTTCAAGATGCGCTACGGTAAGAACTATGCCTGGTGGCTGGATACACAGATTACTGCCAAGGCGCTTGTTAGTGGAACCGAGTCTTCGATTTCACTGGATTACAGTCTGGAAATGTCGGCAGCAGATGCAAAAGCCAAAACTTCTCCGCCAAACCAGACCAGTCCGTTCAAGATCAGTACTTCGTGCTCGAACCCGAATTGATTGTGTCCCTCATTGGCCTGCCCGGTTGTGGAAAATCCACAGTTGGGCGGCAGCTTGCCCGGCGGCTTGGGTTGCCTTTTCTGGATTCCGATCACGTTATTGAGATGCGCCTGGGGTGTTCGATCCGGGACTTTTTCGCGCATGAGGGTGAGGAGCGCTTTCGTGATGTCGAGGAGGTCGTGCTTGACGAGTTGACCCAGCATCCAGTCGGTGTGCTATCTACTGGCGGCGGGTCGGTGTTGCGGGCTAATAATCGCAAGCATTTGCGGGAACGTGGAAAGGTTGTGTATCTGAAATCTTTCCCTGACGAGTTGTTGCGCCGCCTGCGTCACGATACCCAGCGCCCATTGCTGCAAGTCACCGATCCATTGAAGCGTTTGCGTGAACTGTACGCCGTGCGGGATCCGCTCTACCGTGAGACAGCACACTTCATCATCGAAACGGGCCGCCCATCGGTAGCTACTTTGGTCAACATGATTGCAATGCAATTGGACTTGGGTGGCGGAGAAAAGAGACGGGCTCCTTGTCGTCAACGTTGAGCGGTGGAGTCTGGGCGCTGCATATTACTATCTGACCTTACGCAGTTTCCGTTCTGTTAGCCTGAAGTTCTTTCCTGTTTTTCCAAATTTCTCTTATAAATCAATGCATTGGCACTGGTTCAGTTGGGTGGGAAGGGTTTATGCGGCCATTGGGATCATGAAAAGTTCGTTCCAAGGTAACTACTCAGGTTTCTGTCCGCTCTTCAACGGACAGTGAGAGCAGTTCACGTGGGCGGAGATCCCCGGTAGGGTACGCAGGCTAGGTCGCTGCGGGTATGAACGGTTTGCCGA
>JAYRRD010000082.1:0-5191 GCA_041910275.1 Rhodoferax sp.
CATCGCCATCCAGAATGGCAGCCAAGCCCGTCGCCGTTGCCTTGCCAAAAGTCACACACAGATAGTCGGTATAAAGGTCGAGATGATTTTGATTCATGCGGCAACTATACAAAAATGGTGCCCGTGCGTAACTTCAGTTACCAATATCCGCGCGGGTATTGCGCACATTCTGGGCGCTGCGCCGCAGTTGACCTCAGCCCAGCGCTGGTACGCGATGGCACGATACATCGCCGACAAAATCCTGGCTTTTGTACCCAATACCCCTATTCCCGAAGCTGTCGCTACGGGCTAACTGAGATGCTATGGATGCCTCCCTGCCCACGGGCAAGGACATGAGACTGTGGAACGCCAAGAGCATGAACAGCCGTTGATTAGGAAGAGATTTCGAGCAATCGAGGTGGATCCTCTAATGGATACGGCATCAAAGTGCCCAAGGCGTGATAAACCACGGTTTTCACAAACACCATAGAGGATCCGCCATGAATCGTAATACAGGAATGAACGCTGGACAAATTATCGGCACCATGAATGGCTTGCAAGTTGTGGGGCTGGACATTGCCAAGAATGTATTTCAGAAACACACGGTAGACATGGACACGGGTGAAATTGTCAATATCCAGCTCAAACGCGCCAAAGTTCTGGAACACTTTGCGAATAGGGCACCGTGCCTGATAGCGATAGAGGCTTGCGGAGGTGCGCACTACTGGGCAAGGGAATTGACGGCGTTGGGCCACAGTGTGCGACTGCTACACGCCAAAGCAGTACGACCATTTGTCTCGGGCAATAAGACCGATGCAACCGATGCACGGGCAATTTGGCTTGCTGTGCAGCAACCTGGGGTGAAATTTGTTGGGGTGAAAACGACCGAGCAACAGGCTACGTTAACCTTGCACCGTCAACGTGAACTACTGATGAAGATGCGCATCATGCAAACCAACGCACTCAGGGGACTGCTGTACGAATTTGGGGTCACTATTGCCAAAGGGAACAAGGCATTGTTAGGAGAAATTGAGCAAGCGCTGGAGAACTTGGCGGACAAATTGCCTCAAATGGTCAGAGACAGTCTGCGCGAACAAGTGGAGCGTATAAAGGCGCTGGAAAAAGACATGCAGGCTATAGAGAAACGCCTAGCCTTGCAGCTCAAGGCGGACGAGCAAATGCAGCGTGCTGCCCAAATACCTGGGGTGGGTGTTTTGACGGCAACGGCGGCTATAGCCACGATGGGGGAAACCAGCGCGTTCAAGTCCGGGCGTGAATTCTGTGCTTGGTTGGGCCTGGTGCCCACACAAACTGGTAGTGGTGGCAAAGTGTACTTGGGACATATCTCCAAGCGTGGCGACACCTATTTGCGCACATTATTGATCCACGGTGCTAGAAGTGTGGTCACGAATGCGAAAGAACCTGGCCCATGGCTCGAACAACTCAAAGCACGTCGAGCGGTCAATGTTGTGATCGTGGCGCAGGCGGCCAAAATGGCCAGAACGATTTGGGCGCTAACAGCCAAAAAGCAGGATTACCAACAGGGTTTTAAAAGCGTCAGGCCGTTTGCGGCGTGAGAACCAAAGGGCCAGTTTAACCAAAAAAGTGAAAGGATATGGTTAATCTTTGTAGGGTAGTGAGGCTGTAAAGAGTGGAGTGATGTGAAACAGGTCAGACCGGGATGAGCTAAACCTGAAATTTTCCTTGGACATCAAAAGTCCGAAACTGAGATGAGGCGCTTGTCAGCGGATATGCATCGGGGCCAGCGGGTTAGTCCGGAAAGTCAGACAGACCACGCAATCAAGGCCGGATATAAGGACGCAGCCGACCTTTTTGCAGAGCAACACAAATTCTACTTGCTATCCGGGAGACATCCATATAAGGACGCAGCCGACCTTTTTGCAGAGCAACACAAATTCTACTTGCTATCCGGGAGACATCCATATAAGGAAAATAGGATGATTTGTTGCGTGGACGCATAAGCCGTTTTTCACTGGATTCTCTTGTGAACATGGCAGCAGCTTGCGGCAAACGGGTTCACGTCGAGGTGGAATCAACTTGACGGGCCATACGCCCACATGGCCGCTTTGAAAAACATGCCTGGCTGTTAGCTTTCCAAATTCCTACATTGCGCCCTATGGTTTTACGAATCACCTGGACACACTGGCAAGCCAGTACCGTGATGAACATAAGGAGCTACACAAGCAAGCCGTCAACGCCTTGAGAGTGCCTGCACCGGGTCCAGCGTGGCCGCGCGGCGTGCGGGCAGCACGCCAAACACCACGCCGGTCAACAAGGCCGTTCCCAGACCGGCTAGCACGGCCCAGTCGGGGGGGTAGGCCGGGAAGGTCGGGTACAGCTGGCGAATCAGCGCGGCACCCAGTTGCCCCAGTACAAAGCCCAGTAGCGCGCCGGTACACGACAACAAAATGGCTTCGGTCAGAAACACGCGCCGGATGCCCGCGTCTGTCGCGCCCAATGCCTTGAGCAGGCCAATTTCTGCCGTGCGTTGCGTGACCGAAACCAGCATCACATTCATGACCAGAATGCCCGCGACCCCCAGACTGATGGCGGCAATGCCCGCAACACCCAAAGTCAGCGCCCCCAGCAGACGGTCGAAAGTGGCCAGAACTGCATCCTGGGTGATGACGGTCACATCCTGTTCGCCCTCGTGGCGCAAGCGGATGATGTCAGCCACCTGGGTCTTGGCGGCTGCAATGGCCGCGCGGTCACGGGCTTCGATCAGGATGCGAAACAGCGTATTGCTGTTGAACATCGCCTGCGCCAGCGCCACCGGAACAAACACCACCTCATCGGCATTCATGCCCAGACCCTGGCCACTGGCAGACAGCACACCCACCACACGAAAACGTCTATCCCCCACGCGCACCAGTTGCCCCAGCGCAGGTGCTGCACCAAAAAGTTCCTGGCGTACCTTGGAGCCGATCACGGCTTCAGAAGCGCCACGGCGCCAGTCCCCCGGTGCCAGAAAACGCCCCTGCGCCAGCGCCAAGCGCCGCAACTGGGGATATTCGTCCGTCGTTCCAGCGACCATGACCTCGCGCAACTTGCCACCAAAGCTGATTTCCGAAGTACCAATCGCCAAAGGTGCCACACGCACGACGGCACTGGCGCGTTGCAAGGCCTGTGCATCGTCCACCGTCAGATCGCGCGGTGTGCTTGTGATGGCACCGCCGGGATTGAATCCGCCGGTTTGCGAGCGGCCCGGCATCACAATCACCAGGTTACTGCCCAAGGCAGAAAATTCGTTCATCACATACCGTCTGGCACCATCGCCCAGCGCCGTGAGAACCACCACCGCAGCCACCCCGATGGCCATGGCCAGCACCAGCAATCCAGCGCGCAACGGGTTGCCGGTGGCGGCATCGCGCGCAAAGCGGATCAGGTCAGCGTAGCGCATGGCATTTCATGCAGTGCTGTCAGCGCTATCGTGTTGCACGGCACCGTCTTCCATCAGCAGCTGGCGCCGCGCGCGCGCACCCAGCTGGGCATCGTGGGTCACCATGATCAGGGTCACGCCCTGGGTGTTGAGCGCCTCCAGCAAGCGCACCACCTCTTCGCCCGTGCCTCGGTCCAGATTGCCCGTGGGTTCATCGGCCAGAATGACTGCCGGGTGCATGACGGTCGCGCGTGCAATGGCCACGCGCTGGCGCTGTCCGCCCGAGAGTTCGTCGGGCCTGTGGCTGGCGCGGTTTTCCAGGCCATAGTCCTTGAGCGCTTGTGCCACGCGCACGGCGCGCTGCGCCGGGGGCAGACCGGCAAGCACCATGGGCAAGGCGATGTTCTCTGCGGCTGTGAGGCGCGGCACCAGGTGAAAGCTCTGGAACACAAAACCGATGCGCTGGCTGCGCACGCGCGCTTGCTCGTCGCTGGAAAGCGTGGTGACATCGCGTCCTTCGAGCCGATACACACCCGCATCGGGCCTGTCCAGCAAACCCAGCAGATTCAGCAAGGTGGACTTGCCCGAGCCCGACGGCCCCATCACCGCCACGTATTCGCCTGCGCCAATCTTCAGGCTCAGATTGCGCAGCGCATGCACCTCGGAGTCGCCCAGGTGAAACACCCGCTCAATCCCGGCAAGCTCAATCAGGGCCGGGCTCATTTTTTTGGTTTGTCATCGACCACAAACAAGGCACCGGCCTTGACGCCCTCGCGTTCGAGCGAAGTCACGACACGCTCGCCTTGCGCCAAACCCTCTTGCACCTCGGTGAACTCCCAGTTGGCCAGGCCGGTTTTGAGCTGGCGTTCCTGCAGCGTGCCGTCTGCGCCCGCCACGAGCACACGGCTGCCTTCCTGCAAGGCCGAAGTCGGCACGCGCAGCACCTGCTCGCGCACCGCCAGAACCACCTCCACATTGGCGCTATACCCCACCAGTAATCGTTCAGGCCTGGACTGCGGATCAAGCACCACTTCCACATCCACCGTGCGCGCTTGTTTTTCCACTGCCGAAACATACGGTGCCACCCGCTTGACCTTGCCGGGGAAGGATTGCTTGGGCAAGGCATCAAAACTGACGCGCACCACCTGCGCGGCGGCCAGCTTGGGTGCATCCACCTCGTCCATCGGCGCGCGCACGTACAAGCAGGTATCGTCAATCAGGTCAATGGCGGGCGGCGTTGGCACACCGGGGGGCGAAGGCGTCGAATACTCGCCGACCTCACCCACGATTTTGGCAACGGTGCCGGCAAACGGTGCGTACAACACCGTGCGCGCTTGCTCTACCTGGGTGACGTTGACGCGGGCTTGTGCCTGGTTGACATCGGCGCGGGCTGTCTCGCAATTGGCGCGTCGGGCCTGTGCCTCCGTTCGTGCCTGTTCGTCACGCGCGCTGGAGACAAAGCCCTGCTTGAACAAGGCAGCCTGCCGTTCGGCCTCGCTTTGGGCGTTGGCAGCCACCGCGCAGGCCTCGACCACCCGCTTGCGCGCCGTCTCCACCTGCGCCAGCGCCAGCGCGCTTTGCGCCTGCTGGTCGTCGTTCCAGAGTTTCATCAGCAACTGGCCTTTTTGTACCCGGTCGCCTTCCTTGACCGCCAACACCTCGATGCGCCCGCCCATGGTGGCCGAGAGTTTGGTGCGCTGGCAGGCCTCGACCGTTCCGGCACGGGTATTGGCAATGCTGGACTCGACCCTTCCCTGATCAATGGCTGTCACCAGCACCGCCACAGGCTTGGGCCGCTTGAGCCACGCCACA
>JAYRRD010000083.1:0-33343 GCA_041910275.1 Rhodoferax sp.
AAGGCGATCCAAAAGCCCACTCAAACAATCGCTTCTTTGATGCGCGAACTGTCGTTCCGCACCCGCCGTGTCTTCGATCTGCTTCGCATGACCAAAAATTCTGCTCCTGGCTGCGCCTGATCGGAGAACAAATTTACCGTGAAGTGTTTGTTAGACCGATCTCTCAAAGAAAGTCAGCAACGCTTGCTTTGATCGCAATATTTCGATCTATATGGTTGATTTGACCGTTTGAATAGACCACCATTACGGTTTTTGAAGTATTTCACCGACCAAGTCAAATCGAAACTGCACTTTTGCGGCCATTGTTGTGCCGTTTTGTTGCGCGTGAGTGCATTGAGCGTGGTCAGCGCATAGGAGCCCTTATTTTCCAATGCACGACAATCTGGGTTCTGCTCAATAACGCCATGAAAACCAAGACTTTCTCCTTCCACCCTGTCATATTCGCAATCGCCGCTGGAGCCCTGATTTCCGGATCGTCTTCTTTCGCGCGTGTGCACCACGCCACCAGGACGGCCCCTGAGTCGAAGGCAACGAAACCCCCACTGCCTGCCCAGACCGCTTTGACGGGGGGGGCATTGCAGCTGTCCGCCAAGGCGTGGCTGCTAATGGATTTCGACTCCGGTGCAGTGCTCGCTTCGGCCAACGCTGACGAACCCCTGCCGCCTGCGTCACTCACCAAAATGATGACCAGCTATCTGGTCGAGCGGGCGTTGAGCTCTGGCAAACTCAAGCAAACCGACCTGGTCTCGGTCAGTCAAAACGCTTGGTGTCGAGGGTCGAGCACCGAGTCGTGCATGTATCTTCCACTGAACGGCCAGGCCACGGTGATAGACATCCTGCGTGGCATCATCATCCAGTCGGGCAACGATGCATCCAAGGCGATTGCAGAGCACATGGCAGGCTCCGAAGAGGGTTTTGCCAAGCTGATGAATGCAGAAGCCATGCGCCTGGGCATGACGCACTCGCATTTTGTGAACGCAACGGGTCTGCCTGACCCGCAGCATAAGGCGTCTGCACGTGACCTCGCCATCCTGGCGCGCGCAATAATCCGCGACAGCGTCGACTACTACCCCATCTACGCGGAACGCGAGTTCAAGTACAACGGCATCAAGCAAGGCAACCGCAATGCGCTGCTCTACACCGATCCCAGCGTTGACGGACTGAAGACTGGCCACACCGAAGAGGCAGGCTATTGTCTGGTCACTTCGTCCAAGCGCAATGGCATGCGCTTGATTACGGCCATACTGAACACCAGCAGTGTACAGGCGCGTGCTGACCAGACACGCGTGCTACTGGGTTGGGGTTTCAGCAATTTCGAGAAGGTCTCCCCGATTGCATTGGACAAAGTAGTCACCACTGCCAAGGTCAGCTTTGGCAAGGCAGACACAGTCCCGGCAGGGCTGGGGTCGCCGTGGTTGTTGACGGTGCCGCGCGGCCAGCAAGTGCAGACAACGGTTGAGGTCACACCGGGCCTTGAGGCGCCGGTGGCCAAGGGCACCGTGATCGGCAAAGTGGTGGCGACTTCGACGGGTAAGCCGTTGGGTGAAGCGCCGCTTGTCGCACAGGTTGATGTAGAACGCGCGGGCCTGCTGCTGCGCGCCTGGCAACACATAACCAGGTTGTTTGGTAGGTGAATATTGTGGCGGGCGTCGGTTTTGAGCCGTTCAGTGCGTTGGTCTTTATACGCTACGATTAAAAAGACTGGAAAAATTTAAAAGTTTGTCTATAGTTGCCCCTGGATCAAAGGCAAACCAGGGGAGACCCTGAGGACGCAAAGCCATGGGCCCGAACCTGTTCACAGGAGGGTTGCCAGGTTGCACCAAACCTCCAGACAGGTTCTCGGGGGTTTCTCGTTTGTGTTTGCCATGTGTCCATCAGGAGTTCGACATGGCACTTGCAAACTGGTCTCAACAACAAATTCTTGCTCAACTGGTATCTGGCTCAAGCTGGTCCGGGGGCGTTATCACCTACGCATTCCCCACGGTTTCCTCTGGCATGTACGGAAGTGCGGAGCGTGCCGGATTCAAGCCACTCAATGCAACGCAGCAGGCGATAGCCGAGTTGTCACTGCAAACCTGGGATGATCTGATCCTGGCAGATATGCAAAAAACATCGGCGACGAACTCCAACATTGAATTTGGTTTTTCCAGTACGGGTGTCAGTTATGCCCATACCTACATGCCATCTTCAGGTAGTTTGTGGCTGAACAGCGCCAGCGCAGATCTCACATCACCGAGGATTGGACAACATGGATTTTTGACCTATGTGCATGAAGAGGGACATGCGCTTGGATTGGATCACATGGGTAATTACAACGGCTCTGGCAACTGGACACCTTCAAGTTACCAGGACAGTACGGTGTATTCAGTGATGTCTTACTTTGGTCCGAGTTGGGGTTCGGGGGCCACCGCAGGTGAAGGTCTGGTGGCCTGGGCCGACTGGGTTGGCGCAGATGGCAGGCGGTACGCACCGCAAACACCCATGATCAACGACATCATGGCGATCCAGAAAATTTATGGCATCGAAACCACCACACGAACCGGCAATACCACCTATGGTTTCAACTGCAATATCACCGGCACCGCAGCCCAGCTTTACGACTTTTCGATTAACAAAAACCCGATCATGGCGTTGTTTGACTCGTCGGGTAATGACACGCTGGACCTGAGTGGTTGGAATACCAACAGCACCATCAGCCTTGTTGCCGGTAGTTTTTCGTCATGCAACAGCATGACAAACAACATCTCCATTGCCTATACGTGTGACATTGAAAACGCCGTTGGTGGCGCCGGAAACGACCAGATAACCGGCAATGACCTGAACAACCGGCTTGACGGCGGAGATGGTGCAGATACGCTGTCCGGCGGCAGTGGCGACGACACCTTGGTCGGAGGAGCGGGCAATGACAGTATTGACGGCGGTGCCGGCAATGATCAGGTTAATTTTTCGGGCAATTTCAGCAGCTACACGTACAACTACAACGCAAATTTGCAAAGCTGGACGTTCAATAGCACAACCAGCGGAACCGACTTGATCAAGGGCGTCGAATTGTTCAGCTTCGCCGATGGCATCAAGACCGTCATCCAGTTGACTGGATCAGCGCCTGTGCCAACAACACCCGTGGTTTCCATCGCCACAACGACAGGATCGCTGGCCGAAGGCCATAGTGGCAACACTGCATTCGATTTCACCATAAGCCTGGACAAGGCCAGTAGTTCGGCGCAAACCGTCAAATGGACTGTTGCCGGAACCGGTGCCGCGTCGGCCTCGGCAAATGATTTCACCAGCACACTGACGGGAACTGTCACCCTTGCCGCCGGCCAGAAAAGCGCCACCATCAAGGTACTGGTAGCAGGCGATACCACGGTTGAAACCGATGAGACTTTTTCTGTGACCCTTTCGTCTCCCAGCACAGGCCTGACCATGGGCACATCCAGTGCCAACGCCACCATCCGCAACGACGATACAGCACCAGTTGTGCCAGCGGACGATTACAGTGCGACCACCGCCACTACCGGTCAGGTGCTGGTAAACGGTGCTGCCACCAAAGGGGTGATTGAAAAAGCCAACGATTGCGATATGTTCAAAGTGAGCCTCACAGCGGGCACCAGTTACACTTTTGACCTCGTGCGCACAAGCGGGACGCTCAATCCATACCTGGAACTGTACAACCCTGGTCTGGTCGGTGTGGCACTTAACGACAACGCCAGCAGCAGTACCACCAATGCGCAAATTGTTTATACCGCTACTGTCAGCGGCAGCTACTATCTTGCCGCCTGGGATATGTCCAATGGTACTGGCGGGTACACGATTGAAGCCAAAGTTGTCACTTCGCTGAACCTGAACGGAGACAGTAACAGCAATCTGCTGACGGGTGCTGGCTACGACGATGTCCTGAAAGGCATGGCTGGTAATGACATGCTGTATGGCAACGCAGGAAATGACAGTCTGGATGGCGGTACCGGAGCTGATTACATGGAAGGTGGTGCTGGAAACGATATCTATGTGGTGGACAACATGAATGACAGCGTGGTGGAAACCAGTGCCAATGGTGGAACTGACTCGGTTCAGGCCAGCGTCTCGTATGCTTTGCCAGCCAATGTCGAAAATCTCACATTGACCGGAACAGCGGCTATCAATGGTCTTGGCAATGCGTTGGCTAACCTGTTGCAGGGCAATGCCGCTGCCAATGTGCTTGATGGTGGTGCTGGCAACGACACGCTTGTTGGCGGAAATGGCAGTGACATCCTTTACGGTGGGTCCGGTTCAGATTTCTTTGTTTTTGGCTTTACGCCAAACGCCACGGGAAATCTCGATACCATTGCCGATTTTCAGTCTGGTGTTGACAAGATCCAGCTCAGTAAAGCCATTTTTACCGCACTTGGTGCGGCAGGCAGCGGCCTGACTCAGGCCCAGTTCTGGGCTGGTGCCGGTGTTGTCAAAGGCCACGATGCCGATGATCGGATCGTCTATAACAGCACTACCGGTGCCTTGTATTACGATGCAGATGGCAGTGGTAGCACCGTAGCAGTCCAGATCGCCTTGCTGGGAACCACCACACACGGAAGTTTATTGTTCTCGGATATTCAGATTATTTCCTGAGATCACAGTTTGCTTCCGGTTTGACCAAAGTACCATCACGGTAGTTGGTGATGTGTTGATACCCAATTTGAGTCAGGAAACTACCCGGAGCATGCAGCCTCCGGGTTCCCATGCACGAAAGGTTGACGTGGCAACTGCGCCATGTTGTCGCTTGGCTGATCGCCGTTCTCCCTTCTCATGGCATTTTGCGATTATGCTTGGTTGGAAACACGTCCAAACGCGGGAACGCAGAGTTTGCTGAATCAACAAGGGGTTTCCAACGATGCGAAAGAATAAAAAAGGTCCAGGCAGTGGCTTGCTGGCGCTGCTGGTGTTGCTGCCAACGGCAGTGCTGTTGCTTGGTATGCTGTACATGCTGGGAATGGAACACCTGGAGAAGAGTCCACGCACCTTCTTGCAGAGCCTGCAGTGGGCATCGGAGACGATGACCAATACGGGTTACGGTGCCGATAACCGCTGGAACCACCCGTTGATGGCGCTGTTCGTCATCATCACGCCTTTCATTGGCCAGTTTCTTATCTTCCTGATTTTTCCAGTGCTGGTACTACCGTACTTTGAGAAGAAGTTCGAGGTTCGGCTGCCAAATGAACTACCGCCAATGGCAGGCAAGGTATTGTTCTATGGCTATGGTTCTGCCATTGAATCCTTGCTGGAGGAATTCGACAGCACCAACAGCCCCTTTGTCATCTTTGAAGAGGACCTGCAACTGGCCCGCAACCTGCGTGACAGAGGTTACAGTGTGGTTTTTGGAAAACTGGCAGGGGATACCCGTGCCATTTCCCGTGTCGTACAGGCGCGCGCCGTGGTTGCCAATGCCGGGGACCATGCAAACGCCACCTGCACGCTGCTGGTGCGTGAGCTGGGCTACAAGGGTATGCTGTTTGCCCTTGCAGAAGACCCGCTCTACCGCGCACCCATGGTGCAGATTGGCGCTACCGAAGTCTTCACGCCTGCGCATGTACTTGGAGCTGCTCTAGCTTCACGGGCCAGTACCCGTATCAGCCCACCAGCCGAAGGCATGCATCTTCTTGGAGACCGGGTGGCCTTGGCGGAGTTTCGGGTCAGTGCCGGAAGTCCACTGGCCGGTCAGCGATTGGGTGATCTGCAGCTGCGTGAACGGTACGGGGTATCGGTCATTGGCCAATGGCTGGGAGGAAGTTTCACCACCACCAAGGGGCCACAGACGCAGGTTGAAGCAGGTGCGATCCTGGTGGTGGTGGGCGGCCAGGCCAGGCTCGAAGCCGTGGAGCGCATGGCAATGCCCATTAGCAGGGCTGGCCCGATTGTGGTGGCTGGTTTCGGTGCCGTGGGGCAAAAGGTAGTGGAGATGCTCAAGGACGCTGGCGAAGCCTGCACCGTCATCGACCAGGTCGCCGGTCCAGGCGTCGATGTGGTGGGCAGCGTACTCGAGCGATCCAGCCTCGACAATGCCAAGGTGCGCGAGGCCAGCGCCGTGGTGCTGGCGCTTAGCGACGACGGCGAGTCGGTTTTTGCCACCGCAACCGTTCGATCCTATGCCCCGAAAGTACCGCTGATTGTGCGCGTGCTACGTACATCCAACACGACCAGGCTATACCGCTCGGGAGCGGATTTTGCAATTTCAGTGGGACAGGTTGCCGGCCAGATTCTGGCCTACCACCTGTTGGGCGAGCAGACCATCCGGGTGGAGAATCGTGTCAAGTTCATACGCGTGAATGCGGCCAATCTGGTTGGCGAACATCCCTGGCGCTGCGAAGTGCTGGAGCGTACCGGTGCCAAAGTAGTAGCCGTGGAGCGAAAGAATGAAGTGCTGGTGGAGTTTGACGAAGGATTTGTCGTGCGCACGGATGACACGCTGTATGTGTGCGGTTCGGTAAACAGCCTTGAGCGCTATCAGCGCGTGTTTGCGGCGCACAGTGGCGTTGGTGAGCCTATGACGGGTTGAGGTTGCGCTACGCATGAACACCACCTGCTGGTGGGCGCATTGCCGTTAACCCGCCGCCCCCTTGCGCGCCATGTGCACCTGGTGCAGGGTGATCTTGCGCACCTCGGCCTGGCTGGTTTCGATGTGGGCGCGCAGCAGCATGGCGGCTTGATCGCCACGTCTGGCGCGGATGGCGTTGAGAATCTTGCCGTGCTCTTCGTAGGTGGCGTCAATGCGGGCCTGTTTGGTAAAGTCCAGGCGCCGGATGATGCGGATGCGCTCCGTCACGTCGCGGTGCACGCGGGCCATTTCGGGGTTGCCTGCCGCTTCCACCAGCGTGCAATGAAACTCTTCGTCCCATTGGCTGACCTGGGCGGTGTCCGTGCTCCTTTGCTCTACGGGCACCAGCCACAGCCCCATCAGGTCATCCAGCGCTGCGTAGTGGATGGGATTGGGGCTGCGCACCCCTTCATCGCACAAACGGTGGGCGGCGGTGGTCTCCAGCACCATGCGCAGGTCGTATAACTGTTCAAACTTGGCAAAATCAAATGGCAGCACACGCCAGCCGCTGCGAAACAGCACCTCGACGTAGCCCTCCTGCTGCAAGCGCACCAGAGCCTGGCGCACCGGGGTGCGTGACACGCCCAGGCGGTCGCAGATTTCGTTTTCAGTAAAACGGTCACCAGGCACCAGGGTGAACTGGGCAACATCGCGCTTGAGCTGCGCATACACCTCGTCGGAGCGTAAGCGGTGTTTGGCAGGTATTGAAGGTGTGGGCGATGTGATTGGTGGGTGTGGCGTGGTGTGCATAGGCCCGAACTCTAACCCAGTACATCCAGCAATGCGGCGCTGGGGGCGGTCCAGCCGACAATTCCACCCTGGGCATGCAGCATTTCCACCGTGGCGGCCTTGAAATGTGGAAAGTAGCTCTCGGTGCAGTCGGTCAGCAGCAGGCTGTCATAACCCCGGTCGTTGGCCTCGCGCATACTGGTTTGCACGCACACTTCGGTGGTGACCCCCATGAATAGCAAATGGGTGATGCCGCGCGCTTGCAGCAGACGGTGCAGATGGGTCGCGTAAAAAGCGCCCTTGCCGGGTTTGTCCACCACGATTTCACCGGCCAGGGGCGCCAGTTCGGCAATGATCTGGTTGCCCGGTTCCCCGGCCACCAGGATGCGGCCCATCGGACCCATGTCGCCGATGCGCAGTGTGGGCGCGCCCCGGTTGCGCTTGGCAGGCGGGCAGTCGGACAGGTCGGGGCTATGGGATTCGCGGGTGTGCACCACCAGCCCACCGGCCTTGCGCCAAGCGCCCAGCACAGTCTGGCAGGCTGGCACGATGGCCGACAGCAGCGACACATCGTTGCCCAGCGTGGCACCAAAGCCACCGGGCTCGATGAAGTCGCGCTGCATGTCGATGATGATCAGCGCCGTTCTGGCCAGGGCAAACGAAAACCCGAACGGCTGTGCGGCAAGGGTCTTCATGCGCTGGCCCCGTTCGCATCGGAGCTGTGGTGCGTGCCGCCACCCATGTGGGCGCCCAGCAGCTTGCGGTCAGCCTGGGCGGTGGGGGTTTCAAACACGATGCGCCCTTCGCTCATCACCACGATGCGGTCTGACAGCTCCAGCAGTTCGTCCAGGTCTTCGCTGATGAGCAGCACACCGGCTCCTTTGTCGCGCACCTGGCGCAGCCGGGTGTGGATTTCGCGCACGGCGGCAAAGACCAGGCCGAACACCGGGTTGGCCGCTATCAGCACATTGATGTCGCCTGCCAGCTCACGGGCCAGCACCGCGCGCTGCACATTGCCCCCGGAGAGGCTGCCTATGGGCGTGTTTTCGCTGCGGGTCTTGATGCCGTACTCGGCAATCCAGCTGCGTGCGCGTGCGCGCCAGTCGGCAAAGCGCAGCACACCCTGGCGGCGCAGCGGCGCCTGGTCAAAGTCGCGCAGTGCCATATTTTCGGCGACACCCAGTGTGGCCACGCAGGCGTTGTGCAGGGGTTCTTCGGGCAGGCTGCGCACCTTCAGGCGGCGGTTTTCTGCGCGGGTGGCGTTGTAGGCTTCGCCCATCACCCGCACCTGGCCGTCTGAGCGGGGGCGCTGGCCCACCAAGGCCTCCACCAGCTCGCGCTGCCCGTTGCCCGACACGCCGGCCACGCCCAGTATTTCACCGCTGCGCACCGCCAGATGCACACCATGCACGGCCAGCGTGCCACGGTCACCCAGCGCGCTCAGGCCGTTCAGCTGCAAGGCAATCGTATTGCTATTTGCTATATTGTTGGTAGCTGTGCCCGCTTGTCCCATATGCGCTGCATGCTCAAATGGCATATTTTTTTCTGGATTTTCGGCTTCGCCCATCATGGCTTTGGCCAGGAGCGCGGGATTGGTGTCGGCCACGCGGCTGTGGTGTACGGCTTTGCCACGGCGCAACACGGTCACTGCGTCGGCGTAGGCCATCACCTCGCGGAACTTGTGCGTGATGATGAGCACGGTGCATTGCCCGCTGCGCGCAAACGCCCGCACATGGCCCAGCACCTCGTCGGCTTCCTGCGGCGTCAGCACCGAAGTGGGTTCATCGAGTATCAGCAGGCGCGGCTGGAGGTACAGCTGCTTGAGCAGTTCGAGCTTTTGCTTTTCTCCGGCGGCCAGCTCCATGGGGCAGGCGTCCAGGTCCAGGCTGAACGGTGTGGTGGCCAGAAATGCGGCCAGCTCGGCGCGCCTGGCCTTCCAGTCGATGATGTGGGGTACGTGGTCGGCGGCCAGCAGCAGGTTTTCTGCCACGCTCATTCCCTGTGCCAGGGTGAAGTGCTGGTACACCATGCCAATGCCCAGCGCGCGCGCCGCCACCGGGTTGGCTATGTCGTGCTCGCGGCCATCAATCAGGATGCTGCCCTCTTCGGCGCGCTGAAAGCCCGCTACGCATTTGACCAGCGTGCTTTTGCCAGCGCCGTTTTCTCCCAGCAGGGCATGCACCGTACCCGGCTCGACGCGCATGCCCACGCTATCCAGGGCGGTGAAGCTGCCAAAGCGCTTGGTGAGCTGGTAGGTCTCCAGCGCCAGCGCGCCGGTGGCAGGCTTGTGCGGGGGGATGCTGGGCGTCTGGCGCATGGGATGGTCCTTGTCCTATCGTCCCCGAATCAGGCAGCCAGGGCTTGCAGCACAGCAGCCGACGGTGCGTGTGCGCCAAACACACCGCCTTGCATGGTGACCATCTTCAGCGCGGCCAGGTGGTTGCCATGGTCGGTGGCGGCGGTGCAGTCCGACAGCAGCAGGCATTCAAAGCCACGGTCATTGGCATCACGCATGGTGGTGTGTACGCACACATCGGTGGTGATGCCCGCCAGCAGCAGGTTGCTGATACCACGGGTGCGCAGCAGCAGTTCCAGATCGGTGGCGTAAAACGAGCCCTTGCCGGGTTTGTCAACCACCACCTCGCCGGGCAGGGGAGCCAGCTCGGGGATGATCTCCCAGCCCGGTTCGCCGCGCACCAGGATGCGTCCGCACGGCCCCTGATCGCCGATGCCCACGCCGTTGGTGCCGATCTGGCGCGAGCGCCAGCGCTTGTTGGCTGGCAGGTCGGACAGGTCGGGGCGGTGGCCTTCGCGGGTGTGCATCACGGCGTAGCCCGCCTGGCGCAAGGCGGCCATCAGCACCTTGAGCGGTTCGATGGGCGCGCGCGTGAGCGTGATGTCGTAGCCCATCTTGTCCACATAGCCGCCCACGCCGCAAAAGTCGGTCTGCATGTCAATGACCAACAGCGCGGTGTTGTCGGGACGCAGCTCGCCGTTGTAGGGCCAGGCATAGGGGTTGGCAGTGATGGCACGTAACATGTATGTTTCCTTCAATGGGTCGATGCGGTGGACGCCAGTTCGCCCGGAATGCCGCGCGCCACCGTACCGGGCTTGCAGGTGAGCACCAGAATGAGCAGCGTGAGGGCGTAGGGCACGGTGTTGAACAGGTGGTAGCCCCAGCCAATGCCGGCGGATTGCAAGGCCGGACCAATGGCCCCGGCCCCGCCAAACAGGGCGGCTGCGCCTATGCAGCGCAAAGGGCTCCAGCGCGCAAAGATGACCAGGGCCACGGCAATCAGACCCTGGCCGCTGGAAATCCCCTCGTTCCAGCTGCCAGGGTAGAACAGGGTCAGCGAAGCCCCGCCCAGACCGGCAACCATGCCGCCCAGCGTGGTAGCCAGCACGCGTGTGCCTGCTACCGGATAACCCAGTGCGCGCGCGGCGTAGGCCGAGTCGCCCGCCATGCGCACCAGCAGGCCGTAGCGGGTGTGTTTGAAGGCCCATCCCATCAGCACCGCCAGCACCAGCCCGAGGGGCAGCAGCGCATTGACCTGCAGCGCCGAACGAATGGCCGGTGAATCACTCCACAGACCCAACTCTAGGGGTGTGATTTGCGGTGCCTGTGGCTGGATGAGTGGCTTGCCCAGGTAGAACGCCAGCCCGGTACCCAGCAGCATCAGGGCAATGCCGGTGGCGATGTCGTTGACGCGGGGCAGCGCGCACAGCAATCCGTGCACGCAGGCCAGCAGGCCACCCGCCAGGCAGGCACACAACACACCCAGCCAGGCGTTGCCGCTGAGGTAGGCGCAGCCAAATGCCGCCATGGCCGAAAACACCAGCACGCCTTCGAGCCCCAGATTGATGCGGCCTGATTTTTCGGTCAGGCACTCGCCCAGGCTGACAAACAGAAAGGGTGTGCCCACCCGCAGGGCGCCCCCCACAAGTCCGGCGAACAAGGCAAGCCATTGATCGGGTGTCATGCTGTTTTCCTTGAACGGGTACTCCAGTCCACATCGCGCAGGGCCTCGCTGGCCAGAATCAGCACAAAGGCCATTCCCTGCAACACCAGTACCGAGGCGTCGGGCAGGCCCAGTCTGCGCTGCAACAGGCTGCCTGCAGCGCCGAAACCACCAAACAGGATGGCCACCGCGATGATGGCCAGCGGGTTGTGGCGTGCCATAAACGAGACCAGAATCCCGGTGTAGCCGTAAAAGGCAATCAGGGACACATTGGCGTTGGTGTGCACTGCGGCCACCTCCACCGCACCCGCCAGCCCCGCGCAGGCACCGCCCAACGCGCAGGCCACCAGGATGAGGCGTGAGGCGGGCAAGCCCATCAGCTGCGCCGTGCGCGGGTTGCCGCCCACCACGCGCACGGCAAAGCCCGAAGCGCTCCAGCGCAGCCACGCCCACAGCCCGATGCAGGCCAGCAGACCCAGAACCAGGCCCCAATGCACGTCGCTGCCAGCGATGCCACCGATGCGCAGGCCCTCTGCCAGCGTATGCGTCGAGGGTTTATTCAGGCTGGCCGGGTCACGTAGCGGGCCTTCCACCAGATGTTTGAAGAGACCGATGGCGATATAGGCCAGTAGCAAGCTGCTGATGGTCTCGTTGATGCCCCGGTACTGCCGCAGCCAGCCCGCCAGCGCCACCCACAGCGCGCCCGCCAGCGCGGCCAGAAAGCACAAGGTGGCAATGCCCGGCATACCTTCGGGCACGGCCAGCGCGTGTGCCGCTGCGGCATAGACCAGCCCGCCCAGCACCAGCGCACCCTCTGCGCCAATGACCACCAGCCCCGCGCGCGCAGGCACGGCCACACACAGGGCGGTGAGCATCAGCGGCGCGGCGCGTTGCAGCGTGTTTTGCCACGAAAACCAGTCGCCAAACGCCCCCTTGAACAAGATGAGCCACACGTCCACCGGGTTGACGCCCGCAAAGCTGACGAATACGCCAAACACCCCCAAGGCCGCCGCCAGGGCCAGCATGGGAAGTCCGAGGTCGTAGAGGGTGTCGCGCATGGCAGGGGACCAGATGGATCAGGTGGATCAACGAATCAGATCGAGCCGATGACGCCTTCGACGAGGTAGTTCATGCTTTCCAGTTCCAGGTCTCTTTGCTTGAGCGTCTTGCCAGCGGTGATCACGACATTGCCCTTGTTGTCCTTGACCGGACCCTTGAAAACGTCGAAGCTGCCCGCCACCATCCGGGCCTTGATGTCGTCGGCATTTTTCCGGGCGGCCTCCGTCACCGCCGGGCCGTAGGCAGATGTTTTCACATAACCATCCTTGAGGCCGCCACGGATGAAGTTGGGGTGTGGTTTGCCAGTCTGTGCGGCTTCAATCATGGTCTTGTAGGCCGTGGTCCAGTTCCACTCGGCGCCGCCCAGGTACGCTTGCGGTGCGAGTTTGGCCTGACTGGCGTGGTAGCCGCAGACCATTTTGCCGCGCTTGGCGGCGGTTTCCACCACCACCTTGGGGCCGTCCACGTGCATGGTGAACACGTCCACGCCCTGGTCGGCCAGGCTGTTGGTGGCTTCGGCTTCCTTGATGGCCATGGACCACTCGCCCGTGAAAATCACATGGCAGGTGATGCCGGGTTTGACCGAACGCGCGCCCAGGAGAAAGGCATTGATGTTGCGCAGCACCTGCGGAATCGGCTTGGCGGCGACAAAGCCGATCTTGCCGCTCTTGCTCATGTGGCCGGCCAGCACGCCGTTGAGGTACTGGCATTCGTCGATGTAGCCAAAGAAGCTGCCCACGTTTTTGGGATGCTTGCCTTCGCTCCACAACCCGCCACAGTGGGCAAAACGCACATCCGGGTGTTTGGGTGCCAGAGCCAGAATGTGCGGGTCAAAGTAGCCAAAGGAGGTCGGTATCACCAGGGTCGCACCGTCCTGGACGATCATGCCGGTCATGGTTTTTTGTACCGCTGAGGTCTCGGGGACGTTTTCTTCTTCCACCACTTTCACGCCTGGCATCTTCTTGATTTCGGCGGCGGCCTGGGCCTGGGCCTGGTTGTAGCCGTAGTCGTCCCGCGCTCCGACATAAATGATGCCCACGGTCAATGGCTTCTGGGCCGACGCCAGGGTGCTCCAGGCCCCCAGGGTGCTGGATGCACCTAGCGCAGCCAGTGATTTCAGGGTATCGCGGCGATTCAGATGGTTGTTGCCCATGGTCAGTTTCTCCAGGAGTTAAGAGCAGTTAAGAAAAGTTAACGGTTGAAACGGTTGAAATACATGCATCAAGATGGTGCCGACGTGGTGCATGCAGCCTTGTATCCAAGTATGGATGCAATAAGTGTGCCGGTTTTATCCATTTGTTTATTCCTCCGGGGTGGTGGGCAGGCTCACATGGGCCGCCACTATGCGCCAGCCTTGCGCGGTGCGCATCCAGGTCTGGCTCTGGCGTCCGGTGTGGGCACTGTCTGCGCGTTGAAATTCGAGGTTGACGGTGGCGGCGTCCCGTCCATAGGTGGTAATCAGCGTGCGCAGCACCGTGCGCTGCACGCCCTGCGTTGGCTGTTCTGCCCGGAAGGCGCGGATGGCGTCGTAGCCATACTGCTTGTCGTTCAGGCCGTAGCGCAGGGTGTGCGGGCTGTCCCAGAACAGCAGATTCAGCATGGCCACGTCGTTGCTGACCAGGGCTTTCTCGTACACCTCCGAGATCTGCTGCATTTCGGCCAATACCTCGGGCAGATTGATTTCCATCATTGGCATAGATCCGGTCATCGGCGCACCTCTCGCTGGAATATCTCCAGGCTTTGTTTTTTCATGTGCACAAAACTGGGTTGGCTCAGTGTGTCCAGGGTGCGGGGCCGGGCGTCGTCGTAGTGCAGGATTTCGGCCACCCTGGTCGGGCGTTTGGTCAGCAGCAGCACTTCGTCGGCCAGATACACCGCTTCTTCCAGGTCGTGCGAGACCAGCAGCATGGTGGTGCCGGTCTGCATGAATACCTCTTGCAGCTTTTCGCGGATGAACAGCGTCATCTCGAAGTCCAGTGCGGAAAATGGCTCGTCCAGAAACAGTACCTCGGGCCTGGGTGCCAGCGCGCGCATGATGGAGGCGGTCTGCTGCTGGCCGCCGGAAAGTTCATAGGGGTAGCGTCGCAGGTCAAACTTTACGTCAAAGGATGCCACCAGTTCGGCCATGCGCCGGTCCACCTCGGCTTTGGACTTGCCTTCGAGCTTGAGCGGGTAGGCGATGTTGTCGATGGTGCGCATCCACGGGAACATGGCCTCGCGGTAGTTTTGAAAGACGTAGCCGATGCGGGTGTCCTTGAGCGACTTGCCGTCAAACAGAATCTCGCCGGAATCGACCGGGATCAAGCCCGCGATCATGTTGATCAGGGTGGACTTGCCGCAGCCATTGGGTCCGAACACCGAGGTGATCTTGTGCTTGGGGATGTCGAGGTCAAAGTTTTCGTAGAGTGGCCAACCGGCAAAATATTTGGTCAGCCCCCGGATGGTGATGTGTGTGCCCGCCGGACCCGGCTTGAACACGGGCGCAGGCACATCGGCGTAGACCGGGCCGTTGATGACTTCGCTCATCTTCCACTCCAATGCACAATGCGGCGCTCGGCCAGCAGGAACAAGACGTTGAGGCTGTAGCCCATTACCCCGGCGGCCAGGATGGATGCGTACATGGTGCGCACGTTCATCACCTGCTGTGCGTTGATGATGCTGTTGCCCAATCCGCTGTCCGAGCCAATGAACATCTCGGCCACGATCACAATCACCAGCGCCATGGACACCGCCGAACGCAGGCCCACAAAGGATGGTTGCAGGCTTTCCCATACCAGCACGTCCTTGAACACCTGCCAGCGCGAAGCCCCCATGACCCTGGCCGCCATCACCCGCTGCTTGCGCGCGTTGATGACGCCATAGGCGCTGTTGAAGACAACGATCAACAGGGCGCCAAAGGCGGCAATGGCGATCTTGTTGACGTCGGAGACGCCAAAAATCATCAAGAACAGGGGGATCAGCGCCGACGAGGGCGTGGAGCGAAAAAAGTCAATCAGAAACTCCACGCTGCGGTAGGCTTTTTCATTGCTGCCCAGCAGCACCCCCAGGGGAACGCCAACCGCCGCAGCAATCAGGAAGGCCTGAACGGTACGCCATAGCGTCACGGCAAAGTCTTTCAATAGCGCGCCTCCCGCCAGGCCATTGAGCAGCGCCATGATGGTGTCCAGCGGCGCAGGCAACAAAATGGCTTTGATAAAGCCCAGGCGTACCGCCAGGTCCCACACGATGAGGAGCACAACCGGGCCGATAAAGGGTAGCGCCTTGTCCCACTGCGGCTTTTTTGGCACGGCAGCGGCCACGGCAGCGGCAGGGGCGGCCCAGGGGGTATCTGCGGAGTCAGTGGCAGCCATGCTGTTCAGCCTTTGTACATCATGGTTTCCACCAATAGGCGGGACGAGAAAATGCCTTTTTCCGCAAACACGTCAAAGAACTTCTGGAAGTAGGCAATGTCCTTGGGCGTGAACTCGTTGTGCAGCATGTAGGCGGCCAGGGGAACCTCGGCGGTCAGGGCGCCTTCAATCGCGGTATAGCCTTTGAGGAACTGGCGCGCCTCGGCAGGCTTGCTGCGCACGTAGGCCACGCCTTTGCCGTAGGCGGCGATGTATTTTTTAGCTGCCTCCGGGTGGGCCTTGATGAAGCTGGTGGTGAGCGACGCCGAACCGCCGAACCACGGCGCCATGGGGTCGCCCAGCACATATTTGGCGATGACGCCGGTTTCGATGACGCGCGTGCTGCCGTTGAGCCGGCCAATGGTGCCGGTGGGCTCCAGCGTGTATGCGGCGTCAATCTGGCCTGCCACCAGCGCGGCCACATGCTGGCCAATGGGCAGCTCGATCACGGTGACGCCGCTGGCGCCGCCGCGCTCCATCACGATTTTGGCCATGGTGACGTTCTGAATGCCCGGAGCCGAGCAGATGCGCTTGCCCTTGAGGTCGGCAATCGTCTTGACGGTGCTGTTGATGGGCACGATCACCTCGTCGAGCACGTTTTTCACATTGCTCGGGTTGGAGCAAAAAATCTTGAATGATCCGGGAGCCGCCAATTCGCCTACTGCGAGGTTTGCCGAACTGGTGCCGTTGGCGCTGCCATCGGCCCGGTCGGACAACATGCCTTCGACGATTTGCTGCGCGCTGGCAAATTTGACGGCTTCCACCTCCAGCCCGGCTTCCTTGAAATAGCCCAGCTCGATGGCCGTATAAAAGGGCAGCCCGGCTGCGATGGGCCAGTACCCGATGCGTATTTTGGGACTGCCTTGCGCCCGCACCCGCGCGGGCAGTGCCAGCGACCCGAGTCCGAGTGCCAACCCCGCAGACTGGAGCAGCAGCCCGCGCCGGGACGTGCCATGGGTTTGTGGCAATGCCGTTTCGTTCATTTGGTTCGTTTCGTTCGTTTGGTTCATGGTTTTTCCTTGTGTGTTGCAGGTTGATACGTTGAAAAATTTCCGGGAAAGTGTCATTTTTTGGATTGGATACAGGCGCGCCAGCCGCCAAAGCTACTCACGTCCAGGGCGCCATCGAGCGCATAGCCCTCGCAGACAAAGCCGGTCACCCAATCGCCGCTGGCCAGCTCCAGCTTGCCCAGTCCCAGTGGTGGCGGAATGAGCGCCAGAAAGCTGCCCACGTGTTCTTGTGGCATCTCCCACACCTCCACCGCGATGGCTGCGCCCTGGGTGGCAACCCGTTTCAGGCCCGGCTTGGGTGGGGTGGTTCCCGGCAAGGCAAAGAGCCGGTAGTGTGCGGCGGTGTGTGTGGCGTGCACCAGCCGCGCGCCGCGCTCGGTGAGCTGTGCGTTCAAGGGCATGCCGCTCAGATGGGCGCCGACCACGGCTACTTGCATCGTGGCGGGGGATGGCGCGATAGAACTGAAATCCGCCATGCTGGTCGGCAATGCCGCGCCCAGTGCGCCTTGCGTCAGGCCGCTGGCATGGTGGTAGCGCTGGCCCAGCTCCAGCAGCTGCCAGTCGCTGGCGCAAGGGCCGATCAAGGTGATGCCAAAGGGCAAGCCATCGGCCCGTATGGCGCTTGGCACCGCGATGGCCGCGTAGTCCAGCAGATTGACAAAGTTGGTGTACGTACCCAGGTTGCGGTTGAGGGCGATAGGGTCCGCTTGCATTTGTGTAATGGTGTAGTGCGTAGGCGCGGTGGGCACCAGCAGCACATCCATGCCACGCCACGACGCAGCCGCTTGCTGGGCGTACACACGCAGCCTGGTTTGCGCATCGACCAGGTCGGCGGCGCTGTAGTTACGCCCCTGGGCAAGAATGCTGCGCACCGGCTCGATGACCTGGTCCTCATGCTGGTCAAAAAATCTGCGCACTGCTGCGTAACGCTGCGCGACCAGCGCGCTCTCATATAGCAAGTCTGCCGCCTTGGCAAAGGGCGTGTAGTCCACCTCCACCGCCGTGCCGCCCAGCGCGCGCAGGCGCTGCACGGCCTGGGCAAACGCCTCTTGCGCTGCCACATCACCAAAAAACTCCAGGCTTGCGGGTACGCCGAACCGGAAACCCTGGCCCCAGGGTGTGGTCCGCAGGCTCAGTTTGCGCGAGTAAGGGTCCAGCGGGTCATACCCCATGGTCGCGTGCAACACCCTGGCGGCCACCTCCACGGTGCGGGCAAAGATGGAAACACAGTCCACGCTCTGCGCAGCAGGCACCACGCCTCGGGTGCTGATCAAGCCTTTGCTGGGCTTGAGTCCTACGATGTTGTTCAGACCGGCAGGCACCCGGCCCGAGCCAGCCGTATCCGTGCCCAGGGCAAAGTCCACCTGGCCAGTGGCCACCACGTAAGCCGAGCCCGAGCTGGACCCACCGGACACATAAGCCGCATTGAATGCATTGGGCACGACCCCATACGGTGAGCGGGTGCCGCTCAGACCGCAGGCAAACTGGTCCAGATTGGTCTTGCCCAGCAGCACTGCACCAGATTCGAGCAGCCTGTGCACCACGGCGGCGCTCGTCTGGGGGGTGTAGGCAAAAGCCGGGCATGCTGCCGTGGTGGGCAAACCCTGCACGTCGATATTGTCCTTGACGGCAAAGCGCAGCCCGAGCAGCGGACCCGAGGAATGGGTTTCCAAAGGCTGGGCAAACCGGGATATCCAGGCCTGGGGTACGGCATCTGCCGGGGTTGCGGCAGAAGATGAAGGGGTCAAAGCATTGCGAATGTCATGCACCATATTGGAATCCAAACTTGTATCCAAGATGGTGGAAGCAATTTATATGCCTGATGTTGCCAATTGCGAGCGCTCAGGGTGGCGCAAGAGAAAATGAAAGACGGGTTGATATTTGGTGGTTATTACATCATCAACGCCAAGCCTCCAGCGGTATAAAAAATACGGCGCTAACGCTCGTGGATAGAGCGAGAGCAGCTATTATTTTTGAACCGTCCGCCATGTACGCATGCCTCATGCGCCTTCCATCTGCATGCTGAGTTCCAGCCAGCGCTCTTCGAGTTGTGCCAACTCGTCGTTCACGGACTGAAGCGCCCGTCCGATGGCGGTAATCTCCGCCGGGTTCTCCGTGGTGGACAAACGCGCCTCCAGCACAGTACCTTCCTGGGTCAGCGTTTTCATGCGCTCGTCCACGGTTTGTAACTCCTTTTTGGTTTTTGGCGAGGAGTCGGCCTTGGGTTTTTGCTTGGTGACGGGAGCAGGCGATGCAAGCGATACAACCGGCTTGGGCGCTGCCTTGGGTGCATCGTTTTCACGCTGGCGTTTGGCTTCTTCCAGCAAGTAGCGCTGGTAATCGTCCAGATCGCCATCAAACGGTTCGACACCGCCGCGTGAGACCAGCCAGAACTCATCACACACGGCGCGCAGCAGCGCACGGTCATGGCTGACCAGCATGACCGTGCCTTCAAACTCGTTCAGCGCCACCGACAGCGCCTCGCGCGTGGCCAGGTCCAGATGGTTGGTCGGCTCATCCAGCAGTAGCAGGTTGGGGCGCTGCCAGACGATCATGCACAGCACCAGGCGCGCCTTTTCCCCGCCACTCATGCTGCCCACGGTCTGCTTGACCATATCGCCGCTGAAATTGAAGGTGCCCAGAAAATTGCGCAAATCCTGCTCGCGTGTGGCCTGCTGCGCCACTTTGCCCATCTGCACCATCTCCTTGGCCAGGCGGATCATGTGCTCCAGGGGCGTGTCGGCGGGGCGCAGCACGTCGAGTTCCTGCTGGGCAAAATAACCGATGCCCAGGCCCTTGCCCTCGGTGATCTCACCTTCAATGGGGACCAGGGCGCGTGCCACGGTTTTGACCAGCGTCGATTTGCCCTGGCCGTTGGCGCCCAGAATGCCGATGCGCTGACCGGCCAGCACCGATTTGCTGACCTTGTGCACAATCACGACCGGCGGCGTACCGGGCGGGGCATCCGCAGGTGGTGGATAACCAAAGCTGGTGTCGCGCATGGCCAGCATGGGGTTGGGCAGGTTGGCGGGCTCCTTGAACTCGAAGGTGAAATCGGCTTCGGAGAGCAAGGGGGCCACTTTTTCCATGCGCTCCAGCGCCTTGACCCGGCTTTGCGCCTGTTTGGCCTTGGTGGCCTTGGCCTTGAAGCGGGTAATGAACTTTTGCAAGTGGGCAATCTTTTCCTGCTGGCGCGCGTAGGCGCCTTGTTGCAACGCCATCTGCTCGGCGCGCAGGTCTTCAAACTTGCTGTAATTGCCGCCATAGCGCGTCAGCTTGCCGGACTCGATGTGCAGCGTGACGCGGGTCACGGCATCCAGGAATTCTCGGTCATGGCTGATGACGATCAGGGTGCCCTCGTATTTCTTCAGCCATGTTTCCAGCCAGACCAGGGCATCCAGGTCCAGGTGGTTGGTTGGCTCATCGAGCAGCAGCAAGTCACTGGGACACATCAGGGCGCGTGCCAGTTGCAGCCGCATGCGCCAGCCCCCTGAAAAACTGTTCACCGGACGCTCCAGTTCACCGAGCTTGAAACCCAGCCCCAGAATCAGCGCCTGCGCACGCGCGCTGGCATCGTGTTCGCCCGCGTCGTGCAGTGCCGTATAGGCATGCGCCATGCGCTCATAATCTTCCGTGGCCTCGGCAGCGGCCACTTCCTGCCGTGCTGCGTACAGTGCCGAGTCGCCCTCGACCACAAAGCTGGTTGCACTCTGTTCGGTTTCGGGCATGTCCTGCGCCACCTGGGCCATGCGCCAATGCGGTGGGATGCTGTATTCGCCCGCATCTTCATGCAGCGTGCCAATGAACAAGGCGAAGAGCGAGGACTTTCCCGCACCATTGCGCCCGACCAAGCCCACGTTTTCACCCGGATTGAGGGTGACGGACGCGCCGTCCAGCAGCAATTTGGCGCCACGGCGCAGGCTGACATTTTTCAGGGTAATCATAGTTGGTGGAACAGGCGGGGGTCAAACCGAAAGGGGTAGCGCTCGATGGTGAGCAAAATTCTGTGGTAATCGGGATGCGTCGGATTGAGCAGCAGGTTCATCTCTGATGGCTCGATATAAGACGGCACCCACAGCCCCAGGCTGGACAAGGATGCCAGCCAGGACAAGCCAAGGGCTTGCGTTGCCGTCTCATTGCTTTGCCAGTCGGCAGGCAAGCCCAGCGCATTTGCCGCCATGAGCGTGCTGTCATCCGGGATTTCCAATCGCATCAGTGCCTGATTTTTCGGATGGGCTCCATTGCAGTGGACGCGCTTTTCCAGTTGGCACAGGGCACGGTTGGATGCTGCATAGACCACCTGGTATGCCCCTTTGGTATGCCAGCGGCCATTGCCCAAGGTCGAGCCATAACCCAGCGCAGAAAGGATGGCAGACGGCGGCAGTGCCGGGTTTTCGCACAATCCGATCCGCCAGACGGTAGTTGTAGTCAAACCACACCGCCGTAACGGATAGCAATCAGTATGTCTTTCACGCGCTGTGCGCCATAGCTGGTTTTAGCCAGTTCCAGCGGGCTGTCGCCATCGAGCATCGGGTGCGGCTGGCGCAGCCAGGCGGATGCTTCGTCTTCGGTCTCGAAGGTGTCGGCAGCCATCTGACCGAGTTCCAGCAAGCGTAAAACACTCTCCGCCGAATGGACGGGCAGAAGTTGCCCTTTGGCGACCCGGCGATTGGCGGTGCTTCGGTCCAGATCAAGGTACTCTGCGACGACACCTTTGCCCAGGCCAAGGTAATCGCCAAGTGGGACGATGGCTTGACTGGAAATACCCCGTTTGAGGATTTTGCAAGCCCCCACACTGGAAAGACCTGCCAGACGCGCGCCCACCATGACCCGTGTGGGTGTTGGTGGATCGCCTTGATCCGGTACTTCCAGCATGGCCCAGATGGCAGATAGCGCCGCGCTGCGACTGGAAGTTTTGGCAGAGATGGTTTGTGTGTTCATGGTGCGATTACATCACATTGATGCTGTATTTGCAACATGATAGGCGCATCCTTCGTGCAGTTCGTATAGTGCGGGCATCGTTGCCAGTGGCCGAGATCGAGTAACTATTATGGGGGTGGTGAACATTGGTGCCAAAGTCAGCATTCCAAGCCCTATGGAAACCAGCAGCAGGCGTTTAGATGGCACGGGTCTGCGAAAATGGTCACCCCCAGTTTCTCCCAACCAAACCCCCAAACCCAACGCCACCCATGGCCTACAGCGTCAAGGAAATTTTCTATACCCTGCAAGGCGAAGGCCACCACGCGGGGCGAGCGGCTGTGTTTTGCCGCTTTGCGGGTTGCAATCTGTGGAATGGGGACGAGGCCAGCCGCGCCAGCGCCGTCTGCCAGTTTTGCGATACCGATTTCGTGGGGACGGACGGGGAGGGCGGTGGCAAGTTTGCCGATGCATCCCTTCTGGCTGCTGCGATCAACGCGCTGTGGCCCGTCGGTGACAGCGCGCACAAGTTCGTGGTGTGCACCGGCGGCGAACCCTTGCTGCAGCTGGATACGCCGCTCCTGGACGCGCTGCACGCGCTGGGCTTTGCGGTGGCCATCGAAACCAACGGCACGCTGCCGGTGCCTGCGGGCGTCGACTGGGTGTGCGTGAGTCCCAAGATGGGCGCCACCCTGGTGGTGCGTGCGGGCAACGAGATCAAGGTGGTGATTCCGCAGCCGGGCCAGGTGCTGGAAGAATACGCTGCACTGCCGTTTGATCACCATTTCCTGCAGGCCATGGACGGCGCGTTGCAGGCCAGCAATCTGCGTCTGGCCGTGGACTACTGCAAGGCGCATCCGCAATGGAAACTCAGCCTGCAAACCCACAAGATTTTGCAGATTCCCTAGACTTGGCTATTCTCTTCCTGAACACCACCATGCTCACCATCACCCGCAAGCTGGAATTTGACGCCGGCCACCGCATTCCCGACCACGCCAGCCAGTGCCGCAACCTGCACGGCCACCGTTACACCCTGCTCGTGACCCTCACCGGCGATGTGGTGCAGCAAGAGGGAGAGTCGGACAACGGCATGATCATGGACTTTGGCGACATCAAGACGCTGGCCAATGAACATCTGGTCAATCTCTGGGACCATGCCTTTTTGGTCTATGAAAACGATACCGCCGTGCGCAGCTTTCTGGACAGCCTGCCCAACCACAAGACCGTGGTGATCGGCTGCGTGCCCACGGTGGAGAATCTGGCCCGTGTGGCCTTTGATACGCTCAAGGGGGTCTACCACGACCGCTTTGGCCGCCACCTCTCGTTGACCAAGGTGACGCTGTATGAAACGCCCAACTGCTGGGCGGAGATTGACGGCTGATGGCTGCACGGTGTGTGATGGTGCTGGGCACCACCAGCGGCGCGGGCAAGAGCTGGCTTGCCACCGCCTTGTGCCGCTACTACGCCCGTCAGGGGCTGAAAGTGGCGCCGTTCAAGGCGCAGAACATGAGCAATAACGCGCGGGTGGTGGCGTCTGAAAACGGCTCAGGCGAGATCGGCTCGGCCCAATACTTCCAGGCGCTGGCCGCACGCGCCGTGCCCGATGTGCGCATGAACCCGCTGCTGCTCAAGCCCGAGGCCGACACGCACAGCCAGGTGGTGCTGATGGGCCGGGTGGACGAGGTGCTGTCGCGCATGCCGTGGCGTGGCCGCAGCGCCAGCGTCTGGCCGCAGATCAGTGCCGCTCTGGATGCCTTGCGCGCCGAAAACGACGTGGTGGTGATCGAAGGTGCGGGCTCGCCCGCCGAGATCAACCTCTCAGCCAGCGATATTGTCAACATGCGCGTGGCCCTGCATTGCAACGCCGCTTGCCTGCTGGTCAGCGACATCGACCGTGGCGGCGCCTTTGCCCACCTGTACGGTACCTGGGCGTTGCTGCCGGAAAACGAGCGTGCGCTGATCAAGGGTTTTGTGCTCAACAAGTTTCGCGGCGATGCCAGCCTTCTGGCGCCAGCGCCGCAGATGTTGCAAGAGCGCACCGGCATTCCGACCCTGGCCACGCTGCCGATGTGGTGGCAGCACGGGCTGCCCGAGGAGGATGGTGTGTTCGATGACCGCAGCGTGTCGGCGGGCCGTGTGACCCGCACGGTGGCGGTGGTGGCCTATCCGCGCATCAGCAATCTGGACGAATTCCAGCCGCTCAAGAACATCCCCGGCCTGCGTTTGCAGTGGGTGCGCAGTCCCAAGGAGCTGGCGGGCCTGACGGACGCCGACTGGATCATCCTGCCAGGCTCCAAGGCCACGGTCGCCGATCTGGATTGGCTGCGCGCGCAGGGGCTGGATGCTAGCGTGGCCCGGCACGCGGCGCGCGGTGGGGCGGTTTTGGGCATCTGCGGCGGTTTGCAGATGCTGGGCGAGGCGCTGATCGACACCCACGGCATTGACGGCAACGCGCCGGGGCTGGGCCTGCTGCCGCTGGTGACGGTGTTTGCGCCGGACAAAACCGTGCGGCATACGACGGCAGTTTTTGCAGATGGTGGTACGGGGCACTGGGCGGCGCTTGCGGGCGTGTCGGTCTCGGGCTATGAAATTCACCATGGGCAGACGGCGCAGCATGCGGACCTGTTGGCCCAGGGCGATGTGGCGCAGGCCGTGCTGCCCGATGGCCTGGGCTGGTGCAACGCTGCGGGCAATGTGCTGGGCATCTACCTGCACGGCCTCTTTGAAGACCCCGCCGTGCTGCGCGCCCTGTTCGGCGCGGACGTACCGACGCTGGATGCAGTGTTCGATGGTCTGGCAGACTTCATAAGCCGCCACTTCGAGGCGGGTGTGCTGCGCTCATTCGGCTGTTGAGGTTGTTGAGCGTGGTTTTTGTACAATTCACTGGACAACTAACGCGGAGCCATCATGCAGATCGTCAGCTACTCGCAAGCAAGAAACTCGCTCAAATCGGTCATTGACAAGGCGATAGACGACAGTGATGCAATTGTCATTCACCGGCGCGATGGCGGGGATGCCGTGCTGATGTCGCTGGCGCAGTACGAAAGCATGGCCGAAACCTTGCATTTACTGTCCAATCCGGCGAATGCAGCGCATTTGGCGCGTGCCATTGCCCAGGACAAAAAGGGACAGGCACAGCGAAAAGAACTGATCCGGGAATGAGGATTGTGTGCTTCGTTCCTGTGGCATGGAGCGATTACCTTTACTGGCAGGGGCAGGACAAAAAGACATTGAAGCGCATCAATGCCTTGATAGATGCCTGCGCGCGCGATCCATTCGCAGGGATCGGGAAGCCTGAGCCGTTGATGGGCAATCTGGCGGGCTACTGGTCAAGACGGATCGACGAAGCAAACCGGCTTGTCTATCGGGCAACAGACGACGATCTTTTAATCATTTCCTGTCGCCACCATTATGACGGTTAGCAGTTTTTGACCACGCCTGGATCGGTCAATCGAAAAACAGACCACTCCCTGGTCGCCTGGCGTTGTTCCTACAGACGGGGGCTTCCATGTTTGTACATGAGCTATTCTTTTGATAGCTGTCCCCGCTCATCAGCCCTGCGGTACATGGCTAAAAGGTTCACGCGCTAGCGCTGTCGCAAGCCGTCGAAACAGGTGCCAAGAACCAGGTCCACGATGGCGTCTTCGCTGTATTGCCCGGTGGCTTGCAAAAATTCCAGTACCGGGTCGCACGCCCGCGCAAACAGCGTGTACAGCACCACAACCGGCGGCAAAGCCTTGTTCACCTGTTCCTGGGCCTGTGCGGCTTCAATCCATGCACCCAGCCGTTCGCTGATTTCCATCAGGCCGTCCATGTAGCGCGTGTGGCGCATCAGCGTGGCGCGCAGTGTGGAATTCTGGCTGGGCAGTGTGGGCATTTCCCCGGTCAGTTTGAGCCGCATGGTCCACGCGACGGTGCAGCGCAGCTTTTCCAGCGGGCTCAGGTCCGGGGGGACGGCTTCAACAAAGGCCAGCGCCTTGTCCATCAGATGCGCCATGGCCGCAGCGGCCAGGTCTTCCTTGGATGGAAAGTGCTTGTACAGGCTGGCCTTGGCGATGCCCACTTCACTGGCCACTTCGTCCACCGTCATCGCCTCAAACCCTTTTTCGGCCAGCAGACGGTTGACCACATCAATCAGAGCCTGCTCGCGGGCTTGCAGCATTTGTGCCTTGAATGACACCTTGGGGGTTCTGGTAGTAACCATGATGGAATAATAGTCTTATCGGTATAAAAATGAACTGATCGGTCATAAAAATTACATTACACATCAGTTCGATACTTTTTGGTTATTTTTTGTAATTTTACGTTCATCGGGAGTTGTTTGTGTCACATCGTGTTGCCATCGTCGGTTCCGGAATTTCAGGCCTGGCCGCCGCGCACAGTCTGGTGGGCCACGCACACCTTACCTTGTTTGAAGCAGGGGATTACTTTGGCGGGCATACCCATACGGTGGATGTCACCCTGCCGACCCCGCAGGGAGTGGTGACGCACGGAGTGGATACCGGGTTCCTGGTGCTCAATGAACGCACCTATCCGCAGTTGATTGCCTTGTTGCAGCAGCTGGATATACCCATGGCCAAATCCGACATGTCGTTTTCGGTGCAGGCGTACGATGCTACCAACGGCAGTGGCAGTGCCAGTACCCTGGAATGGAGTGGCTCCAGCTTGAATACCGTGTTTGCCCAGCGTTCCAACCTGGCCAATCCACGCTTTTGGGGGATGTTGCGCGATCTGTTGCGTTTTAACGCGCTGGCCACCCGCATGGCCGAAAGCGGTACACAAGTCGAGCTGCGCCAGCCCCTGGGGGATTTCTTGCGTGAACACAGGTTCGGTGCGGCATTTTGCGACTGGTATTTCTTGCCCATGATGGCCTGCATCTGGAGTTGCCCGACAGCCCAGATGCTGCAATTTCCGGTTTCCACCATGCTGCGCTTTTGCCATAACCATGGTTTGTTGCAAATCACTAACCGGCCACAGTGGTGGACGGTGGCAGGCGGTGCCAGGCGCTACGTCGAAAAAATCATTGCAGGCATTGCGGACAAGCGCTTGAATACGCCTGTGCACCGTATCCAGGGTCTGGGCAACAAGGCCTTTGAGAAAAGCGGTGTGCGCATTTATTCCGCTGCCGGTGAAGAGCTGTTTGACAAGGTCATCATTGCCACGCATTCTGACCAGGCGCTGCGCATGCTGGTTGAGCCGAGCGCGCAGGAGCAAGAGGTGTTGAGTGCCATTCGCTACCAGTCCAACCAGGCGGTGTTGCACACCGATGCATCCGTGCTGCCTTCCCGCCAGTCGGCCTGGGCTGCGTGGAACTACGAACGCGGCCATGGCAGCGGGAGCACGCAGGTGTGTCTGCACTATCTGCTCAACCGCTTGCAGCCCTTGCCCTGGGAGCAGCCCGTGCTGGTGTCCCTCAACCCGGTACGCCCGATAGCCAGGGACGCCATCATTGGTACATACGACTATGCGCACCCGGTATTCGATCTGGCGGCTGTAGCGGCGCAAAGTCGTATGCCGGTACTGCAAGGCCGGAACAACTGTTATTTTGCCGGTGCCTGGATGGGGTACGGATTCCACGAAGACGGGCTCAGGGCAGGGCAGGCGGCGGCGGCGCAGTTGCTGGCCGATGCCGGCAAACTCACACCGAAAGCGGGGGCCGCAGCATGACACACGCCCAGGCCATGATCGGCTTTGGCCAGGTCAGCCACACCCGCTTGCGCCCGCAGCGCCACGCCTTTGCCTACCCGACATACTTTTTGATGTTGCCGCTGCGCAGCCTGCGGCAGGTGCGGCCCCTGCCAGGCCAGTGGCGCATCAACCGTCCGGGTCTGCTGAGTTTTTTCGAAACCGACCACGGCGACGGTCGCCCTGTGCAGCAAGGTGGCGTCCTGGCCTGGCTGGATGAACTGCTGGCACGCGAAGGCATTCATGATGCGAGCGGCGAGGTGTGGCTGCACACCTACCCCAGGGTGCTGGGATACACCTTCAAGCCGGTGAGCTTCTGGTATTGCCACCGTGCGCCCGATGACCGTGGTGGCGCCTTGCGTGCCATCGTGGTCGAGGTGAACAACACCTTTGGCGAGCGCCACTGCTATGTGCTGGACAATCCGCGTTATGGTGTGGAGCAGCGTGTTGCCAAGGTGTTCCATGTATCGCCGTTCAACCAGGTGCAGGGCCATTACCGGTTTTGCTTCACGCGCAGCACCCAGGGCACACTACAGCGTACGGTTTCGCGCATTGACTACTACGATGATGCGGATAGCGGCGTAGACGGCGACCATAGTGGCGATGCGCCTTTGTTGCAAACCAGCATCAGTGGCATTTTGCAACCCATTACCGCGCAGGTGCTGCGGCACGCCCTGTGGCGTTACCCGCTCATGACGCTGGGGGTGGTGTGGCGTATCCATACGCAGGCCTTGCGTCTGTGGCTCAAGAAAGTTCCCTTTTTTCATAAACCGCCTCCGCCAGGCAGTTTTGTCTCGCGTTAGGCCAGGCCATTTTCATCTCCAATTTTTACGCTTCATCAGGAATTCAGGAATTCACCATGAACACCGCAACCACCACTGCTGCTTATTACGCTTTCCCCGGTAAAGCACCCCTGGCTGCGCGCAACGCACTGCGTTTGCTGGAAAACCTGCACCATGGCACGCTGACTGTGCATCTCCCGGATGGCTCCCAGCGCCGCTTTGGCGCACATCCCCGCCACCCTGGCGCCAGTATGACGCTGCTCCAGCAGTACATTTTCCCCGGTGGCTGCCTGCCCCGTGCCCAAGCGCGTTTCGCCACCAGGCGCACGCGGCTGGCTTGATGGTGGTGCAATACACCCTGGAAAAACCGATTGATAAACCATGAGCACCGCTGTGAACACTGCTGTCGACCGTATTGTTGACGTTTTCCAGACCCTCAGCCCTGCCGGCGTGGACAGGCTGGGCGGTATTTACGCCCCCGATGCACGCTTTATAGACCCGTTCAATGATGTGCAGGGACTGGCTGCGATCCAGCACATCTTTCGCCACATGTACGCGAGCCTGGAGAACCCGCACTTCGTGGTGACGGGGCGCATCGTGCAGGGTGCGCAGTGTTTTCTGACCTGGGAGTTTCGCTTTGCCTTTCGGCGTTTCAAGCGCGGCCAGCCCCAGTGTATTCCGGGGGGATCGCATTTGTTTCTTGGCGACGATGGCCGCATCGTTGTGCACCGTGACTACTGGGACGCGGCGCAGGAGTTGTATGAAAAATTGCCGGTAGTTGGTGCGCTGATGCGCTGGCTCAAGGCACGGGTTAGGACGGTGAATTGAATGATGAAAAAAATCATGGTATTGGGTGGCAGCGGATTTGTCGGCACCCAGGTGTGCAAGCAGTTGGTGGCAAATGGTTGGACGGTCACCGTTCCGACCCGAGCGCCAGAGCGTGACTGGCCGGTGCGTGGCTTGCCACAGGTTCAGGTTGTCGGCCTGGATGTGTATGACGCAGGCGCGCTGACCAAGGCCATGGTCGGGCATGTGGCTGTTGTCAATCTGGTGGCCATTTTGCATGGGAGTGCCGCAGCGTTCGACAAGGTGCACGTGGCACTTGCATCCAGAATCTTGCAGGCATGCCATGACAACCGTGTGCCTGAGATTGTCCACATCAGCGCGCTGGGAGCCAATGCCCAGAGGCCGCAAGACTGTCCGTCGGAGTATTTGCGCAGCAAAAGCCGGGGGGAGGCAGTGCTTTTGGCATCCTCCGACGCGCCGTTATCCCCCAAGGTGACGGTGCTGCGTCCCAGCGTGATTTTTGGGGCGCATGACAAGTTCCTCAATCTGTTTGCCAGGCTGCAAAGGTTCTTTCCGGTGATGCCCCTGGCGGGTGCCGGGGCACGGTTTCAGCCGGTATGGGTGGAAGATGTCGCCAGCGCCGTGGTGAGAATCCTGGCGCAGGATGTGCCCGACCATCCTGCCGTGATCGAGGCCTGCGGTCCGCAGGTCTTCACGCTGCGCGAACTGGTGCAGTTGGCCGCACGACTCGGTGGTGTGCGTGGCGGCCTGGGGCGTCCGGTCATTGCCTTGCCGGACTGGATCGGGCGGATACAGGCTTTCATGATGGAGCTCGCGCCAGGGGAGCCATTGATGAGCCGCGACAATCTGGACTCGATGAAGGTCGATAACGTTGCAAGTGCCACGGTGGCCGGTCTGGACGTGTTGGGCATCACGCCATCCCGGCTGGAGCCGATTGCGGCGCACTACCTTGCGCCCGGTGTCCAGGGATCAGGGATTGCCGACCAGTGAAGAACTAACCGGAGTTGAGCAAGGCAAAGTCGAAGACCGAACCGCTGTTCCAACTCCGGTCGCAAGACTGGATCGGATAAATGGTTCAGGACACAGCCATCAGCACATGCACGCTTCCACGCCGTGCCTGCACGGTTGGGCGAATCAGCAAATCTACGTCGTAACCAAGCATGTTGAAAAACTCCAGCAGTTTTTCCGAAGAAAACTTGTCGAGTCGGTAGTTCAGCAGCGCCGATACGTTTGGCTGTGCGATACCCAGTTGTTTTGCGACATCTGTCTGCTTCAGATTGAGTGCCTTGATGCGCTCATTCAACTTCACTGCAAGTACCAGCTTGGTCTTAAGTTCTTCGGGTTGCTCCAGGCCAAGATCAGCAAACACATTGCCGCTGCTACGCTCGAATTCAATGTTCAGCGCCTCTGACTTAGTTGGTTTGACCATAGTGTTCCTCATAATGTTGCTGCGCGGTTTTCAACCTTTGGTGTACCAAATCGATATCGGTTCTGGCGGTGCGTATACCGCTTGGCGACTTCTTCTGGAAACAATGCAGAACATAAACGGCCTTGGTAAAACGCACGGTATAAACCGCTCGATAGGCATTGCCATCAGAATATTCCATCAATTCCATAACACCAGCGCCGTCTCCCTTCCATGGTTTGGCTGTGGGATGCTTGTATCCCAGCTGCGCGATACCAAGTGCATAGCCGAAAGCACGCCGTACTTCATCAGGAAAGCCCAGCAAGTCGCGCTTTGATGTACCAGCCCACTCAAGAATTTTCTCCACCACCATACCCGCATTTTATATGCGAACGCATATAAAAATGAGTTTTGACAACCGGCGGTTTGCACGCCACGCCAAGCGCCTGGAGCTTACGCCTGTGGTTGTTGTTGTGCCGGTTCGCTGGCGTCAAAACTGGCCTATATCCTCCGTGAAATGTGCAGTTGCAGCTACAAAAAGAGTAGTATTCTCTCGGAGCCGCAGTCGTACCCGCACCCTTCGTTCCTTTATACTGGCCGCGTTTTTTGCGTAACGAATCCAATAAACCCGCCAAGGGGACTTCCGATGCACCTTTTTTCTGCCACCCTTGTGCGCCAAGCGCTGCGTGCCATCAGCGCAGTGGCTGCCGCCGCCAGCCTGAACGTCACAGCAGGCGAAACCTCCACCAACCGCATCGGCATCACTATGGTCGATATTCCGGCGGGCAGTTTTCTGATGGGTTCGTGCAAAGTCACCAGCAGCATGGTCGAAGAAAACAAGAAGCGCGCCTTTTTGGGCCAGGCTCCAGTCTCTGCCAATTGTTCTGGCGC
The DNA here is from genome assembly GCA_041910275.1 of Rhodoferax sp. Taxonomy (GTDB): domain Bacteria; phylum Pseudomonadota; class Gammaproteobacteria; order Burkholderiales; family Burkholderiaceae_C; genus Allorhodoferax. The sequence goes on from JAYRRD010000083.1 coordinate 31,199, forward strand.
AGACCCGAATGCCAGTGACTATGAAACCCCACAGCACCGCGTGAATATCCGCAAGTTCCAGATGGGCAAATTCGAAGTCACCCTGGGCCAGTTCAAGCAATACATTGCTGCTGCCAATCGCAGCGATCTGGTGGATGACGAATTCATGCGCCAGAATAACCAAGGTGACGATGCGCCCGTGGTGCAGGTAAGTTGGAACGACGCGCAAGACTTCATTGCCTGGCTCAACAAAACCGATGGCGGGGGTTACCGCCTGCCCAGCGAAGCCGAGTGGGAATACGCCTGCCGTGCGGGTGGCAACCACACCTATTGCGGCAGTGACGATGTGGGCGCGGTGGCCTGGTATCGTGACAACAGTGGAAGGCGTTTTCACGCCGTGGGTGAAAAGGAGCCCAACGCATTCGGCTTGTACGACATGAGCGGCAACGTATGGGAGTGGGTACAAGATTACTACCACAACAACTACAACGACGCCCCTGCGGACGGCAGCGCCCGGATCAGTGGTGGCAAGCAGGAATATCGCGTGCTGCGCGGCGGTTCCTGGATTAGCGACGCCTGGAACGCGCGCGCCGCCAATCGCTACAGCAACCCGCCCGGCTTCCGGTACGACGGCCTCGGTTTGCGTTTAGCCCGGTCCCGTTAATGCTTTTTCCTTTACCCCTTTACCCCTTGCAAGAAAGATGGAGAAAACAGTGAGGGAGTTCACGGTCAATGCCAACAGTAGCGCCGATGCCGCAGCAAAAGTGGACAAGCAAGGGCATGACATCTGCAAAGCCGATAACAGAGGCAATGCCACCGGTAAAACCATGCGCCCGGAGCAATGCAGCCGCAAGTAAGGCTTGTGCCGGCAGGTTTTTGAATCGAGGTGCGCAATTGCTTACAGGATGCGGTATGTCTACGTGAAATTCATTGGTACCCATGCCGAATACGACAAAGTTGATGCAGCCGTCGTTGACCAGTTCAAAGGAATCTGACCATGGAAATAAAAGCCATCCGTACCGAGGCCGATTACCTTGCAGCGCTACACGAGTTATCTGCTCTGATCGACCTTGAGACCCTGCAGCCGACAGTCCCGAGGGAGAACGACTGGATGTGCTGGGTACGCTTGTGCAGGCATACGAAGCGAAGCACTATCCCATTGATCCTCCTGACCCCGTTGAGGCGATCAAGTTCCGCATGGAACAGTCCGGAATGACAGTGAAAGACCTCGTTCCTTACATTGGCCCGATCAATCGGGTGTACGAAGTCTTGTCCTACAAACGCCCACTGTCCCTGCGCATGATCCGTCGATTGAGCGAGGGACTGCACATTCCTGCTGAGGTGCTTATCCGCGAATCTGAAGCCGTTGCAGCTTGAGTGCAATGCAAGAACCGGGAAGGATGGGCATCACGCCATCCCGGCTGGAGCCGATTGCGGCGCACTACCTCGCGCCCGGTGTCCAGCGTCCAGGAATTGCCGAGCAGCGAAAAACTATAAAAACAATAGCTTCTTGCGCACGTCAGCCGTGCGGTAGGGGGCTATTATGGCTTTCCTGCCATTGCCTGTAATTGTCTGTAATTGTCCGTCTTTTCTGCCGCAGAGTTTTGCACGCGGCTCCTATACTGGGAGTTCCCGCAGCATGTTCTGCCATATTTCACCATGTCCACCCCACAGCGCCTGCCAACCCCCTATCGGTGTGAAGCTGACATCGTGGCCGAGCGCCTGCGCGCCTTGCACGATGCGCTGGACTGGGCCGCTGTGGCCCGCGTGGCCGCACCCTGGGTGCAGGCGGTGCGGGACCACCCGCCGCCATTCTGGGCCATGGAAAGCCTGCTCAGGGAATACCCCATTGGAAGCAGCGAAGGCTTGGCCCTGATGCGTCTGGCCGAGGCACTGCTGCGTGTTCCTGACACGGAGACCGCCATCGCCCTGACCGCCGATCAGCTGGGCCGGGCCGACTTTGACGGCGCCAGCGAGCAGGTGCTGGCGCGCCTGAGCAGCGCGGCCATCGCCATGGGCAAGCACTTTTGGCTCATATTGGGTTTTGAGGTCATCACAATGGATGAGAAAAGGATCGGTTGCAATGCCCTTCGTCATAGTATTGTGACGGAGGGCCACTGCCATGTTTCATATCCAGGAGTTGATGGACGATGAGAAGTGTTACGA
>JAYRRD010000084.1:0-10605 GCA_041910275.1 Rhodoferax sp.
CATCAACTCCTGGATATGAAACATGGCAGTGGCCCTCCGTCACAATACTATGACGAAGGGCATTGCAACCGATCCTTTTCTCATCCATTGTGATGACCTCAAAACCCAATATGAGCCTTCAGCGAAACTTTTTCGTTTCCTTGCTTGCTAGAAACCTGCAAGCACCTGTCATCAGCGAAGCCCTCGATTATGGCATATTTTTCGGTGCAAACGAAAACTGTGTGCACCCTTTAGCCCGTTGCCTGATGTGATGATAGTCTTCAGCGGCAACAAATTCTACTCAAAATAGACGGTCCTGGGCGCCCCTGGATTGGCATTAAACTCCCGATTGCACAACGGAGCACACAATAGTAGAAGGAGTAATCCATGGCCAGTTTGACGGCACTTTCCAAAGGATTGATCAGTCTGGCTGTAGTGGGTGCCATGGCTTCCGCCGTTTGGCATCTGGCACTCAAGGAACGTTTTACCAGCCCAGTCAAGCCAATGGTCGGTACTCCTGTTCAGCCGGCGCCAGTCATACTACCGGCGCCCGCCGTCCCGGTCAGCCACACGGCACAAGCCAGCGGACCGTCGGCTGAAAGCAATGCCGAGACTGGACGCAAGTTGCTCGCCAGTGGCAACCAGCCCCAAGCCCGTGTCCACCTGGAACAAGCCGTGCGCGACGGCAGCGGCGCGGCTGCTTGCTTGCTGGGAGAGATGACGCTCAAAGGGCAAGGTGGCATCGTGGCCGATCAGGAGAAATCCGCCGCCCTGTTTCAATTGGCACAGTCACGCAATACCATCTGCTTTGCCCCGGCGCAGTAGCGCGCTGTTTACGCTATAACCATTGCCATGAATATCCGCACCTTGAAACGACTCAGCATGCAAGCAGCTGCCAGTGTGTGCTTTGCGGGCCTTGCACAAGCGCAAGGCTTTGTCTTTGGCACCTCGGACCAACCCAGGACCGAAGCGGCCACACCCGTTGCAGCCAACCCGGCCAAGGTGGAAACAGCGCAGCGTTTGCTGGCGCGCATGGGACTGCTGCGGGAGGCGCCCTCCGGCAGGTTGACACCGGCCACGCTGGAAGCCATGCGCAGCTTTGCACAGCAAAACGGCTTGGCTCCTGCTACCCAGGTCAGCGATGCCCTGCTGGCATCCATTCGCCGCGTCATCTGGCAAACCCAGAACTGGTCCAGCGGCAACTACAAGGGGCGCGAAAAACTGGTGGACGCCGCCGGCCTGCGCGAAGCACAGACCTTGCTCGGCAAGCTCGGCTTCAACGCTGGTCCGCTGGATGGCACCTTTGGCCCGCAAACCCAGGTAGCCGTCGAGGCCTTTCAGGAGTCGCAAGCGGTCACGGTTGATGGTCTGATTACCGCTACGGTGCTGATGAACCTACGCCGCGCCGTTCAGGGTGTGGGGGCCGCCGCCAAGAGTACCGTGCGCGTACTGAACTGGCCCGATTACATCGACGCAGCTGTCTTGCAGGACTTTGAGCGTGAGCACCATATTCGCGTGGTTTATGACATTTTTACCAGCAATGCGGACTTGCAAGCCAAACTGGCAGCGAGCGCAGTGCCTTACGACGTGGTATTCCCCACCGCCAATGCGGTGCCGTCACTGGCTGCCAAGGGACTGCTGGACAAGCTGGACAAAGCCAGTCTGAAAAACCTGGGCAATATCGACCCCCGCGTGGATGCGACCTTGCGCTCCTGGGACAAGGACGGCGCTTACAGCATCCCGTACATGTGGTACACCGTAGGCATTGCCTGGAACCCGAAACTTGTGGCACGCACGCACACCGCCTACCCCATGGATGCACTGGGCAACGTGTTTGATCCAGAGCGTGCGCGGCAGTTCCAATCGTGTGGCGTAGGCGTGGTGGACTCGGCCAGTGATGTGGTGCCGCTGGCAGCCATGGCCGCTGGCCATGCCAAGTGGGAAGGAAAGCGCTCGATCCAGGCCGCCGACCAGGTGCTGGAGCGTTTGGCGGGCATTGTCAAGGTAATCCCAACCGACCAGTTCGTCGATGCCCTGGCCAACGGCAAAATTTGCGTGGCCATTGGTTTTTCGGGTGATGCCGTGCAGGCGCAGGCCAAGGCGCGTGGCAATGTGGAATACCGTGTACCCGCTGATGGGGGACTGCTGGCGATTGATGCCATGGCCATCCCGGCCAACGCGCGCAACAAGCGCGATGCACACGTATTCATGGACTACATCCTGCGCCCGCAGGTGATTGCCAAAATTTCCAATACCGTAGGCTATGCCAATGCCAACCTCAAGGCGGGTGCGTTCATGGCCGAGAGTATCAAGTCCCATCCTGCCGTGGTGCCCAGTGCAGCGGCCTTGAGCCGCTCCATCCCCATGCCCATCCTGTCGGAGCAGGACCAGCAGGATATCGCCCGTGTCTGGGCCCGTTTTGCCAAATAGTGCGTAGCCTGATGTGAGTACCAAACCCAGTTACCTCGGTGCCTTTGTGCGGCATCCGGCAAACCGTATCGCCATGCTCGCTGCGGGGTGCGCCGGTATTTTTGCGACCATCCCGCTGGGCTGGTCGGGTCTGGCCCTGGTCGGTGTGGTCACGCTGGGCAGTGAGATTCTTGCGGCGCTGGGGATTTCCGGGCTGCCCTCCTTTCGCGCCAACGTGGATCGCCAACACCACCACCAGCAACGCAGCCAACGGCGCGAACGGCTGCTGGCAGAGCTGGCCAATCTGGGAGACAACGACGCGCTGGCCCATTACCGGCACATGCACAGCCGCGTCCTGGCCTTGCACCAGACCATCCAGGATGCCAAAACCACGCTCACAGCGCAGGACGTGGACAAACTCGAAGACATGACCGTCGATTACCTGGCCTTGAGTGCGGTCAGTCTGTCGCTGCGCCAGCGCAAGGACCATGTCAACGAAGACATGGTGCTCAAACGCATCGCCACCTTGCAGACCCAGTTGCAAAACTCCCGCCTGTCCGATGAGGAGACGCGCCAATTGCGCAGCGCCCTGGCGCAATACGACGAAACCTTGCAACGCGCACGCCGCCTTGCCATCCGGCGCAGCGCGCTGGAGGCCACCTTGCTGGCCATGCCGGACAAAATGGAAGAGGTGTACCAGCTCGTTATTACCGCGCCCTATGCGTCCGACATGGGGGATAAACTGGAAGAATCGCTGTCACGCCTGCGCATTGCCGAAGAAGTGAGCGCCGAGCTCGAAAGCAATGAAACGCCAACCCCGCACCCCGCTGCATCGGCCCGTAGGGCAGAAAATGCCCTCAGGGCATGATTTATAGTCGAACAAACTTTTTCAGGAGTACTTTCATGGCCAATAACGCAATCCTCGCCCGTTTGTCCAATTTGTGGACCGGATTCATCTCGCTTTGGGTCTCTGATATTGAAAAGGAGCACCCGGAGATCGCCTACCAGAACGCCATCGCGTCAATGATCGACAAATATTCCCGGCTCAAGGCCGCCACGGGTTCCATCATTGCGCGCCGCCAGGAAATCACCGCACGCCTGGAAACGCACGAGCGCGAACTCGCTGCAGTGGCTGCCGATCTGGAAACTGCCCTGGCCACCAACCAGGACGATCTGGCGGTTGTTTTGATTCAAAAGAAGAATACGCTGGAAGCGGCCATTACCGAGCTGCGTGCCGATGCCGACCAGGCCACGGCGGACGCTGACAATGCCAAGGATTCGCTGATTCAGGTCAAATCCGAAATTGACAAGCTCAAAGCCGAAAAAGACCGCATGCTGGCCCAGATGCAAAGTGCGCAGGCCCGTATCCAGATTCAGGGCCAGCTCGACGGTTTATCGGTCGATGCCGAAGTCAAGGCGCTGGGTGCCGTGCGCGACCACATCAAGAGCCAGGTGGCCCAGGCCAGTCTGGGTGCCGAGTTGCAGGCCTCGGACCTCGATACCCGGCTGAACAAGCTGCGCCAAAGCAGCGGCAGCGTCACCGCCAAGGCGCAACTCGACGCCATGAAGGCCGCGCGCGCAGCAGCGGCGCAGGCTCCGGTCAAAACCTTGTGAAACTTATAAAACGTATTCGTCCATGACTGCAACCGTCAGCACCCGCAACCCGCTGCCGCGCTGGGCCGAGACCCTGCGCCAGAAATACCTGGCGGGAGAAGCATCGACCTTTGTGCTCTACCGCAATGTGTTCGACAACTTTCTGGTCGCCGACACGCTGCACAACCTGCAATCCTTTTTGCTGGCCGAGCTGTTCAAGGAAACCAAGAAGCAGGTCGTGGAGATCAGTCTGGAGCGCGGCATTCGTGTGCTCAGTGGCAAGCCCGGCAATGCCCTGGTCGCAGCGGGTGACGATGAAAATGCCACCTTGCTCCGGTCCTTGCACGCGCTGGAGAGCCAGATGCGCAGCGAACACTCCACCGCCATCATCGTGCCGTACGCCGACGCCCTCTTGCCCGCTGGTGACCCGAGCTTCATGGCGCAAAGCGACCGCCAGACCTACCTCACCTTCCACCGCTGGTCATTGGACAAGACCCTGACCAGCGGTGACAACATCACCATATTGGTGACCGAATCGCTGGGCGCCATCAACCCCGGTCTGCTTTCCAACCCCAAGGTGGTGGCCATCGAGATTCCCATGCCGGATGTGGCAACGCGCCGGCGTGTCATCAACCATCTGGCGCCCAAACTGACACCCGCACAACTGGACCTGTTTTCCGAGCGCACCGGCGGCTTGCGTACCGTGCAACTGGCCAGCATCATGGCCAGTTCCGAAGACCACGGACTGCGCGAAGAGCAACGGCGCAGCCTGATTCTGGAGCTGCTGCGCGGCACACCGGACGCCGAAAACCGGGCCGCCACGCTGGCCACCATCACTGCGGGCATGACCCCGACAGAAATTGCACGCCTGATCGAACCCGCCAAAGCCCTGCCCACCATCGACGCCAACCAGGAAGTGCTCAAGGTCATCCATACGCGCAAGCGTGAAATGATAGAAAAGGAATGCGCCGGGCTGATCGAATTCATCGAGCCCAAACACGGTTTATCCGCAGTCGGCGGGCACGCCCACATCAAAAGCGAACTGCTGGCGATTGCCAAAAATCTGAAAGCCGGTGAAACCACGCTGACGCCCATGGGATTGCTGGCCGTAGGCCCCATGGGTTCGGGCAAGACTTTTGTCATCAAGGCTTTTTTGAAAGAAGCCGGCCTGTCGGCGGTTGCGCTGAAGAATTTCCGCTCGAAGTGGGTCGGCTCGACCGAGGCCAACCTGGAGCGCGTGCTGGCAACCGTCAAGGCCATGGGGCCGATAGCGGTCATCATCGACGAGGGCGACCGCAGCTTTGGCTCCGGCGGCGGCGATGAGAGCGATGGCGGAACCGGCTCGCGCATCATTGCCCGGCTCAAGGAATTCATGAGCGAATCCGAAAACCGGGGCCAGGTGCTGTTTGTCATGATGACCAACCGCCCCGACAAGCTCGACAGCGACATCAAACGCCCAGGACGGCTGGACCGCAAGATTCCATTTTTCTATTGCGACTCCACCCCCGAGCGCGTCCAGGTGCTGCAAGCCGTGCTGGCGCGCTACGGGGAGGTTTGCAGCGCCAGCGCCGAAGCACTGGCTGCCATCTGCGACACCCTCACCGGCTACTCCAATGCCGACCTTGAAGCGCTGGCACTGCTGGCGGTTGAGCTGGCGCGCAACCAGAACCAGCCACTGGACGAGCAGGCGCTCCAACAGGCCGCTTTGGACTTCATGCCGCCGCAAGAGCAGGACATGATTGAATTCATGGAGTTGCTGGCCGTCTCCGAAACTTCGCGCCGCTCCTTGCTGCCCAAGCGCTATAGCGACATGTCCCTGGCCGACATCCAGAGCCATCTGCAATCCGCCAGACGCCGCGCGCTGGCACGCTAAATCCATCCCTTGTATCTTTTTCATATTCAGGAGAAACCCATGTACACCATGCCCGACCAGGAACTCAGCCCGCAACAGGTCATTCAGATCACCAAGGCCATGCTATCGGTTGCCTATATCGACGAATTGCATCCCGCAGAAGCCGCGCTGATTGGCCAGTTTTATGAAACATCGCGCAACAGCGACATGCCCACCACCGCCAATTTTCTGGCCAACCCCCAATCCCGCGTGTTTGATGCCAACACCCTGACAGGCAGTACCACAGAGTTTGCCGACACCGTGGTGCTGATGTGCCTGATGACCGGCTATGCCGACGGCCACCTCAGCGCCAAAGAACGGACCCACGTGCAGGGCATCGCCACGGCCTTGGGTGTGGATGCGGCGCGTTTTGACACGCATCTGGCGCAAGTGCGTGACCAGCTGATGGCGGCACTGTCCCATTTGCCGGATGCGGGTTCGGTCGCCAAAGTCGTGCGTGATCTTTAAACCGGACGCCTGCTCGGGGTTGGCGAGAAAACATGGGCCAGGAAAACGATTCCACTGCTACCGAAGAAGAGCACTACCTGAGCGCCGATCAGTTGCGTCCAGGGGTTTACGTCATACTGGATGTCGCCTGGTTCCGGCACTCCTTTACCCTCAATAGTTTCAAGATTCGCAATGCGGAGCAGGTGCGCGAGTTGCGCGAACTGAAATTGCCACGTTACCGCTTTGACCCCAAGCGCTCGGACGCTGCCGAAACCCTGAATCCGGTGCCTGCGCCACCTGAACCACCCGAGGCGGACACAGCCAAACCCGAGCTGGATGCGGCAACGCTGGCACAACGCGAGAAGCTGGCCGCCGTTTCCGCCTGGCGCGATACGGTTGCCAACGTGGAACGCGCTTTCAGCAAGGCCTCCACGGTCATGAAAAACCTCAACCGCAACCTGATTGCGCGCCCCAAGGAGACGCTGGAAGAAATGGGCGGATTGGTTGACCAGATGGTGGACGCCTTTTTGAATAGCCAAAACGCCACGCTGCAAGTCATGAGTGACAAGGTGGGCGGCGAAGAGGTCTACTACCACAGCCTGAACGTCACCATTCTGGCGCTGATGCTAGCCAAAGACCTGGGTTTCCCACCCGAGATGGCGCGCGAGCTTGGCATAGGCTCCATGCTGCACGACATCGGACTGATGGAAATCCCGGACAAGGTCCTGCGCAAAAACCCTGATGAATACAACAACGCCGAGCGCACCCTGCGCGCGCAGCATGTGGAATATGGCTTGGCCATCGGGCGCAAGATCGGCCTGTCGCCGCAGGCGCTGGCCGTCATCGGCCAACACCACGAAATGGTCGATGGCAGCGGCTACCCCAAAGCCTGCAAGGGTGATGCCATTTCGGCTACAGCGCGCCTGGTGGCCGTGGTCAATAGCTACGACAACCTGTGCAACCCGCTGGACATTCACAAGGCCATGACACCGCACGAGGCCCTGTCGTTCATGTACGCCAAGCGGCGTGAAAAGTTCGACACCAGGGTCTTGCAGCTCATGATTCGCTGCCTGGGCGTCTACCCACCCGGCTCCATCGTCCAGCTGTCCAATGATGCGCTGGCCGCCGTCACTTCCGTCAACCCCAAAAAACCCCTGCGCCCCTGGATCATGGTCTACGACCCGGCAGTTCCCAAGGAAAAGGCGCTGATGGTCGATCTGGAGCAGGAGACATCCATCAGCATTGTCAAGGCGCTACGGCCCGCAGTCCTGACGCCCAAGGTCGCGGCCTACCTCAATCCACGCAAGCGGGTGACGTACTTCTTTGACGACGGCAAAAGCTCCTCTTCGAATGGCAAATAGCCCACCATAGCCAACAGCCAATAAATCCACCCCACCATGGATGACCCAAGTGCCACTGCCCCGGATGATGCCGCACGGCTGCTGTTATCAGCGTCGCGTGAGCTGCTGTTCCTGGTGGACGGCCACAGCATGACCATCCTGGAGGTCAACGAAACGGCGCCGCGCGTGCTGGGCTACACACGCACCAAGATGCTGGGCGCCAACATGGCGGATGTGGAGTGCGCGTTGTCGGACATGTTTTTCTGGGACGACATGCGCGAACGCGAACAAGCCACCGCCGACAGCACCTACCGCTGTTCCGATGGTTCGGTGCTGGAAGTCTCCAAGCAGGTCACGCGCGTCAGTACAAGTCCCCTGCTGTTTACCGTATGCGCCTCGCCCACCGGACAACAGCACAAGGCCGCCAGCGACCTGAGCATCATGGGCTCGCACCTGCGCGCCACGCTGGAGGCCACGGCCAATGGCATCCTGCTGGTCGATACCGAAGGCGCCATTCTCAATATGAACCGCCGCTTCTCGACCATGTGGGACGTACCGCTGGAGCTACTGGACAGCCGTGACGATGCCGGCATCATGGCGCACCTGTTTGCCCAGGTGGAAGCCGAAATTGACCACGACAGCGGTTTTGGCAGCACGGCGTCGGATGCCGAATACTTTGAAACCCAGTTTCTCAAGGATGGCCGGGTTTTCGAATGCAGCTCGCACGCTGCGCGCTCGGGCGAGGAAATCATCGGACGGGTCTACTCCTACAACGACGTCACCGAACGCTACCGCACCCAGAAAGAGCTGATCGCCGCCCACGACGAAGCCCGGCGCGCCAGCCAGGCCAAGGGCGATTTTCTGGCCATGATGTCGCACGAAATCCGCACCCCCATGAACGGCGTTCTGGGAATCGCCCAATTGCTCGCCGGTACCGAACTCAACGCCGAACAGGCCAACTACCTGCGCATCATCCGCTCCAGTGGCCAGACCTTGCTGGCCATTTTGAACGACATTCTGGACTACTCCAAAATCGAGGCTGGCAAACTCGAACTGGAGCGCACCGACTTCACCCTGGCACCGCTGCTCGAAGAAATTGACGCCCTTTTTCGTTTTCGCCTGAAACCTGGCGGCCCCACCCTGCATTGCAGCGCCGCTGCCGATGTGCCCCAGCGCCTGCGCGGCGACCCGGTGCGCCTGCGGCAAATCCTCTTCAACCTGGTCGGCAATGCCTTCAAATTCACCGAACGCGGCAGCATCCGCATTGAAGTCGCCCTGCACGACGCAGCGGCCAATATGCTGCGTTTTGCCGTGCGCGACACCGGCATCGGCATCCCGCCCGAACGCCAGGCCGGCGTATTCGAAGCCTTTGAACAAGCCGATGCGTCCACCAACCGGCGTTTCGGCGGCACCGGCCTGGGGCTGTCGATCTGCCGACGCCTGACCACGCTCATGGGCGGAACCATCGGCGTTACCAGCACGGTCGGCGAAGGCTCCGAATTCTGGTTCACCGCCCGGTTTGAATCCCCCGCCCCTGCCCCCGCCGCAACGCCCTCCACCAGTGCACCGGCCAACGCCCCCGCCCCCGCCGTTTTAAAGCCCGACACCCGCATCCTGCTGGTCGAGGACAATCCCATCAACTGCATGGTCATGGGCGGCATGCTCAAACGCCTGGGCGGCAGTGCCCCGACCGTGGCCGTCCATGGCGAAGAAGCCCTGGCCCGCATGGCCGAAACCTCCTTTGATCTGATTCTGATGGACTCGCAAATGCCCGTCATGGACGGCCTCGAAGCCACCCGGCGCCTGCGCAGCCAGGGCTTTACCCTGCCGATCATCGGCGTCAGCGCTGGCGCCATGGACGAAGAGCGCCGCGCCATGCTGGACGCGGGTGTGAATGACTACGTACTCAAACCCGTTGAACTCCACGCCCTGGCCGCCGTACTGGAGCGTGTTCTGCGCGCCGCCGGGACATGAAAATGCACAGGCAGATGCTGCTTACTTTTTAATAGCTGTCCCCGCTTGTCCCACGTGCGCTACAGCCCGTTTTTTCCTTGATTACCTTGCCTCAGCCACGCCGTGGGGCGGTGTGGAGACCGCACGCTGGCCGCCTGAGCGCCTCCAGGTGCCGATTTTTGATGCCATTTATGGCCACAGCCCCCGACAGCCGAGCGGGGACAGCTATCAAGAATATAGTAAATGGCTCCTGACCTCTCCATCCCATGCAAGTGGAACCCTGCGTATTCCTGCACATTCCGATTGGACCTCGAACCTCACAAGAAACAAAACTCCCCGAGCCCGGTATCCATGCTTGCGCTCGGAATTGGGGTGCCCAAGAACCGCAAGAAATGGCTGATGCAGCAGCTTTTCCCATCACCGCAGGAGGCGGTGACATACGCGCGCCAGTACCAAAGGTGCGGTTTCATACCAGCCTGGGGCATCGCCCCAGGTATCGGCCCGATCCAACGCATCCCAGCATCCCGGCATCCCAGATTACGAGATCGGGCATCCATTTCGTGGCATCACGCACATGATCCGCCACGAAATGAGGCGGGCTTTCATCCTGGGGCGTTGCCCCAGGCTGGTATGGCTTCGGGCCTTTGGCCCTCCAGAACGGTCAAGCACCGCAAGACGCAGATGTGCCATTCTCACAATATCTCGATGCCTGATGTACAACGATGCTCATCGTTTGATAGCTGTCCCCGCTTGTCCCACATGCGGTACAGCCCGTTTTTACCTTGATTGTCTTGCCACAGCCACGCCGTGGGATGGTGTGGAGACGAAGCGCCGGAAACTCCCGGCTATTCCATTAAGGCCATTTCCGCAAAATCTCATCCCATATACCGTGGACGAATGAGGATGTCCCATTTGGGCAATAGAGGATTACGCACCAGACGTTCTTCCACGGCCTGCATGGCCTTCTTGGAAAGGCGCAGGCCCTTTTTGTAG
>JAYRRD010000085.1:0-24133 GCA_041910275.1 Rhodoferax sp.
GCATGCGCTGGAAGCAACAGGGTGCACGCATTATTTTGAGCTTACGTGCGCTCGTTTTGACACCACAAAGGTGGAATCAATTCTGGCAAAAAATTGATCAATATGGTTTTTGACTAGTATCAAATTCCGGCTGCACCCTGATCAGGTAATCCACGGCACCAAGCTGATACCCTCTGAACTGCAGGTTGAGATCGTTCATGCCCGCAGTGACAAAAATGATCGGAATGTGGCGTGTTTGGGGGTTCTGGCGCAACAATTCCGCTACTTCGAAGCCGTCCATGACCGGCATTTGCACATCCAGCAATACCAGGGCAAAGTCGTGGTGCAAAACCAGTTGCAGGGCTTCCTTGCCCGATTGTGCGCGCACCAGGGTTAATCCGGGACCATCCAGCACGGCCTCCAACGCCCGCAGATTCTCCAGCTGGTCATCGACCATCAAGATTGGCACGTTGTCGGTCAATTTCATTCTTCTCCCTTTCGGCTGGATGCGCGCATTTTGGCAGACAATACGATCTCCGATCTCCGATCTCCGATCCATGATCAACCGAGACACAGCGCACTTTCCATGATGGCTACCATGATCCTTATCCTACTGTCTGCAATGCGGGGGACCGTCTGACCATGCGTTGGCCCTGGAAGCGTGGCGCTTCTTCGCGTGATCGTCTGCTTGTATCCTGGTCAGCACAAACCTTTGCGTTTGTGCGCGCACGTGCCAGGGCGGATGGTGTGTTCAAAATCATGCAAATGGGTGTGGAACGCCAGGGAAACGATAGCATGGAAGCGTTTGTGCAGCGCCTGTCCGGGCTGGGTCTCAAGGGCGGTACTGCCAGCATCATGCTGCGCCCGGAACAATACCAGGTGTTACAGATTGACGCGCCCCCGGTTCCGCCCGAAGAATTGCGTTCGGCGGCGCGTTTTCAGATTCGCGATATGGTGGAGATGCATATTGATGACGTCACCCTGGATGTGATGCGCGTCGGCGACGAAGCACACAAAGGCAATAACCACCTGTTCGTGGTGGTAGCTACGAATGCCACGGTGCGCGGTGTGCTGGACCTGGCTGATGCCCTGCACTGGGATGTTGCGGTCATCGACATTCAGGAAATGGCAGTGCGCAATTTGCAAACCGCGCTGGCCCGGCGCGATGCGCGGCTTGAACGTGCCGATGCCGCGTTGGTGCTAGCCGACGAACGCCAGGCCATGCTGACCGTCAGCGCCAACGAGGAGCTGTTCTACACCCGGCGCATGGACTTACCGCCGGGCTTCATGGAGATGGCCTGGAGCCAGCCGGAAAATAATACGGCGAGCGACACCTATGTTCCAGTGGGTGAGTACGTGCCGGACTACAGTGGCGGGGGAGGTTCGTCCTACGGTAGCGACTATGGCAAAGATTATGGTGCTGCGCGCGGTGCGTCCGGTAACGTTGGTGCGGGGGGCGATGTGGAAAAAGCACAGCGCCTGGTTGTTGAAGTTCAACGCTCGCTCGATTTGTGGGACCGTTCCTGGTCCAGCCTGCCCTTGGCGGGATTGCGCGTTTTTGCCGGCCAACGCTCGGCAGAATTGGCGCAATGGCTGGAGCGCGAAACAGGCAATAAGGTCGTGCCTCTGGAGATAGAGACATTCTTTCCAGATTTGCCCGAGCTTTCCAGTGCCGATAACGCCTATTGCCTGCCACTTCTGGGTGCGCTGCTGCGCACCGAGACACGCAAACTCTGACTGGTTTTGCGCCATGGCCCAGCAAATCAACCTTTGTATTCCCATCCTGCTAAAGGAAAAACGGTATTTTTCTGCCAATACCATGCTGCTGTCCCTGGGAATCTTCGTGGTGGCGGGTGTTGCGCTGTGCGGGTATCTGGTCTGGAACTTGCAGCGCGCCACGGCCTCACTCCAGCAAACCGTGGTGGCGCAAACCAAAGAGATTGAAAGCCTGCAAGCGGCCATCCTGCGCAGCCGTGCCAGCGCACTGCCACCGGACCCGGCGTTGGTCGCACAGGTGCAGGAGTTGCGCAACACCCTTGTTCATCGCCAAAGATTACGTGTCGCACTCCAGGAAGGCTTGTTGCGGCCCGGCTGGGGACATTCGGATCGCCTGACGTGGGTGGCGCGCAGCATTCCGGCGCCTGCCTGGATCACCGGGATGCGTCTGAACGACAACCGTTTTGAGGTGCATGGCTTTACCCTGGAACCATCCGCCTTGAACGATTGGGTCAACCAGCTGGCCATCAGCCCACTGATGCAAAGTCTGCGACTCGCCAGCGTCAAGGTTGAAAACGCAAGTAATGCAAGTAATGCAAGCAACCCGGCAGCAATGGCGGCAACAGCGCCGCCTTCGGCGCCAGCATCGGGTGTGGTTCGGCCCGTCTGGTCGTTCCATCTGGTGAGCGAGGAGCCGGTAGCCCCCAGCGTGCCTGCCAGCGCCGCGTCTGCAAGGAGTACGCCATGAACATGAAACAATGGTGGCAAAAGCAGGCGGTGCGCATCAATGCCCTGAGTTTGCGCGAGCGGGTTTTCCTGTTCATTTCCATCCTGGTGTCTTGCTTGGCGCTGGCCGATTTTTTCTGGTTTTCGCCCGCGCAAGTGGCACACAAACAAGCGACACAGCGCTTCGCCCTGCAAAATACCGATTTGAACCGTTTGCGTGCCGAGTTGCAGGCTGCCGCACAACCTGTGGACCCGAGCAAGGTTTTGCGGGACGAGATCGCGGTCTTGCAGCCACAGCTGGAGGCCATCAACCAGGATATCAAGGTCGCAGCGCCCGAAGCCGAGGGAGGCGCCGAACTGGAGCAGGCCCTGGTGCAGTTTCTGCGCCGCCATGAAGGTCTGACGCTGCTGGGAACCGATACCGCCGCACACGATGCTGGCGGCCAGCCCAAAGGCAAAACGCCGCCGGGTCTGGTGCGTCGCGGGGTGGAGCTGCGGGTATCCGGCCCTTACGCAGAACTGGTGCGCTATGTGAAATCGCTGGAAACGGCACTGCCGACGCTGCGTTGGGGAACATTGCAGCTCAAGACAACATCCACTTCGCCGCCAGAATTGGTCTTGCAGGTGTATGTCCTGGGAGTCCAGCCATGATGCGGTACAAGCTATGGTGCTTGCTGTTTTGTACCAGTGTGTCGGCCAGTGCCCAGGAAGCGCGCGACCCCACCGTCGCACCCGCAGCAGCACGTTCCACTACGGACACAACAACTCCCGTCAGCGAGATCGAGGGCATGACGGTGCTGGTGCGTGATGGCAAAACCTACCTGATGGTGGGTAGCCGCTGGTATGGCGTAGGCGATAAGGTCGGACAAATGCGTATTGACCGTATCACCGAGACCGAAGTCTGGCTGCACGATGGCCGCGCCCTGCTCAAGGTGCCGCGTTTTGCAGGAATTGAAAAGAGAGAGACTGCCCCACATGATTAAACCAACTTCCAGGGTCTGGAGTGGGCCATTGGCCTCATTGGCCTACTTGCTGCTGGCACAGAGTGTGGGTTTGCTCACCGGCTGCGCCGCCAACCGGCCACTGCGCACGCCCGATGTGAGCGAAGCCACCCGTGCCGAGCTGGCCGCGCCACCGCCCCAAGCCGTCGCACCCGTGCCGCCCAAGGTCAGCGAGGCACTGGCCGAGCCAGCCATTGCCGCAGCACCTTTGCCACCAGAGCCCAAAATTGATTTGCTGGTCAACAATGCCCAGGCACGCGATGTTTTTCTGGCCATTGTGGCCGATACGCGCTACAGCATGTTGATGCACCCGGACGTCAGTGGCACGCTGTCGGTGACGCTGCGCGGCGTTACCATCACCGAAGCACTCGAAGCCATCCGGGACGTGTATGGTTTTGATTTCAAGATCGAAGGGCGGCGCATCACGGTCTATGCCCCCACGCTGCAAACCCGGATTTTCAC
Organism: Rhodoferax sp.; assembly: GCA_041910275.1. Taxonomy (GTDB): domain Bacteria; phylum Pseudomonadota; class Gammaproteobacteria; order Burkholderiales; family Burkholderiaceae_C; genus Allorhodoferax. The sequence goes on from JAYRRD010000085.1 coordinate 3,885, forward strand.
CATCAACTACCCACACTCCCAGCGCTCGGGCAGCAGCGACTTGCGCGTTTCCTCCGGTGCCAAGCCCACCAGCAGTGGCGGTGGTGGTAATAATGCAGCAGCTCCCGCTGGAGGCGAATCTGTTGGTCAAATGGAAAGCAGCCGCCTCTCCACCAGTTCCCGCAGCGACTACTGGGCCGAAATGCTCGCAGCGGTAAAGGCCATGGTCGGCCCCGGCACCGGGCGCAGCGTGGTTGCCAGCCCGCAGGCAGGCATCATGGCGGTGCGCGCCATGCCGGAAGAGTTGCGCCAGGTGGACAAGTTCCTCAAGGCCGCGCAGCTGTCGGCGGATCGCCAGGTGATGCTGGAGGCCAAGATTGTCGAAGTCGAGCTGCGCGATGGCTTTCAAAGCGGCATCGACTGGTCCGGCTTCAAGAACGGCAAACGCACCACCGGCGCCATCGGCAGCATAGGCAGCGCGGGCAAGACCTGGAGCGATGGCAGCATTGCCGACAACAATGTGTTGGTCAACGGCGTGACGCGCAATATTCCGGGGTTCACGCCCGGTGCGGGGGCGCTACTGGCCGATGCGCTGTCCTTGCCCGCTGCCGGTGGCAGTCTGTTTGGCCTTGCGCTGGCGACCGACGGCTTTCAGGCCGTGTTGGGCTTTCTGGAGACGCGCGGAGACATACAAATCCTCAGCAGCCCGCGCATCGCCACGCTCAACAACCAGAAAGCCTTGTTAAAAGTGGGCACCGATGAGTATTTTGTGACCAATGTGTCGAGTAGTACCTCCTCTGCTGCCAACAACAGCGGTACAAACAATACGACCACCATGCCGACGGTGACGCTGACACCGTTTTTCTCCGGTATCTCGCTCGATGTCACGCCCCAGATTGACGAGGCCAACAATATCACCCTGCACGTGCGCCCGTCCGTGACGATGGTGACGGAAAAGACCAAGGAGGTTGACCTGGGCTCCACCGGCAACTTCAAGCTGCCGCTGGCTTCCAGCGCCGTCAACGAATCGGACACCATGGTGCGCATCCAGGACGGCAACATCGTCGCCATCGGCGGACTGATGCAAGTCGAGTCCAGTCGCACGGCTTCGGGCCTGCCCGGCTCGACCGACCTGCCGGTTCTCTCCACGTTGTTTGGCAACCGTGTCAACTCCGGGCGCAAGAAGGAGCTGGTCGTGTTGATCAAACCCACCATCATCCGCACCACCGACGACTGGCAAGCACAAACACAACGCGCCCGCGCCGCGCTGGACGATATGGATGTCAGCCGCACCCGCGTCATCCGCATGGATGGCAGTGTCTACAACACCACTCCCCCCTACCGACCCGAATGATGTACCTGGGGCATTTTGCGTTGCGGGAAGCGCCGTTTTCGATTACGCCCGATTCGAGCTTCTTTTACCCGCACGAGGGCGCCCAGGCCGCACTCAACACCTTGCTGGTCGCGCTGCGTAGCGGCGAAGGTTTTCTGAAAATTGTCGGTGAAGTCGGTTGCGGAAAAACCGTTTTGTGCCGCCAACTGCTCAGAACCTTGCAAGACGAATGTGTGACGGCCTACATCCCCAACCCCGATATGGAGCCGGACGACTTGCTGCAAGCCCTGGCGCTGGAGCTGGGGATCACCCTGGCACCGCCACTCAGCCGCTACCGCCTGCTGTGCGCCCTGCGCAACTGCCTGCTGCAGCACGCCCAGGAGGATCGTCGGGTGGTGGTGTGCATCGACGAAGCGCAGGCCATTCCGCTGCAAACGGTGGAGAGCCTGCGGCTACTATCCAACCTGGAAACGGAAAAACGCAAGCTGCTGCAACTGGTGCTGTTGGGCCAGCCCGAGCTGGATGCCAAACTCGCCCGCGTGGAAATACGCCAACTCCTGCAGCGCATCACATTCAGTGAATACCTGGGGCCTATGCATCGTGCGCATGTCCCGACCTACCTGGCACACCGCATGGCGACCGCCGCCATCAACGCCCATACGGATACGCACGTGTTTGAACCCGCCGCCGCCCGGTCCATTGCGCGCTTGAGCGGCGGCGTGCCACGTTTGATCAACGTCCTGGCGCATAAGTGCCTGCTGTTGGCGTATGGTGAAAACCTGCATCGCGTCCACGCCACACACGTGCGTCTGGCGGCCCAGGATACCTCGGGCCTGACGCCGCAGCTGCCGTGGTGGCAGTGGCTGCGCCATCCGCTTGCCGTGGCGGGCCTGGGGAGCAAACCGTGAGCGTCATCAACAAGGTGCTACAAGACCTGGACCAACGCCAGGCGGTCAACCCCAACGCAAGCGTTGCGGGCGCGGCCCAGTCCGACTCCCGATTGCGCCGGGGAACCCGCAGCCTGGCATCCAGAATGGCCCGGTTCAAATTTCAGGCCGGGCCAGGGCAGCGCCGCTGGCTGTGGTGGCTGGCCTTGCTGCCTGTATTGGCCGCCGTGGCCGCTGGCGCATGGTTTGTTGGCGGGAAAGGGATAGGGCAGCAACAACAAGCCCCGACGCTACCGGATGCGCCACGTCTGCCGACCATCGCAAGCCCTGCTGTACCCGTGGAATCGCCACCTCCGGTAGTGGTGGCCCCGCCCGTGCCAGAACCAGTGCCCGCACCCACGCCTGTCCCTGAACCAGTGCCTACACCAGCCCCTGCACCGGCATGGGAAGGCTTGCGTATGGATTCCCGCTTGTCGGCAAACTACGTTGCCAATACACCCCCGTCCGATAAAGCAGCTCGCCCTGTGGAGGCGGCCAAGCCAGCGCAAAGTCCAAAGGCGCCCGCCAGCAGCACCAGCAACGATTCCGCCCTGCCACGTCGGCAACAGGCCACATTCTCCGACGCCCTTGCACAGGCACAAAGCCAGTGGAATGCCGGATTGCGTGCCGAAGCCATCGCCTTGATGGAGAAAACGCTAACTGCTGCTGAACGCAATACCAATACCCAGCCAGACCATGCGAATGCCTCACTGCTTGTGCTGGTACGTGAGTTGACCCGGATGCACGTGGCGCAGGGGCAGTTTGGCGCGGTCTGGGAATTGCTTGTTCGACTGGAGCCGCTGCTGGGAGACCAACCCGATTTATGGGCCATTCGTGCCAACGCCGCACAGCGCTTGGGACGGCACCAGGACAGCGTACACGCCTACATGGTGGCACTCCAGTCACGCCCCGAGGAGCCGCGCTGGCTGCTCGGAGCCGCCGTTTCCCTAGCAGCTTCAGGCAAAACCGACAGCGCGGCAGAAATGGCCGAAAAAGCCCGTGCGCACGGAACTGTCAGCAAGGATGTGCTGGCCTATTTGCGCCAGCTGGGTGTGCCACTGAAAGATTGACAGACTGACCGGGATCGCGTCAGGATGGGGTGTCGTCTGGCAGGAATCTTGGTACATCCAGCGTGAAGCAGGTTCCCGCGCCCGGAGTCGAACGCACCGTCATCTGCCCCTTCAGCACCTCGGTGGTTAGATGCCGTGAATGGCTCAGACCCAGGCCGGAGCCGCCCTGGGCGGCGCGTGTGGTGAAAAACGGGGTAAAAATCTGCTCCAGAACCGCTGGCCTCATACCACGGCCATCATCGGCAACCTGGATGCGCAAACGGTCATCGCCCTGCAATTCTGCCGACACCCGCAGGGTGCCTGGATGGTCGGCGGAAAAGGCGTGGATCGCCGCATTCTGAACCAGATTGATGAGTATCTGGCCGATGGCACCCGGATAGCTGGACATGCGCAGCTGGTCGGGAATATCGGTTTCGATGCGCATGGGCTTGCCGCGCAACGACGGCGTGACGGTCAGCAACACATCCTTGACCAGCTCTGCCAACTCAAAATCACGATGCCGCCCCGAGACGCTATCCACCGATAGCTGTTTCAGACTGCCAGCCAGTATCCCGGCGCGCCTGGTCGTGGAACACAAAATGCCCACCGCCTCTTCGGCGCGCGTGATAAATGCGGTCAGATCGGACTTGCGCAAGCTTCCGGAATCGAACGCCCCACGGAAATCAAGCAGACTCTGCTGCAGGCTTTCGGCCACTAGGCTGGCGTTGGCAATGGGTGTGGTCAGATCGTGCGCGATGGACGGCACTGCGGTGGCCAGCATGGCCAGTGCCGCGTTGCGCTGGTATTCGGCAGCGGCATCGGCCAGCGCACGCTCGCTGGCTGCCAGCGCTTGTTGCAGTTCCGCCACGTCCCGCGCTGACTTGGCCTGCAAGGCCTTCAGGCGCTGCTCAATCCGGGAAACCAGCTCCGCCAATTGGTGGATGTCCGCTGCATCTGGTACATGCAGACGGTCCAGCGCGATGGCGACGATACTTCTGAACACGCGCTCCAGGGGAGATAAGGGATGTGGGGACGTTGCGGTCTGCTCTTCCAGCGTACTCATCAACCGTGCAAACGGCTTGGCAGCGGCAATGGACCGCCCCCAACTTTGGCGTGCCATGTCCCATACTGCTTCTTTCATAGACACCTCCACGCGCATTGCATGGCTTCGCGGCGGGATGGTCGACTAAAGCGTGGCATGCGGCTCACTCAAAAGTGTACTGAGCGCATTTAGTGCTTACAACCCAAATAGGGGCTGCAATCAAGCATGTTACTACATTTTTAATAGCTGTACCCGCTTGTCCCTCGGGGGCTGTAGGCTAATTTATGGCTGGTATAAGGCCAAATCGAGGCTAAAAACGTGCCACGCAGGCTTGCGGGGAGCATTTGTAGTGCGAATTTGGTGTTTTTCATATCACGGGTGATATGAAATTGAACAGACGCATCACAGACGCATTACTTTGAATCGCGCCCTGTCAAACCCAGTCGTGCACAGATGGCCAGCGTTGCCGCACTCTGGTTCATGGTGTAGAAGTGCAGGGCTGGTGCACCACCGGCGCGCAAGTCCTCGCACAGCTTGGTCACGACATCCAGTCCGAAGTCCTTGATCGACTGTGTGTCGTCGCCAAAACCTTGCAGGCGCAAACGAATCCAGCGGGGAATCTCTGCGCCGCAGGCATCCGAAAAGCGCATGAGCTGCGTGGAGCTGGTAATGGGCATGATCCCTGGCACCACCGGCACCTGCACGCCCAGCGCTGTGGCCTCCTCGACAAAACGGAAGTAGGCGGCAGCACTGTAGAAATACTGGGTGATGGCTGAATTGGCACCGGCGCGCACCTTGGTGGCAAAGGCTTGCAAATCGGCAGCGGGCGAGCGCGCCTGGGGATGCATTTCGGGGTAGGCTGCGACTTCGATGTGGAACTGGCTGCCCGTCTCGGCGCGGATAAAAGCCACCAGATCGCTGGCGTACTGGAATTCACCCCCCAGACCGTAGCCGCTGGGCAGGTCGCCGCGCAGGGCCACCAGGCGCTGCACCCCCATCTCCCTGAGCGTGGCCAATTGGGCGCGCACCGTCTCGCGTGTGGCGCCGATGCAGGAGATGTGTGACGCCGCCGCAACGTTTTCGGCCAGAATGGCACGCACTGCGGCAAACGTACCCTCCTGGGTCGAACCGCCCGCGCCAAAGGTGACGGAACAGAATTCGGGCTGCAAGGTGTAGAGCGCCTGGCGTACCAGACGCAGTTTCTCGGCGCCCTCGGCGGTCTTGGGCGGGAAAAATTCAAAACTCAAACTAATGGGAATCATTTTCTGGTGTTCCAAGAATACCCGGCTTGCGGGTGCAGATAAAAAATTCACGGTTGCCGTCACCACCGGCAATGGGCGAGTCCAGCCACGCACGGACCTGCAAGCCCTGTTCGGCGCAGGCCGCACGCAGCCGGGTTTCCACCAATGGGTACAGGCTTGCGTCCTTGACAATGCCGCCTTTGCCGACCTGACCAGGCTGCAATTCAAACTGGGGCTTGACCAAAGTCAGTAGCGTGCCGCCATCCCGTAGCAAAGGAACCAGCGCGGGTAGCACCAGGGTTTGCGAAATGAACGACAAGTCGGCAACAATCAGGTCGAAGACGGTTTCGGAGTAAAACGGGCCATTCCCGCTCGTGTGGCGTGCGGATGCAGCTATCAAATAAGAAGCATTCAGTGTGCGGGCATTGCAACCCTCCAGGGCCAGCACACGCGCATCCTGGCGCAATTGGGGATGCAGCTGGCCCGTGCCCACATCCACCCCGCACACCAGACGCGCGCCGTGTTGCAGCAGACAGTCGGTAAAGCCGCCGGTGCTTTGCCCCACGTCCAGGCAGGCCAAGCCCTGTACCGACAATTTCAGCTGCTTGAGCGCCCCTTCGAGCTTGAGGCCACCGCGCGAGACATAGCGCGCCTCGGCGGCGTCCAGCAGGCGCACCGGGGCATCGTCGGCGACCAGATCACCGTTTTTTGCCACCCGGTGCCACACGTCCGCGCCCAGCCACTCCACCCCGCTGGCAATCAGGCGCTGCGCCTGCGAACGGGTGCTGGCCAGACCGCGCTGCACCAATAACTGGTCAATACGCAATTTCGCAACTTTGCAACTTTAGTAGCGGTAGCTGTCTTTTTTGTACGGACCGGCCTTGGACACGCCAATGTAGGCGGCCTGCGCGTCGGTCAGTTCGGACAACATGACGCCCACCTTTTTCAGGTGCAAGCGTGCCACTTTTTCGTCCAGATGCTTGGGCAGCACATAGACCTTGCCGCTCTGGTACTGGTCGGGCTTGGTGAACAGCTCGATCTGGGCAATGGTCTGGTTGGCAAAACTCGATGACATGACGAAGCTGGGGTGCCCGGTGCCGCAGCCCAGATTCACCAGCCGCCCCTTGGCCAGCAAAATGATGCGCTTGGACGGCTGGTCGCCGTTGGCCGGGAAAATCACATGGTCCACCTGGGGCTTGATCTCTTCCCAGACCAGCTTTTCCAGCGAGGCAACGTCGATTTCGTTGTCGAAGTGGCCGATGTTGCACACAATCGCCTGGTCCTTCATGGCCTGCATGTGCGCGTAGGTGATGACGTTGAGGTTGCCGGTGGCTGTGACAAAAATGTCACACTTGTCGGCAGCATACTCCATGGTCACGACCTTGTAGCCTTCCATTGCCGCCTGCAAGGCATTGATCGGATCAATCTCGGTCACCCACACCTGCGCGTGCAGGGCGCGCAAGGCCTGGGCGCTGCCCTTGCCCACATCGCCGTAGCCAGCCACGCAGGCGATCTTGCCAGCGACCATCACATCGGTGGCGCGCTTGATGGCATCCACCAGCGATTCCCGGCAGCCATACAGGTTGTCAAACTTGCTCTTGGTCACTGAATCGTTGACATTGATGGCGCGCAAGGCCAGCGTGCCCTTGGCTGACATCTCGTTCAGGCGCAGCACGCCGGTGGTAGTTTCTTCGGTCACGCCAATGATGTTTTTCAGGCGGCGGCTGTACCAGGTGGCATCCTGCGCAAGTTTGGCCTTGATGGAATTGAATAAACAGATTTCCTCGGCGCTGCCGGGCTTGGCCAGCACGGACAGATCGGTCTCGGCCCGCGTTCCCAGGTGCATCAGCAAGGTGGCGTCGCCGCCGTCGTCCAGAATCATGTTCGGGCCTTCGGTGGCGCTGCCCTTGGGGCCGAACTCGAAAATGCGGTGCGTGAAATCCCAGTAGTCGTCCAGCGATTCACCCTTGTAGGCAAACACCGGCGTACCCTGCGCCACCAGCGCTGCCGCTGCATGGTCCTGGGTGGAAAAGATGTTGCACGACGCCCAGCGCACTTCGGCACCCAGCGCTTGCAGCGTCTCGATCAGCACGCCGGTCTGGATGGTCATGTGCAGCGAACCGCTGATGCGCGCGCCCTTGAGCGGCTTTGTTTGGCTGAATTCCTCCCGGATGGCCATCAGGCCAGGCATCTCGGTTTCGGCAATGGCCAGTTCCTTGCGACCCCATGCGGCCAGGTTCAAATCGGAGACGGCGTAGTTTTCAGCGGTGAGGGGAGATAATGCGGGCATATGTGGCTCCTGGAAAATGTGTCCTATGTTGATATAAAGGCCACGGAGCCGCAAGGACAAACTCACCCTACGGACCCGTGGGTGAGCGTCGTTGGTACAAGGAAAGTTCCGAGCCTCGTCTGTGGTACACAAAATACACAGACTGCAACGCTCCTCGGAAGCGGCGGATTATATAGAGTTATGAGTAGTACCATGAACCTGATTAGCCTTCAAGCTGCCGTTGCGCTCACCGACCGCAGCGAACGCACACTCTGGAGAATGATTGCCGATGGATCGGTCACGCGCACCGTGGAAAACGGGAAAGCACTGATTGACCTTCACTCGCTGACCCCCAGCCTGTGCGTGCCACTGGACGCAGGCGATTACGCCCTGGTCATCAAAGCCGATCAGGGTGATGCATCGGCCCAAACCGATCTGGCGTTGATTTTCTTCAGCCACGGCAAGACCAAGGGTGCTATCTATTGGCTGGAGCAGGCAAGCAAACAAGGCTTCCCGGAGGCGATGAACTGGCTGGGACACTGCTACGTTGCCGGTAACGGGGTGGGCAAGGACGAAGCCACCGGCCTGGCGTGGCTGGGCAAGGCAGCTGCTCTGGGGCACGTGATTTCCAAGGCGCAAATAAGTGGTGTTGTCTATGGCAGAAATTGACGATAGGTTGCTCAATGTCAACCAGCATGGCGTACTGAAAATACCCACCGAAATCTGGTTGGCCATGCTCTTTCTGCTGCGCTACTGGATGGTGTCCCTGTTTGCCGTGGCGTCCATCATGAGCAGCCAGTCCGATGCCTTGTTCCTGTTTGGCGATACCTTCAGTTGGGCCATTTTTGCCGCCGAAGGACCGTGCGCCCTGGCCTTTTGGGTGTGCATACACCGCAGCCCTGAAGCGCCACCGTGGATTCGCAAACTGTGGCCTTTTGCACGCTCCTTGATGGCCAGCACAGCGTTGTTGCATTTGCTGTATCTGGCCTGGCATTTGTGGACCACCGCTTACTGGTCGCGCTGGCCAGAACTCTTTCTTGCCAGTTGCAGCCTGATCGACATCACCATCGTTTACGCACTGTACGCATCCAGATACGTGGCCACGGTGTTTGCAGAATTTCCGCCAGCTGGCAAACCAGGCGCTGCCCGATAACTGATCCTGCGTCGTATGCCCCGGTTTGCCGCCAACTTGTCCTTGCTGTATACCGAGTACGCCTTCCTGGACCGTTTTGCCGCCGCTGCACAGGATGGTTTCTCGGCGGTGGAGTTTTTGTTTCCCTACGACCATCCCGCCACAGAGATACGCAAACGGCTGGATGCCAACGGTCTGCGCCAGGTGCTCATCAACACCCCTGCGGGCGGCAACGATCCGGTGGGTGTGGCCAATGCCTGGGCGCAGGGCTGGCGTGGGACCGCCTGTTTGCCGGGTTGCGAAGCGCAATTCCGCTATGGGCTGGAACTGGCCTTGTCCTACGCATCGGACCTGGATTGTCCACGGGTGCATGTGATGGCCGGTGTGATGCCTGCCGAAGGGGATAAACATACGTCGTTGGCATGCTACCGTGCCAATGTATGCCACGCAGCGCAGCGCGCCGCCCAGGTCGGGATTGACGTTCTGATTGAACCTATCAACCAGCGCAGCATGCCGGGCTATTTTCTTCACCGGCAGGAGCAGGCGCATGCCTTGCGCCAGGAGATCGGGGCCGCCAATCTGAAAGTCCAGATGGACCTGTTCCACTGCCAGATTGAAGAAGGTGACGTGGCGACCAAACTGCGCCGCTACCTGCCCACAGGCGCCATCGGGCATATGCAGATTGCGGGCGTTCCCGAACGGCATGAACCGGACACGGGGGAGCTGAATTACCCCTATCTGTTTTTGCTACTGGATGAACTGGGTTACACCGGCTGGGTTGGATGCGAGTACCACCCCCAGCGTGGCAGCGTACCCGGCGCGACCACAGTCGGGCTGCGGTGGATGGCGCCGTATTTGTAATGTCTTGTATACCCCATGCAGTATCGTGTATACTGCATGGGGTATCAAGGAGGCATTATGAAATCGACTGCTGCGTTCGTCGGGTTTGCGTTGTTCACGTTGGCTTTTTCAGCCAGCGCGGTTCTGGCACAAACAAACCCTATTCCAACTGCCGTGGTGCAGGCCAGGGCGCTGGGCAGCAGCGTCGCGCTTGACGGCAGCATCGAGGCCGTGCGGCAAAGCACCCTGTCCGCGCAGACCAGCGGACGTATTGCCACATTGCCGGTCAAGGCGGGTGACAAAGTGCACGTCGGCCAGGTGCTTGCCACCATCGACGACCGCGAAACCGCCGCCGGTGTGCAACGCAGCCAGGCGCAGATCAACCAGACCGATGCCGAACTGCGCAACGCCAAAGCCAATCTGGAGCGCACACGCGAACTGCGCCACAAAGGCTTTGTCAGCCAGGCAGCGTTTGATACGGCGCAAGCGCAATTCGACAGCGCCAGTGCCGCACGTGCGCAAGCCAGTGCCGCTGCGCTGCAATCCGGTCTGGCACAGGGCTTTACGCGCGTGCTGGCTCCCTACGACGGCTGGGTGGCACAGACCCAGGCGCAAGTGGGTGATCTGGCCGTGCCGGGCAAGCCGCTGCTCACCCTGTACGCGCCCCTGCCGCTGCGCGCCGTGGTGCAGGTGCCAGCATCGCGCCAGTCGGCGGTGCGCGCGGCAGCACAGACCCACATCAGCAGCGACGGCACACACTGGTTCACACCCCACACACGCACCGCGTTGCCTGTGGCCGATGCGGTTGCGCAAACCACCGAATGGCGGCTCGATCTGGCGGACAAGGACAGCGCCTCCCTGGCTCCAGGCCAGCAGGTGCGGGTACGCTTCGCGCAGGAAGCCGATACAAGCAGCGCCGCGACGCGGCTGCTGGTGCCGCGCGCAGCCATCGTGCGCCGGGGTGAGCTGACCGCCGTGTATGTGCAAAACAAGAACGTGTTTGCGCTGCGGGCGGTGCGCCTGGGTGCCGATCAGGGCGAGGCTGGCGTGGAAGTGCTGGCCGGACTGCGCGGTGGCGAGGTCGTGGCACTTGACCCGATCCGCGCTGGCATGGCCCAAGGCAAGTGAGGCGGCCATGCATACCACACCCTCTTCAGGTTCAGGTTTAGGTATTGCCGGGCGCATCGCTGCTGCGTTCCAGGCCAATGCACTCACGCCCTTGCTGGCGCTGACCGCCATGCTGCTGGGTCTGTTTGCGGTACTGGTCACACCGCGCGAAGAAGAGCCGCAGATCAACGTCACCATGGCCAATGTGCTGATCCCGTTTCCGGGTGCCAGCAGTGCCGATGTGCAGAATATGGTGGCGCGTCCGGCCGAGCAGGTGCTGGGCCAGATTGCCGGTATCGAGCATACCTACTCGGTGGCGCGCCCCGGAGTGGCGGTGCTCACCGTGCAGTTCAAGGTCGGTGTGCCACGCACCGAAGCGCTCGTGCGCCTGTACGACGTGCTCAACGCCAATCAGGACTGGCTGCCGCGCGATCTGGGCGTCCTGGCGCCGATTGTCAAGCCCAAGGGCATTGACGACGTGCCGGTGGTGGCGCTCACCCTGTGGAGCAAGGATGCGCAGGCGGCGGTCGAACTGGAGACGGTTGCGCATACCCTGGAAGCCGAGTTCAAGGCGGTGCCGGGGGTGCGTGAAGTGCAGACGCTGGGTGGACCAGGCCGCGCCATCCATATCGTGCTGGACCCGCAGCGCCTGCGCGCACGCGGCATCGACGTACAAGCGCTCAAGGCCAGTGTGGCAGCAGCCAATCTGGGCATGCCCGCCGGTGCCGTGCTGGACAACTCCGATAGCAATGCAGGCATGCTCAGTGTGGAGAGCGGTGAATTTTTACGTTCCGCCGACGACGTGGCCGAGTTGGTGGTCGGCGTCAGCCAGGGCAAGCCGGTATTCCTGCGCGATGTGGCGCGTGTCGAATCCGGCGCCCAGTACGCGCGGCGCTACGTCTGGCACGCCCCCGGCGCTGCAACGCAGGGCGATGGGACGGTGGGGCAGACCTACCCGGCGGTGACGCTGGCCATCAGCAAAAAGCCCGGCGAGAACGCGGTGGATGTCAGCCGCGCCGTGGTCCAGCGCATGGAGGCATTGCGCAACCAGCTGATCCCCGACGCCATCGAGGTCACCGTCTCGCGCGACTATGGCGCAACCGCTGCCGAGAAGGCCAACAAGCTGATCCAGAAACTGGCTTTTGCCACCGGCTCGGTCATCCTGCTGGTGGGTTTTGCGCTGGGGCGGCGCGAGGCGGTGATTGTGGGCGCGGCGGTGATTTTGACGCTGACCGCAACCCTGTTTGCATCCTGGGCCTGGGGTTTTACCCTGAACCGGGTTTCGCTGTTTGCGCTGATTTTCTCGATTGGCATCCTGGTGGACGACGCCATCGTGGTGGTGGAAAACATCCACCGGCACCAGCAACTGGACCCCGATGCCGCACTCAGGGACATCATCCCTGTAGCTGTCGATGAAGTTGGCGGCCCGACGATACTGGCCACGCTGACCGTGATCGCCGCGCTGCTGCCCATGGCCTTTGTCTCGGGGCTGATGGGTCCGTACATGAGCCCGATCCCGATCAACTCCAGCCTAGGCATGGCGCTGTCGCTGGCGATTGCCTTTACCGTCACGCCCTGGCTGGCGCTCAAACTGATGCGCACAGGCGGCCATGTCCCCCATACCGCTGGCGTGCAGGAATCGCGTCTGCAACGTTTGTTCAGTGCGATCCTGACACCCTTGCTCAACAGCGCACGCAAACGCTGGCTGCTGTTGGCGGGCATCATCAGCGCCTTGTTGCTCTCGGTCGGGCTGGTGCTGGTGCAGTGGGTGGTGCTGAAGATGTTGCCATTTGACAACAAGAGCGAGTTTCAGGTGGTGCTGGACATGCCCGCTGGCACGCCGCTGGAAAACACGGCTGCCGCTTTGGCCGACCTGGGTGCTTTTCTGGTGCAACAGCCCGAAGTGCGTGATCTGCAAGCCTATGCCGGCACCGCTGCCCCTATTACCTTCAATGGCCTGGTGCGCCAGTACTACCTGCGCGCCGATGCTGAACAAGGCGACTTGCAAGTCAATCTGGTGGATAAAAACCAGCGCAGTGAAAAAAGCCATGCCATCGCGCAGCGGCTGCGCCCGCAACTCGAAGCCATAGGCCGCAAGCACTTGGGTCGGGTCAAGGTGGTGGAGGTACCGCCGGGTCCGCCAGTGCTCGCGCCGCTGGTAGCCGAAATCTATGGCCCGGACGAGGCCGGACGCCAGCGCCTGGCGCAGCAGCTGGCGCAGGCTTTTGGTGCCACCGCCGACGTGGTGGGCACCGACACCAGCTTGCGCGAGGACGCAGCGCGCGTATTCCTGCGCGTGCGCCGCCAGCGCGCCGCGTCCTTGGGGATTCCCGTGGCGACCATCGCCCAGACCGTGGCGGCTGCCGTCTCTGGCGTAGATGCGGCCTACATCCATGACCAGCAGGCCAAATACCCGGTGCCCGTGCGTTTGCAATTGCCACCGGAAAGCCAGGTGGGGCTTGACAGCATTTTGGCCTTGCCGCTGCGCGCGGCCAACGGGCAACTGGTGGCCCTGTCCGAACTGGTGCAGGTGGAGCGCGGCATTATCGACAAGCCACTGTTCACCAAAAACCTGCTGGGTGTGAGTTATGTCACCGCCGACGTGGCGGGCAAGCTGGATTCGCCGCTGTATGGACTGTTTGCAATTCGCAACACCCTCAATAATACGGATCATGGCGAATACTGGATACGCCAACCCGGCAACCCGTACCAGGAATACGCGCTGAAATGGGACGGCGAGTGGCAGATCACCTATGAAACCTTCCGTGACATGGGCGCAGCCTACGGCGTTGGCCTGATCCTGATCTACCTGCTGGTGGTGGCGCAGTTCAAGAGCTACCTGACCCCGCTGGTCATCATGGCACCGATTCCGCTGACCATCATCGGCGTGATGCCGGGGCACGCGCTGCTGGGCGCGCAGTTCACGGCCACCAGCATGATCGGCATGATTGCGCTGGCTGGCATCATCGTGCGCAATTCCATCTTGCTGGTGGACTTCATCGAATTGCAGCTGCAAAACGGTCTGCCCTTCAAAGCTGCGGTGGTGCAGTCGGCTGCCGTGCGCGCCCAGCCCATCGTGCTGACCGGCGTGGCCGCCATGATTGGTGCCTTTTTCATCCTGGACGACCCGATTTTCAACGGGCTGGCCATTGCACTGATTTTTGGCATTCTGGTCTCGACCCTGCTCACGCTGGTCGTGATCCCGGTGCTGTACTACGCGCTGTACCGCAAGCGGCTGGAAGCGCCCTCTGTTGTGTGATGTTCTTTTTTATTTTGTAAGGAGATTTTTATGACTGTTCAACGTTACATCTTTGTTTTTGCTGGCCTTTTTGTCATGCTTTCGTTGGTGCTCGGCGTTGAGGGCAGCCCCTTCTTCGTCAGCCCATGGGCCTTGGCCTTTACCGCCTTTGTCGGGGTCAACCTGTTCCAGTCGGGCTTTACCAATTTTTGCCCTTTAGGCATCATCCTGAAAAAGTTCGGTGTGCCGGAAGCACAGATTGGTTGTGCCAAATGAGCGTCTTGAACAACAACCAGGCCCGTAGCGACATCCTGAACCGCCTGCGCCGCGCCGAGGGGCAATTGCGCGGCATCCAGCGCATGGTGGAGGAGGGCGAGGACTGTCTGAAAATCGGGCAACAGTTTGCCGCCGTACGCAAGGCGCTTGACAGCACCTATTTGCGCATGACAGTCTGTTTCCTGGAGCAGGAGTTGCAAACACGCATCAATCCAAGCCCCGAAAAAAAGCCCGAACTCGACGGCATGCTCAAGGACATGGAGTCATTGCTGGCTCGCCTGGGTTGATAGTATGCTATTTTTTTAATATCTGCTCCCGCTTGCTGCATAAGCCCTTCAGGCCATTTTGGCAATATACCGGCATATTGCAGCAGCCAAACCAAAAAACAACGCTGTACCACGCCATAACATCTCCGTTTCCATTCCTGACAGACTGTGCCAGAATGTGCGCTCCTATATCTGGGGAACGTGTCATGTCCAGCCGATCTTCACTCAACCATATTTACCGCACCGTCTGGAACGAAGCGCTAGGTGCCGTAGTGGCAGTTGCGGAAACTGCCGCCTGCAACCGGGGTGGCGCAAGTTGCACAGTAGCTGGCAGGGCCGTCGCAGGCGGCGTTCCTGCTTTCGCTCCTTCAACACTGGTACTTGCACTGGCACTGGCGTGGGGGATAACGCCCCAGGCGCATGCCAACCCGACTGGCGGTGTTGCGATTCAAGGCCAGGCCACGATGGCCACCAAGGGCAATGTGCTGACCGTCACAACACAAAACGGTGCAGGCACCAACCATTCGGCCATCAACTGGCAGAGTTTTTCGATTCCAGCGGGCAACGTCACCCGCTTTGACCAGCCGAATGCGGCCAGCACGTCCATCAACCGGGTCGTGACCAATACTCCGTCCGTGTTGTTCGGCACCCTGTCGAGCAATGGCAAGGTGGTGCTGGTCAACCAGTCGGGAATCGCTGTCGGTGCCGGTGCCGTGGTGGATACCGCCGGTTTCACTGCTGCAGCCATGAAGATGAGCGAGACGGACGCTATCGCCGGGCGGTTGCGTTTTGATGGTGCCAATGGACTGCTCGGCGTGCAGGGCAACATCATCAGCCGTGGGGGCGATGTGGTGCTGATTGCCCCCAGTGTCGAAGTGGCCAAGGATGCCGTGGTCGAATCACAAGGCGGTAGCGTGGTGCTGGCAGCCGGGCAAAAGGTCGAAGTCACGGGCCGGGGGCTGGAAGGTATCTCCTTGCAGGTGCAAGCACCCACAGACCAGGCACTGAACCTGGGTACGCTCAAAGGCGATGCCGTCGGCATTTTTGCCGGCACACTCAAGCACAGCGGCGCGATCCAGGCCACGCAGGCCAGCATGGAAGGTGGCAAGGTTGTGCTCAAGGCAGCGGGCGATACCTACGTCGAAGGCAACGCCACAATCAACGCAGGCAATGCCAAGGGCGGCACGGTGGCCGTGCTGGGCCAGCGCGTGGCTGTGACCGACAAGGCGCGCATCGATGCATCAGGTGCAGGCGGCGGCGGAACCGTGCTGGTTGGGGGCGACTACCAGGGCAAGAATCCGGCTGTACAAAATGCCAGTGTCACGTATGTCGGACCCGACACACAACTCAAGGCCGATGCCATCGACAAGGGCGATGGCGGCAAGGTGATTGTGTGGGCCGATGACACCACGCGCGCCTACGGCAACATCAGCGCCCAAGGTGGTGCCAATGGCGGGGACGGTGGCCTCATAGAGGCATCGGGACACCGTTACCTGGACTACCGGGGGCGCGCCGATACCCGTGCGCCTTATGGCAAGGCGGGAACGCTGTTACTCGATCCGGCAGACCTGATCATTGATGCTTCGACCAATCCCGCATCCAGCGGAAGTTTCAGCAGTTCGGTGTTCTCCACGACACTGGGTAGTAGCACTTTGGGCTGGAACCTCGTCAACACCCAGACCGGGAACGTCAAGATATGGACCAGTTCCACGGCCGGGTCTGCTGGAAATATCACGGTTACAAACAGTGGCACCTTGTCCACAGGCATCACCAGCCTGGATCTGATGGCGTATGGCAACATCACGTTCAATGGTGGCGCAGTGCTCAGTTGCAGTCCCAATTGCGATCTGAATCTCGTGGCCGGCTGGAATGGGACAGGTTTGGCGGTGACCGGTGGAACAGGAAACGTCAGTCTGGCAACCGGTAGCGGCTTGTCTGCCGGTACGGGCAGCATCTTTATCAACGCAGGCAACAGCATCACAGGTACCGGAACAATTGCCGCCAATAAGCTGACCCTGGGTAATACCAACGGCAGCAGCCTTCCCGGTGGTGTCAATCTGCCTGGTGCGAACATGGTTAATACCCTGGCGATCCAGTCGGACAGCGCAAGCGGTGGCCTGACTTTCAGTAATGCCCAGAACCTCACCATCGGCGCAGGAAGTTTTGGCATCAATGGCATCGTGGCGACCAACAAAACTGCTGCCATCAACATCAATACCACGAACGGGAATCTGACCGTCAGCAATGACATCCGGGCAGACGGAACCGGCGGTAACGCCAACATCACGTTGCAAAGCGCTGGCGCGCTGAACCTGAATGCCAGCGTCGTGACCGCGACAGGCTCTCCCATGTCGGCTGGCATCAAGCTCATAGCTGGCAGCGGGGGTATCAGCGGCAGTTCGGGTAGTGTCTCGGCGAACACACTGGAGATATCCTCTGCGGGCAATGTGCGCCTGGACGGCAGCAACGCCATCAAAAGTATGCTCGCTGGCTCGGTCACGGGTTCCGGTTTTGACTTCAATAACACTGATGCGCTGGAGGTGGGTCTTGTAGGATCGACCAGTGGACTGAGCGTTTCAAGTGGCGACATCCAGCTGCGCATTGCAGCGCAGGACAAACTGCTGAAGATCAACCATAACGTGAGTGCAACAACAGGCAGCGTCACCTACGTCGCGGACAATATTGACCATGTGGCAACAACCACAACATCCACCGCTTCGGATAAGTTTGTGAATGTCCGCCCCTACACCGCTGCAACGAATATCGAGCTGGGACCTTCGAGCGACATACCGGGTACCATGCGCATGAGCAGCACCGAACTTGATAATTTCAAGACGCCCTTGCTCAAGATCGGGAATGCGTCCACTGCTGGTTCGATCAGCGTCGCTGCGCCGATTGCTCCCAATTCAGCAAGTTTTACTGCCATGTCACTGATCACCAGTGGAACCGTCGGACAGACGCCAGGCAGCACCATCACCATTGCCAACCTGAATGCGGACGGCGGCACAGGGGTCTCCCTGGCCGAGTCCAATGTCGTGACAAACCTTGCGGGGCACACCCAGAGCGGAAGTTTTGCATTTGCCAATCAGGGTGACCTGAATGTCAGCAAGGTTGATGTCATCAGTGGTATCGAAAGTTCCGGGGGTGGCAATATCACGTTGACTTCCAGCACAGGCAAAATCACACAGAGCAGCACCGGGCCGTTGAAATCAACAGGAACGCTCACCGCTTCGGCCCAGACGGGCATCATTTTGAGCACTGTCAGCAATACGATAGATACAGGCATCACCTTGACCAACTCAAGCGCAGGTAGTCTGGAGTACAAGGGGAGCATGAGCGGTTTTCTGGATGTGACAGCCACCAATGCGAATGGAAACGTCACAATCAACGCCACTGGCCCCTATCTGAAGGCCAACAACGTAAGCGCCAGTACGGGCAACGTCAGCCTTACGGGTTCCAGTGATGTAAAACTGGCCGGAACTGTCGTAAGCACGGGTGGCAATGTGGCCATCACGGCGGGCACCGGCGCAATCATCAATTACTTGAACAACCCCACCGTGACCGGAACGCAGATCAACTTGACTGCAGGGACGAATATTGGCAGCAGTGGTGCAGTGATCAATGTCAACGCCTCTGGAAGCGTCAATGCCCAGGCTACGAATGGTGATGTATATTTATCCAGTTCAGGAAATTTGCCAATCGGTTCCATTACCGGCAATGCCTCGACAGGAGTTGTTGATCTCAAATCGTTGGCCGGTGCCATGACGGACGCAAATAGCGTAGCAAACAACATTACAGCATCCAGTTTGCAACTGTCAGCCTTTGGTGGCATTGGCGTCAGCGATGCAATCGAGACACAGGTGAGCTCGCTCTCGGCCAGCACAACGTCGTTTGGCAATATTGCCATCGCCAACAGCGGGACAATCATGACGCTGGGAACTCTGAGTTCCGCTGACGGACGTTGGTTGATTTATGCCGACAATCCTGCACGTATCGTCAAAAATGGCAATACCACGTCTTTCCGCATGTACAACAGCGCAACTCCACCGTCAACCGGCAACGGTCTTGTTTATGCGTCTGCACCCGGCACTGTGACCGTGGACACTATCCTGGCATCGGGCAGCCCAAGCCATACCTTCGGTAATACTCCCACCGCTGTGTTTGATAAAAGCCTGGTCAACCCATCCAGTTTCGATAGCGAAGACTTTGCCCTCATCAGTGGCACACCGACTTTTACGCCAGCCATTTCCAGCGTGACCAACGCTGGATCCTATAGCGTTGTTTATGCCGGTGGATTGACCAGCACAGTTGGCTATTCCTTTAGCCCAGGTGCGGCTGTTGGCTATACGGTCGATCCAGCGTCCCTGACTGTAGTGACTGCTGCTCTGACCGGGTCCACAACAAAAACGTATGATGGCACCACAGCAGCCACTCTGGTGCCAGCCAATTTCCAGCTCACCGGGTTTGTCAGTGGCGACTCGGCCAGTGTCACCAAAACCACTGGAACGTATGCCAGCAGGAATGTTGGCAGCGGCATCCTGGTTAGTACCAGTTTGACCAATGCCGATTTCACTCCGGTAGGTTCCACGCTGCTTTCCAACTACAGCCTTCCTACCAGTGCCAGTGGCAATATTGGCCAGATCACGCCAGCATCACTAACCCTCACGGCAACAGCTAACACCAAGACCTACGACGGCAGCACCAGCTCCAGCGCACTGCCCACACCGACGGGTCTGGTTTCCGGCGATACCATCACCGGTTTGAGTCAGACCTATGACAACCGCAACGCTGGTACCGGCAAGGCACTGCGTGTGGCCACTGGCTACACCATCAACGATGGCAACTCCGGCAACAACTACAGCGTTACCACGGCAAACTCCAGTGCCGGGGTCATCACGCCTGCCCCACTGACCATCACGGCTACGGCAAACACCAAGACCTACGACGGCAGCACCAGCTCCAGCGCCTTGCCCACATCAACGGGCCTGGTTTCTGGCGATACCATCACCGGCTTGAGTCAGACCTATGACAACCGCAATGCTGGGACAGGCAAAACTCTGACGGTCTCCGCTGGTTATGCTATCAACGACGGCAACTCCGGAAACAACTACGCCGTTACCACGGCAATCTCCAGAGTCGGAACCATCACACCGGCTGCGTTGACCGTCACTGCCAATGATGCCAGCAAGACCTTTGGCCAGACCCTGGGCTTTACCGGCAGCGAATTCCGCGCCAGCGGCCTGCAAAACGGCGAGACCATCGGCAGTGTTACCTTGAGCAGCACGGGTGCGGTGGCGAGCGCCAGCGTATCAGGTGGCCCCTACCCCATCATCCCCAGCAACGCCAGCGGGGGCACCTTCAGCCCTGGCAACTACAACGTGACGTATGTCAACGGCGTGCTGACCGTGACCCCTGCAACGCTGACTGCGGTCGCGGCTGCATTGACGGGCTCGACCACCAAGACCTACGATGGAACCACGACCGCCACGCTGACCCCGGCCAACTTCCTGCTCAGTGGTTTTGTCAATGGCGACTCGGCCAGCGTCACCAA
>JAYRRD010000086.1:0-38527 GCA_041910275.1 Rhodoferax sp.
CACCCAATGCCTCTCGAACTTGCCCGATCAGCACTTCGATCTCCATGGGCTTTTCTTTAGGCGGCGCGACACACTCGTCCATTCGAATTCCTTTTAAAAATATTGTTCAGGAACAACATGTTACAAATTTGGAATTGCTGGCTTTGGTGGCTTCCAGTTGCGAGTCGGCAATCAGTTCGCCTGCAGGCATGTTGCACGCAGCGTCCGAACGGGTGTTGCCCAGGGCGGTGGAAATGCCGCCGAGCACTTGGTTGGCAATGGGCGACACCAAAGTCTTGTAGGCATCGACAATTTTGGTCAGTGCGGGGTCGGCGACCACGCCCGAATCGGCCGCACGGCTGGCAAGGATATTGTTGGCGCTGGCTGCCGTGACGTTGCGGGTTGCGGGGTCGATGGTCAGATCAACGGCGGTCAGCACACGGCCAAATGCGGGCGTGCTGGTGACCGGAATCTTGCGGCCCTTGGCGTTGGGCAGGCTGCAGTTGTAGGCCGCATGGGTGTGGCCGCTGATAACCAGATCGACCGCATCATCGAATTTGGCGACGATGGACGCAATATCCGAGCCCGCCAGATCGCCATCGCAGCGGTTGATGTCGGAGAGCGTGCCGGTCTGGAAGCCGCCCTGATGGACCAGCACCACAACCGATTCAATGCCAGCGGCGCGCAGCTCGGGAATCAATGCGTTCACCGTGTCGGCTTCGGCGCGAAACTCCAGCCCCGCAACGCCCGAGGGGGTCACGATGCCGGGGGTGGCCTGCAGCGTCATACCAATGAACGCCACCTTGACACCGTTGAATTCCTTGACGCCATAGGCCGGCAGCAGTGTTTTGCCGGTGGCCGAGTTCAGCACGTTGGCCGAAAGCCACTTGAACTTGGCGCCTTCAAAGGGGACGGGGGTTCCCACCGCCGCGCCTTTGCAGCTGTTCGGGTCCTGCACGCCGCCGGTCTGCTTGCAGCCGCCCGATTGCAGGCGCAGCAGCTCGGCGCTGCCCTTGTCAAACTCATGGTTGCCCACGGCAGAAAATTCCAGCCCGATGCGGTTCAGGGTTTCCACGCTGGGCTCATCGAAAAACAGCGATGACACCAGCGGCGTAGCCCCGATCAGGTCGCCCGCACCCACCACGACCGAATGGGGCTTCTCTTTCTTGAGCTTGGCAATGTGTGCGGCCAAAATGTCGGCGCCACCCACTGCGGGACGGCTGGTGGCCGGGATGCTGGCATTACTGCCGAAGGTGCCTGGGGACTCCAGATTGCCGTGGTAGTCGTTAAAACCAATCACACGCACGGAAAATGGTGTCATATCCACCACGGCAGGCGTGTCGCCCGATCCACTGCCGCCACAGGCGCTGATCAAGGCTGCACCGACCAGCGCCGCAATCGCAGCGCGCTTGAAGTGGGTGCTGAGTGGCTGGCTGAGGGTTTTTCCGAAGTGTGCATGGATGGTATGGCTCATGGTTCACCGTTAAAAATATGTGAAAAAAGACAAGCCATCGTAAACGCGAGTTATGACAGCTCTGCGATACGGGATGTCTGGCAGCCGTGGTGAAAATCACTCCAGCAAGGCCACCGATTTCACCTGCACCCACAGCACCTTGCCGCTGACAACGCCCAAAGCGGCCATGGCCCGCCTGGTCAGCCGGGCCAGCAATATCGACGATCCGATGCGCATACGCACCAGAGCCAGGCCAGGGTGGTCGTCGTCGCCTATGGCATCGACTTCGCCGCGCAGCACGTTCTGGATGCTGCTGGTGCCTGGTTCTTCTGCCAGGCTCACGTCCCTGGCCAGCACGCGCACGCGCACGTGGTGGCCTACAGGCAGTCCGTGGTCGCGCGTCCACAGGCTGGCGCCTGCGAAGTCCACCCGTGCCAGATGCCAGTGGTGGTCTACCTCGCCGACCGTTCCCTCCAGAATGGCCCCGACGTCCTCGCCCAGGCGGATGGGCAGGTCCAGGCGCGTGAGGGTTTCGCCCAGGGGGCCGCTGGAGAGCACCCGTCCGCCTTCCATTGCCACCAGATGGTCTGCCAACCGCGCCACCTCGTCGGGCGAATGGCTGACGTAGAGTACCGGGATGTCCAGCTCCTCGTGCAGGCGCTCCAGATAGGGTAGGATTTCCTGCTTGCGCGCAGAATCGAGCGCGGCCAGCGGTTCATCCATAAGTAGCAGGCGCGGGCTGACGGCAAGGGCGCGGGCGATGCCCACCCGTTGGCGCTCGCCGCCGGAAAGGCGATCCGGTTTGCGCTCCAGCAGGTGTCCGATGCCCAGCAGTGCGATGGCCTGTTCGAGACGCGCACCACCCACACCTCCTGCACCTTGCGTGGAGCCGCTGCGCTGCATGCCGTAGCGCAGGTTGCCCAGTACCGAAAGGTGGGCGAACAGGCTGGCCTCTTGAAACACATAGCCGATAGGCCGCTTGTGCGCTGGCAACCAGTGGGTGTCGTCTTGCCAGATGGCGTCTTCGACGGCGAGCCGTCCGAGGGGTGCACGTTCCAGCCCGGCAATGCAGCGCAAGAGCGTGGTTTTTCCTGAGCCGGAATGGCCGAACAGGGCCGTGACCCCTTTGCCGGGCAGTTTGAGATCGACATCCAGGGAAAATTTTGGCCAGTCCAGCCGGAAACGGGCCTCAATGCCGCTCACCTCAAGTCTCCCGTTTCGGGCTCGGGCGCCAGGCGTACAGGGCCAGCAGCACGAGGAACGAGAAAACCAGCATCACCGCTGCCAGGCGGTGCGCCTGCATGTATTCCAGCGCTTCCACGTGGTCGTAGATTTGCACCGAGGCCACGCGGGTGACGCCCGGCAGGTTGCCGCCGATCATCAAGACTACGCCGAACTCGCCTACGGTATGGGCGAAGGTGAGTATCGAAGCGGTCAGAAAGCCTGGGGCGGCCAGTGGCACCGCGACGGTGAAAAAGGCATCCAGGGGCGATGCGCGCAGCGTGGCGGCCACCTCCAGTGGCCGCTCGCCCACCGCCTCGAAAGCCGTTTGCAGCGGCTGTACCATGAAGGGCAGGGAATAGAACACCGAGGCCAGAACCAATCCCCAGAAGGTGAACGGCAGTGGCACCAGCCCCAGCGCCTGGGTGAGCTGTCCCAGCGGCCCGTTCGGACCCATGGCCACCAGCAGGTAAAAACCCAGCACCGAAGGCGGCAGCACCAGCGGCAGTGCCACCACGGCGCCCACCGGACCCTTCCACCATGAGCGCGTGCGCGCCAGCCACCACGCGATGGGTGTGCCGACCACCAGCAGGAGCAGCGTCACCACGGCCGCCAGGCGCACGGTGAGCCACAAGGCTTGCCAGTCATCGGTTGTCAGCATAACGGGTTCATTTCAAGGCAAAGCCGTATCGGGCCATCACGACGCGTGCGGGTGGGCTTGCCATGTAGTCGGCAAAACGCCGGGCGAGTGCGCTGCCCTGGGCACGTTTGGTGATGACGAATCCCTGTTCCAGCGGTTCATGCAGTTTGTCGGGAATCAGCCAATAAGCTCCCTTGCTGGCCAGTTCGGGGCTGATGGCCAGGGCCAGCGCGAGGATGCCCACCTGGGCGTTGCCGGTCTGCACAAATTGTGCGGTGTGGGCGATGTTTTCGCCATAGACCAGCTTGGGTGCGAGCTTTTCCCACAGTCCCAGGGACCGCAGCGCTTCCTCGGCGCGCTTGCCATAGGGGGCGTGCTTGGGGTTGGCGATGGCGATGCGGGTAATTTGGGGGTCGGAAAGGCTTTCCAGCGTCATTTTGCTGGCGTCCAGGCTTGCGCTCCACAGCACGATGCGGCCAAGGGCGTAGGGTTTGACCTCGGAAGCGGCAAATCCGGCCTGGGCCAGCGCGCGTGGGAAAGCGATGTCGGCAGAAAAATAGAGGTCGTAGGGCGCACCCTGCTGAATCTGGGCGTGGAACTTGCCCGAAGAGCCGTAGATGACGTCTACCGTATCGGTGGGATGCGTCTGCCTGAAGGCCGTGACGATTTCGTCCATGGCAAATTTCAGATCGGCGGCGGCTGCGATGGTGATTTTTTCGGCGAGCGCTGCTGCTGCGCATAGCAATGCAAGTAGCAAAAGCAGCAGGGGGCGTAGGAGTTGCATGACAGACATGACGGACAGGCAAAGACAGGGCGCAAAGGATACAGCAGATATAGCAGATGCAGCATCATCCGTGCCAGGACATGCATGCATGTTGCCGGGGGCAGATTCTTGGTACTACGTTTTCAGTAGCTGTCCCCGCTTCTCCCACGGGGGCTGTAGGCTGATTTGATACCTGATTTGAGGCCAAATTGGGGCTAAAAACGTGCCACGGAGGCTTGCGGGGAGCATTTGTGGTGCGGTTTTGGTGTTTCTGATATCACGGGTGATATGAAATGGGTGCGATTTCATGCACAAGAGCCTGTCCGGGGTCGGATACCATCCCGGTTACACAAATCCATTAAAAAACCATTCCAAGACCATCCTCCCCATGTTGTGGCCCGATGCCGTTCACCTTGCCTTGCGCGCCATCAGCGCGCAGCGCCTGCGCAGCTTTCTCACCCTGCTAGGTATCGCCGTGGGCATTGCCGCAGTGATTTTGCTGACCTCGATTGGCGAGGGCATTCACCGCTTTGTGCTGGCCGAGTTCACGCAGTTTGGCACCAATATTGCCAGCATCGCGCCTGGCAAGGTCAAGACCTCGGGACCGGCTCCGACCGGGATTCCCAGCTCGGTGCGTCCCCTGAGTCTGGACGATGCGCGCGTTCTGGAGCGCTTGCCGCATGTCACCGGCATGACGGCCATGGTCTGGGGCAATACCGAAGTCAGCGCCAATGGGCGGCTGCGGCGCACCACGGTCAATGGTGTGAGTCCCGATATGGCGCGGGTGTACAGCATCCAGGTCAGGTCTGGCCAGTTTTTGCCTGACGAAAGCCTGGAAAGTGCCAGGGCCTTTGTTGTTCTGGGTGCAAAACTCAAGTCCGAGTTGTTTGGCAGCGCCAACCCCTTGGGCGCACGGGTGCGCGTCGGCAATGCGCAGTTTCGCGTGATTGGCGTGCTGGAGGCCAAAGGGCAGTTTCTGGGCGTTGATCTGGACGACTCCGCCTACATTCCGGCTGCGCGTGCGCTGGAGTTGTACAACCGCGAGGGGCTGATGAAGATTGATCTGGCCTACGAGGAAGGCGTTGCTCCTGCGCGCATCATGGCTGCCGTCAAAAGCAGCCTCATCGCCCGCCACGGGCGCGAAGATTTCACCATCACCACGCAGGAAGATATGCTGCGTACCCTGTCGAATATCCTCGATATCCTGACGATGGCAGTGGGTGCGCTGGGCAGCATTTCGCTGCTCGTCGGTGGCGTGGGCATTGTCACCATCATGACGATTGCCGTGCGCGAGCGCACGTCCGAAGTGGGGCTGATGGTGGCGCTGGGTGCGCCCCGGCATACCATTCTGGCCTTGTTTTTAGGCGAGGCCGTGGTGTTGTCGGCCTTGGGCGGCGTGATTGGTCTGGTTCTGGGAATCGGGCTGGCGCAGGCGATACACCTGGCGCTGCCCGCGCTGCCGGTGCACACCCCCTTGAGCTTTGTGCTGCTGGCCGAAGGCATTGCGATTGTGATTGGCCTGCTCGCCGGGGTGCTGCCCGCCCGCAATGCCGCGCAACTGGACCCGGTGGATGCCTTGCGCATGGAGTAAGGGGATAAGGGAATAAAGGTGCTAAACGATTACCACGTTTTTGCCCGTATCGGACGGGTTCTTGGGCACTTATGCACAAAAAAAACAGGGCGGAATATTTGGGCGCATCCTATACCACAGCCGATGCTACGAAAGCCGTAGCTTGTGCAAGCTATTGATTTCCAACGTTTTTTAATTTTTGCTGCTTTTTCAGGCAATCTAAGCAAAGCCTTGATTTGCAAGGCTTTGGCGGCCTTGGCGACAGCTTGTCAACAAAGTTATCCACAGAAATTCTGGGTTTCTGTGAAAATATTTATAAATCATATACTTAGCTTGATTTGCGGTGCTTTCTGCTTGCTTTGGAGGGGCGGTATGTGCATTGGTATATACTATTGGTAAGTATTATTTTTTTGCAACGCCACATGACCGCCAGCACCGCCAAAGTTTTCACCACAGGCCGCAGCCAGGCTGTGCGCTTGCCCAAGGAGTTCCGGTTTGACACCAAGGAGGTGTACATCGAGCGCCAGGGCAATGCGGTTGTGCTGCGCCCCAAGGACGATGACCCGCAAGCGTGGGTGGCCCGTATCCAATCCATTCTTTCCAGTTTTGAAGGCATGCCGGAACAGATTGAACGCGACAAATCCCTCCCCAGGGACGATATTGAGAGCCTTGACTGATGTCTTTGTATCTACTCGACACCAATGTGGTGATCTACATTCAGCGGGGCGTTCCCAACGTGTTGCAAAAACTGGTGGCCTTGGGACGCCAGCGGGTAGCCTTGCCGGCATTGGTTGTGGCCGAGTTGGCCTACGGGGTGGAAAAAAGCACGCACCGGATGCGCAACCACGAACGGCTGGAGCAGCTGCTACTGGAAATGACGGTGCTGCCCTGGACGCACTCTGCCATGTGGCACTATGCACGCCATTACCACGCCTTGCGCCAGACGGGCCAGTTGATTGGCCACATGGATTTGCTGATTGCCTGTCAGGCCTTGGCCGAGGATGCCACGCTGGTTACCAACAACACCCGTGAATTCGAGCGCATCGAGGGTTTGAAGCTGGAGAACTGGCTTGCTTGACGCTTTACTGTCCGGCGCGCCCATGCAGCGGCGCCGAGCCATCGCCAAGGCCATCACCTTGCTCGAATCGACCCGCGCCGACCACCGCGCGCAGGCCGATGTGCTGCTCAATGCCTTGTTGCCGCATACTGGACGCGCACTGCGTCTGGGTGTCAGTGGTGTGCCGGGCGTGGGCAAATCCACGTTTATCGAGGCGCTGGGCCTGTATCTGATCGAACAAGGCCATCAGGTTGCCGTTTTGACGATTGATCCGTCCTCCTCGGTGTCCGGTGGCTCGATTCTGGGCGACAAGACGCGCATGGAACAGCTCTCGGTGCGCGAAGAGGCGTATATCCGTCCCAGCCCGAGCAGCGGCACATTAGGCGGCGTGGCCGAAAAAACGCGCGAAGCCATGCTGGTGTGCGAAGCCGCCGGTTACGACATCGTGATCGTCGAGACCGTGGGCGTAGGGCAAAGCGAGACGGCGGTGCACGGCATGACCGATATGTTCGTGCTCTTGCAACTGCCCAATGCCGGCGACGAGTTGCAGGCCATCAAGAAAGGCGTGATGGAGCTGGCCGATCTGGTTGTCATCAACAAGGCCGACATGGACCGTGACGCCGCCTTGCGCGCACAAGCCCAGATTACGTCGAGCCTGCGCCTTCTGGGTATTGTGGCCAGCACCAGTACCCACTGTGCTTCTGAACCTGCACAATGGCAGCCCAGGGTTTTGTCTTTAAGTGCCCTGAAAGCGCAAGGAATCCCGGAATTCTGGCAATCCGTTGCGCAGTTCCAATCGCTGCAAAGCGCCAATGGTCAGTTGGCCAGGCGGCGCGAGCAGCAGGCGCTGGCCTGGATGTGGGAGCGCATTGACGCCGGTTTGAAACAGGCGTTCAAGCAAGACCCCACCGTGCGCGCGCTGTTGCCCGAGCTGACGCAAGCCGTACGCTCGGGCCGCGTGGCGCCTTCAGTTGCAGCACGCAATCTGCTTGCAGCCCCCATGAAACGCGCGCATACAGCTACTAATTTTGCAGTAAATGCGGCGTAATCCCAATAACCTCACAGCGACAAGGAAAAATTCCCATGCATGACATCATCGAACTCCTGGACAAGAAACGCGATCTCGCGCGACTGGGTGGCGGCCAGCGGCGCATTGATGCGCAGCATAAAAAGGGCAAACTGACGGCGCGCGAACGCATCGAAGTGCTGCTGGATGCGGGGACGTTTGAAGAGTGGGATATGTTCGTCGAACACCGTTGCAGCGAATTCGGCATGGCGGACAACAAGATTCCCGGCGACGGCGTGGTCACGGGCTACGGCATGATCAGTGGCCGTCTGGTATTTGTCTTCAGCCAGGATTTCACGGTCTTTGGCGGCGCACTCTCCGAAGCGCATGCCGAGAAAATCTGCAAGATCATGGACCAGGCGATCAAGGTCGGCGCGCCTGTGATTGGTTTGAACGATTCGGGCGGCGCGCGGATTCAGGAAGGCGTGGCTTCGCTGGCCGGGTATGCCGATGTGTTCCAGCGCAACGTGCTTGCCAGCGGCGTGATCCCGCAAATCAGCCTCATCATGGGACCGTGCGCGGGGGGCGCGGTGTATTCGCCGGCCATGACGGACTTCATTTTCATGGTCAAGGACAGCTCCTACATGTTTGTCACCGGCCCCGAAGTGGTCAAGACCGTGACGCACGAGGACGTGACCGCCGAGGAACTGGGCGGCGCCGTCAGCCACTCGACCAAGAGCGGCATTGCCGATCTGGCGTTTGAGAACGACGTGGAAGCGCTGCTCCTGCTGCGCCGACTCTATAACTACCTGCCGCTGAACAACCGCGAAAAGCCCCCGGCACGCAAGAGCGGTGATCCCGCCGACCGCCAGGACATGAGCCTGGACACGCTGGTGCCGGACAACCCGAATCTGCCCTACGACATGAAGGAGCTGATTTTCAAGACGGTCGATGATGGCGACTTTTTCGAGTTGCAGCCCGAATATGCCAAAAACATCATCATCGGTTTTGGCCGCATGGAAGGCCATACGGTGGGCTTTGTCGCCAACCAGCCGCTGGTGCTGGCCGGTTGCCTGGACATCAAAAGCTCGATCAAGGCGGCGCGCTTTGTGCGTTTTTGCGATGCCTTCAATATTCCGGTCATCACCTTTGTCGATGTACCCGGTTTCATGCCCGGTACGGCGCAGGAGTACGGCGGCATCATCAAGCACGGCGCCAAGCTGCTCTACGCCTTTGCCGAGTGCACGGTTCCCAAGATCACCGTCATTACCCGCAAGGCCTACGGCGGTGCCTACGACGTGATGAGCTCCAAGCACCTGCGCGGCGACGTGAATTTTGCCTGGCCCAACGCCGAGATTGCCGTGATGGGTCCCAAGGGCGCGGTGGAAATCATTTTCCGTGAAGACAAGAGCGACCCCGCCAAGATCGCCGCCCGCGAAGCCGAATACAAGGCCCGCTTTGCCAACCCCTTCGTGGCCGGGGCACGCGGCTTCATCGACGATGTGATCCAGCCGCACGAAACCCGCAAGCGCATCTGCCGCTCGCTGGTGATGCTGCGCGATAAAAAGGTCGAAAACCCGTGGCGCAAGCACGGGAATATTCCGCTCTAAGGTGCCTGGGACATGGCTGTTAATCGTTTCCCGCAAGACCCGCAAGATATCTACATCGAACCGAGTCCGGTGGATGTGGATACGCTGACCAATCTGGGGCCGCTGCGTGCGCTGGCGGGTGTCTGGCGGGGCGTGCAGGGGCTGGATGTCAAGCCCAAGGCTGAGGGGCCGCGCCAGCAGACCTATGTGGAGCGCATGGAGTTGCAGCCCATTGACCCGCAAACCAATGGCCCGCAACTGCTGTATGGCTTGCGTTACCAGGTGCACATCACCAAGCCCGATCAAATCAAGACCTACCACGAGCAGGTCGGCTATTGGTTGTGGGAACCTGCCACGCACACCGTCATCCATACCTTGAGCATTCCGCGCGGTGTCACGCTCATGGCCAGCGGCCAGGCGGCGCCGGATGCTACCGAATTCGTTTTGCGTGCGGCCAAGGGCGATGCCCATTTCGGGATTTGTTCAACCCCGTTTCTGGCGCATGCCTTCGATACGGTGGAATTTGAAATCAAGGTGTCGGTGCACGCCGACGGCAGCTGGACTTATGAAGAAGATACGGTGTTGAAGATTTTGGGCCAGGAGGCACTTTTTCACCACACCGACCGCAATACCCTGGTCAAACTGGCCGAGCCTGTGCCCAACCCGCTGGCGCGTAATGCTTAAGCCTAAAAATAGCAAAGGAAAAGATAGATGTTTAGCAAAATACTGATTGCCAATCGTGGCGAGATTGCTTGCCGTGTCATTCTGACAGCGCGCAAAATGGGCATTAAAACGGTCGCGGTGTATTCGGAGGCCGATACCGATGCGCGCCACGTCACCCTGGCCGATGAAGCCGTGCTGATCGGCCCGCCGCCGTCGCGCCAGAGTTATCTGATGGCCGACAAAATCATTGCCGCTTGCAAGCAAACGGGTGCGCAGGCACTGCATCCGGGCTACGGTTTCCTGTCCGAAAACGAGGACTTTGCCCGGCGCTGCGAAGAAGAGGGCATTGTTTTCATCGGTCCCAAGCATTATTCGATTGCGGCCATGGGCGACAAGATCGCCTCGAAAAAGCTGGCCAATGAGGCCAAGGTCAGCACCATTCCCGGTCACAACGAGCCGATTCTCGCGCCCGAAGAAGCGGTGCAGATCGCGCAGAAAATTGGTTACCCGGTGATGATCAAGGCCAGCGCCGGTGGCGGTGGCAAGGGGCTGCGGGTGGCGTTCAATGACAAGGAATGCTTTGAAGGCTTTACCTCCTGCCGCAACGAGGCGCGCAACAGCTTTGGCGATGACCGCGTGTTTATGGAAAAGTACGTGCAGGAGCCGCGCCACATTGAGATTCAGGTGCTGGGCGACGCGCATGGCAACGTGGTGTATCTGCACGAGCGCGAATGCTCCATCCAACGCCGCCACCAGAAGGTCATCGAGGAAGCGCCTTCGCCCTTCATCAGCGACGCTACCCGTAAAGCCATGGGCGAGCAGGCCGTGGCACTGGCCAAGGCGGTGAAATACCAATCTGCCGGAACGGTGGAATTTGTGGTCGGCAAGGACCAGGATTTTTACTTTCTGGAGATGAACACGCGCTTGCAGGTCGAGCATCCGGTGACCGAATGCATCACTGGGCTGGACCTGGTCGAGCAGATGATCCGCATCGCGGCGGGCGAGAAAATCGGCTTCACCCAGTCCGAGATCAAAAAGGAAGGCTGGGCCATCGAGTGCCGTATCAACGCCGAAGACCCGTTTCGCAGTTTCCTGCCCTCTACGGGTCGGCTGGTGCGCTTTCAGGCGCCGCGTGAAACCATGTTTGCCGCCGACACCAGCCGCTGGCAAGGCGTGCGTGTCGATACCGGCGTGCAAGAGGGTGGCGAGATTCCAATGCACTACGACTCGATGATCGCCAAGCTGATTGTGCACGGCAAGGACCGGCAGGACGCCATCACCAAGATGCGCGAGGCGCTCAATGGTTTTGTGATCCGGGGAATTTCGAGCAACATCCCGTTCCAGGCCGCGCTGCTGGCGCATCCGAAGTTTGTTGCGGGCAACTTCAACACCGGCTTCATTGCCGAGCACTACGCCAAGGGCTTTCGCGCCGAGGACGTGCAGCACGAAGACCCGCATTTTCTGGTGGCGCTGGCAGCCTTTGTCAACCGGCGCTATTTGCACCGCTCCACGGCCATCACCGGGCAGTTTGAAGGGCATGAGCTGCGAATCAGCAATGACTTTGTGGTGGTAGCGCTAGGGGCGCAGGGCGAGCGCACCACCTACCCGGTGCATGTGTCGGAGTTTGATGACAAAACCGGCTCTTCCCGCGTGGACGTAGGCGCAAGCAGTTACAAGATTCATAGCGAAACCCGGTTCGGGCAGATTCGCATCGAGGGCACCTGCAACGGCGTACATTTCACGGCCCAGGTCGAGCGCGGTACTCCCAAAATGCCGCTGACGACCCATGTCACGCACAATGGCGCCCAGCTTGATGTCAAGGTGCTGTTGCCCCGTGCAGCCGAGCTGTTTGCGTACATGCCCTACAAGGCACCACCCGACATGAGCCGCTTCCTGCTCTCGCCCATGCCAGGTCTTCTGGTTGAAGTTGCGGTACAGCCAGGGCAGAAGGTGCAAGCCGGGGAGCGCCTGGCGGTGATCGAGGCCATGAAGATGGAAAATGTGCTGTTCGCCAGTGCCGATGGCGTGGTGGCAAAATTGCTGGCCAACAAGGGCGAGAGCCTGGCCGTGGATCAACCAATCGTGGAGTTTGAAAAATGACGACGAGACCCTTTCAAGTGCTGGGCATCCAGCAGATCGCCATCGGCGGCCCCGACAAGCTGCGTTTGCAAAAGCTTTGGGTGGATATGCTGGGCCTGCAAGTCACCGGCACCTTCCGGAGCGAACGCGAGAACGTCGATGAAGACATCTGCGCCATCGGCAGCGGGCCGTTCAAGGTCGAGGTCGATCTGATGCAGCCGGTGGACCCCGAGAAGAAGCCAGCGGTGCACGCCACCCCCTTGAACCACATCGGTTTGTGGATCGACGACTTGCCGGTTGCGGTGGAATGGTTGACAGGGCAGGGCGTGCGCTTTGCTCCGGGCGGCATCCGCAAGGGCGCAGCCGGCTTTGACATCTGCTTTCTGCACCCCAAGGGCAACGAGGAATTCCCGATTTCCGGCGAGGGCGTGCTGATTGAGTTGGTGCAAGCACCGCCCGAAGTGGTCAAGGCGTTCAAGCAACTGGCAGGGGGCTAATCCGGCGCCGTCGGCCTATCCGCTTACCTTGTGTGGTCAAGATTGACTGTTTTTTGCTACCAATGTTGTGCGCTGCCGGAGAAGGTTCCCTTCGACTTCGCTCAGGGAACGGGGCGCAAGCGTTGGCTGAGCGGAGTCGAAGCCAACGGCTTTCGCTGTGAAGCCGACGCCACTGCGGGCAAGCTGGATGCTCTTGCGGCAGAAGCGCTTGCCGAGTATGATCAATTTCGGCTCTATAGCCCGCCAGACGAGCGGGGTCAGCTAGTAATACTATAGCGTTTGGCGTTTTATGGAATTTGTGGGATTTCTGGTTGACTTTGTTTTGCATGTAGACAAATACCTCGAAGGCTTTATCCAGAGCTACGGGGCGTGGGTGTACGCTTTGCTGTTCCTGGTCATATTTGTCGAAACCGGCGTTGTGGTCATGCCCTTCTTGCCGGGCGACTCGCTGCTGTTTGTGGTGGGCGCCATGTGTGGTGTGGGGCTGATGGAGTATCCGCTGTCGGTGGGGCTTTTGTTTGCTGCGGCTGTGCTGGGTAACCAGTCGAACTATGCCATCGGGCGCTTTATCGGTCCCAAGGTCTTCCAGTGGGAGGATTCGCGCTTTTTCAATAAAAAGGCGTTTGACCAGACGCATGCGTTTTACGAGCGCTATGGCGGCATCACCATCGTTGCGGCGCGCTTCATGCCGTTTTTACGTACTTTTGCACCGTTTGTTGCCGGTGTGGCGCGCATGACGCGCTCGCGCTTCCTGTTTTTTGATGTGTTGGGCGGGGCGCTATGGGTGGGGGGCATCATCACCGTGGGTTACTTCTTTGGCAACTTTCCCTGGGTCAAGGCGCATCTGGACAAGATCATCTGGGCCATGATTTTCATACCCGGCTTTATTATCCTGTTCGGCGCCTGGCGCGCGCGGCGCAGCGCTGCTGCTCAGGCTTAGGGCTTGTTGCCGAAAGTCCGAGGGCGCCAGGCCCTCCCAGCGCTTGAAAGCGCGCCGGAAATTCGCCATGTCGGAATATCCCAGGGTAAAAGCGATTTCCTGAATGCCCAGTCGGCCTGTCTTGAGGTGTTCGATGGCCAGTGCATGGCGCACATCTTCCAGAATGCTGCGGTACGAGGTCGCTTCGGCCAGTAAATTGCGGTGCAAGGTGCGTGGCGTCATGTGGAACAGGCGCGCGGTGAGCTGCAATGACGGAAATGCGGTGCTGCGCTCCAGCAGCACGCGGCGCACGCGCATGGCCAGCGACTCGTCCTGGATGATCTTGTCCAGGGCACGCTGGCAGATCATCAACGCTTCCTGGTACGTGCTCGGATCAATCGGATGCAGTAGCCTGGATGCAGCCTCGGCTGGCAATATGAAACCCGTCCACGGCTGGTCATAGACCACTGCGCACTGGAAGATTTTCACCGCCAGCGGCGCGTAATCGGGGGCCGCGCAGGCAAACGCCACCTGGGTGACGGGGCGTGTGCCTGTGGCCAGAAAATCCACCACATTTTTCACCCCCAGCAGGGCTGCTTCCAGCATCACCTGGCGAATGTCCCCCAGCGGAAAATTTTCCACCACCATGACGTGCAACTGGCTATTGACCATCAGGTGCTGCAATTTTACGAGCGGTGTGCGCAACAGGCTGTAGCGTTCCAGCACTTCAATGGCTTGCTGCAGTGTGCTGCAATTCATGGCAGCATACCCTAAAACACCGTGGGTATTCAGGCGCAGATGGCTACCGACCAGTAAGCCCAGTGCCGGTTCTTGCGTCATGGAAAGGGCATCCAGAACCAGTGTGCGAAAGGTGGCAAAAGTCAGCGCCTGGTTCGCATCGTCGAGCTGGCTTTCCTGCAAGCCACTCCTGGCCAGCCACGCATGCACATCCACACCCATGTCGCTGATGGTCTGGGCCACCTGGCGCAGGTAGTAGACGGGCAGCTTGACGGGTGGGGCTTGCATGGAATTGTTGGTGGGAATTCTTTGCGAAATAAGCCGAACTGTACTTGCCAATTTGCACGTTGTGCGACGGGGAAGTGGCATGGTGCGCAAAAAAAGCGTTATTCTCCGATGGGGAGAAGGCAAAACAGAATTTACACGTTGAGGAGAAAACCATGTTCAGGATGAAGTATTTCTTGCTGGCGGGCGCCTGCTTTTTCATGTCTGCATTGGTTCATGCGGAGCAACTGGTGATTGAATTCATGGTGTCGAGCGGCCCGCAACGCACCGAGTGGAATAACCTGCTCGTGGCGTTCAAAAAAGCCAATCCCGACATTCAGGTTCAGCAGCAGGAAAGACCGCAGGAAGCCTACAAAAAGGACTTTTATGAAACCATGAAAGCACCGGTTGACGTGGCGTTCTGGTTTGCAGGCGCTAAATTGACCAAGGCCAAGGAGGTCAATCTCCTGCGACCACTGGATGCTCCGACGGCGAGCACCATGGCCAAAAAATTTGCACCTGCAACCCTCAAGGCCGTGAGCTACGAGAATCAATATTACGGCGTGCCGCTGTCCTACTACCAGTGGGGCTTTTTCTACAAAAAATCAACCTTTGCCAAACACGGCCTGACACCACCGAAAGACTGGAAGGAATTTCAGGCGGTAGCGGACAAACTGAAGGCCGCTGGCATCAAACCGACGCAGCTGGGTGCGAAAAATGGTTGGCCGGCGATGGCCTGGTTTGACTACCTGAATATGCGCATGAACGGCCTGGAGTTTCATCGCAAGTTGCTCAATGGCACTATCCCATTCACTGACCCCAAGGTGGTGAAGGTTTTCGATACCTGGAAGGAACTGCTGGTGCGCGGCGATTTCGACGACAGGAGCGTGAAGCTGGACTGGGACGAAGTGCTGCCCTACCTGTACCGGGATGCCATCGGTATGTCGCTGATGGGGGCATTCGCAGCAGCCAAGTTTCCCAAGGAATTCGTGGCGGATATCGGCTTTTTCCCTTTTCCGCAAATCGTGACACCACCCATGTATTTTGAAGATGCACCCCTGGATGTGCTGGTGTTTCCGGCCAGTGGCAAAAATCCTGCGGCAGTTGCCAGATTCGTAAAATTTTTATCGGAAAACGATGCCTTGAACCAGTTCAATGAAGCAACACAACTGATTTCGCCGCGCCTTGATGCGCACGTCAGCAGCAGCGCAACCCTGGCGGCTGGGAAAAAACTCCTGGACGCTGCAACCGGGATCAGTTTCTTTTTTGACCGTGACGCTTCGCCCAAACTGTCCGAAGCCGGAAACAAGGCATTTGTCGAGTTTCTGACACCACCGCATGACGTGGCCAAGGCAATTGCAACGCTGGACGCAGCAAGCCGTTAAAAATCGTTAAAAATCGTTCAGCAAGGACTGCGTGAAACATCGGATTTCTCAGCAATTGTTCAACTCGATTGCTGCGCAACTGCTGCGCGTGATTTTTGCGTGCTACTTTGTCGTCACCGTGATCGTCACGTGCGTGCAGCTCACGCTGGAGTACCAGGATACGCAAGACCGTCTGTTGCGCGACATACAGGCCTTGCAGCAGACCTTCAACCTCAGTATCAATGATGCGGTATGGGGCGTCAACGACTCCGGGTTGCAGAGCATTCTGACCGGCATGATGCAACAACCCATCGTCATCGGCGTGAAGGTGGTTGATGCAAGCAACAAAATTCTTGCCGCCAAGGGTGTTGTGCAGGACGACAAAGGCAATCGGTTTGAAGTCGATGCCGATAACAAACTGTTGCCGATAGCGGAAAAAGAAGCAGTCTTCGCCAAAGTATTGAGTCGGACGTTTCCTGTCATGCA
The DNA here is from genome assembly GCA_041910275.1 of Rhodoferax sp. Classification (GTDB taxonomy): domain Bacteria; phylum Pseudomonadota; class Gammaproteobacteria; order Burkholderiales; family Burkholderiaceae_C; genus Allorhodoferax. The sequence continues at coordinate 16,289 of JAYRRD010000086.1, forward strand.
CACCGATGAGCTCGGAACCAATGAAATCGGCAAATGGACCGTCTATTCCAGCCAGAAGTTCGTTGTCAATCAGGTCAAGTTCGGTTTCATGCTGCTTTTGGTCAATGCGGTGATCAAAACCGTGGCCCTTTGGTTTATTTTTGTATTTGTGGTCAACCGCTTACTGGGCCGTCCTTTGACGCAGCTCAGTGCCTTTGTCGGACGTCTGACCATCGACAACCTGGGGCAGGAAGTATTCGTTCTCAAGAATCGCAACCGCAACGAACTGAACCTCCTGGCCGACAAGATCCGTGAGTTGCAGGAGAATCTGAATTCTTCGGTTTCCAGGAATGCCGCGCTGTACGCCCAACTCCAGGCTGAACAAGCGGCAACACAGGAGATCAACGTCCATCTGGAAGAGCGGGTGGCACAGCGCACCGAGGCCTTGTCGCTTGCATACCATGCAGCCGAGGCGGCCAGGGGGGAGTTGGCGCAGATGCTGGAGCGTTTGCAAAGAACCCAAAGCGAACTGCTGGAGTCGGAAAAACTGGCATCGCTGGGGTCTTTGGTTGCAGGGGTGTCGCATGAGCTCAACACACCCATTGGTGTGGCGCTTACGACGGCATCGACATTGGAATACGACATCGCTTCATTCCGGCAAGCAGTGGAGGGCGGCGCTGTAAAGCGTTCCTATCTGGATTCCTTCTTGCAACGCAACGCCGAGATGGGGAAACTGCTGGTGCAATCCTGCCACCGCGCCGCCGACCTGGTGAGCAGCTTCAAGCAAGTGGCGGTTGACCAGACCTCGGAGCGGCGGCGCACCTTCAATTTGCTGGAACTGGTAGAAGACAATCTGACGACCCTGCGGCCCAGCTTGAAACACGAAAAATGGAGCATCCGTGTGGATATTCCATCCGATATTGTGTGCGCCAGTTACCCCGGCCCCCTGGGCCAGGTGCTGGTCAACATGATTCAGAACGCCGCCAGGCATGCGTTTGAGGGCAGGGATGGCGGCACTGTGCAAATCAGCGCCAGGCGCGTGGCCGATGCCGTTGAAATGGCTATTACCGATGATGGCGTGGGAATGCCACCAGGCACGCTGGCGCACATCTTCGAGCCGTTCTTCACCACCCGCTTGGGTCAGGGTGGCAGCGGACTCGGCTTGACGATCTCGCGCAATATTGTGATTGGTCTGCTGGGCGGCACCTTGCAGGCCCAGTCGGAGCCGGGGGTGGGCACCCAGATGCTCCTGACATTCCCGATGATTGCGCCACAGGCGGCGAAAGCACCCAAACCGTCCCCAAACCAAGCTGATACCACAAGCATTGTCAATAAATGACCTGTACTTGTCAATTTGCAACCTTTGCACCGGGCGTGGCGAAAAATAGACTACAGCCATCCGTGCAAACGGCAAGACAAGTAAACGATAAAGTGAAAGTGAGAGGTCAGATATGCCACTGCTGCGAACCCTGAGAACCCTGAATGCCCTGCGCCGGGACGTGGCGCAGGCAGCCTTGCAAACTGTAGGACTGAAAAAAGCCAGGGCCGGTGCAGGAAGACCAGTACTCTATGACAAGGTGGTGCCAGTGCAGTCGGCAGCATCGCCCTTCACCCTCCACGTCGTCGATGTGGTGCGCGAGACGGCGGATTCGATCAGCATCGTGGGTATTCCCGCCGATGGCCGACCCATACGGTTTGCGCCCGGAATGTTTTTGACCGTCATCGTGAGTATTGACCAGCAGGAGTACCGCCGGGCCTATTCCATCAGCAGCTGTGCGCAGGACACCAGTGTCGTTGTCATCACCGTCAAACGGGTACCCAAGGGCAAGGTCTCCAACTGGCTCAATGACCATATGGCCGCAGGCAGTACCCTGCGCGTGCTGGGGCCGTCGGGCAGTCTGCCCTCTCCCCTAGCCCCTCTCCCGCAGGGCGAGGGAAAGGAAGTGCGCACCCTGCTGCTGGTGGGTGGTGGCGGTGGTATCACGCCCTTGATGTCGATACTGCGCACCATGCTGGCGGTGGAGTCACAAACGCGCGTGCACCTGCTCTACGGCAACCGCAGCCAGGAGGATGTCATTTTTCATGCGGCCTTGCGCGATCTCAAGAAACACCACGCCAAACGCATGACGCTGACGCATGTGCTGGAGCAAGCGCCCAAGGGCTGGAAGGGCAGGGTCGGTCGCATGGACCGTGCGATGTTTGCCAGTTTGCTCGATGCAAGCGGTATTGCCATTACGGACATTGCCGAGGTGTATACCTGCGGCCCGGCACCGCTCATGCAAGGTGTTCGGGAGGAAGTCCTGGCGCGTGGATTGCCCGCAGAGCGCTTTCACCAGGAAAACTTCACCCCTGCCGTGGCGGCCACGGACACTGGTCGCTTTGCGACGCAAACGCTTGCTATCCAGTCGCGGGGTAAAACCTGGAGCGGGCTGGTCCCGGCAGGCCAGACCTTGCTGGAAGCGGGTTTGTCCTTGGGTGCACCGATGCTGTATTCCTGCACGCTGGGTGGATGTGGCAGCTGCCGTGTGCAGGTGACGGATGGTGAAGTGGAGATGGCCGAGCCCAATTGCCTCTCACCCGAAGAAAAAGCCCAGCGTTACGCGCTGGCATGCATTGCCCGGCCCTGCTCGCCGGTGCGGATTGATATTCCCCACTAATCAGTAATCAGTAATCAGTAATCAGTAATCATCAGGAGTTTTTTGTATGTTTGCACAAATTGACCGTATTCGTCCCTTGTTGTCCCCCTTGGTTCAGAACCGGGTGGATGAGATGCTCGATGTCGTGGACCTCATGACGGAAATGAAAAACCCGCGCGTGCTGCGCTCGATGGCACCCTCGGCCATGCGTGGTTTGCTGCTCAAGTCGGGCAAGCGTGGCGAGGTGTCTGAAATGCCGGCCAGTCACCAGGCGCATTTCAACTGGAACTATCCCCACGACCACCCGCACATGCACGCGCTGTATGAACGCGCAAAACTGGGGCAGTGGAATGGCGCCAGTCTGGCATGGAACACGTCGGTAGACCCGCTGGATGCCCGTGTGACGCTGGCGCCGCTGGACATGATTGACCTCAAGGTGGCCAAAAAACTGGGTATCACCATCAAGGCGGCGGACCACCCGAGAATGATGCACGATTTGTCGAGCTGGTTGCTGTCGCAGTTCCTGCACGGTGAGCAGGGTGCCTTGCTGGCGGCGGCGCAAGTGACCGAAGCCGTGCAGTTTTTCGACGGCAAACTCTATGGAGCTACCCAGGTGATGGACGAGGGCCGCCATGTGGAGGTGTTTCATCGCTACCTGAGCGAAAAACTGGGCAAGATGTACCCGATCAACGACAACCTCTTTGTGATCATTGACGCCCTGATGACCGATTCTCGCTGGGACATGAAATTCCTGGGAATGCAGATCATGGTCGAGGGCGTTGCGCTGGGTGCTTTCAGCTTTCTCTACCAAAGCACCACCGAGCCGCTGCTCAAGGAGTTGCTCAAATACGTCATTCAGGACGAAGCGCGCCATGTTCACTATGGCGTACTGGCGCTCAAAGAGCATATTGCCGACAACCTCAGCCCGAAAGAGCGCGATGAGCGTGAAGACTGGGCTTATGAAGTGGCCTTGTTGATGCGCAACCGCTTCATGGCCTACGAGGTGTACGAAGACTGGTACGGCGGCACTCGTGTGACGCGCGACCAGTGGCGCCAGCTGGTTACCAATTCACCGGGAATGCTGCGCTTTCGCCACACCATGATGACGCGCCTGGTTCCCAATATCCGCGACATCGGACTGCTCACGCAACGCATCCGGCCGTACTATGTCAAGTCGGGTATGGGCCAGTATTTTGGCGGCCTGGCGGCGCCAGAACTCACGGGCGAGCAAATGATTGCCGAGCTGGAGACAACGCGCATGCAGTGAACGGACCCGGTTCGGGTCATGCAAACGATGGCACAATCGCTCCGCCTTCCTTGCCATCCTTGCCATGACGAAAACCACACCGTGAACATACTCTCAGCATTCAATTGGGATTGGGTCATCATTCCGCTGGTCGGTGGTCTTGTTGGTTGGTTTACCAACTGGTTGGCGGTCCAGATGATCATGCAGCCGATCAACTATATGGGCTGGCGGCCGTTTGGCTGGCAGGGCATCATCCCGGCGAATGCCGCCAAGATGGCGCGCATCCTGATCAACAACAGCCTGCGTAAGATCGTCACCCAGACCGAACTCCTGGACCGGATCGACAGTGCCGATCTGGCGCGGGTCATTCAGCGGCGCGTTGATCCGCATGTGGAAGAAATTGTCGATGCCATGGTGGAAAAAACCTCGCTACACGGTTTGCAGGTGACGGAATTTGTCTGGACCATGGCGCCCAAGAAGGTGCGCGAGATGGTGTACAGCGCCGTGCGCGCCAAGTTGCCGACCATCATTGCAAATTTCGTGGAAGACGTGCGCAATGAGGCCGACGGGCTGATGGACATCAACGTCTTGTTGATTGATCGGCTGTCGCGCGAATCGGAATTGCTGGTCAAGCTGTTTTCCAAAGCCTGCGACAAGGAATTCCAGTTCATCTCGCGCAGCGGGTTCTATCTGGGAGTGCCGCTGGGCATTCCGGTGATTTTTGTCTGGGAAGCTTATCCGTTGTGGTGGGTGCTGCCGGTCTTTGGCGCACTGGTGGGCTACGTCACGAACTGGCTGGCGCTGTACATGGTGTTTCAGCCGTTGCATCCGGTGCGCTTCGGGCCGTTTGCTTTTCAGGGTATCTTTTTGAAACGGCAAAAGGCTGTAGCGGCGGCTTATGGGGAATTCTTTGCCAACAACCTGATTACCGCAGAGATTTTTACCAACGAAGTTCTCAGCCATGAACGCTCGGTGCGGCGCATCCAGCGGCTTATCCAGCGTGAAATCGGCGTTGCCGCCGACGAATTACGCTTCAAGTTCAAACCGCTGGCCATCGCCACCCTGGGAGCCAAGCAGTTTCATGGTGCGGTGGATTACGCCGCAGCGCGTACCATGGCCTTGCTGCATCCCCTGGACAAGGATGCGCAGGACCTCATCAACACGGCGCTACAGATTGAAACCACGCTGTCCACCCGGCTGGGCGAATTGCCGGTGCAGGATTTTCACGATCTGCTGCACCCGGTCGTCAAGGAGGACGAGTGGAAACTGATTGCCATTGGCGGCGTGTTGGGGTTCGTGGCGGGCATCATCCAGTGGTGGTTGATGTAGGAACAGTAACAACGTAAAACGTAAAACCCATACCGTTTTGCACCGGATTATCATCGCCTCCTTTTGGAGAAAAATCGATGGTCACTAAAACCCCGGCAAGCACCTACCAGATCAAAGTGACGCTGGTTGACAGTAAACCTCCGATCTGGCGTCGGCTGCTTGTTCCCGGCTCAGTCAATCTGGAAAAATTGCACAATATTCTTCAGGATGCCATGGGCTGGACGGACTCCCACTTGCACCAGTTTCAAGTCGGAAGGCGGTTTTTTGGTGTGCCGGACCCCGAAGCCTTCGAGGACATGGAGGATGAGGCACTGGTGAAATTGTATGAAGTGCTGAGAGCAGAAAAGGATGCCATGGTCTATACGTATGACTTTGGCGATGATTGGCGCCATAAGATCGTTCTCGAAAAAGTGCTTCCCGTCGATCCGGCTGTGCCGCTGCCGCGCTGCACGGCAGGCAAGCGCGCTTGCCCCCCGGAGGATTGTGGCGGCATCTGGGGCTATGCCGAATTGCTGGAAACTATCCACGATTCCGATCATTCTGAACATCACAGCATGCTGGAGTGGCTGGGGAAAGGTTTTGACCCCGAACGTTTCGATATGGATGCTGTGAATCGCCGCTTTCAAAAGAAATATAAAAAACGCCCATAGCCCTTATGGATACAGCGGGAGAAGCTATAAAAACTATATCGAACGAGGAGCTCGCCATATACTCCAAAGTATCCCCGTGGCGCTCGCTCAAGACCAGGGCCACCGTTTTCACGCTGGCGGTGTTTGTGTTGGGCATCTGGTCACTGTCGTTTTTTGTGAGCCACATGCTGCGTGAGGATATGCAGCGCGTGCTGGGTGAGCAGCAGTTTTCCACGGTGTCGGTGCTGGCCGATGAAATCAACGGGCGCTTGCATGACGGCATGCGGGCACTGGAAACTGTTGCCAAGGAAATCACTCCCGCCATGTTGGCAAATGGCGCCGGAGTGCAAATGTTGCTGGAGCAACGCCCCTTGTTGCAGCTATTATTCAACGGTGGCGTCTTCATTACAGGAACGGATGGCACGGCGATTGCTGACGTACCGCTTTCAGCCGGTCGGATTGGCACCAACTACATGGATCGGGGGGCCGTTTCAGTGCCGCTGAAGGAGGGCAAAGCCGTGGTGGGCAAGCCCGCCATGGGCAAGAAGCTGGGGGCGCCGGTATTCAGCATCACCGTACCCGTTTTCGATGGCCAGGGTCAGGTGATCGCTGTTCTTGTGGGCACGGTCAACCTGGGAAGACCCAATTTTCTGGATGCGCCCATGAACAGTCCCTACGGCAGGACCGGGGGCTATGTGCTGATTGCGCCGCAGTCCCGCATCGTCGTTACCGCCACCGACAAAAGCCGTGTCATGGAGCAGTTGCCCGCCCCTGGTCGTCATGTGTGGGTGGACCGTTTCATCAACGGGCTTGAGGGTCCGGTCGTGGCGCCCAACCCCAAGGGCGTGGTGGTGCTGGTTTCGGGCAAGCGTATTCCTGTTGCCGGGTGGTTACTGCTGGCGACCTTGCCCGTTGAAGAAGCCTTTGCCCCGGTGTCTGACTTGCAGCAACGCCTGCTGCTGGCCACGCTGCTTCTGACCCTTGTGACCGGAATGCTGACCTGGCGGATATTGAAGCGCCAGCTCTTGCCGCTGGAGGTCACGGCAGATGCCATGGTTGCGCTTGCCGATACCAACCAGATTGCACAGCCTTTGACCACCACCAGATCGGATGAAATTGGCCATCTGGTGGACAGTTTCAACCGCATCCTGGAGCGCTGGAAGCAGCGCGAGGCGGCACTCGTCACCAGCGAAGAACGCTGGAAATTTGCCATTGAGGGCGCGGGGGATGGTCTGTGGGACTGGAATATCGAGACGGGTAAAGCCTTTTACTCGCCGCGCTACAAAACCATGCTGGGCTTTGCCGAGGATGAAATTGGCGACGGTGCCGAGGAATGGAGCAAGCGCATCCACCCCGAAGACGCACCGAGCGTGTTTGCCACGCTGCAGCCCTATATGGAGGGAAAACCCGGCTCGGCAAGCGTGGAGTTTCGCATGCTGTGCAAGGACGGCGGTTGGCGCTGGATACTGGGGCGCGGCATGGTGGTGGCGCGCGATGACGACGGCAAGCCGCTGCGCATGATTGGCACCAACTCCGACATTGCCACGCGCAAGGAGCATGAACGCACGTTGGAACACATCGCCCATTTTGACGCACTCACCAACTTGGCCAACCGCATGCTGCTGGCGGATCGGCTGCAGCAGGCCATGGTGCAGGCGCAGCGGCGGCAGCAGCAATTGGCCGTGGTCTACCTGGACCTGGATGGCTTCAAGCCCATCAATGACCGTTATGGTCATCAGGTGGGCGACCAAGTGCTCATCACTCTGGCTGCGCGGATGAAAGATGCGCTGCGTGAGGGCGACACCCTCGCGCGCCTGGGCGGTGACGAATTTGTTGCGGTGCTGATTGACCTGGATGACGCATCGGGCAGCATCCCCTTGCTGGCACGGCTGCTGGCAGCGGCGGCGCAGCCGCTGTCGGTGAAAGATTTGAACCTGCAGGTCTCGGCCAGTCTGGGCGTGACCTTTTACCCGCAAAAGCAGGACCTGGACGCCGATCAGCTTTTGCGCCAGGCCGACCAGGCCATGTACCAGGCCAAGCTTGCGGGCAAGAACCGCTACCACGTCTTCGATGCCGAGCAAGACAGCCACTTGCGGCTCCAGCACGAAAGCCTGGAGCGCATCCGCCAAGCGCTGAACAATGGAGAGTTTGTGCTGCACTACCAGCCCAAGGTGAATATGCGTAGCGGCACGGTCGTTGGTGCCGAGGCGCTGATCCGCTGGCAGCATCCCGAAAAAGGGCTGCTGGCGCCGGGACTGTTCCTGCCGGTGATCGAAAACCACCCGCTGGCGGTTGACCTGGGCGAATGGGTCATCAGCACCGCCCTGGTGCAGATGGAGCGCTGGCGCGCGGCGGGGTTGGATCTGCCCGTCAGCATCAACATTGGCGCGCGCCAGTTGCAGCAGGGGAATTTTGTCACGCGCTTGCGCTCCATCCTGGCGGCACACCCGCACATGCGACCGGATTGGCTGGAGCTGGAAGTGCTGGAAACCAGCGCGCTGGCGGACATGGCACAGGTGTCGCAGGTGATTGATGACTGCATGCAGTTCGGGGTGAAGTTTGCGCTGGACGACTTTGGCACTGGCTACTCGTCGCTGATCTACCTCAAGCGATTGCACGTCACCGCGCTCAAGATCGATCAGAGTTTTGTGCGCGACATGCTGGACGATCCGGACGATCTGGCTATTCTGCAAGGCGTCATTGGCCTGGCAGCCGCCTTCAAGCGCCAGGTGATTGCCGAAGGAGTGGAGACGGTGGCGCACGGCACCGTGCTGCTGCAACTGGGCTGCGAACTGGCCCAAGGCTACGGTATCGCCCGGCCCATGCCAGCCGACAGACTGCCTGATTGGGTCGTCAACTGGCCGTCCGATGCAGCGTGGCGCACGTTGGCGAAAATGGGGGCTATGAGATAAATTAGCCTGTAGTCCTTGTGGGATGAGCGGGGGCAGCTATTTTTTATGTAGCGTCTGGTTTAGGGATTTCGCGTGGACGCCCGCTGTCGTCAATGGCTACGTAGGTCACGGTGGCTTCGGTGACTTTGATATAGGTGCCTTGCGTGCGGTAACGCTCGGCATAGACCTCGACCTTGACGGTGATGGACGTGCGCCCGATGCGGGTGAGTTTGGAGAAAAAACTCAGAATGTCGCCCACGCGCACCGGATGCTTGAAGATGAATTCATTTACCGCCACGGTAGCCAGACGTCCCTGGGTATAGCGCGCCGGAATCACCGACCCTGCCAAGTCAACCTGGGCCATGACCCAGCCGCCAAAAATATCGCCGTTGGCATTGCAATCCGCTGGCATCGGAATGACCTTGAGCACCAGTTCTTCGTCGGTGGGCAACTGCACGCTGGCAGGTGTTTGAACGGTTGTGGTGTCCGGCATGGTGTGTTCCAGATTTAAAAAGTTTCGATAAATAAAAACTATGTTTTTAATAGCTTTTCCCGCTCATTCTACGGGCAGTTCGGGCTAAAAAGCATAATGGATTTGATGCGTTGCGGGGGAAGGTTTCCTTCGACTTCGCTCAGGCAACGATGCGAAAGCGTTGGCTGAACGGAGTCGATGGCAACGGCTTTCGCCGAAAAACGGTCAATTCTGACTGCGCGAAGGATTGTCCATTCCCATTGGCCGTATAGATGTGTGAATTTCAATTTTCTACGGCTAATCCGTCAAACGATTTGCACGTTTTGCGCCTGATTTTTTCGGTTATGCTCGGGCCTCCTTGCCACGCGCCCCTGCCCCCGCCGCCTGGCAATCCCCGAGGCCCTGACCCCGCCTCATTGGTCAGCAGTTTTCTTAAGAGCTTAAACGCATAAATCAGGAGTCGTTTCATGTTGGGCAATTTCAAAATCGGATTTCGGTTGGGGGTGGGCTTTGCCTTGACCCTGTCTTTTCTGATCATCGTTTCGGTAGTCAGTTACGTGCGGGTGAACACGTTGAACGACAGCATCATGGTTATGACCAATGACCGATTCCCAAAGACCGTACAAGCCAATGAAATCATCGATGCACTCAATACTGTTGCGCGGGAACTACGCAACGCCTATATGTATTCGGGAAAAGAAAGGGAAAAGGCTTTGGATGCCATTCCCCCTTTGCGCAGGGTCATCACGGACAACCTGGAATTGCTGGATAAGTCCGTCAAGTCGGAAAAGGGTCGAGAAATTTTGAAAAAAATCACGGTGGCGCGTGCCGCTTATGTAAATGACCTTGAGAAGTTCCTGGAACTTCTTAAGGCAGAAAAAAAAGAGGAGATTGTCACTCTGCAGCAAACAGGAATACGCAAGACGCAGACTGACTACATGGATGCAGTTAACGAACTGATCAAGTTTCAAAGTGATGCCATGACCCAGGCCGGCAAAGCTGCCGACGAACTGGCGGACTCTACCGGGCGTTTGATTTTCATTCTAGGAGTTGCAGCCGTGCTTGGATCGGCCTTGCTTGGCTGGGCCATCACGCGCTCCATCACCGGGCCGACCAATCAGATGGTTCAGGGTGCCAGTAAGATGGCGGCAGGCGATTTCAACTTCAAGCTCGATATTCACAGTAAGGATGAACTGGGTGTTCTTGCCGAGTCGATGCGCTCCATGCAGGCAGCCGTGCAGGGAATGATTACCGATACCAATATGCTGGTGCAAGCGGCTGTGGCCGGCAAGCTCGAAACGCGCGCCGATGCTGCCAGACACCATGGTGATTTCCAGATGATTGTTGCCGGGGTCAACAAGACCCTGGATGCCGTGATTGGTCCACTGAATGTGGCTGCGGGTTATGTGGAGCGCATCTCCAGGGGCGATATTCCGAAAAAGATCACGGACACCTACAACGGTGACTTCAACACACTCAAGAATAGCCTCAACACCTGCATTGACTCGGTGAATCTGTTGGTGGCCGACGCCAACATGCTGGCCAAGGCCGGGGTGGAGGGCAAGCTGGACACCCGTGCCAATGCGGACAAGCACCAGGGCGACTTCCAGAAGATCGTCGAAGGTGTGAACCATACGCTGGACTCGGTGGTCGGGCCGATCACCAAGATCATGGAAGTGCTGGAAGCGGTGGAAAAAGGTGACATGACGCCGCGCGTGGAGGGCACATTCAATGGGGACTTCAAGGCCTTGACCAGTTCGCTCAACGATACGCTGGACAAACTGGTTGCTACCTTGACGGATATTGCCAGCGGCGCCAACGTCATGACCGAGGCGTCGGGACAGGTGGCGAGCACTTCGCAGTCCTTGTCGCAGGCGACCACCGAACAGGCTGCCAGCCTGGAAGAAACCACTTCGGCTGTCGAGCAGATGTCGGCTTCCATCGGCCAGAACACCGAAAACGCCAAAATCACCGATGGCATAGCCAAGCAGTCTTCCGACGACGCCAAGCGGGGTGGCGAGGCGGTGGCGTCCACCGTCAACGCCATGCGCTCCATTGCCCAGAAGATTGGCATCATTGATGACATTGCCTACCGTACCGACTTGCTGGCGCTCAATGCCGCCATCGAAGCCGCACGTGCGGGTGAGCACGGTATGGGCTTTGCCGTGGTGGCCGCCGAAGTACGCAAACTGGCCGAGCGCAGCCAGGTGGCCGCGCAGGAAATTGGTGAACTTGCCGCCAACAGCGTCAAGACCGCCGAGGATGCGGGCGCTTTGTTGCTGACCATGTTGCCGTCAATCCAGAAAACCGCCGAACTGGTGCGTGAGATCACCTACGCCTCGAACGAACAATCGAGCGGTGTGGGCCAGATTTCAACGGCCATGAACCAGCTCAACCAGATCACGCAGCAAAATGCGGCTGCATCCGAGGAACTATCGTCCACCGCCGAGCAATTGAACGCCCAGGCCGTCAGCCTGCAAACGCTATTGGGACAATTCCATTTGCACAATGGTCTGGCCAAGGCGCGTGCGGTTATCCGAAAGGCCAGCAAGCCAGCCGTGAAGGAGGTGCACAGAAGGCCATCGTCGCTTGCGATGAATGATGACACCAATGGGTTTGAGAATTTCACCTGATGCATGTGGGGGGCAGATACCATGGATGCTTCAGTTTCCGTACTGCAGGCGGCGCAAGGCTTGCCTGCCGCCGTAGAAAAGATGGATGGTCTGGTCGTACTTGGCACCACCAGGTCGGCGCATAGCCAGCTTTTCCTCAAGTTCACGCTGGGTCAGGAGATGTTTGCCATCGACATCCGGCATATCCGCGAAATCATCGAGTACAGCCCGCCCAGCGCCGTGCCTATGACGCCTGTGGCGCTTCTGGGCGTCATCAATGTGCGCGGCAGCGTTGTGCCGGTGGTTGATCTGGCCTTGCGTTTTGGCTGGGAGGCGACCACCATTGGCCGGCGCAGCTCCATCGTGATTGTTGAAATCGCGCACAAAGAGCAAAAACACGTGCTGGGTTTGTTGGTGGACCGCGTCAATGCCGTGGCTGAAATTGCCAGCAGTGCCATTGAGCCTGTGCCCGCTTTTGGCGCAAGCATCCACACCGATTTCATTGCAGGCATTGCCAAGATAGATGAGCACTTTGTCATCATTCTCAGCATCGAACGCACCTTGTCGGTGGCCGAAATTGCAGCCGGTATCCAGTCTGTTGCGCCCAGCGTATGAAAAGGGTGGCTTTCAATCATGACAAAGATGAAGCTCAAAATCTGGCAGCTCGGGGTTGTCCAGGTTTCCCCCCCGAATTTCACCCCGGAATTGCCTTCAGCAAGCGGTAGACGGGATAACGAGAAAGCCCTGTTACCGGGTTATTACCTCATGCTGTATCTGCGTGGAGTAGTTCAATCCCTCATTGACTCCAAGGTGCGGTACTTTGGACCCTTCATGACTGCGACCGAAGCGCGCTTCCTGCAAACCAGCGCGGTGGCGCTGGGGATTGTCGAGTCGGCAGTTTCCGTCTGTGATGTGCGTTCCACCCTTGACCCTCAACACCATTTTTTGAAGGAGTTGCCATGAATATCGGTGCAGTGAAAGCGGATTTCCACCATTCACCTGCGTTGAATACCGTTGGTTGATCCTGCAATGATGCGCACGAACGATACATCGGCCAACGAAGCCACCATGATGCCGGAGTGCTCGGTTTGCCCCTTGATGCGGCTCTCGCAGTATGTGCCGGGCATGATTTACCAATTCCAGAAATTTCCGGACGGACGTACCTGCTTACCCTTTTCCAGCAGCGGAATTGGCGATATTTTCGAAACCACGCCGCAGGATGTATTGCATGACGCGGCGGTCATTTTTTCCAGAATACATCCCGACGACTACGAGGACTTGCTGGCATCCATACGGGCGTCAGAGGAGGGCCTGTTGCCTTGGAAGCATGAATTTCGCGTTTGTCTGCCAAGACGGGGCGAACGCTGGCTTCACGGTGATGCGCAACCTGAACGACGGGACGATGGCAGCGTTTTGTGGCATGGATTCACCCACGATGTGACCGAAAGGCGCGCTCTGGAGGAGTCTGTACGGAAATTCGAGGCGCGCTGGACCTTTGCGTTGCAAGGATCGGGGGATGGTGTGTGGGACTGGAATTATGCGGCTGGCACGGCGTTTCTGAGCAAACGCTGGAAAGAAATGCTGGGGTATGCCGAGGACGAGATTGGCAGCTCTGACCAAGAGTGGGTCAAACGGATGCATCCCGACGATATGTCTCAGGTCATGGAGAAATTGCAAGACCACATTGACGGCAAAACACCCACGGTGTGTGTCCGCAATCGCCTGCTGTGCAAGGATGGTTCCTGGAAGTGGATCGAGGGCCGAGGCATGATCGTCAGCCGCGATGCTGCGGGAAATCCGGTGCGCATCGTGGGAACCAACAGGGACATCAACGATGAAATCCTGGCACAGCAGCAACTCAAGGATGCACAGGCCGATATGGACGCCACTTTGAATGCCATTCCCGACTGCCTGTTCGAGCTGGGGCTGGATGGGCGTTTTTACATGGCAAAAACCGTCAATCCCCATCCGCTGATCGGGAAATTGGTGTCCGAACTGTGCTGCGCCGAGTCTGCTGAAATTTTTCTGAGTGCGTTGCGCCAAGCGAATGAAACCGGAATCAGCACTGGCAAGCAATTCTGGTTGACGGAAGGATCGGAGAAAAAGTGGTTCGAGATTTCCGTGGCCCGCAAAGACCGCGTCTACCCCGATGGTCCGCGTTTTGTGGTGGTGTCGCGGGATGTGACCGAGCAAAAGAAATGGCAGATGCAGCGGGAGGCCGAGCATATCGCCCAGCGCGATGCGCTGGTGCGCGAGGTGCACCACCGTGTCAACAACAACCTGCAAGGCGTTGGCGGCCTGCTGCGTGAAGCAGGCTATAACCATCCTGAGATGCGCCCGGTCATCACGCAGGTGCTGGCACAGTTGCAAAGCATTGCCACCATTCACGGCCTGCAGGCACGTTCTACGCAAGAGCATGTGCCCGTGTATGAGTTGGTGAAAGCCGTGGCGGCGGGGGTGGGTGGTCTGTGGAATACGGTGATCGACGTCAGCCTTGCTGCGCCATGGACGGTGTGCCAATTGGTGCGTTCTGAAGCAGTGCCGACTGCGTTGGTACTGAACGAGCTGATCGTCAATGCCGTCAAACACGGAGACCACGCGCAAGGGGGCGTTCGTATTTCCCTGCAAACCAGCGATGCAGAGCCGCACCAGCCGCAGGCAGCGTGCATTCACATCACCAACGCCGGCGCCTGGTGCCCGCCCGAGGATGATGACCAACACCTGGGCTTGCAGCTGGTCGATGCCCTGCTGCCGCGCCGTGGCGCCAGGATCAACCGCGTGTTACAGCACGGCAGTGTATGCACGATACTGGAGCTGCATGCCCCGGTGGTTTTTTTCGAGAGCGTCACTGTGCCATGAAACCCCATTCTTCTGAAGTTGTCGGGGTGCCGGTGCATCTTTTGCTGGTCGACGACGACCGCCTGATTTTGTCCACCTTGAGCTACGAACTGGGCTGCTGTGGTTATTACGTTACGACTGCGGAATCCATGGTGGAGGCGCTGGTTTTGATGGAGGACGGGCTGCGGCCCAACCTGGCGATTCTGGACGTGCGCATGCACAATGGCGACGGTCTGGAGCTGGCGCAGCAGCTGTGCGCGCGTTACCAATTGCCGTTCGTCATGTTGAGCGCCTACAGCGACAATGAGACGGTGCAAAAAGCAGCCAGCATTGGCGCACTCGGTTATCTGGTCAAACCCATGGGTGCATTGCAGATGGTGCCCACCATCGAAGCCGCCTTGCGGCGGGCGTGTGAACTCCAGGAGTTGGCTAAAAACACTGCGCAGCTGCAGCAGATGCTCGATGGTGACCGTGATGTGGATGTGGCGGTGGGCATTGCCATGGCGCAGCACCGTTTGGGGCGGCAGGCGGCACTGGAGTTGCTGCGCCAGTCCGCGCGCGTGCAGCGACGTAAACTCGTGGATTTGGCGCAGGATATGATTCGCGCTGCCGAGGCGGTTCGTCAGCCGGATGGATAATGGCGGGCATGCCACCTGCCGTTCGCCGGTGCTTGAGAACTTGTTATATGTCTTATCTGCTTGTCAAATCGTTTCATATCGTTTTTGTAGCCAGTTGGTTTGCCGGGCTTTTTTACCTGCCCCGTATTTACGTCAACCTGGCAATGGTCCCGGTCGCCTCGCAGGCGGAGCGTGTGCGGCTGTTGTTGATGGCGCGCAAGCTCTTGCGTTTCATGACCCTGATTGCCGTACCGGCTTTGGGGCTGGGTTTCTGGCTCTGGATGGGTTTTGGCATGGGCTGGAGTGGTCCGGGCAATGGCTGGATGCACGCCAAGCTGGCGGTGGTGGTGTTGACTATCGTCTACCACTATGCCTGTTACGTGATTTTGCGGCGCTTCGAGGCCAACAGGATGCACCGTGGCCATGTCTGGTTTCGCTGGTTCAATGAAGTACCGGTGTTGATGATGCTGGCATCCGTCATTCTGGTGGTTGTCAAACCCTTCTGACTTTTTGACTTTCAGCTGTTTGCATGCACAAGTCGGCAGCCTGGCCTCTTGCCTGGGTGTACGTCGGGCTGATTTTCTACGCCAGCTTGTACCCTTTTGCCGATTGGCGCAACCAGGGCATTGAACCCTGGGGTTTTTTGCTGGCTCCCATGCCGCGCTACTGGACGGGTTTTGATGTGGCAATCAACGTGGTGGGCTACGCCCCGCTGGGTGCGCTATTGGCGCTGGGAGCCCTGCGCACCGGGCACAGGCGGCACGCGCTTTGGGTACCCGTTGTCGCGGCCAGTTTATTGGCGCTCTTGATGGAAAACCTGCAAAACTATTTGCCCATGCGTATTCCTTCGCGTGAAGACTGGCTGCTCAATACAGCAGGGGCTGCCCTGGGAACCATTGCCACCTGGGTACTGGCCAGACTGGGGGCCATTGACCACTGGAGCCAGATGCGCGCGCGCTGGTTCATGTCCGAATCACGCGGCGGCATTGCGCTCCTGATCACCTGGCCCTTGGCCCTCATATTTCCGGCTGCCGTGCCTTTTGGCCTGGGACAGGTGCTGGAGCGGGTGGACGATGCATTGGCCGCCTTGCTGGAGGGGACGCCGTTTCTGGACTGGTTCTTGGTGCGCAGACCCGATTTGCAGCCGCTGATTCCGGGTGCCGAGATGCTGTGTGTGCTGCTGGGCCTCTTGATTCCGTGTTTGCTGGGCTTTTGCGTCATTCACACGCGCAAACACCGTGCGGTGTTTGTCATGCTGGTTGTCGCGGCGGGTTGCTTCGTGACGGCCTTGTCCGCTGCCCTGAGCTGGGGGCCGGAGCACGCCTGGGCCTGGCTGAGTGCGCCGACCCAGCTTGGCATGGGCTTGGCGTTGTCGCTGGCGCTGGCGTTGGTCGTGATTCCCTGGCGTGGCAGCGCGGCCTTGTTGCTGCTGGCTTTGGGGGTCCACCTAAGCCTTTTGAACCAGGCGCCCGAAGGTGCCTATTTCGCCCAGACCCTGCAAGACTGGGAGCAGGGGCGGTTTATCCGCTTCCACGGCCTGACGCAGTGGTTGGGGTGGTTGTGGCCGTATGCCACGCTGGTGTATGTGATGGCATTGATCTGGCAAGAGGAGGCGACCATTGGGTAGCTATAGTGCAAAAAACGTCGATGTGCTGGTGGTCGGTGCGGGTCCGGCGGGTCTGATGGCCGCGCAGACCGTGTGCGATGCGGGGTACAGCGTGCATGTGTGCGACACCATGCCCTCGGCCGGGCGCAAATTTTTGCTCGCCGGCAAAGGCGGACTCAATCTCACCCACTCCGAGGGGTTTGATGCCTTTGTTGAACGCTATGGCCCGCACCGCGCCATCATGGCCGACTGGTTTCAGGACTTTGATGCCAACGCCGTGCGGGCGTGGGCGCACAGCCTGGGGGTGGAAACCTTTGTCGGCTCTTCGGGACGGGTTTTCCCCAAGGACATGAAGGCCGCGCCCCTCTTGCGCAACTGGCTGCAACGCCTGCGCCATCCGCCAGGAGGAGGTGTTGCCGTGCAGTTTCACATGCGCCACCGCTGGAGTGCCTGGGGGGATACGGGAGAAATCCCCTCGCTGTACTTTGAAACACCGCACGGTGCTGTGCAGATACAGGCCCGCGCTGTGGTGCTGGCCCTGGGCGGGGGGAGCTGGGCGCGCCTGGGGTCGGATGGCGCGTGGGTGCCTTTGCTGGCGCAAAAAGGGGTGGCGCTGGCGCCGCTGTTGCCCGCCAACTGCGGCTTTGACGTCGCCAACGGCTGGAGCGAATTTTTTGCCAGCAAGTTTGCCGGTCAGCCATTCAAATCGGTGGCGATTACGTTTACCAGCTCCACGGGAGAGACCTTCCGGCGCAAAGGGGAGTTTGTTGCAACTGCGACCGGGGTGGAAGGCAGTCTGGTGTACGCGGCTTCCAGCTTGCTGCGCGATGGCATTGCGCGCACCGGCAGCGCGACCTTTCACCTGGATTTGCTGCCCGACATGGACGCCCGGCGTGTGCTGGATGCCGTCAGCCACCCGCGCGGCTCGCGTTCCTTGTCCAGCCACCTCAAAAGCCGCTTGCATCTGGAGGGGATCAAAATGGCGCTATTGCATGAACTGCTGCCCAAGGAGTCGCTGCACAACCCGGCCCAACTGTCGGCGGCCATCAAGGCGCTGCCAATTTCTTTGTGCGCGCCACGTCCGCTGGATGAGGCCATCAGCACGGACGGAGGTGTGTGTTTCGAAGACCTTGGCCCGTCGCTGATGCTCAGGCAACTGCCCGGCGTGTTTTGTGCGGGCGAGATGCTGGATTGGGAGGCACCCACGGGCGGATATTTGCTCACCGCCTGTTTGTCCAGCGGGCGCAGGGCAGGGCAGGGCGTGCTGGATTATCTGCAATCACGCTAGTTTCATATCACCGGTGATATCAAAAACACCAAAACCGCACGGTAGGCGCTCCCGCCAGGCCTCATTGGCACGTTTTTAGCCTCGATTTGGCCTCAAATCAGGCATCAAATCAGCCTCTAGAGTCCATGGGACAAGCGGGGGCAGCTACTGAAAACATAGTAACAAGGTGGCCTTGCGTTGTCGCGCTTTTACAATCATGCATTTCAAGGAGGATGGCGCGCATGGACGTGATGCAGGTACAAAACCCTTTTCTGGCCGAAACCCACGAGGTATTGAACCAGCCCCCGCCGCTGCTCGACTACAACACGTACTTGCAGGACCAGGCGCTGCGTGAAGCCGTGGAGCGCGAGGGGGCACTCTGGGCCGAGGCGGATTTGCAGGCATTTGGCGCGCTGACCGGCTCGCGTGCGGTGATCGAGCTGGGCTTTCAGGCCAACGAAAACAAGCCGGTGCTCTATACCCACGATGCCTACGGGCACCGCATCGACGAGGTGCGCTTTCACCCGGCCTACCACCAGCTGATGCGTATGTCGCTGGAAAATGGCCTGCATTCCGCGCATTGGACCGATCCCAAACCCGGCGCCCACGTGGCGCGTGCGGCCAAGTTTTACCTGCAAAGCCAGGTCGATGCGGCGCACGGTTGCCCCATCACCATGACCTCGGCGGCCATTCCCACGCTGCTGGAGCAACCCGACATTGCCGCGCAATGGGCCGACAGGATCATGGCCTGCGACTACGATCCGCGCAACGTACCGGCAGCGCACAAGCAGGCGCTGACCATTGGCATGGCGATGACCGAAAAGCAGGGCGGCTCCGATGTGCGCGCCAACACCTTGCGCGCCCATCCGCTGGACGGCGGCGGCCCCGGACAGGCGTATGCGCTGGTCGGGCACAAGTATTTTGTTTCCGCGCCGATGTGCGATGCTTTTCTGGTCCTGGCGCAGGCTCCGGGTGGTTTGTCGTGCTTTTTGCTGCCGCGCTGGCACCCCGATGGCAGCAAGAACCCGCTGCACATCCAGCGCCTGAAAAACAAGATGGGCAATGTGGCCAATGCCTCGTGCGAAACCGAGCTGCGCGGTGCCTACGCGCACATGGTCGGTGGCGAGGGACGCGGCGTGGCCACCATTTTGAAGATGGTCAGCATGACGCGCTTTGATTGCATGATCGGCTCCAGCGGCGGCATGCGCCAGGCGGTTGCGCAGGTGCTGCACCATTGCGCGTATCGTTTTGCCTTCGGAAAACGCCTGAACCAGCAGCCGCTGATGCAAAACGTGCTGGCCGATCTGGTGCTGGAGCACGAAGCCGCCCTGGCCTTGACCATGCGCATCGCCCGTGCACTCGACACCCAGGACAGCGCGCCTGAAAAGCTGCTGGTGCGCATGGGAACGGCAGTGGGCAAATACTGGATTTGCAAGCGTACACCCGCGCATGCCTACGAGGCGATGGAATGTATTGGCGGCAGCGGGGTGATGGAAGACTGCATCATGCCGCGTCTGTTCCGCGAGTCGCCGGTCAATTCCATCTGGGAGGGCAGCGGCAACGTGCAATGCCTGGACATGCTGCGCGCCATGCACCGCAGCCCAGGGGCGGTGGATGTCTGGATGGACGAGGTGCGCATCGCCGCAGGCGCAAACCGGCATCTGGATGGCTATGTGCGGCAGTTGGGCGACGAGCTGGCCGATCTGAGCGACCTGGAATACCGCGCACGTGGCGTGGTGGAACGCATGGCGCTGGCGTTGCAGGGGTCTTTGCTGGTGCGCCATGGCCATCCGGCGGTAGCCGATGCCTTCTGTGCCGCGCGCCTGGCCGAGGGCAATAGCGGATTGACCTTTGGCCGCTTGCCGCGTGGTGTCGATTGCGCCGCGATCATCCGCCGGGCAACGCCGGTAATGGCTTGAGTGCTGCTTGCGCGTTGCGGCAAAAATCGGCAATGCGGTCAAAACGGAAGGTTTTGGCAAGGGTTTTCAGCTCTGCCGCCAGCGCCGGGTGCGGCGCGCGCAGTTGCTGGATGATGTTTACCACCATTTCGGAGTCGAGCATTTCAGCCGCTGCCAGCAGTTCCGCAATCGTCTGCGGCGGCAGTATGGAGAGGTCCAGATCGCCTGCGGGGACCGCGTGCGCCTTGTCCCTCCCGTACAGGTAGCGCACCCCCAGCAACTCGGCCATGACCGCAAACAGCTGTTCTTCTTCCAATGGTTTTTTCACCATGGCGTCGCAGCCTGCCAGGAGTATCTCCTTGCGGTCCTCTTCGAAGACGCCCGCCGTCAAGGCGGCAATCCTGACCTGATCGCCATCGGGCAACTGCCGTATCTGTCGCGTTGCCTCGTATCCGTCCATCACAGGCATGCGCATGTCCATCCAGATGAAGCGCGGCTGCCATTGCGTGAAAATCTCGACGGCCTCTTTGCCGTTGTTTGCTGTGCGCACGGCAAAACCCACGGTCGTCAGCAGCAGTGTCACAAGTTCCAGGTTATCGGGTTTGTCGTCAGCCACCAATACCTTGATTCCTTCGTGTTCGGGGACCAGTCTGGTGACCATGCAGGTTTGGTTTTCCGTCACCGTGGTCGAGATGCACTCCGGCAGCGGCAGGGTCAAGGTGAAGACGCTTCCTTGCCCAGACACGCTACGCACTTCCAGTTGCCCGCCCATGAGCTTGGTGTACTCCGCGCTGATGGTTAGCCCCAACCCGGTGCCTTCGCCTTTCGCAATTCCCTCGCGTGTCTGATAAAAGGCATGGAATAAACGCGGTTGGTCTTCAGCACGTATCCCCAGCCCGGTATCAAAAATCTGGAAACAGACCCTGTCGCCATCGCCACGGCCCACGCGCAGCTGGATACATCCGGTGTCGGTGTACTTCACCGCGTTCCCCAGCAGGTTCAACAGTACTTGCTTCAAACGGTGGGCGTCCCCTTCCACCAGGGGCGGCAGGGGTGTTGCATGTTCGACCAGAAATACAAGCCCTTTATCCTGGACACGCACCTGAACCATTTCCTGGACCGACTCCAGCAGATCAAACAAATCAAAGGGATTGCTGTCGATCGCCACCCGATTGGCTTCAATGCGCGAAATCTCCAGCACATCGTTGATCAGCGCCAACAGATGCTTGCCTGCGCGATTGATCGTCGCCAGCTTCTCCCGGCTTTCGTCGCCCATGCCGTGGTCGCGTTCCAGCAGATTGGCAAAACCCAGAATCGCGTTCAAAGGCGTGCGCAACTCATGGCTCATGTTGGACAAGAAGACGCTCTTGGCGCGGTTTGCCGCATCGGCATCGGTTTTGGCAAGCGTGAGGGCCTGATTTGCCTTTTCGAGGTCTGCGGTTCGCGCGGCAACGCGCTCTTCAAGATTTGCTTCTGTCTGCTTGCGGGCGGTGATGTCGCGCCAAGTCGTGTGCAACATCAGCTGGCCCTTGATCGTGACCGGCATCAGTGACACCTCGACGATGAATTCCCCTCCTTGCGCATCCACGCAGGTCCAGTCAAAGCGGTGCAGTCCCTGGCGGTAGGCCTGCGCAATCATCTCGGGGGATGATTCGGCAGAACGGCGTCCGTCGGGTTGAAACTCGGGCGAAATCCGGGCGGGCGACGAAAACAAAAACTGTTCGCGCGACATTTTCAGCAGGTCCAGCGCCGCCTGATTGCACTCGACGAATACGTTCGAGCCGTCAATCAGAAGAATGGCGTCCGATGAGTCTTCAAATAGTTTGCGAAAGGTCAATTCGCTTTGGCGCAGTTCACGCAAGGACCGGGATAACTCGCTGGTGCGCGCACCGACGCGACGGCGCAGGGTCCAGTTCCAGGCGAGCAGCGCTGCCATGATGAGCGACGCGCCGAATAAAAAATGGTGGAAGTACCGGGTAAGGCCTGCCCAAGGTCCGACCGTGAGCTTTTCTCCCAGCCAACGGGTTTCGATGGCTGCACGCTCTTCGGCGGTGATCAGCGCAAAGCCGTCTGCAATGATTTTGGCTCATATTGGGTTTTGAGGTCATGTTTCCGGCTGCAACAGAATTTCAAGGAGAGACCCCAATAGAGCGCGTCCACGCCGCCTCGCGTTGTGAACGAACTCAAAGAAGCTCAGATAAATGGGCAATTTTTCTTGG
>JAYRRD010000087.1:0-5464 GCA_041910275.1 Rhodoferax sp.
CTACGGCTACAGCCCCAATGGAACGGGCGGATACAGCTATCAAATCAGGATAAAAATCAGGCTCAGGAATTGATCACACTATCCCATGCGCCGTAGCGCTCGCGTATCGGCCCGCGCCGCACTGACAGTGCCATCAGCGCCGGGCGGGCGACTTCGGCAGCGGCCACCGATACCACGGTGAGTAGGAAACGGCGGTCGCACGGGTCGTCGCTGACGGAGCTGCCGCTGATTTTTTCCAAAGGTGGAGTAGTCGAGTTGCCGTACCCAGTCTTCGTGCGACGGTGCGTGCCAAAAGGCGCATCTTCTTGCACATCGCTCCGTTTTTAAGAGCTGCTCCCGCTTGATCCATGGGCGCTTTGGCTTGTTTTGGCATGCAAAAACGGCCCCTGGCGTGCCATGGCAGCTGATTTGGGTCGAATATGGGTGAATTTTGGCGTTGAAAAGACGTTTCTTAAGGTACAAATTGCCTTGTAAGCCTTATGAAACAAGCGGGAGAAGCTCTGCAAAGTAGAGCAAATGGTGCGGCGCCGGTGTTCGCGCTGTGCTTCAGCTCCATGGCGTGGTCGCATGACGCAGGAGCCTGTCAGGCCAGTTCCGAAAAATCAGCCGGTGCGCGGTGCTCAATGGCTGGAAAACACCTGCATCGGATCGGATGCGTCCACGCTGCGGTCAAACCACGCTTCAATCTGTTGCGCGCTGGCTGCGTTGATTTGGGCCTGTACTTCGGGGTGCAAGGGGCCAAAGCGGCGCGTCAGCAGGCGGCGCAGCATGTCGGCTTCAGCTTCGAGTTTTCCTTCGCGCTTTCCTTCGAGCTTGCCCTGCTGCAGCCACTGCTGGGTCCAGCTTTCCACGCGTTCGCTGATCATGTGATGTACCTCCGGTAAGTCTTCGAGCTCCATTATCTCGCCTTCGGGCGCAAAGCGGCGTAGCACCAGGCGGCGTACCCATACCGCCAGGGCTAGGCGCAGTTCCCGGTTTTGCGGGGCTTTCAGTTTGTGCACCAGTTCGCCCAGCACGTTGGAAATGTCTTGCGGACTGGCGCTACGTTCGAGTTGCACCAGGCTGGCGATGGCGTTGTCCTCCTGGTGCAAACTGGCTTTGGGCACTCGTCCTTCGTCCATCACAAAGTAGCGCAAACGGGGACGGTAGGTTGAAAGGCTTTGTGGTACGGGTTCAATCAGTTCTTCGATTTCGCGCGCAGCGCTCCAGGGGCTCTCGCCGTTGTAGAGCACCAAAGGGAATATGGCGGGGAGTTTGCGGGCCTTGATTTGCCCGCTTTTGATGAGGTCCTGGTACGGCAGCCCGATGTAGGTCAGGATGCGTACCGCCATCCAGGGGTCGCTGCTGCTCTGGAATTCGAGTAGCAGGTAGACGTAGAGCCATTCGCCGGTGGCCTTGCCCTGAGAGGTTTTGGTACACATGCGGATGCGCCAGATGATGTCGTCTTCGCGGTCGCGCAGGTCGTCGCTGACGTAGCTGCCGCTGACTTTTTCCAGGGTAGAGTAGTCCAGCTGCTGCACCCAATCCTCGTGCACAAAGCCACGCAGCAGGTCTTGTACGGCCCTGGGGTGGGAGAAGACGTTTTTGTAGGCGTTGTCGTGGGTGCTCATGACTGCCAAGCCTACCATACGGCGGTGCATGCCCAAAGGCGCATCTTCTTGCGCATTGCTACGCTTTCAAGAGCTGTCCCCGCTTGATCCATGGGTGCTTTGGCTTGTTTTGGCATAAAAAAACGGCCCCTGGCGTGCCATGGCAGCTGATTTGGGTCGAATATGGGTGAATTTTGGTGAATTCTGGTGCTGAAAAGGCCTTGTTTTTCATATGATTACGGCTACAGCCCCCATGGAACTAGCGGGAGCAGCTATCAAATCAGGATAAAAATCAGGATCAGGAATTGATCACACTATCCCATGCGCCGTAGCGTTCGCGTATCGGCCCGCGCCGCACCGACAGGGCCATCAGCGCCGCACCGGCAAGCACGCTGACCAACGTTGCGGCCATATCCCCGGCGAACAGGAACGGCGAGGCCATCAGGCCGGCGCCCAGCAGCAGGTTCAGCCAACGCGCCGGGCGGGCCACTTCGGCGGCGGCGACCGATACCACGGTGAGTACCAGCGAACCGATGACGTGGTGGGCGTGGGCCAGGTTGCCCTGCACGCCGGGCCATAACTGCGTGAACAGCAGCGCCAGCCCGATCAGCGCGGTCAGCCCCAGATTCCAGGGCAGATTGACGCCACCGCCCAGCATGTTGCGCAACACCGCACCGGGCGGCTGGTCGAATTCATCCACGGAGCGGGCGCTTCGCTCAGAACCTGCGGGCATGGTGTCGGTGTCGCCGCAGAAGAACACGGCAAGGCCGTTGCGGCCCGCCTGCATGCGGCGGCGCACGAATTGCAGCGTGGCAATCAGTTCATCCAGCGAATAGGGAATCTGGATCAGAATGGCCGCTGCGCCGATGAGTGCCACGGTGCTCAGGGTGCCGATCACTATCGGCTGGATGATGACAAAGAAGATCGACGTGATGCCCAGCGGGGCGATCATCAGGCCAAACAGCACCACCAGCCAGGGCATGGTGCGCCAGCGCGCCTTGGCACCGACCAGGCCGGTCAGGATTTCCAGCAAGTAGGTGTAGCCGCCCAGGGCCGCGTCGGACACCGGGAACGACCGGGACAGTGCCGAGGTGATGACCTCTTCGGTGCCGTTTTGCGGATCGGTGGGCGAGCCGGGAAAGAACGGGTCCCACACATGGGGAATGTGGCCGAGCTGATAACCCGCCAGATAACGCGCCACAAACAGGCCGATCAAGGCCGTGGCCAGGATCGGTACACGTTGCGTCCAGGCCGACGGGTTGTAGCTCCAGCCCGGCGGAATCTCCGGGCCGGTGAGTGCCGCCAGTGCCGATGGGCCGGGTTCGGGTTTGGTACACACGGCAAAACCGAAAATCAGCGCGCCGACCAGCGAATCGGACAGGTAAGCCGCCGCATTGCCGGTATGGAATAAAAACGGAATCGCCATCACCACCGCACCGATGGCCGCGCAAATCCAGCGTGCGGCGGTGCCGCGCTGCGACAGCGCCGCCGTGGCAAATACCATCAGCAGGATGCCCAGGACCATCTCGCTCCAGCGCAGCCAGGGTTCTTGCACGGCAATCAGCAGCGGCTGGGTCAAAAGCCAGCTGCCCAGGGCGATGTTGACAAAATGCGGCCAGCGGTTGTCGCCCAGTTCGGCCTTGAACTGCTGCTGGTGCAGCTGGCGCAGGCGCTCGGGGTCTTCGCCGACGCTGCTGGCGGCATTCACCCAGTCTGGTGGCGTGACGCCGTTGCGCCGGTACCAGGCTACAGGGTCGTCTTTGAGCGATTGCACCAGGGTGGGCAATTCGTCCTTGAAGCGGTGCTGTGCCTCCCAGCCCAGCAGCTCACGGGCGCGGCGCGTGTCGAGTGCGTAGTGGTCGTCGGCCATCTCCGCCATGAAAGGCCGCACAAACGGCGGCTGGCCTTTGTCAATCACATCGGGAATGACCGGCTCCAGCTTGGCCTGGACCCACAGCCCGGCAGCGGCGACGGATTTGGGCACTTGCAGCGTCGTCCAGTCCGGCACGCCATGCATCAGCGCTCCCAGGCGGTCTTGCAGTGCGTCATACCCAACCGCATCGGATTCGCCGATGAGGATGTCCACTTCCGGCGGCAGCGTTGCACGGCGGTCGATGGTGCGGGCAAAGGCATCGAGCATGTCGTCGCGGTGCAGCATGGCCTGGCCCACCAGCGTGCTGCCGGAGTAAAAGTAGCTTTGCACGTCGCGTTCGTAAATGCGCGCAAACTGCTGCGCCATCGTCGGCACCAGCGATTGCCCGTCGTACACACCGGCCAGACGCAGGTTGACGCAGGGGATGGCACCGTGCTCCTGGCGCACCACCGCTTCGGCGGCAGCCTTGGAGCGCGGATAGGCCCAGCGCGGGCCAATCGGGTGGCTTTCGTCGATGCGCTCTCCCGGTCGGCACGGGACGTGCACCAACATCGTGCTGGCATAGACAAACTGCTCGACCTCAAACGTCTGCAGCGCGCGCAGCAAGTGCCGCGTGCCCTCGATATTCACGCTCTGGTAGCGCGGGTCGTCGGCATTGCTGAAATCAAAATAGGCCACCAGATGCAGCACGCTGGCGATGTGGGTACCGAAGGACGCCCGCAGCTGGTGCAGCGCCAGATCAATGGAGGCCGCCGAGGAAAAATCGGCCTGCAGGATAGGAAACGGGCTTGTGCTGGCCTGGCGGTCCAGCCCGACCACGCGGTAGTTGTCGTGCAATGCGCGTGCCAGGCTGTGTCCGATATTGCCGCCAGCGCCGGTGATGAGCACCAGCGGACGCGGGTCTGGGGTAGTCATGGGCGTATCTTTCTGGTCAGAATCACGTCACAGCCTCAACGGTGACCGGATTTTTTTGCCAGATGCGGTCTATCATGTCCAACAGCGCACTTTCACCGTCCGCCAGATGCTCGTCGGTGTGGGCCACCGATGCCGCAACGCGCAACACCCTGGCTTGCAAATGGGGCTCATCCACCTCGGCAATCATCGCATGCAGCGCACCGTCATCCAGATGGGAGCGTATCGAGCGGCCATCAAATCCGGCCATCAGCAAGTCTTCACACAAGGTCTGCACAATACCAAGCATATTGCGGGATTCCAGCCCCAGGTCACGCACACCATCGAGGGTGTTCAGTGCGTCAAATACTAAACAGCCATTTTTGGACAATCGCATGCCAAATGCTGTGTTCTGGCTGTCATCTGGGCTTATATGCAGGTTGAGTGAAAAAGTGCAGGTTGATGGGTCATGATATATAGTGCTTGGCAGAAAACCTATTTCATGTTTTTAATCAATAAGTTACATCAATTTTCCAAAACGAAGATTTCGTCCGGGAATCAGCCCCCGCTAGGGCAATTCTCTGAAAGTCTCTCAGAATGGCTGTTTTGCAGGAAACTTCGTTTTCAAAAAGTTATGTAACCAATTGTTTTTCATATGAAAATGACTTTTCTGTCAAACACTATATAGGTATCGCTTCCTGGTGGAGGAGGATATTCACGGACCTTGCTCGCTACCGGAGCGAAAAACGTCCAGTGCCACTTGGACAATCCCGCACTGGCGGGGGGAAATATCCTCAGATCGTAAGGCACACCCCATCAGACTCTCGGTGATTTCGTCAGGAAGTACGCCGATTCGGCGGATGTCTCCAGAAAAGTGACGTTGCAACAGATCACTGTCTTTGAACTCGTAATACTCATCCAAGCAAACCCATGTCGGTTTGCTCAAGCAGCAGCATCCTTGCACCAAATAGGGCCATTTCCGCAAAATCTCATCCCATATACCGTGGACGAATGAGGATGTCCCATTTGGGCAATAGAGGATTACGCACCAGACGTTCTTCCACGGCCTGCATGGCCTTCTTGGAAAGGCGCAGGCCCTTTTTGTAGGTGC
>JAYRRD010000088.1:0-45453 GCA_041910275.1 Rhodoferax sp.
CAAATCTTCAACGTTTACGCCTTTCGTGCTTGCTTTCCCGGTAGCGATATCTTTCGTATCCATCATTCAACTTTCGCATTCTGTGGTGATAGCCAGAATTTTCTCACCATCGGTATAAACGCTGCTGGAAATCGCCTAAGTACGCTGCTCCTCTATGAATTTATGAGAATGAAAGCCGATGCAGATTAGCATGTTCCCTTGAATTTCCTGCAAAGTCGTGGCAAAAAAGCAACCGGACTGCCTGTGAGAATCTGACGTTCTACAATCCGGGTGCATTTTTTTGCTTCCTCCAGATACTACCGGGTTCGCTGACACATGGCGGTTTATACAGAGGTCTCTTTTGCCGAGGCCGATCAATTTTTGCAAAGTCTGCGTTTGGGAAGCCTTCAATCCATGGCCCCGTGTTCCGGGGGGATAGAAAATACCAATTACTTCGTCACAACGGATCAGGCGGCTTTTGTCTTGACCTTGTTTGAACGTTTGAGTGCCGAACAGCTGCCGTACTACCTCAGACTCATGAAGCATCTGGCGCAGCACGGCATTGCAGTGCCCAACCCCAGTGCCAACCAGAATGGGGAGGTGGTGCATATGCTTAAAACCAAACCGGCGGCGGTGGTCAACCGGCTGCGTGGCAGAAGCGAGCTGGCGCCGACAAAAAACCACTGCGCACTGGTGGGCGAGACCTTGGCGCGCATGCATCTGGCGGCGAGCGATTTTGGCCTGCACCAACCCCACCTGCGTGGACTGGACTGGTGGAATGAAACAGTGCCGGTGGTGTTGCCCTTTGTACAGCCCGAGCAGGCGCAGCTTCTGCAAGACGAATTGGCATACCAGAACCAGATTGCTGCCCTGGCGGCCTATGCAGCCTTGCCGCGAGGGCCTATTCACGCCGATTTATTCCGTGACAATGTGCTGTTCGAGCCAACGGATGGTTCGAACGGCGCTCCCACCCTCACGGGTTTTTTTGATTTTTATTTTGCCGGGGAAGACACCTGGTTATTCGACATTGCCGTGTGTCTCAACGACTGGTGCATTGACCTGGACAATGGTGCCATGGATGCGCAACGCACGCAGGCTTTCTTGTCGGCCTATGCCGTCGTGCGTCCGCTACAGGCATGCGAGCGTGTGTTGTTACCGGCCATGTTACGTGCGGGAGCTTTGCGCTTCTGGATATCACGGTTGTGGGACTTTCATCTGCCGCGTGAAGCCGCCGTCTTGCAGGCACACGATCCCGAACATTTTGAACGGGTGCTGCGCCAACGCATCGCGTGCGCCAGTCTTCCAGGCTACACAGACACATGAAACTGCGCATCCTCCCGGCAAGCAGAGGTATTCAATGGGTCAGGCAAGGGATACAGACCTTTTTTCGCCAGCCATTGGCGTTGACCGGCCTTTTTTTCATGTTTCTGGTCGCAATGTCGCTACTCAGCCTGGTGCCATGGGTTGGTAATGTGTTGGCACTGGCGCTGTTTCCGGGTGCAAACCTGGGATTGATGGTTGCGACCCGGGAGACCAGTGAAGGCAGATTCCCCATGCCATTGGTGATGGTGAGTGCTTTTCGTGCGGGTCGGGCACAGCTGCAGGCGATGCTGATCCTGGGCGTTTTGTACGCTGGCGGATTCATGCTGGTTCTGGCTTGCTCCGCCTTGTTCGATGGGGGTAAATTTGCCAGTCTCAACCTGGGCGGTGGGCACGTGACGGCGGAGTTGATGCAAGAGGCCGATTTCCAGACGGCGATGTTGGTGGCAGCGGCCTTGTACGCCCCCTTGTCCTTGGTATTCTGGCATGCACCGGCGCTGGTTCATTGGCAGGGCGTTGCGCCGGTGAAAAGTTTATTTTTCAGTTTTGTTGCCTGTATCCGTAATTTCTGGGCTTTTACCGTGTACGGTATCGTCTGGATTTTGCTTTTCCTTGTTTCGAGCATCCTTTCGCTGACTTTGGCATCCATGCTGGGCGGACCGCAGGTGCTTGCGGCCATACTGTATCCGGCTGCCATCTTGCTGGCAGCCATGTTTTTCATGTCCATTTATTTCACATTTGTTGATAATTTCGAAATTACTCCTGGAGACCAGCCATGACACAACACCATTTGCAAGGGCGTACTGAGGACGAACTCCTGTGGTTTCAACGACGCGGATTTTTGCAGGCTGCCGCTGCCTGGGTTGCCGGCGGTGGCATGCACGCTGCCTGGGCAAACGACGCCAGTAACATCGTTGAACTCGTGGGAGATGTCATTGTCAACGGACAGCCGTTGTTGCCGCGCCAATCGGTGCAAACCGGCGACGAGATTCGTACCGGCCCCAAATCGACCCTTATTTTTGCAATCGGCAATTCAGCCTTTCACGTGCGACAGAACTCGGCCTTGATGGTTGAGCGCGGCCAGACTCTTTCGGTGGTGAGTGTGTTGCGACTGCTGCAAGGAGCAGTTGTCAGTGCCTGGGGCAAGGGTCCGCAGCGGCAGATCATGGCACCAACTCTGACGGCCGGCATACGTGGCACGGGTGCGTACACGGAGGTCTTTGCCAACCAGGGCAATCGTTCCTACTTCTGCAATTGCTATGGTGTGGTGGAGCTGACATCCGGGCCGGATCGTGAATTGTCCGAAGCAAGTTACCACCAGGCGTTCTGGGGCGAGGTGGGTGCGGGCGGTGTGGGTGCAGCGATTACCTCGGCGCGAATGATCAACCACACGGATGAAGAGGTTGAATATCTGGCACGGCTGATTGGCCAGCGTACCGCATGGCAAATGAGTGGTAGAAAAGGCAACAAAGCCTATGACCATGGATATTGAAACACGGTGAGATGCAGACAATCCGCGTGGTGTCAACACCACAACAGATTTCTTGATCGATAAGAAAAAAATGGTGGGTGGTGTTGATTTTTCTTGTTTTTGTGGCGCGTATCGGTTGATAATGAAAATCCTTGATGGCCCCACAGTGTGGCATCTTTTGTTTCATTACCTTGCTTAGCAGGAATTTCATGAGGGGGCTACTTTGATTCCCAAAAACCTGAAACTGATGGCACTCGGAGCCGGTGCTGCAGTGTTGGCCGGATGTGTGTCATCGCCAATTCCGGTTTCGGCCAACTTTCCCATCACCGTTGAACCCAAGGTACGCTCTGCGGGCCACTGGGCTTTGTTGTCGAAGGATGTGGTGGGGCAGACGCTTGAATCGTTGAACAAGCTTTCCATGCCAACGCACAATCTGTACGTAGCCTTGCCTGCCAACGCCACGGAGTTTGACAGGGCGTTTCAGCAGTTTTTAATCACCGATCTGGTCAAGAGTGACCGTGTGGTGCAGCAAGCCCCGGAAGGCGCCCTGGAAGTAAGCTACCAGACCCAGGTGGTGCGCCATAACAGCCCGCGCCCGCATTTTGTTCCCGGGCGCTTTACCATGGTAACTGCCGGTCTTTATGCCGCTTATGGCCTTGGTACGGCACCAATCGGTGACAAGATGGCCGGCGGCCTGGCGCTTGCGGGGGGTGCCGACTATGTGGCAAGTGAAAGCTCCGGAGGGCCTACCCACACCGAGTTGATTTTGACCACCACCATCGCCTCTGGCGGTCGTTATCTGGTACGTAAAACCGATGTGTATTACGTGGAAGAAGCGGATACAACGCTGTTGCAGTACAGGGCACCCCAAGTCGTAAAGGTGGTCGGGCCATGAAATACAAGTTATTACTATCGTGCGCTGCCGCGCTGGCCGTGTTGGCAGGTTGCGCTGCGCCGTCCGGTTTGCGCAATGATCCGACCTATGACGAGGCTGCCGCCAATCGGTTTGTTGCCTTGAACAAGGAGGCTATCGGCAAGCTGGTGTTCGGTTATGACCACGGTGCTGGTCGGCGTGACACGCCGGTTCTGGTCGCGACGATTGTCAACGTCAATGACATGCGCCGCACGGCACCCTTGGGCCGCACCTTGTCGGAACAATACGCTTCGCACATGGCCGCCGCCGGGTTCAACGTCAAGGAAATGAAGCTCAGGGGCGATGTGTTCATCCGGGAGGAAACGGGTGAGCTGCTGCTGTCACGTGAGATCAAGGATATTGCGCGCAGCCATAACGCCGAAATGGTGTTGGTGGGCACTTACTCGGCAGCCGCCAATTTCACCTATGTCAGCCTGAAGTTTGTGCGTACCGAAGACAGCCGCATCATCCGCAGCTACGACTACGCCTTGCCGAATGACAAGGACGTCACCAAGATGCTGCAGGTCGCGCCAACGCCGTCGGCGCGTTGAGTCGTTTTTACCATCCAACAAAAAAGGGGCATACGCCCCTTTTTTGTTGGATGGACCGCAGTACTCGGTGCACTTAGAACAAATCCACCGCACCAACCTTGATCGTGTCGCCAAACAAACCCTTGCGCACCAGATCGTCGTGGCTGTAGATCATGTTGCCGCCATTGCGTTGTGCCAGATCGACCGCGCGTTCGGCGCGCTCCAGTGAGGTGCTGGGGGAGTCTTCCGGGGTTACGCGGGTAAAGCCGGCACAAATGGTGACGCCACCGACCTGGGGGAAAATGAACCTTTCCATATTGACACGAAAGCGCTCAAACGCTGCCAGCACCAATTCTTCCTGCGGACAGTGCATGAGCACCGCAAACTGCTCGCCACCGAGCCGATAGAGGCGGTCATAGGTGCGAAACGTGTTGTTCAGGATGCGTGCTACCAGTAACAGTACTTCTTCGGCGATCAGATGCCCGCTTTTATCATTGATGATGTTGAAATGGTCAACTTTCGCCGTCCCCAGCCAGTAGTTGGGTGGTACCCGGTGGCGGCGTTCGGAAACCGGCAATACATTGGTCTCCAGCACACGGCTCACACCTTCGAGTCCGTGGTTCATTTCCTCCAGTACGGCGCTGTAGAAAGTATCGTCAAGGGACTTGCGGTTGAGCAGGCCAGTCAATGCGTCGCGGTCACTGTACGCCAGCAAGCGGTACATGTTGCGAAATACGTGCAGTACGTCCTCCACCACTTCCAGTTGGCCGATGCTCAACGAAGCGCCCGAGTGAATCTCCACCACCCCCTGGTCGTCGCTGGCCGAGTCGGCGAAAAGCGGCAGGTAGGTAATGCGTGGTCCGTCGTCACCAGCCCAGGCGTATTCGACCGGCGCGCGATGTTCCAGGCAGAGCAGTCTGTCATTTTCGTCGCGTAATTCCCGCAAGGAGTGAAAATCAATCCGCATGGGGTCACAGACCCTGCCGCCACCGCGCACATCCAGCGATGCCACGTCCAGCCAGCGCTTTACCCCCTCTTCACTGACGACTCTGGCGACGACCACACGGTCAATACGCAACAGGTCAATCAATGCCTTGGAAAGGGTTAATTCCAGTAGTTCCCGGTCACGGTGATCGGTGAGTTTGATGATGTGTTCGGTAAGTGTTGCCATATGTCTGGATGATAGCCGCGAAACACGCACGCGTCATCTTTTTGCCGCCTCACGATAGGCCTGTGTGGCGGCATGGGCGTCTTGTCGTTGCTCGGCCAGTGCGGCCAGTGCCAGCCAGGCATCGCGCCTGAGTTCCTGGTCGCGCACGAAAACCAGGGATTGTTTGAGCATTTGCTGGGCCTTGCCCCATAAACCCAGACGCATGCACACAACACCTGCCAGGTATTGCAGTACGGCATCGCGTGGGTTGCCAAGTTGCGCTTGTTCCACCCGGGCCAACCACTGTGCGTCAGGTGCGCCATCCGCAGTGTCGAAGCTGCGCTCCAGCACCCGTGCCAGACGCACGCGCTGTTCCAGTGCCATAGTGTCAAGGTTTTGCGCCATGCTGTCCCAGATGGGCAATATCCAGTGGCGCGCGACAACAGGATCTCCGTCGTGCTGCAGCAGACGCTGCGCTGCTTCGAGTGCCACTTCCGGTATGTGCTGTTCGCTGCGGCTGAGTGCATCCCACGCGCGCTGCAGTTGCACCGGGTCGTGTGCTGCGCGTATCAGTTCAATGGCCAGTTCGCGCGCAATGCTCGTGCCGGCCACCTCGGTGAAGGCCCGGTGTTTGGTCAGCAGACGTGCCGTTTCCAGTGCCATCTGGGACTGACCAATCAGCCGCGCAGCCCTGAAACGCAGCCGCAACGCGGCTGTCCGGCGTGAAGCACCCATGGGCAGCTGTTCCAGAAACTGCATGGCCAGGACTGCATCATGGTCATCCAGCGCCCAGCGCGCGCCCAGCAGGCCGACGCCATCGCGCGCGTCATGTGCATCGCGGTTTTCGGCCTCCTTGAGGGCTTGCTGGAAGTGGGTGTCGCGCACGCTACGATCCTGCAATGCATGCGCGCCCTCAGCGGCCAGCACATGCGCAACAATGCGCAAGCGGGTGGTGTGTGCCAGGCGCTCGTGGCTGTGTTTGACCGACTCTTCCAGTGCCAAGGCCAGTTCGGCTGCCTTGCGCGCGCGCACAAAGCGCCCAGCTGCCAGATGGGCAAACGCATCCAGCAAGGCGCTGTGCATGGCGCGTTCCTTTTGCAGCATGCGCCAGCGCCGTGCCTGATGCGGGATGTCCATCAGGGCGGCCAGGGCACGCATGGCGTAATGCAGGGTGATGAAACCAAGGGCCAGCGCAATCAGGAACAGATTGAGTGACACATCCACACGGTGGGGTGGCAAGAACAGTGTCACGGTGCCATGGTTGCTGCCTGCAAACAGGGCGCTGGCCACCGCAATGGCAAACAAACCCATGAACCACAGAGCGATGCGCATGGCTAGCGTCCGGCTGCAGCAGTGGCCAAGGCCGCCAGGGTTTCGTCCACCCTGGGCAATTCCAGGGCTTTGACTTGTCCACGCACCTGCCGCAGCAAGTCGGCGGTAGCCTCGGTTTTAAGGGACGCAGTGTCGAAATAACGCCCAAGCGCCGCCTCCGCACTGGCCAGATCGGCACGCACTGCATCAATCTGGCGCGACAACAAGCCCAATCGGGCATTGAGCAGTTTGAGCTTGAGATTTTCACGCAGGAAGAACGATTGCTCCGGGGACAGCAAGGCGGCGTCCGGGTCCTGGATGCGGCTGACGCGCACCAGATTGCGCACCTCCTCGGCTACCAGCAGACCCAGCCGTACCCACCAGCTGGTGACGGTTTCCTCGGGGTTGCGCGCCAGGGTGTTGCTGGCGCGTGCAGTGGGCAGTGCATTGGCCACCGGCAGCTCGTCAGCCAGCAGTACCAGCTCGTCGAGCTTGACTAATAAAGCAGGTGTGTCAGCCAGGGCCGTTGCCTTGATTTTGGCCACATCGCGTGCGATGGCGCGTTGCAGTGGCGTCAGACGCGGTTGCGCTGCGCGCGTGATGCGCACATCGGCGCTTTTGAGCGCGGCCAGCAAAGGCTCCACGCTTCCGGTCAATTGTGCTTGCTGTTGCGCCAGACGCACGGAAGACTCAATATCGACCACCAGATTTTCATCGCGTGAGCGCGACAAACTCTGCATCAATTCTTCCAGCTGTGCGCGCTGCAAAGACACTTCACTCAACCGCGCCTCGGTCACTGCCAGCTTGGCCGCCGTTTCCATTGTCAGTTCCTGGGCACGCCTGGCCGTTGCGCTGGCCTCAGACGCCTGCGCCCCCGCTTCGGCGCTCTGGCGCGCCAATTGTTCCTGCATGGAACTCAGTCTTTGCCACAGCAAAGTACTCAGGACCAGCGCCACCGCAGCCACCAACGCAATTCCCCATAGCAAAACGGGCACGGTGGTGCGGCGTGGATGTGGCGGGAGTGCTGGCGGCGCAACATCGTTGCTTACGGCAACGGGCTGCGCATCGGGGGCGGCGGTGTTCATTGCAGCGATTCTATCGACGCCATCAAGCTCGCAAGGGTGGGACGTGACTCCAATACAACAGCAAAACCGGCTTCCCGGGCAGTCCTGGCAATGCGGGGGTGTGTCACCAGCGCCTTGGCCTGGCTCCAGGATTGATTCGGACAGATGTGCACCAGGTTGTCAATCGCCTCCGAGCTGCTGAACAACCAGACCGAGCCGTCCACTGCAGCCTGTTGTGCCAGTGCCAGCTCCTGGTCCGTCAGGATGGGAAGCGTGCGTTGGTAGGCCACGACAAACTCGACCTGCCCACCGGCTGCGCGTACCTGTTCGGCAAACCAGTCCCGGCCAACACCAACGTCAACACCATCGCCTGCCGGATTTTCCGATGGTGTGTGTGTGCCGCGCACCACCAGCAGCCGAAAGCCAGGCCGTACCTGATGCGCGACCACTGCCCACAGCGCCTCCGAGTCAAACTGCCCGGAGTCGGGGGCGGGTGCGTCGATATACCGGGCATCGACAGATGCACGCAACAAGGCAGACAGGCTGCCGGGTCCGGTGACAAATGCTCTTGTTTTAATAGTTGATCCCGCTCTGAACACGGCGGATTGCTCCGGTTTTAATGCAAAGAACTGGGCCACTGCGTTGGCGCTGACAAACATGACGGCATCAAAGCTCTCGATGCGCTCCCAGGCCGCACGCACGACAGTCGGGTCTGGTGCCGGCGCGATGGCAATCAGCGGCAGGGCCAGCGTCTCGAAGCCAGCATGGCGCAAACCATCCATCCATTTGCGGGCTTCCGTAGCGGGGCGGGTAACGATGACGGGCATAGGCTTACGGCTCCAATCCAGCGGTTTGCCGCTGCACTCCGGCTTGCAGTTGGCGGGCCACTTGCTCACCCAGTCGGGTTGCTGCATGCGCGTCCACAACGGCGCCTTGGACTTGCGCATGCACCAGCGGCAAGTGCCCTTCGGGGTCGCCCCAGACGGCATCCATGTGCAGCAGGGAATCTTGCAGCGTGGCGTACGCAGCCAGTGGCATGGAGCAGCTCCCGCCCATCACCCGGCTGACCGCGCGCTCGGCAGACACCGCCAGCCAGGTTGGCTGGTGCATAAAGGGCTGCACAATCTGCAACACATCGCTGCGGTCCGAACGTACCTCGATGCCGAGCGCACCCTGTCCGGCTGCGGGCAGCATCTGCTCCGACGTGAAGGCCGTGCGTATGCGCGCTGCCAGCCCCAGGCGTTTGAGTCCGGCTGCGGCCAGCACAATGCCGTCGTACTGACCGTCATCGAGTTTTCTCAGACGGGTATCCAGATTGCCGCGCAGCGCCTCGATCTTCAGGTCCGGGCGCATGGCGCGCAGCAAGGCTACCCGGCGCAGGCTGGAGGTGCCGACGACCGCCCCGGTGGGCAAATCGGACAGCGCCGCGTAGTGGTTCGACACCCAGGCATCGCGCGGGTCTTCGCGCTCCAGCACGCACGCCAGGCTGAAGCCTTGGGGCAGCTCCATGGGAACATCCTTGAGCGAGTGCACGGCCAGATCGGCGCGTCCCTCTTCCAGCGCGACTTCCAGCTCCTTGACAAACAATCCCTTGCCGCCGACCTTGCTCAAGGAGCGATCCAGAATCTGGTCGCCCTGGGTCGTCATGCCCAGCAGCTGGACGCTATGGCCTTGCTGTTCGAGCAAGGTCTTGACGTGCTGCGCCTGCCACAAGGCAAGCCGACTTTCGCGCGTGGCGATGGTGAGTATTTTGGAAGCCATGCGGCGCTGCTTTCGGTAGGAAAGAATCAAAAAATGGCCGCAATGCTAGCATGGACCGCGCCCACTCAGGCATCGAGCGTTACGGCGCCATTGGCGTAGCCCACGCAGGTGAGCACATAGCCCTCGTCTTCCTCTCCAGCAGCAAGCCCGGCGGTGTTGGCCATCAATACCTCGCCCGAATGTTTTTTTGCCTTGCATTCGCCGCACTCGCCCGTGCGGCAGGCACTGGCGATGGAAACGCCCGCTTGTTGCGCGATGTCGAGCAGGCTGACTTCCCCCGCAGCATCGACTGCAAGCCCTGAGCGTGCAAAAGACACCCGCCCGCCACCGGCCTGGATGCGGGCATCGAAGTTTTCTTCGTGGTGGTGGCGCATCCCAAAGCGCGCGGTTTGCAATATCTCCCGCACGCAGGCCATGAAGCCCTGCGGGCCGCAGACATACACTTCGCGCTCCATGAAGTCGGGTGCTATGGCACGCAGCATGGATGCGTCGATATGCCCTTTGAACGTATTGCGTACAGTACGTATAGTACGTGCGCTGCGCGTCAGGCTGATGTGCCGGACAAAATGGGGCAGGGTTTGCGCCAGGGCTTGCACCTCGTCATCGCAGATCAGGTCTTTGGTGGTGCGGGCGCTGTGGAAAAACACCACGTCCGTCTGGGCGCCGCTGTCGCGCAGCCAACGCGCCATCGACAACATCGGGGTCACGCCGCTGCCCGCTGAGAGCATCAGCAGCTTGGGACGTGGACGGGGCGCGCAGGTAAAGGTGCCGTGTGGTCCGCTCATTGACAACGAGGCTCCTGGCTGCACCGCGTCACACAGCCAGTTGGATGCCAGTCCATGGTCGACCCGTTTGACCACCAGTTCGATCATCGGACTTTGTGTGGGCGAGGACGCGATGGTGTAGGAGCGGAAATGCTGTTGCCCCTTGATGTCCAGTGCCAGCGTGACGAACTGTCCCGGCTTGAAAACCAGGGCGCCGTCGGGTACTGTGAAGCGCAAGGCCACCACGTCGTGGGTCAGGGGCACGCGCGCAACACATTGGGCGGTAAAGCTGCGCGCCTTGGGTTCGGGCGGGGCCAGTCTGGTTGTTGTTACATCGGCTCCAGGGCGGCGCTGCTTCAAGCGGCTCAGGGCCTGGGTTGCCTGGCGGCCCCACGGGCGCTGTGGCGCCAGCACTTCGGGCAGCAAAACCATGGCCCCGGTGCCCAGAGCATTGATGGCGGTCATGGCCCCGGCCATCATGGCTGCGGCCACTCCGCAGGTCATGATGTCTTGCCCGGTGAGGTAGAAATTCTTGATCGGTGTGCTGGGTTTGACCCAAGTCTGGGCAAAGCGCTGCGGGCTGTGGTCCATGCCGTAGACCTGTCCTTGCGCGTAGTTGCCAAAATGCGCGGTGGACAGCGGGGTCGAGAGTTCGCAGTAATCCACTTTGCCGCGCACCTGGGGCACCTGCCGGTAGACCTCGGCCAGCAGTTGTTCGCTCAAGGATTGTTTGAACGCTTCGTAGTCGGCGCCACGGTGTTTCCAGGGCATGTGCTGCCAGGGTTCAAACCATTGGTATGGCGCCGGGGTCACCACATCAATGGTGGCGGTGCCGGGGTAGTTGTGGTTCCAGGCCGGGTCCTTGGCTGAAGGGAACGAGAGAAAATTCAGCGGAAAAGCGCCATTGGGTCCAGGCAATGCCATAAAGCGCGCCAGACTGGCGTCGTGGTCGTAATCCTGGTACACCCAGCGGTTGGCCTGCTCCAGTCCCAGTTCCTGCGCCGTGCCTTTGATGCCAAGATACAGCCCCAGGTGGGCAATGGAGGGCTTGACGCAGGCGAGTTTTTCCGGCATTCCCAGCCGCTGCCCCACCGACTCGGGAATCAGCTTCTGGTAGGTATTGAGCAGGCCCACGGCGCTGATGACCTGGGTGGCAAGGATTTCGTCGCCATTGGCCATGCGCACGCCGATGGCGCGGTCCTTCTCGATCAGGACGGATTCCACCTCGGCGTCCACGCGCACGCTGCCGCCAGCGCGTTCAATCACGGGTGTGATGTGGTGGGCAATTTGTGACGCACCACCTACAGGAAAGCTCGCACCGCCCAGGTAGTGCTGGGCCACGATGGCGTGCATGCCGAAGCTGGATTGCCTGGGTGGCAGGCCATAGTCCCCCCACTGACCGCACAGGACGCTGGCAAGGCGGGGGTCATGGATGCAATCGGCCAGCACACTGTGCGTGGTGCGCCCGAAGTAATCAATCCGGTCTTTTTGGGGCAAAAGTCCCAGCGCGGACTGCATGATGGCGGGCATATGGCGTCGGGCGAAATGGGCACCGATGCTGCGACTGGCTTGGCGGATGTGGTGCAAATAGGCATCAATTTCCGCTCCCGCTTTGGGGAACGAGCGCAGCAACTCCTGTCGGAAATTCCTGGCGCCCGCTACAAAGGCGTATTCGTCCCCGGCAATGAGGATGCGGTCATACACATCGTCCATCTTGGCCCATTGCAGTTTCCCCTCGGTGATGCAGTCGAATACCCGGCGCAAGGGGGAGTCTGGCCGATGTACTTCGCCGATGTAATGCACGCCGACATCCCACTCGTAGCCTTTGCGTTTGAAGGAATGTGTAAAACCACCGGCGGTGTAATGGCGCTCCAGTACCAGAACGGTTTTACCTGCCTTGGCCAGCAAGGCCGCTGTGGTCAATCCGCCCAGGCCCGAGCCGATCACAATCGCGTCATAACGGGCGTTGATCTCGCTTGCAACATATTTTTTGCCGACGATCATGGAATGCTTTCTTTACACCAGCCGCATCTGCGCGGCCTGCGCGTGCGCTTGCAAGCCTTCGCCGTAGGCCAGCTCGGCAGCGATGGGGCCGAGCACCTGGGCACCTTTCTGGCTGACTTCGATGATGCTGGAGCGTTTCTGGAAGTCATAGACCCCCAGGGGGCTGGAAAAACGCGCCGTGCCGCTGGTGGGCAGCACGTGGTTGGGTCCGGCGCAGTAGTCGCCCAGTGATTCGCTGGTGTAAGCGCCCAGAAAAATGGCACCGGCATGTTTGAGCAGCGGTTCCCAGCGCTGGGGTTCGCGGCTGGAGATTTCGAGATGTTCCGGTGCAATGCGGTTGGCAATTGTGCAGGCTTCTTCCATGCTGCGGGTGTGGATCAGCGCGCCGCGTCCGTTGAGCGACTGGGCAATGATGGCAGCGCGCGGCATGGTGGGCAGCAGGCGGTGGATGGACGCCTGCACCGCATCCAGATAGGCGGCATCCGGGCTTAAGAGAATGCTTTGCGCCAGTTCGTCGTGCTCGGCCTGGCTGAACAAATCCATCGCCACCCAGTCCGCCGGGGTGCTGCCGTCGGCCAGAATCAGGATTTCGCTCGGACCGGCAATCATGTCGATACCCACCGTGCCAAACACGCGGCGCTTGGCTGAGGCCACATAGGCATTGCCGGGGCCGGTGATCTTGTCCACCTTCGGGAGGGTGGCTGTGCCATAGGCCAGGGCGGCCACGGCCTGCGCGCCGCCGATGGTGAAAGCGCGCGTGACCCCGGCGACAAAAGCGGCGGCCAGCACCAGCGGGTTCTTCTCGCCTTTGGGCGTGGGCACCACCATGATGATTTCATCCACCCCGGCCACGTGCGCTGGAATCGCATTCATCAGCACGCTCGATGGGTAGGCGGCCTTGCCGCCGGGCACGTAGATGCCAACGCGGTCCAGCGGCGTAACCTTCTGCCCCAGCCGGTTGCCGTCTTCATCCACATAAATCCAGCTTTCGCCACAGGCTTTCTTTTGTGCGGCATGGTAGGCGCGCACACGCCCGGCAGCCGCTTGC
Organism: Rhodoferax sp.; assembly: GCA_041910275.1. Lineage (GTDB taxonomy): Bacteria > Pseudomonadota > Gammaproteobacteria > Burkholderiales > Burkholderiaceae_C > Allorhodoferax. The sequence goes on from JAYRRD010000088.1 coordinate 13,316, forward strand.
AAGGCGTCGCGCCGGGAATCGGGCAGGGAGTCAAACGCGGCTTTGAGTTCGGCCTGCGTCAATTCCAACGCCGACACGCTGGCAGCAGTCAGGCCATCAAAGCGCGCGGTGTATTCCAGGACGGCTGCGTCACCGCGTGTCTGCACGTCACGCACAATGTCGGCCACGCGCTGCTCAATGGCCGCATCGGTGTCCGCCGCCCAGTGCAAGCGTGCCTGCAATTGGGCATCGAATTGGCCATCTGCGCTTGTCAGCCGTGCGGGGGAGGCTATTAAAGTCATAGTGCAAGTGCTCCGGCAAAGGCGTCGATGATGGCGCGGATGCGCACGCGCTTGAGCTTGAGCGCTGCCTGGTTGACCACCAGATGCGAGCTGATGTCCATGATGTGCTCGACTTCGACCAGTTGGTTGGCCTTGAGCGTGCTGCCGGTGGACACCAGGTCCACAATCGCATCGGCCATGCCGACCAAGGGAGCCAGTTCCATGCTGCCATAGAGCTTGATGAGGTCCACGTGCACGCCCTTGGATGCAAAGAATTCGCGTGCAATGGCCACGTATTTGGTGGCCACCCGCAAACGCGCACCCTGGCGCACAGCGTTGGCGTAGTCAAAATCCGCCCGCACGGCCACGCTGATGCGGCATTTGGCAATCTGTAAATCCAGCGGCTGGTACAAGCCTGTGCCCGAAGCACCGCCCCAATCCATGCCGTGCTCCAGCAAGGTGTCCTTGCCGGTGATGCCCATATCGGCGCCGCCGTTTTGCACATAGGGCGGCACATCGGTGGCGCGCACAACCAGCAGGCGCACGTCGGGCATATTGGTCGTCAGGATCAGTTTGCGCGACTTTTCGGGGTCGTCCAGCACTTCGATGCCGGCAGCGGCCAGCAGTGGCACGGTTTCTTCAAAAATACGCCCTTTGGACAGGGCCAGGGTAATCATGGAGTTTGCGTTCATGGCGTGATTATCGGATGCGCTCGATGTCGGCACCGATGCCGCGCAGCTTGGCTTCCATATGGTCATAGCCACGATCCAGGTGGTAGATGCGATCCACCACGGTTTCTCCGTCGGCCACCAGACCGGCAATCACCAGACTGGCCGAGGCGCGCAGATCAGTTGCCATGACGGTAGCACCCGACAAGCGTTCCACGCCCTCCACCACGGCCACCTTGCCGTCGATCTGGATATTGGCGCCCAGCCGGACCAGTTCATTAACGTGCATGAAGCGGTTTTCAAAAATGGTTTCTGTCGCCCGGCTGTGGCCGTGTGCAATGCAGTTGAGCGCCATGAACTGGGCCTGCATATCGGTTGGAAAACCAGGGTATTCCGAGGTGCGAAAACTCTGCGCCTTGAGCCGACCGCTTGACTGCACCCGTATGCCACCCGGCACGGCACTGACAATAGCGCCCGCATCGCGCAGTTTTTCGACCACGGCGTCCAGATGGTCGATGCAGCCGTTTTTCAGCACCACATCGCCACCTGTCGCCGCCACAGCGCACAGAAAAGTGCCTGCCTCGATCCGGTCGGCAACCACCGTATGCGTGCAGCCCCGCAGCGACTCGACGCCCTGGATGCGGATGCGGCTGCTGCCGTGGCCTTCGATCTTGGCGCCCATCTGGATCAGCATTTCCGCCAGATCGGGAATTTCCGGCTCCTGTGCGGCGTTTTCCAGAATGGTCTCCCCTTCGGCCAGGCTTGCTGCCATCAGAAAGTTTTCGGTGCCGGTCACGGTAATCATGTCGGTTGCAATGCGTGCGCCGTGCAGACGGGTGCGACCCTTGGGCAAATGCGCAATCATGTAGCCATGCTCGACACGAATCTCGGCGCCCATGGCCGAGAGCCCCTTGAGGTGCTGGTCCACCGGGCGCGAGCCGATGGCGCAGCCGCCGGGCAGCGACACCGTGGCCTCGCCATAGCGCGCCAGCAAGGGGCCGAGCACCAGCACCGAAGCGCGCATGGTCTTGACCAGCTCATAAGGCGCTTCGGGGGAGCTTAGGGCGCTGGCATCCAGCCGCACCGTGCCGTCGGCGCTGTACTCGGCCTGCACGCCCATGTTGCGAATCAATGTGAGCATGGTGGACACATCGCGCAGACCCGGCACATTGCGCAAGGTGACGGGTTCATCCGTCAGCAAGGCGGCACACAGTTCAGGCAGGGCAGCATTTTTAGCGCCGGAAATCAGCACCTCGCCATGCAAGGGGCCGTTGGGGCGAATCAGAAGTTTGTCCATTGTTTATTCATTCACCGTTAAGAGCCGGCAAGGAAAGGGTTTTCGATGCGCAATTGACCATCCACGACCAGACCATGTTGCATGTCCTCCGTCAGCACGACGGAACAACCCGCTTCACGTGCAACGGCGACTATCAGACTGTCATAAAACGACCAGCCAAACCGCAGGGATAACTGCACAGCCGCTTGCGCGCTGGTGTAGTCAAGCGTGGCAACGGGTAAGCAGGCGGCCAATTCTTCCAGCGCAGCATTCGCTTGTAAGAATTGCTGTGGAAACTTTCGTCGTAAGGTGTTGCAGAACTCATTGATCACCTGGGCGCTGACCATGGCCCGTCCGCCAGAAATCAATGCATTGGCAATGTCGCGCTTGGCTTCATCCTGCCCCGTGTACCCGTAAACAAGAATGTTCGTATCCAGAAACAAGGGTTTAGCGCTCATTGGCTTCATCCCGGTTGAATTTGTAGCCGGTTAAATCCAGTTGCATCGCACTTAGCCGCCCTTTGGGTGGTGATTGAATGATTTCACGCACAAGCGCCATGGCCTCATCCATTCTTCTTTGCGCTGCGGCCTGGTCGCGTGCGCGCAAAAACTCGGCAAAGTCCAGTACCTCGGCTTGTCGTTGCTCTGTCAATTGCGCTACTGTTTCGTCAAGACGTTGCCTTAATTGCGTATCCATGTTCACCTCATCTATGCAAAAACTCCTGAAAATATAGCTACTCCCGCACGTTGCGTGAACGGTATAGCCTGAAAGGCTTTATTTTTCAGGATGATGTTTTCGTCACCCTGAACCACGCAGCGTACATGGCGGGCAGCGCCAGGAGGGTCAGAACCGTGGCCACGATCAATCCGCCCATGATGGCAATCGCCATGGGACCCCAGAACACCGAGCGCGACAGCGGAATCATGGCCAGCACGGCTGCGGCAGCAGTAAGCACGATGGGGCGCAGCCGGCGCACGGTGGACTCGACGATGGCGTTCCAGGTCGGCACGCCCGCTGCACGGTCCTGCTCGATCTGGTCAATCAGGATCACCGAATTGCGCTGGATCATGCCCATGAGGGCAATCACGCCCAGCAAAGCCACAAAGCCGAAAGGCTTGCCCGATATCAATAGCGCTGCCGCCACACCGGCAATGCCCAGAGGCCCGGTCAGGAAAACCAGCGTGGCGCGGCTGAAGCTGTGCAATTGCAGCATCAAGAGTGTGAAGGTGATGAACAGCATGGTGGGCATGCCCACAAGAATGGAAGATGAGCCTTTGCTGCTTTCCTCCACGGCACCGGCCACATTGATGCGGTGGGCCGTCCAGCCCTTGGCTTGCCAGCTGGCCTCCAGCGCGCGCAGTTTGGGCAAGAGTTCGGCAGTGACGGTTGCGCCCTGCAATCCTTCGACAATATCGCCCTGCACGGTGATCGCGTATTCGCGCCGGTCACGCCAGAGCACGCCGGGCTCCCAGTTGAAGCTGGGCCTGGCAATCTGGGTCAGGGGGATGGATTTGCCGCTGGCAGTGGGCAAGTAGGCGTTGCCGATGTCGGTGATGGCGCTGCGCTCTTCCAGTGGCTGGCGCAGCACGATCTCGATCAGTTTGTCGCCTTCGCGGTACTGCCCGACCGTGATACCCGACAAGATGGTGCGCGAGGACTGGGCTATCGACTGGCTGCTCACGCCCAGCGCGCGCGCCTTGGCCTGGTCCACATCCAGACGCAGCACCTTGACCGATTCGTTCCAGTTATCGTTCACGCCGCGCATATTAGGGCTGGCACGCAAAATGTCCTTGACCTCATCGGCACGGGCGCGCAAAGTGGCAGGATCGCCACCCACCACCATGAACTGCACGGGATACGGCACGGGCGGACCGTTGGGCAGTATCTTGATGCGGGCACGTACCTCGGGGAACTCCTGCGCCAACAGCGCGGGCAGGCGGATGCGCAGGGGTTCGCGCCACTTCAGCTCCTTTGGCAGGATGATGAATTGCGATACATTGCTTTGCTGAAAAATGGAATCCAGCGGCAGATAAAAGCGCGGTACGCCTGTTCCCAACCAGGTGGTCACGTTTTCGACTTCGGCTTCTTGCATCAGGCGTGCTTCGATGCGCTTGGTCGTTTCCTCATTGGCCGCAAACGATGTGCCTTCCGGGTACCAGACATCCAGCATGATTTCGGGACGTGCCGAGTCGGGGAAAAATTGTTGCTGCACTTTACCCATGCCCACAATACCCAGCGCAAAAATCAGCAGCGTAGCGCCAATGGTGATCCAGCGGTGTTGCACGCACCAGTTCACGGTACGACGAAAGCCGTTGTAAAACGGGGTGTCGAACAACTCATGGGGTTGTTCATCCACGCCGTGCGGTTTGACCTTGAGCAGCACCGTTCCCAGATAGGGTACGAAGAACACCGAAACAATCCAGCTCAACACCAGTGCCAGCACCGTGACGCCGAAAATCGCAAACGTGTACTCCCCCACAGCCGAGCGCGCCATGCCGATGGGCAAAAAACCCACGGCGGTGATCAAGGTGCCGGTCAGCATGGGCATGGCGGTGATTTCATAGGCAAAGGTGGCCGCGCGCACCTTGTCGTAGCCTTCTTCCATCTTGCGCACCATCATTTCCACGGCGATGATGGCATCGTCCACCAGCAGCCCCAGCGCAATGATGAGCGAGCCCAGCGAAATCTTGTGCAAGCCGATGCCCCAGTAATACATACCCAAAAAGGTGACGGCCAGCACCAGCGGGATGGTGATGCCCACCACCAGCCCCGGGCGCAGATCGACATAGTAGCGCGAATACCAGTGGTTCGAGCCACTGCGCCGGTGTATGCCTAAACTGACAAAGCTCACCCCCAGCACGATGATGATCGCCTCGATCAGCACCGCGACGAACTCGTTGACCGAGCGGGCCACGGCCGTCGGCTGGTCCTGCACGTCGATGAGGCGAATGCCCACAGGCAGCGTCTTGCCAATGGCCTGGGTGGCTGTTTTGAGCGCACGGCCCATGGCGATGATGTCGCCGCCCTTGATCATGGAAACGCCCAAGGCAATCACCTGCTGCCCCTGAAAGCGCACCTTGACCTGCGCCGGGTCGATATAGCCACGCCGGATTTCGGCAATATCGCCCAAGCGCAGCTGGTTACCGGAGGCACCACGAATCGGCATGGCGCGCAGTTCCTCTTCTGCCTCGAACTGCCCGCTCACGCGCACTTGCAGCACATCCAGTGGCGTTTGCATCGTGCCAGCGCCTTCAATGGCGTTTTGCTGGTTCAACTGCGCGAAGACCTGGTTCATGTCCAGACCCAATTGCGCCAGACGCTTTTGCGAAATCTCGATGTAGAGCTTTTCGTCCTGCACGCCAAAGAGTTCCACCTTGTTGACGTCCTTGACCTGGAGCAGCTTCTGGCGCACCTCGTCGGCCACCGTCTTGACCTCGGCATCGCTGAAACCATCGGCCTGCAGCGCGTAGATCACGCCATAGACATCGCCAAACTCGTCGTTGAAAAACGGGCCTTGCACACCATTGGGCAGGCTAAAGCGCATGTCGCCCACCTTCTTGCGCACCGTGTACCAGGTGTTGGACACGTCCGTGCCGCGCGTGGAGTCCTTGACCTGGAACAAAATGGTGGTTTCGCCGGGCTTGGAGAAGCTGCGAATCTTGTCGGCGTTGGGCACTTCCTGCAAGGTACGCTCGATCTTGTCTGCCACCTGCTCGGCCATCTGCTGCGCGCTGGCACCCGGCCAGAAGGTGCGCACCACCATCATGCGAAACACAAACGGCGGGTCTTCGTCCTGGCCGAGCTGAAAGTACGCAGCTGCACCCAGCAGCATCAGCACAATCATCAGGAATCTGGTCAGAGGCGCGTGGCTTACCGCCCAGCGCGACAGGTTGAAGCTCTTTTCGAGATGCAGGTGTTGGTCGTCGCGCATGCCGCTACTCACTTCGCGCTGCCGCTGGCGGCAGTTTCTGGCTCGGATGGAGGCGCTACTCGTTTAATAGCTACCCCCGCTCTATCCACGGGCACGGTCGCCGGTTTTTCCTTGTACACCGCCACTTTCTGTCCGGGCGAGAGCACATGCACACCCGCGCTCACCACCTGCATGCCCGGCTGCAATCCTTCAGTCAGCACCACCTCGTTGCCATCGGCGGTGGCGACGGTCACCGGCTGGAGCTTGACAGTCATGCTGGCAGGGTCAAGCACCCATACGGCGGTGGACTTACCGTCCTGGCGCAAGGCGCTGGTGGGCAGTTTGATGACGGAAATACCACGCAAGCTCAAGGCGTGGGGCATAACCGAGACGGTACTGCCCAGCGGCAAATCCCTTTGCGGGTCCATGGACACCTTGACCACAAATGTCCGCGTGACGGGATCGGCACTGGCGGCCACCTCGCGTACCTGACCCTGGATGCTGGAATCCGAACCCCAGGCGTGTATGTCTACCTTGGAGCCGGTCGCCACCATCCCCACCCGGTCTTCGGGCACCGCAAACACCACGTCCCTGGGGCCGTCCTGCGCGATACGTACCACCGGCGCGCCGACCGTCAGCACCTGACCCGGTTCGGCTTCCACTGCCGTGACCACGCCGGAGACATTGGCCAGCAGGCTTGCGTAAGCCGCCTGGTTGCCCTGTACCGTTCCTTGCGCCTGGGCCTGGTCCACCTGGGCCTGCGCGGCTTTCAGCGCCGCCTCGCGCCGCTCCAGCTCGGCGCTGCTGATGAAGTTTTGGGCCCGCAACTCCTGGAAACGCTTGAAGTCCGCTGCGGCCAGATCGCGATTGGTGGTGGCTTGGGCCAGTTGCGCCCTGGCCGATTGCAGCCCCAGCAGGAGGTCTTGCGGGTCAAGCTGTGCCAGGATATCGCCTTTTTTGACCCTTTGCCCCAGTTCCGCTTGGCGCCGTATCAGCTTGCCTGCCACCCGAAACCCCAGCCGGGACTCGACCCTGGCGCGTACCTCGCCCGCAAACTCGGCCCCCGAGTGCATGCTGTCGACCCCCACGGTGACCACCTTCACCGCCCGAATCGGTTCTTCACTCGGGACAGGTTTGGAGCAACCCACCAGAAGCGCCGTTGCCAGCAGTGGCAGTGAAAATCTGAACATGGACATACAAGTACTCCCGGAGTTTGGCTGCCTAACTTCCCTGTGTTTCCTGTGCCGCCCATTCGGCGGGCGTAAAGGTCTTCATCGACAGGGCGTGCACTTCGCCGCTGGTGATGCGATTGCCCAAGGTGGCGTAGACCCGCTGGTGGCGCTGGATAGCGCGCAGACCCTCAAATGCGCTGGACACCAGCGTGGCGTACCAGTGGCGGCCATCGCCTTCCACCGCGCAGTGGGTACAGGACAATCCGGCGGCAATAAGAGCCTGCAATTCTTCAGCGGTCATAACGGTCATGGTGGGCAGCATTAAAAGATGTAGTGGAATCAGCTGCGGATTTTGTAGCCAATGCGTAGCAGGTGCATGGCCAGCACGCTGGTGGCGAGCAAGGCCGCACCCACAATCCCCAGGCTCAACCAGGGCGAGGCATCGCTCTGGCCAAAAAAACCGTAGCGGAAGCCGTCAATCATATAGAAGAACGGGTTCAGGTGGCTGGTGGCCTGCCAGAACGCCGGCAGCGAGCCGATGGAGTAGAACACGCCGCTCAAAAACGTCATGGGCATGATGATGAAATTCTGGAACGCCGCCAGCTGGTCAAATTTTTCGGCCCACAAACCGGCAATCAAGCCCAATGCGCCCATCAACGCGGCGCCCAGCACGGCAAACACCACAATCCACACGGGGGCCACAAAAGTCGGGGGCGCAAACCAAACGGCCACCACAAACACCCCGGCCCCCACCACCAGACCGCGCGCAATGCTCGAGCCCACGTAGGCCACAAACCAGTGCCAGTGCGACAAAGGCGTGAGCAGCAAAAACACCAGATTGCCCATGATCTTGCTTTGAATCAGCGACGAGGAACTGTTGGCAAAGGCGTTTTGCAAGATGCTCATCATCACCAGTCCCGGCACCAGGAATGCGGTATAGCGCACGCTGTCGTACACCTTCACATGGTCTTCGAGCACATGGCCAAAAATCAGCAGGTACAACATGGCCGTCAACACGGGCGCGGCAACGGTCTGGAACGCCACTTTCCAAAAGCGCAGCACTTCCTTGTACAGCAGCATCTGCCAGCCGGTCATGGCGCAGCCTTTGCTGTACGGAGATTGTGAAAGGGTGAGAGGAACGTGGTGCGCATAAGGGAGCGGCGATTCTAAGCGAGCGGGTCAGGGGGCGCAGTGCGGTACTGATGTCCCCAGGCGTGCCCAGGGTGTACCATACTTGAACGCACGCTCTTGGGTGCTCCTATCCATCTTCCCCTATCAAAGGGCTCGCCATGCCGAAGAAAAGCACAGCTTCCACCACTTTTGCCCCTGCCAATCCAGTCGCGTTGATTACCGGCGCATCGTCCGGCATCGGGGAGGCGCTGGCGGGCTGTTTTGCGGCCGCCAGATACGATGCCATTCTGGTGGCGCGTAGCGAGGACAAACTGAAAACCCTGGCCGCCAGCCTTGCCAGCCAGTACGGCGTTGCCGTCAGCGTGCAGGCAGCCGATCTGTCCAAACCGGATACAGCGGCGCAATTGCTGGCCACGCTATCACGCAAGCACCGCAACGTGGACGTGCTGGTCAATTGCGCGGGCGTGCTGGAACAAGGCGCGTTCACCGCCATGGCTCCATCCGTCCACCAGAACATCATTGATCTGAATATTTCCGGGCTGACCGCCATGCTCAGTGCCTTCGTTCCGGGCATGGTGGCGCGTGGCGCCGGGCGTGTGCTGAATGTGGCCTCCATCGCAGCATTTCAGCCGGTGCCCTCGCTGGCCAGCTATGCCGCCAGCAAGGCCTATGTGTTATCGCTGTCCGAGTCGCTGGCCGAGGAACTGCGCGGCACTGGTGTGACCGTCACCGCGCTGTGCCCCGGCATCACCGCCACCAACATGTTGACCCAGGCGGCCAGCGCCAACGACAAGCTGCACCAATTGCCAGGATTTCTGGTCGGTGACGTACAGCAAGTCGCCGACATGGGCTTTGCCGCCTGCATGAAGGGAGATGCCATCTGCGTGCCCGGCATCGTCAACCAAGCGACCATGATCGCCTCGCGCGCCGCCCCCAAGTGGCTGGTGCGCTGCATAGGCGGATTGCTGGGGCGCAGGATTTTGTAGATCGTCTGTATTTTTATGATAAATCAGCCTGAAGGCCCTATGGAATGTGCGGCAAAAGATATTAAATCTATAGCATATGCGCCTTTGGTCCTTGCATCCCAAATACCTTGACCCCCAAGGCCTGGTCGCCCTGTGGCGGGAAGCCTTGCTGGCGCAAGCGGTTTTGCGTGGCGAAACACGTGGCTATCGCAAGCATCCACAGTTGGACCGTTTTCGCGGCCACGCGGCACCGCTGGATGCCATCGCGCTGTATCTGAAGGCAGTGCATGCCGAAGCCGGGTTGCGCGGGTATTCCTTTGACGAGAACAAATTCACATCACCGCAAAGTGCGGCAGCGTTGACGCTGACCCTCACGGTCACCTCCGGCCAGATGGCTTACGAATGGGCACATCTTCTTGCCAAACTCCAAAAACGCTCCCCTGTCTTGCATCTGAAACTGCTTGGCAGCACTGAAGCACCAGAACAACACCCCTTGTTCACGGTCCGCGCCGGTGCAGTGGAGGTGTGGGAGCGTCCCTGAACACTGTCTACACCATCTGCCGGGACTTTTTTATGGAAAAATAGCCGGAAATCCCCATGGAACATGCGGGGACAGCTATTGAATCAGGAGAATCAGGAAAATCATGCATACCACCCGAACGCAAGCCACCAGATTTCGTACCACGCTTACCGCAGCCTCGGCGTACTTTGGCATCGTGTTTGGCGCGGGCTTCCTGCTCGGTGCGATCCGGGTACCATTGCTCGTTCCGCGTATCGGTGAGCGCTATGCGGAACTCGCGGAAATGCCCCTGATGTTCATCGCCATCTTCCTTGCCGCTGGCTACGTTCTTTCCAGATTCGTGCGTATCAGAACCCCTGGCTCCAGCCTGCTCGTGGGCTTTATCGCGCTCGCAATGCTGGTGCTGGCAGAGCTGTTGCTCGCCGTGGCCATCGCGGGCAGGAGCGTTGGCGCGTACATCGCCAGCCGGGACCCGGTTTCTGGCTCCGTTTACCTTGGCATGCTCGTTCTCTTCGCTGTCATGCCAACGCTGCGGCTCTGGGTCTCTCCTGCGCGCGATGGAACACGGCTGTAGCATGTCCCTGCGAACACTTCATCGGTCATCGGCAGTCGTGGTAGGGCTGTTTGCGTTGGTGCACATCACCAACCACCTGTGGTCACTGGTCGGCATTCCTGAGCACATCGCTTTCATGGAGGTGGCTCGCACGGTCTACAGACAACCCGTCGTTGAGGGCCTTCTCTTGTTCTGCACTGCTTTCCAGGTCGTCAGCGGTCTTTGGCTCGTCGTGCGCGGATGGAAGCAAAGGACCGGCGCCGTTGCCTGGTTTCAAGCCATTTCGGGTACCGTGCTCGCGTTTTTCCTGGCCGTACATGCCAGCGCAGTGGTCTTTGGCCGGGTGGCCCTCGCACTCGACACGAACTTTTACTACGCAGCCGCTGGCATGCACGTTCCGCCATACGGGTTTTTCTTTGTTCCGTACTATTTTTTGGCCGTCCTGGCGCTGTTCACCCATTTTGGTTGCGCCGTGTATTGGCAACTTCAATCCGCGTCCGCCGGGATGCGCAGGCTGGCGATGGTCCTGCCCGCGCTGGTCGGCGCGGTAGTTGCCGTGCTGCTCGTGTTGTCGCTTGCGGGCAAGTTGCAGCCATTCGAGGTGCCAGCAAGGTACAAGGCAACGTATGCCCACCCGAAAGGGTAATACTACATTTTTAGTAGCTGTCCCCGCTTGTTCCACGGTGGATAGCGGCTGATTTGATACTTGATATGAGGCCAAATTGAGGCTAAAAACGTGCCACACAGGCTTGCGGGGAGCAGTTGTAGCGCGTTTTTGGTATTTTTGATATCACGGGTGATATGAAATTCATGGAATACGACAAGAACACTTCTCCCGTCGGGTGGTACCTGGGTTCGTACCTGCTTCGCTTCGTTGAACTCGCAGACAAGCGCAGGAATGAACCGAATGCGAAGTTCCTGTCTTGGGAGAACACCGTTCTCGTCAAGGCCACCTCGCTTGAGACTGCCTATGCCAAGGTGGAGAAGATCGGGAAGGCCGCCTCGAAGCCCTATCGCGGTGGTCCAGATGGCGTTCGGGTGCGGTGGGAATACCTTGGCGTCACCGAGCTGCTGCCCGTCTACGAAGAACTCGGAGATGGGGCGGAGATCGCATGGACACAAAGGACTCCACGCATGCTTCGTAAGCTCAAGCAGATGGTGCATCCGAGAGATGCGTTTTATCAGTAGCATGTCGCACAGACCACACTCCCACGCATGGCAGGAAATTCTTGCCTTTTATCAGGAGCTCGCTCAAAAGTCCGGGTGGCACATTGAACCAATGATCGACCTCGTTCGTTTCATAGCAGAATCGCCGTATGCAAGAAGCCTGTTTCCCTACACCTCACACGCCGATTTGCATATCGGTCGGGTTTCGCACTTTGCATCTGGAGATGGCGAGCTGACGATTGTGTATGACCAGCAAGCGAAAACGTTCAGGTTCACTTACCAGCAACGCGCGGATGATGTGAAGCCCTGGTCCACCGAGTGTGGCGCCGAGGACGGAAGAAGGAAATTCGAACAGATTCTCCACAAGAGGCTACGGTGGTTTCATGAAGGTTAGCCGGAAGATGGCGTGCTTGCGTCAAATCAGCCGTTTGCGCTTGTGGGACGTGCGGGGACAGCTATCGAATCAGGAGAATAAAAGTCCTACTTCAGTAAAACTCGAAGGTATACTTGGACAGGATGTGTGATGGACAGGAGGTTCTTATGCTGCAAACCTTGCGCAAAGCCGGTGGTTCGCTCGTGATGACGGTGCCCAAGGCGTTTGTTGACCAGAATGGCCTGGGCGAAGGCTCTCAGGTGGAACTCCATCTTCTTGGGAAGACGATGACCGTCGAGGCGCCGAGCCGTCCGCGCTACAAACTGGCCGACCTGATGGCCGAAATGCCACAGGGGTTGCCGCGTGTCGAGGCTTGGGATGAAATACCATCTGTCGGACTGGAGGACGGTTGATGGCGTACTTGCCGAGCCGTGGCGACATTGTGTACCTCGATTGTGATCCGTCCGCCGGGCGCGAGATGAAGGGTCCGCATCTGGGCCTTGTCCTAAGCGCCAAGGTCTTCAATCAGCAAGGCCTGGCAATGATTTGTCCGATTTCGCAAGGCGCGGCTGCGGCAGCGCGCACCTACGGAACGGTGGTTACGCTGATGGGCGCGGGAGTCGATACGCAAGGTGCAGTGCACTGCCACCAGTTGAAGTCTCTGGATTGGCGTGCGCGGAATGTGCGCTTCAAGGAAACCGTGCCGCAGCACATTCTTGATGAAGCGCTTGCCCGACTCGAAGCCATCCTGTTTGCGTGAAAACTGGAATAGCCGAAAATCCTCATGGAACAAGCGGGGACAGCTATTGAATCAGGAGAATCATGGGTCCGCATGACCCCGCATGATTTCGGACAGTGAATTAAAATTTGTCGAGGAACTGATCATGGTCGCAATAACCATTCGTTTGCCGAACTCTGTCCACCAGAAGATCAAGGAACTGGCCGCTCGGGATGACGTTTCGGTGAACCAGTTTATCGCCAGCGCTGCGTCTGAAAAGATGGCATCCGTCCTGACGCTCGATTTTCTCAAGGCAGAAGCAAGCAATGGCAGGCGCAGTGACTTTGAACACTATCTGGGTCTGGTGCCGGATGTACCTGCACAAGCGGGAGACGAGCGCGCGTAAACCGCTTTGACACCATAGAAGAACGAATATTCGGCCAGTGGCAAATTTCAATATGCATCTGATGGGCGCCGCAGGGGTCAGCGGCATTGCTGCCACCGGCCTGGTGATGACCGGGGTTGCGACCCATGAGGCGGTGGTGCTGTACTTTATCCTGGGGGTGATCGGTGGACTGCTTCCCGACATCGACTCGCCCAATTCCATCCCCATTCGCGTCGCCTTCAACGTGCTGGCCGTGGTGTGCGGTTTTCTGCTGGTGTTTGCCCTGAGCCAGCGCTATTCCCTGGTCGAACTGGTCATCCTCTGGATCGCGTGTTTCGTGGGCATACGCTACGGTTTGCTGAATCTGTTCGCCCACTTCACGGTGCACCGGGGGCTTATTCATTCGATCCCAGCAGGCATCTGTTTTGGCCTGGCAACCACGCTGCTGGCGCATCGGATGTTCGGTGCCAGCGCCCTGCATGCCTGGGGCTGCGGCATCTTTGTGTCGGCGGGTTTCGTGGTGCATCTCGTACTGGACGAAATCTACAGCGTCAACCTCCTGGGGGTGAGCCTCAAGAAGTCTTTCGGCAGCGCCCTCAATCTGGGCAGTCTGGACAATCCTCTGGGGACTGCGGTGCTGTACGCGGTTCTCGGGCTGTTGTTTTACCTGTGCCCGACGCCGCACGATTTCCTCCATGCCGTGAACGAGGACATGTACCGTACGGTGCGGGAGCGGGTGTTGCCCAAGCGGGGCTGGTTCGACGGGCTTTTCGGCACACTCGCTTGCCTGCCATGCAGCATAATAAGGCCGGTTTAAGGTATCTGATCGGCTTGAAATCCTTATGGGACAAGCGGGGACAGCTATCGAATAAGGAGTATTGACAATGTGTCTTTTTGATTCGTTGCACACATTCACACAGCGTTCATAATGCTTCATGATGCAGATACAAGCAGCCAGGAGAATCTGCATGCACCACCAGACAACTGACATCCGACACAAACAGGAGAAACCATGATTGCAAGACGTTTACTGACATCCGTGTTCGCCGCCATCGCCCTCTCGGGCGCACCCGCCATGGCGCAGGAATCGGCCTGGCAGCGTTCGTACCAGCTGGAAGCCGCTGGCAAATATGCCGAGGCCATGGCCGCCATTGACACTGTGCCGATCAACGGCCCGGAAGCCGAGCTGCGCTTGCTGCGCCGTGGCTGGTTGCAGTACTTGCCAGGAAATTTTGATGAATCCATCCGGGAATACCGCTGGGCCATCGAGCGCAACAGCCGTTCGGTCGATGCCCGGCTGGGTGTCATCTTGCCGCTGCTGGCCGCCAAGCGCTGGCGTGATGCCGAAATCAGCGCCAAGTCTGCGCTGGAGTTATCGCCGAACAACTACACGGCCCTGGTCCGCCTGGCCGTCGCGCAAGAAGGCCAGAAGGACTGGGGTGGCATGGCCAAAACCGCCGCAGCCTTGGTGGCCGGGTACCCCACGGACGCCACGGCGTATGTCTACCTGGGGCGTGCCCAGGCCCAGCTGGGGCACCGCGAAGAGGCCCTGGCCGCCTACACGGCGGTATTGGTGCGCTATCCGGGGCACCTGGAGGCGAAAAATTACCTCGCCGGCAAATAAATACCAGTACATGCCCTGTGTATGGATTGCTTTGATCTGCAACATCGGCGTGACGCCCTGTGGCTCGCCTTGCAAAGGGCGGCGGCACAGACCCCGCTGGCATACGATGCCCTGGCGCACATCCTGCAGGAGTTGATGCAGCTGGAGCGTTTCTGGACCTATCCCGGACGTGGCGTCATGCTGCAACTGGCGCATTATCTGGAGGCACAACGCCACAGCCAGCTGGCGCAACTGGTCAACAACTGTTATGACCAGCTGCACAGTGGCCGCTACCGGCAGCAGCCGTTCAGGCCATTTCAGACCAACTTGGAGCTACTGGACAAACCCGTCCTGCTGGAGCGCCGCCAGCTCGACGCCGCCAGTATCAACCCCGCCAAGCCGTATTTTGAAGTGCTGGTCGTGCATCCCCTGCCCGATGAATACGAGATGCTGTACCGCCAACAACTGGCGGCGTGCAAATCGGCACACGATGAATTTGTCTACGACATCGTGCTGCTGGGCTGCGCCACCGATGCCCTCACGGCCATTCTGGCCAACACCAATATTCAGGCCTGCGTGTACCTCAACCACGTGCCGCCCGCAACGCCACAGGCGCAGGCCTTGTTTGGTGCGTATTGTCAGCCACTCGTCGCCACCACCCCGCCCTTGCAGATGCAAGACAGCGTGGAAGTCAACCTGTGCCGCACCATACGCCATCTGCGCCCGGAGCTGGACCATTACCTCATCAGCGAGCAATCGGCGCCGGAGTTGCCCTTGTACATCCGTGGTCATTTTGACCGGGTGCTGTTTCACATCGAGCCGTTTCAGGACCTGCATGCCGCCATCCTGAACGGTGTGCGCAACCGCTTTTCCACACCGTTTTTTGACGCCCTGCGCGCCTACAGCCGCCAGCCCAAGGGGGTGTTTCACGCACTGCCGCTGTCGCGTGGCGCCTCGGTCAAACATTCGCCGTGGGCGCGCGACATGCTGGATTTTTATGGCGGAAACATCTTTCTGGCCGAAACGTCCTCCACGCAGGGCGGACTGGATTCGCTGCTGGACCCCACCGGCGCCATCCGGCAGTCCCACATCAAGGCCGCCGAGACGTTTGGCGCCGAGCACAGTTACTTTGTCACCAACGGCACGTCCACCTCGAACAAAATTGTTTTCCATGCCAATGTCAGGCCAGGTGATATTGTGCTGATTTCTGCCGATTGCCATAAGTCGATTCCCTACTCGGTCATGCTGGCGGGCGCGTATCCGATCTTTCTGGAAACCTATCCCTTGCTGGAGCACGATCTTTATGGCGGCGTGGCGTTGCAGCAGATCAAGGCGGTGATGCTCGATCTGAAAGAGCGCGGCTTGCTGGAGCGGCTGCGGCAGATCACGCTGACCAATTCCACCTTCGATGGCCTGCTGTACCACAGCGAAAAATACATGATGGAAATCCTCGCCATCAAGCCGGACATCATTTTTCATTGGGACGAGGCCTGGAGCGCCTTTGCCGGTTTTCACCCCCTGTACCACAGCCGCATGGCCATGTCGGCGACACAAAAAATTCGCAAGCGCCTGCAATCCATCGAATACCAGCAGTTCTATGCCCAGTGGTCCGCCACTTTCCTGGTCAATGAGGACGCCGGCAAATGGCAGCAGGTGCTGTACCCCGATCCGGCCCAGGTGAAACTGCGGGTGTACGTGACCCAATCCACCCATAAAACGCTGACGGCCTTCCGCCAGGGGTCCATGATTCATGTGACGGATGATCTTTTTGACCCAGGGGCGTTTCTGGAGGCATTTCGCATGCACACCTCCACCTCGCCCAATTACCAGATCATCGCCTCGCTCGATATTGGCCGACGCCAGGCTGCGCTGGAAGGTTTTCAGCAGGTACGCGAGACGCTGTTTCTGGCCTTTCAACTGCGCCAGCGCATCGCCGAATCTGCGGAGTTGCAACCCTGGTTTCATGTGCTTACCGACGCAGACATGATCCCCATGCAGCACAACGAGGATGCTCCGTTGACGCAGGCCTGCGAACTGGCCGCTTTGAGCGCGCGCTGGGGGGCTGCAGACTTTGTCATTGATCCGACGCGGGTCACGCTCAACGTCCGCAACACCGGCCTGGATGGCAGCAGCGTGCGCCAGCTGCTCATGACCCGCTACGACATCCAGGTCAACAAGACCTCGCGCCACACGGTGCTGTTTCTCATCAACATCGGCGCCACCCAGGCCACGATTGATTATCTGTTGCAGGTGTTGCACGAAATGGCATCCAAGTTTCAGCACGAACGCCGCAACCGCCTGCCCGTAGCCCAGGAGGTGGCCCTGGCCTTGCCCGAACAGCGGCTGTTTCATCCCTGCTTCCTGCCCTGCCACACGGGAGACCATGCGCCGTGTGATATTCGCAGCGCCTACTTTGCCGGTACCGACGCGGCCCAGGTGTGCTATTTACCCTTGTCCTCTGACACGCTGGAGCAAGCGCGTGCCGGGCGGCAATGGGTATCGGCCAGCTTTGTCACGCCGTATCCACCTGGCTTTCCGGTGATGGTGCCGGGGCAGATCATCACGCCGGAAATACTGGATTTTTTCAGCCGCATCAAGGTCAAGGAAATCCACGGTTACCACGCCGAACTCGGTTTCAAGATATTTACGGATGCTTACCTGGCCACCCTCTCCCCCAGCCCCTCTCCCGCAAGCGGGAGAGGGGAGATTGCGTAACATCAGATGTGAGGTTTTCATGCGTGATTCTTCCTTGCACACGTCACATACGTTGCATACCGTGGCAGACATCCGGCAATATTTTGCCCAGCGCCAGCAGGCCACGTATTTCATCAGTCCGAGCAATTTCAACATGCTGGACATGCACCGCTGGGTGCGGGGTTGGAAAAATATCAACCTGCTCGATTGTTTTGATGGTGCACACCCGGACGTGCTTGTCATCCCGGACGACCATGCCCGTGTTTTCACCAGTTGCGAAGACATCAACCACTATCTGCTGCAACACCCCCTGGCGCGCGAAGCCATCCGCAGCCGTTCGCACGCTGCGGATGCTGCGCAGGATCAGGCGCTGTTCCTGTTTTTCGACGCCGAGCTGGAGCGCATCTGCCGTGAAGAGCTGCAACTGGAAGTGGCGCTGCCGGCCAATAAACTCGTGCGCCACGTGGACAGCAAGATCGTCACCACCGAAATCGGCAACCGTGCCGGTGTGGCCAGCGTGCCCAACATCATGGCGCGGGTCGAGTCATATGCGCAACTGCAACAGCTGGCCCGGCAAGCGCAGTTAGGAGAGCAACTGGTCGTCCAGGCGGCTTATGGCGATTCGGGGAAAACCACCTGGTTTATCGCCAATGCGGACGAATTTGACGCCGTGGCTGACCAGATCACCGCCCAGGATATGGTCAAGATCATGCGGCGCGTGCGCTGCACGGGCACCGCGATTGAAGCCTGCGCGACCCGCTGGGGCACGTTTGTCGGCCCCTTGCTGACCGAACTGATCGGCGCGCCCGCCCTGACGCCGTATCCGGGGGGCTGGTGTGGCAATGAGCTGTTCGCAGAAGCCTTCTCCGCCGAGCTGCGCCAGGACGTGCTGCGCAAGACCCAGGCCATAGGACAGGAGCTGTACCGACTGGGCTACCGAGGCTATTTCGAGCTGGATTACCTGATAGACCAGGACGATGGCACGCTGTACCTGGGCGAACTCAACCCGCGCATGACCGGCGTTTCGGCCATCACCAATATGTCGGCGTTTTGCCAGGCGCAGCTGCCGCTATTTTTGTTTCATTTGCTGGAATACGATCCGCGCGTTGATCTCGCCCTGGACGTGGCAGCTTTTAATCAATCCTTGTGTACGCAGGGGGCTGCGGGTGTTTCGGCGCAGCTCATCCTGAAGTACACCACCGACAGGCTCACCGTCGTGACGCAGGCGCCGCTGTCAGGGGTCTACCGCTTGCAAGCCGATGGCACACTGGCGCTGGTGCAGCCGGGCTTTGACCGTTTGCAGGCACAAGCACCCGACGAGGCGTACGTGCTGCGCATCATGCCGCAGGGGGAATATGCCTACCATGGCGCCGATCTGGCCATCCTGTTTGTCAACCAGGTGGTGCGCACGCCGGAGGGCCTGCTCAACGCCGCAGGACAGGGCTGGGCCAGTGCGCTCAAGGCGTGTTTTCAATTCCGTAACCTGAGCGCCCAGGAGCGCACGCAGGTGGAGCAGGCGCACCATCCGGTGCATATCAAGGGCGCGCCATGAGCCACCCGCTGCCCATGCGCTTTCATGCGGTGAACGAAGCCGCTCCGGGGCCGAAGTGGCTGGCGCATTACCGGGCCGCATTGCCGGGTTACCGCCGCTGGTTTGACAGCGAAGGCGAGGTCCGCCGCCCCAGCCTGGAGCACTGCCAGCAGGCCTTGCAGACACACATGCCGGAGTTGCTGCCCCTGTGGCAGTCACTGACCGCTTTGGCCCAGGCGGACGAAAACGATGCCCGCTTGTTGAGCTTTTACTGCCCTGCGGTACAGCCTGCCGGATGCTCGCAGGCCGTCTGGACGCGTTACACCCCGACGCTGGTGCGCAACTACGACTACACGCCCGCCTACTGTGAAGCGCGCATCCTGCACACCTGCTGGCATGGGCGACGGGTCATTGCCTCCACCGACTGCCTGTGGGGTGTATTGGATGGCATGAACGAAAACGGCCTGTGCGTGTCGCTGGCCTTTGGCGGGCAGGACACGGTGGGAACGGGCTTTGCCATGCCCATTGTGCTGCGCTACATCCTGGAGTTCTGCACGCATGCCGACGAGGCGGTCAAGGTGCTCAAACGGGTGCCGGTACACATGGCCTACAACATCACCTTGCTGGACGCGTACGGCCAGGTGCGCACCGTGGAACTCGATCCCCTGTCGGCCCCCAAAATCACCTATATGCCGCTGGCCGTCAACCACCAGGGTGAATTTACCCTGACCAACTACGCTATGTTCTCCCAGTCGTACGAGCGGCAGCAATTTTTGCAGGCCCGGTTGTTTGACCCCTTGAGCAGTCTGGAATCGTTCGTCAATGCGTTCGAGTTCAGTCCGATTTTTGCCTCCAACTATGCCCAGGGATTTGGCACGCTGTATACCGCCATCTACAACCCGCAGTTGCGGGCCATGGAGTACCGTTGGCCCAACCGGGTGCGCATGTACCAGTCGTTTGCGTATTTCGAAGAATGCGAACTGTGGGCGGAGTTGGTATGAACACGGTTTTGGATGTGGTCTGGCAGCACGTGCGCACCGTGGCCCGAGAGATTGCCCTGGGTTACGCCTGGATCTGCCTGCTGACGTCGTGGCGAGCGGGTGCAGCGCTGGCCTTGCTGACGATGCTGGAGCCATCCCTGGGTTCCGTCGGTCTGCTGGGCGCCGTGTGCGCCTGGTATGCGGCCCATATGGCGGGCGCCGACAGCACGGAGCGCCCCATCAGCGTGTTCAACGGTTTGCTGTGCGGTTTGTTTGTGGGCCATACCTGGGTGGGTGGCATGAGCGTGGTCGCCTTGTCGGCCATGGTCAGTGTGTTTGCGGCCTGGTTGACGGTGGTGCTCGGGCGCTTGTCGTGGTCACTGGTGCGATTGCCCATCCTGAGCCTGCCATTTTCTTTTGTGGCCATGCTGACGCTGGCTGCCGGCGGGAGTTTGTCCACGCTGCACGCAGCACCCTATACGGCCCCGGCACAGCTGTTCGGCAATGGACTGGATGCCATGCTCAGTGCCTTTGGCGCCTTGTATTTCATGCCCAATCCAACGGTTGGCGCCTTGATCGTGCTGCTCATGCTGGCGTCTTCACGTTACTACGGTGTGCTGGCCTTGCTGGGCTACGCAGTGGCCGCCAGCTGCTTGCAGCTGCTGGGGGCGGCGCCGGAGCATCTGGCATCGGTGGCGTGGGATTGCAATGCCATTCTGGCCGCCGTGCTGGTGGGCGGGCTGTTTGCCACACCGTCGTTGCTGACGGCGGTGCATGCGCTGCTGGCCGCATTGCTGGCGGCGTGGTTGTCGCTGTCGTTGGGGCGCATCCTGAGCATGGTGCACCTGGTGCCGTTTTCCATGCCCTTTGTCATGGCGGCATGGCTGGTGCTCTATGCCGGTGTGCGCAGCACGCGCATGGCGGGTTGCTTCAATATTGACAATCCCGATCTGCCCGAGCGCACTCACGAACGCACGCAAATGGCCCTGGTGCGTGTCGGCAGCCCGGATAGCGTACCGCTGGCCCTGCCATGCATGGGCGTGTGGACCGTATCCCAGGGATTTGGTGGGCAGCACACCCACCGTGGCCCCTGGCGCCATGCGCTGGACTTCATCGTGGTCAAGGAGGGCACCAGTTTTACCCAGCAGGGTCGGCGCATGGAGGATTTCTATTGCTACAACCTGCCCGTGCTTTCCCCCGCTTACGGACAGGTGTGGCGGGTGGTGAATGACGTGCCGGACAACTCCCCTGGCAACGTCAATTTGCAGGCCAACTGGGGCAACCACGTCACCATCCGCCTGGCCAATGGCAAATTCGTGCTCCTGGCCCATCTCAAACCGGCGTCCATCGCCGTCGTTCCGGGTGCCTGGCTCAAGCCGGGCGACTTTATCGGACTGTGTGGCAATTCGGGACGCTCGCCACAGCCCCACTTGCATCTGCATGTGCAGATTTCCGAAGAACCCGGCTCGCCCACCGCGCCTTTTCACCTGTGCAGCGTGATGGTGACTGAACCTTCACAGCTTACCCAACACCGCCTGGCCACCGTGCCCACGATTGGTAGCGCATTGTGCACGGCGCTGGAAGGCGATGTGCGCCCCTTGTATTTGCTGCCTGGCCGTGGCCTGGCCTACGCTGTGTCGCACAACGGCGGGCATCCTGGCTCCTGGCGTGTGTGGTGTGAAATTGACGCACAGTCGCGCATGAATCTGGTCTCCAGCCGGGGCGCGCGCTGCGTTGTCGAATCCACCTGGGCCGTTTTTGCCTGCTACGCACGCAACGCGGTGAAAGACCCGTGGTTCGACCAATGGCTGCTGGCCTGTGGCTATACCCCGGTGTCGATGCAGGCCACGGCGTGGAGCGACGTCAGTCTGCCCGCCCGTTTCCTACCCATGGCAAGCGCCCGCTGGTGTGCTGCGCTGTTGTGGCCCTGGGCAGCCTTCGCCAGCAGCACGTGCGAGCGGGTCTGGGATGCCGAGCAGCAGGCCTGGAAACAGCAAACCCGGCACCGGCAACAGCTCACCGGCATTGCATGTACCACCGTGGCGCTGCTCACCCCCCAGCTGGGGTGTTCCCATATCCATGCCGAAGTGGGGGAGGATCGTTATGTCTTGCAAGCAACCCACAGCTTTCAGCGCTCCGATCTGGGGGTGCCCGCCTGGGAAATACCCGTGCGGCTGGCATCGCTTCCAGGCTGAATCAGACTACGCAAACGCAGCACAATTTGCTCTACTTTGCAGAGCTGCACCCGCTTATCCCATGAATACGAAGGGACTTCCCACTACACGGTAACGGCATCACGTGCCAAGATTGGTTTTGGAAAGTCAATCTGAAACCTTTTGAAGGAGAAGTCCCATGAGCGAGATTACACGAGTTGGAGTTGATTTGGCAAAGAATGTCATACAGATTCATGCTGTAGATGCGGTCGGCAAAGTGATCAGCAACAAAGCCCTAAAGCGAGACAAGTTTATGGAGTGGTGCGCGCAGCTACCGCCTGGGTGTCTGATTGCGATGGAGGCTAGCTCCAGTGCCCACCATTGGGCACGCAAACTGGTTGCCTTGGGGCTGGATGCGCGCATCATCGCGGCACACCTGGTGCAGCCCTACCGGCTGCAAGGTAAAAGCGGAAAGAATGATGCCAACGACGCAGCCGCTATTTGCGAAGCGGCTTCGCGTCCGAGCATGCGCTTTGTTGCCATCAAAACCGTTTCCCAGCAAGGCATACTCAGCGTGCATCGTCTGCGAGAGGGTTTGAAAGAAGAACGCACAGCCTGCATGAACCGGATTCGCGGAATTCTGGCTGAATTTGGCGTAGTGTTTGCCAAAAATTCCGAGGAGTTGCGTGAAAACTTGAGTGCCGTGATTGAAGATGCCAGCAATGAAATCTCTGGTACAGCCCGCTTGGTCATTGAGCGAGCCCAATCGCATTGGGCAGAGCTTGATGCCCACATTGAATGGTGTGACGAGCGTATTGCGGCGCACATCAAGCAAGACGAGCAGGCCAAGCAGGCCACCAAAGTTTTGGGCGTTGGCCCTGTGACGGCATCGGCCGTAGTGGCCACGGTGGGCGATTTCAAGCAATTCAAGAACGGTGCGCAGTTTGGTGCCTGGCTGGGGCTTGTGCCAAGGCAAAACTCCAGCGGTGGTAAGAACAATCTGGGCGCCATTACCAAGCGCGGTGACATGTATGTGCGCACGCTGCTCATCCAGGGCGCAAGGGCTGCGGTTCTGACAGCACATCGAAGAGATGATCCGATCTCCAAATGGGCGCACCAGTTGCGCGAGAAATCGGGCTGGCAAAAGGCCGTGGTGGCGTTGGCCAACAAGAATGCACGTATTCTGTGGGCGATGTTTACTCGGGGCAAGCCATTCGATGCGCATCACGTGAGCGTGAAACCAGGTTCCACCCAGGTGGCGGTGTCTGTTGCCTGAAGGCATTCCCAAAAGTTAATGGTTGTTTCTTGCGCAGACGTAAAAGAGAAGATGCTTTTGAACAGGTCAGACCGGCAGCAGGCAAACTAAAGGCTTACAAGACAATTTGTGCCTTGAAAAATGCCCCTTCAGCACCGAAACCCATCCGTATGGCGCAAAACTTGCGGCAACACAGGTATTGCACTCTCTTTTTGAGAGCTGCTTGCGCACGTTCCATAAGCCCTGCAGCTTGATTATTGTGCAAGTGTTCGCATCACATGCAGTGAATATAAAAATGTCAACTACCACCTGCACGGTGGATAACACTGGCAATGCAAACCAGTCGACTATTTTCTCAACCACCTCCTCGGTGGATCATGGCTCCATACGACTCATCTAGCACGACCTCTGCGTCCTTGCTGTAAGTGTAGATGACGAGCGTTGTGCCCAACATGGGGTTCACGTCGAGATCCTCGCACATCTGCAACATGGCCTCAAAACCTGTGACCAGCCAGTCATTTGCATCCCTTCCTGCGTGGTCGGACGGACTGCGCTTGAGCAGTTCTGGCCTATGATCCTGATCAGGCAGCTTCTCCCTGAAGCGCGGTCCGCTTTCGTCAACCTCGGTAAAAAAGAATTCCCGCTTTGGATCCGACAGGCTTCGCAAAGGGCTGGCGTCATACACCGTCTGACCTATCAACTGGCACGCGAAATTTTCATTGTCGAACAAGCTTTTCTGACCACCAAAAAATCTGTCCAGCGACAGAACCAGCGATTGATCGTCACAAGCGGCGAACGCACTCACTTCATGGTCAAAACGCAGTCTTGCATCAATGGTCACCTGATCCGCCTGGCTCCAGGCGAACAGCTTGGCCATGTCGTGTGAGTTGTGCGTACTGACACCATCTCTTATCAATTCAAGACCGGGCCGAGCAAATGCTTCTTCATCCTTGTCATTTTCAATGTTTCTGCAATGGCGCAGGTTGAATTGCAGGATGGCGATATTGGGATTTGTCATGGGCTGCATGCGGTGGCGGTTAACCCGGCCCGCCGTCTGCACTACCGATTGAGCGCTTGAAGGCTCGATGACTGCCCAGTCAAAATCGTGGTCCCGGCCAATTTCCTCGACGGGTGTCGCGACGACGAGGAACATTAGCGATGTGCAGCCTTTGGCCGCAGCATAAGCTGCTTCGCGCTGGATTTCAGCATCCGCCTCAATCCCCCCATTTCCCGCACCCCTGGACAAGAGATGGTCCAGCCTGCGCTCCTTCTGGAATCTGGAAATCAGGAAATCTGCCGAGTGATAGCAGGCGATCTTGACGGCCACGCTGTCGCTCGACAGTGAGGTGCCGAGATGGCGGGCCAACAAGACAGCGGTGCGGATATTGGCAACCCGAACCAGGCCAAACGAGACTTTGATGCCAGTCCCACGAAATTGCCATCCCTGCCAGGTGTGCAGGCGCGAACATCCATCCGTCACGGCATTGAACCAGCCCCTTGGGATGATTTCAAGGGGTTTGAGCTTTTGCAACATGGCAATGCGCATCGGGGGACAAGTGCTGAGCGCTCGTTTGATTGCATCAAGGCGCTGGCGATAGGCAGTCTCCAATGTCTGCGTAGCTGTGCCGGTTTCCGCCGTCATCAGAGTGACAGAAGGCGGCAAAATATCATCGATTTGCGCGCAGAGAAACCCGCAAGTCCTACCTTCCATCGCTTCGCGCATGGCCACGCCGCTGCGAAACGCCGCCGCAACCGCATGCGCCACCGGCATCGCCAGGGTTGCCGATGAACAAATCACATTACGCCCCATCATGGCGGCGACTTGAATCAGCCGTAAAACCGCCACCAGCGCCATGGGATCATAGCCATCAATTTCATCGAGAACGAGATCGCTGCTCATCACGCGCAGGAATGCCTTGACATGGTGACCTTGACGACCAGGTTCTCCAGCCGCGATCAGGTAGTCGATGGTGGACACCAGCAGGGGGGACGATACGATGCGCCGCTGTTTGTTCGAGGACTGTGCAAACAAGGGATCCAGCCACTCCGGCAATGCGCGGTCCTCGCCATCGCAGATGAAGTCCTGTTCTGGCGCGTTTTCATCGTCATCAACAAATTGCGTCTGGCGAAAGAGTTTCCGAACGGTTTCGTCCCCGATGACGGTTGCCAGTTCGTCCTCGTCGATCCTGAGCTGGCTGCGCAGTGCCTGGCCTGTTTGCAATGTGAGGGAGCGCAGGTTGAGCGCAATGGACAGTCTGGGTGCGCCCTGGCCGTCTCTGAGCACGCAGGCGGCGCGCACATTCATTCTCGTCTTCCCGCTGCCCGTGCCTGCAATGTTGAACACCAGCACGGGAACCTGACCCTTGATGTCATCCGGCAGTGAGCGCACAGCGCTCTGGAGGGCATCCGCCGCCGTGTTTTGCCACGCGTATTTTGCGGGCGCGCGCTGGCAGATGGATTCGACGGATCCTTCCGTCAGCCCCGGCAATGCCATGCCGTGCATTTTGACCGCCAGTTCAGCGGCCCGGCTGCCCACGTTGTCCAGATGCCAGTCCAGGGTTTGGTTTAACGCACCAGTTTGGTTGGGCGCGCTGCGGTAGGTGTTGGCGCAAATCGTGGTGGAGTTTGCTGGTCTGGTCGGGTCTATGCGATCAAGGGCTGAAACCGTGTGGTCGGCAAAAATCAGCGCAGTCCGGGCGAACAGGCTGACGCCACGCCAGTAATTCGGTGTCTTGCTTTCGCCCATTTGCAGCAGGCGGTTTTCCGCTGTCCAGTAGTCTTTCCAGATGGGCTCGCCAATTGGCCCGAAAGGTTTGTACTGCTCATCCTTGAAGTCCTGCACTTCTTCCCGTACATGCGCGCTGCTGGTGGGATTGGTGCGTTCACTTCTGTTTTTTCCTGTTCCAAGCAGCTTGTGATGGGTCATCACCAGCAGGTCAATGGCCTCCAGCGGGCTGGTCGCTGCGCAGACATTATTGCCTGCAAACTTTCGACTTCCCAGAGTGACAACATCCCTTTCGTTGGCCTTGACAGCCTTCCAGGCGTTCTCCCAGTCGCGTCCGTTGGCGCGCATCGCCTGAATCAATTTAACCGAAAGCCATTCATGCCGCACACGGTCAGCCCCATCAGCCTGATGGCGCAATTTTTTCTGGAAACGAACACTGGCCTTGCCAATGTCATGGATTTTCCCGGAGGCCTTGGCCAGCACGCTGGCGACCCTGAGCCAGTCTGGAATCACCACGAACGGTTTACGGACTTGTTGCGTGCCACACGAGAAATGGCCATCGGATCCAAAGCTGGTCCTCGCGCCCACAATCCACAGCAGTTTCATGCGCCGCATTCCATCATTTCTAT
This sequence comes from Rhodoferax sp., assembly GCA_041910275.1. Lineage (GTDB taxonomy): Bacteria > Pseudomonadota > Gammaproteobacteria > Burkholderiales > Burkholderiaceae_C > Allorhodoferax. The sequence goes on from JAYRRD010000088.1 coordinate 39,984, forward strand.
AACACGCCACCGAGGTCTGACGGGTGGCCGTGCGTTTCAAAGCAGCATGCAGCTCCTTCAGTGCTTCCTGGGTAATCGGTGTTCCCCAGCTTGATGACCCCGTGCGCAGCGCGTAGCTGTCGAGGACGGCCCTTGTGCGTTTGATGGCTCTTTTTTCACAGGCAGACACTAAAACAATGTGCATATTCTTGCTTCTCAAAAAACGAGTATGATCAATAATTCTAAATCAGTCTACTATGGGTTATAAATTATCATGAATATCGAAGATTATGAAAATTCTTTCCGAAGATTTGTGCATTTTTCTTTCAAGACTGTCAACTCAAATGCGCCTGCTGGCGGCATCCGGCTTGGCGCAGAAGACGCCTTGGGTTTGCCCTATGTGAGCGCCAGAACACTGCTGGCGCAAGGCATCTTATGTGCGACTGATTACACAAAGAACTCGGGACCAGCCGCAACCCATTTCAAACATGCCAAGCAGGCCCGGATGGCTGCTAGCGGTATTGTGTCGAAGAAAAAAGCTGACAAGGAAAGTGCCAATTCCGCTGAAAGGGATGACGCACCAGAGCTTGCACTGGATGCGCTTCAAGCCGTTGGCGCTGCGCTGGCGCGTTGCACCCAGGGGCGCCTGGAGGATGGTTGCGATAGTTTTTTGGATCCCCGGCTGCGCCAGTTGCTTTTGCCTCGTGTAGATGAGGCGGGCAATGTCGGCTACCGCTCGGTTACACCCTTGACGGCGGGCGGCTTGTGTCAGATCGTGCGTGCCCATGTAGCTGTTTCGAACGAAGCGCACAAACTCGCCAAGAAAGAGCAGGAAAAAGAAAAGACCCGGAAGAAAAACCCCAAGGCGGTCATGGCGCCCTTGCCAACGCGTTCGGTTCAGTCGGCTCAGTTGGGAATTGGTGGCTCAAAAACCCAGAATGTTGGCGGGCTAGCGCGGGAGATGCAGCAATTGATGTACATGGCTGCGCCCCAGGCCAAAGGAGGCCTCCGGCAGGCGCTGGCCATGCACCACAAGGGCGTTGACCTGAACATTCCCGTAAAACTGGTGCACAAGTATGCCGATTTTCTGAAAACGAATACCGAGGACGGCGTTCGCCAGAGCGACATGGAGAGTCGCGAGGAAGAGAGAAAAATTCTTGCTGCGTTCGTGGACGATGTCATGGATCAGGTTGATGAAATCAGGCGTGTACTGGACCAGCATCTTGAAATGCTGCCCGTGGACGTCACCGGCAAACCCATGTATTTCACTCAGAAGTTGCACCGCGACGTGAAGGTCGCATGGGTGGACGAATCTCTGCGCGGGCGCGACTGGGCATCCCTGGCGGCTGCGTGGCTGGCCAATGCAATTGGCAAATTCGAGGTTCAATCCAAAAACGGCCCCAAACGATTGTTGAGTCTGGATGCCTTCAGCATCAAAAGCATTGAAAGCCTGATCAAGGAGTTTCTTGCATGACCTATCTCGTGATTCCTTCCATGCGGGTGCATGGTGCCAGTCTGCTGACCTCGAACCCTGTCGCCGGTGGCCCCCCTCTGATGGCCTGTGCCCTGTTTGCCCACCAGATCGCACGCGAGGCTGGCGCCCGTGATATGGGGTTTTTTCTGATCCACCATGACCGACAGGAACTGGGGCAATTCGTTTACGGACGGTTTCAGGGGCAGCAGCGCCGGGCTGCCATGTTTATTGATGGCTGCGACCACAGTTCAGCTAACAAAAACAAAAATGGTTATTCTTCTCTTTCGCTTCAGCCCACGCTGAGCGCGCATTTGCGTGTGAGCGTGGTCATCAAATTTGATGATTTGCAGGACGTGGATGCCGTCCAAAAAATGCTGGCAAGGGCGAAATTTGCCGGTGGCACCGTTATCAGCCACGGGCAGATTGAAACGCAAGAAACGCTGCAAGCCGCGTTCAAGCGCCTGCCCAGCGGTTTTGTACTGCGCGACAAATCATCCGAACTGGAGCAGCCCGGTGAAAGCCGTGCGGCCGTGCTGGTCAAAAAACTCGCCGCAAATCCGCAGATTGACGCGCATCCGCCCTGGCTTTCCGCCACGACGCTCGGTTACGCAACGGTCACCGAGTTCAAACACAAAGGCGGCGCACGCGAAGGGCTTGAACATGCGTTTGCCGAACCCCTGACCGGGCTTGTTCAGTACGTATCCATCCGCAAAGCCGCCCCCGAGCTGAAAAGTTTGATGTGGTCCTATGCCTGGCCGCATCCAGATGTTTTTTTGTTAACCCAAAGGAGTTGATTCATGACCACCGCTATCCCGAAATCCGCCACCCCTTTCAAAAAACTTCCCGGAGTGTTATCGCTCCAGCGCGGAATGATCCTGTCCGACGCCATGTTTTACAGCCTGATGCCAGGCGGCGAGCGGGTTCCCCTGTATGTGATGCGCCACGGGATTATGGGAACTCAGAATGTGAATGAAAGCAAGTCCGATGCTGCTGCTGCCTCGGTAGCAGGCGCCAAGGGCCGCGATGTCAGGAATCCCCAGCAAACCGACAGCGCAAAACTGGCCCCCGAAGCCACCGCCCTGGAAGTTCGCTTCGAGGTGCGCTTTGTCGACCTGTCGGGCGCGCTGTTCTCTTGCGCGCCCAGCAAAAGCGACACGATGGACGATATCAATGCTTTCAAGGCAGCCCTGTCCGAATTTATTGTGCGGGCCAAGGACGGTGATGCATTGGACCTGCTTGGCCTGCGTTACGCCCGCAACATCGCCAATGGCCGGTGGCTCTGGCGCAACCGGACGATTGCCGAATCCATCAGCGTGAAGGTCACCATCGGCAGCAGCCAGCTTGAGTTTGATGCGCTGGCGACTGCGCTCAACCACTTTGACAACCCGACCGAGACAGAACGCGATCTGGCCAAAGTCATCAAGGAAGGACTTTGCGGCCAACGTGAAGCATTGATCAGAGTTTCGGCCGTGCTGAAGTTCGGCCTCCAGGGGCCGCTCGAAGTGTTCCCGTCGCAGAACTATCTGGAAGATAAGAAAAATGGCTTTGCCCGCTCGCTTTATCAGTTGGGTAATGCGCCGCAAGACCAGGACAAGCACGGCATCGAGTTTCTGGGTCAGGCCGCCTTGCGCGACCAGAAGATCGGCAATGCGTTGCGCATGATCGATACCTGGTATCCGGCGTTTGCCGAGCGCGGCGTGGCGATTGCGGTGGAACCCAACGGCGCCAGCCTGGATGCCCAGATGTTTTTCCGCAGCAAAAAAACTTCCGGTTTTGACATCATGCGCCATGTAGGCACACTCGATCCGGCAAGCAACGACGGCCAGTTCCTGCTGGCCTGCATCATTCGCGGCGGGGTTTATTCTGGCGGAGATGCCTGATGCTGCACTACACCCAGATTGACCTTCTGTCGATGGCAGAAGAAACGTCGCCAGAGCCGATCTTGCTGGCCCGGCTCATGAAAATACTGCACGGCGTTTTCCGGGGCAAGCCCGAAACATTTGCGATTGCGCTACCAGCGCGGGGTTTTTCAAGCGTCCGTGTTTTTGCGCGCGAGCGGGCAGACCTGGATTTTCTGGTTGGTGCGATTCAGTCCCACTGGCTTGTGCGAGACTACGCCAAGCTTGGATATCCCGTGTCAGTTCCTGCGGATTACGCTGGCCCCTGGGTGTCGCATCGGCGGTTCCGAATCCCTTCGGCCAAGTCTGATCGCAACACCGAACCCGACCAGCCGACTCTGGGGCAGCGCCGTTCGGCTCAGGCGCAAAAAGACGGGCTGGTTTATCTGATCTGCGACAGCCAGAGCAACAAGCAAAAATTTTCGCTTTTCGTGAAAAGCATGGCAGCGGTTGGACCTGGCGAGTTCCGGCCAAATTCCTACGGACTGTCTTCCTCGGAGCGTGCATTTGCCTTGCCGGATATGCCATGACACAAAAGAAAGCGACACGGCCCCAGGTCAAGCCTCGGTCGGTCATGCTTTCCAAACGTGCTAACGTGTTTTACCTGGAACATGTGCGCGTCATACAAAAAGATGGCCGGATCGTTTACATCACAGAGGATGGCAATCTGATTGAGCGCTATTTCAATGTGCCCGAGCGCAACACTGCGTTTGTTCTTCTCGGCAAGGGCTCGTCCATTACAGATTCCGCTGCCAGACGGCTGGCAGAATCCAATGTGATTGTTGGTTTTTGTGGAAGCGGTGGATCGCCCTTGTTCTCGACGGTGGATTACGCCTTCCTCACGCCCCTGAGCGAATACCGACCGACGGAATACATGCAGGAGTGGATGCGTGCCTGGCTCGACGAGGAGCGTCGCCTGGGGTTGGCCAAGGACTTGCTCATCAAGCGCTGTGACATTATCCAGACTTTCTGGGCGAAGATGCCGGAACTTCTGCAGCGTGGGCTTGCGGCGCCAGTTCCACTTCTGGACAAATTGCGCCATGAAGTGGCTGCCGGAGCCAGCACCGAAGTGCTGCTGTTGAGCGAGGCCCGGTTTGCCAAAAATCTTTATGCCTTGCTTGCCGATGCCTACAGGATTGATTTCAGCCGGGAAGAAGGAAAAGGTGCAAGCCAGTCCACCGGCGATGTCATCAATGGCTTTCTGGATCATGGCAATTACATTGCCTACGGCTACGCGGCCGTTACCCTGAACGGGCTGGGAATTAGCTTTTCCTTGCCCTTGCTTCATGGAAAGACACGCCGTGGTGCGCTCGTTTTCGATGTTGCCGACCTCATCAAGGATGCCTTCGTCATGCCAATGGCGTTTCACTGTGGAAAACGGGGCGAAAGTTCCCGTGACTTTCGCCAGATGTTGATCGAGAAACTGCAGGAAGAAGAGGTTTTAGACCTTCTCTTTGACTTCGTTAAATCGCTGTGTGAAAAATCTGTTGTAAATCAACAGGTTGAAAATTCTTCAGCAATCGAAGCCCGGAGGGATTAAATATACATAAGTTGTTGAATTAAAATAATATTTCCTTTTTTTGTTCTAGTGACCCACCGTGGAGGTGGTTGAGAAGTTTGACCCTGTGAGTGGCCAGTACGTTACCCAGTGACCCACCGTGGAGGTGGTTGAGAAGGACGAGAGCCAGCACAGCAAACGCCAGGCGCCGTGACCCACCGTGGAGGTGGTTGAGAAGCTATCGGATACCAAAACAGGTCGTTTTTCATTGTGACCCACCGTGGAGGTGGTTGAGAAGCATAAAGCGGCTTTAATCAAAACGAGGGTTGTGTGACCCACCGTGGAGGTGGTTGAGAAGAACGCCACTCGCGCCGTTTCCATGCTGCTGCCGTGACCCACCGTGGAGGTGGTTGAGAAGAGAAAGTGAACTTCGTAACCATCGACGCAGGCGTGACCCACCGTGGAGGTGGTTGAGAAGGGATCAAAAAGCGCTCGGCGTGCCAGATTGCTGTGACCCACCGTGGAGGTGGTTGAGAAGACGGGGGCGGCGCGCGCGGGCGCGCGCCAGCCGTGACCCACCGTGGAGGTGGTTGAGAAGTTCGAGGGGCGGGCAAGGTGCCC
>JAYRRD010000089.1:0-5282 GCA_041910275.1 Rhodoferax sp.
ACCGGAAAACGAATGCCCACCTGGCACCCCAGTGCCTCAAAGCCAAACTCGCTGGGTCTCCAGTTTGGACTCTCGTCAGCCAGAATCACCAAGCTGGCAACGGGGCAGTCGAAGCGGTCGTAGATGCGGTAGTTGTAGGTGAATACGCGCTTGGGAAGGCTGCCATCGCGCTGGCCCTGGACTTCGACATGGGTGTAAATCCAGCGTTCACCGCCGATTTTGAGGGTCACGCGCACCAGGCAGTCGGCAAAGCGTTTGCCCAGCTCGGCATCGCGCACCACCTGGCGCAGTTCGGTGTTCTTGAATTCAAAGCCCTGGCTCCAGTCGATCTGGGCGTATAGGTCGGGAAAGTAGTACGCCATAAATTCCGGGAAAGCATGCTCCAGCATGTCTTTCCAGGGGCTGTCGTAGTCATCCGTGGCGGCGCTGGTGGTGGGGGAGTCGGTTTCGTGCTGCATGGATGTGATGGTAATGCAAAGGGTGTGGCATGCATTCACTGCAAAATATATAGCTGTACCCGCTTGCTGCATAAGCGGTACAGCTTTATTAGGCGCATTCGTCTTCGGCGCTGTTTCAGCAAAAAACATAGCTACTCCCGCTTATCCCATAAGGCGTACAGCTCGATTTGCCTTAAATTTTTCCCTTCAAAACGGGGCAGGGCGGTGCCAGCAACCGCCATGATGGGCAAAACGGGCCGTTGCCGGGTGTTTTTGTATGGCAAACCGGGCTGTAATCCCCGTATGACGTGCGGGTACAGCTATTGAAAAAATATCAATATCAGCCCGATCCAGCCAGACTTCCAGCAGTTCCGTGCGGGCGTTAGCAATTCTGTCAATGCCCATTGGATGGGGTGCTGTTCGAACTTGCCAGAGCACTTCACCGCGCCAGCCTCCACGCAACAAAAGACAACCAGAACAACAACGCAATCGCCGACACGCGCTGGGCAATCCCGTCCGCTAGCACGCTGCCACCCAGCCCGGTGGCACCGCACATCAGCAGACCAGAACCCCAGGAAAGCGCATACGCACGCCCATCGGAAAAAATGGCAAGATTGCAGCGCGGCAGCAGATACATGACCAGGCCGCAAAGGACGAAAGCAATGGCAACCAGGGCAATGTGTACCTGGGCCGCCAAGGCAAGGGTGATGAGGCCTGCCAGCAGAAAACACAGAGCACTGCCTCCGAGCAGCAGCGATAAAAAGAGGGGGAAGCCGTGGATGCGAAAACCCACGGCAATTGCGGCAACAGCGGCAGCCAGACCGCCGAAAGCACCCACGAGCAGACCCCCGAAACGGCCCAGCGCCAGCTCGCTCATGAACTGCGTGCGCGGGTCATAGTCAGGCTGGATGAGGTGCAAGGCAATGACAATGGCCAGGAAAACGGCCACGCCAATGCCCGCAATCCGGGAAAGGCTGCGGGTATGGGTTGTCAGAAATTGTCCAGTACCGCGCCCTTGCTGGCGCTGCAGGCGTTGAAGGCGAACTTGGCTTGCACGCCGCGCGTGTAGCGGGGCGCCGGTGCGGTCCAGGCGGCGCGGCGGCGGGCGATTTCTTCTTCGCTGACGTTGAGTTGCAGCAGCAACTGGTGCGCGTCGATGGTGATTGAATCACCCTCTTCAATCAGGGCAATGGTGCCGCCCACCGCTGCTTCGGGCGCCACATGGCCGACGACCATGCCCCAGGTGCCGCCGGAAAAGCGCCCGTCGGTGATCAAACCGACCGATTCGCCCAGACCCTGACCCACCAGCGCGCCGGTGGGTGCGAGCATTTCGGGCATGCCGGGGCCGCCCTTGGGGCCGAGGTAGCGCAGCACCATCACGTCACCGGCCACGATTTTTCCGGCCAGGATCGCCGCCAGTGCTGATTGTTCGTCGTCGAACACGCGCGCCGGGCCGGTCATGGCCGGGTTTTTCAGTCCGGTGATCTTGGCAACACAGCCTTCGGGCGACAGGTTGCCCTTGAGGATGGCCAGATGGCCCTGGGCGTACAGCGGCTGGTCCATGGGGCGAATCACGTCCTGGTTGGCGTCCGGCGCATCGGGGATGTCTTGCAGGACTTCGGCGATGGTCTTGCCGGAAATGGTGAGGCAGTCGCCGTGCAACAGACCGGCCTTGAGCAGCATCTTCATGATCTGCGGAATGCCACCGGCCTGGTGCAGGTCAACGGCGAGGTATTTGCCGCTGGGCTTGAGGTCGCACAATACCGGGGTTTTCTGGCGCACGCGCTCGAAATCGTCGATGGTCCACTCGACCTGGGCCGCGTGGGCAATCGCCAGAAAGTGCAGCACGGCGTTGGTCGAGCCGCCGATGGCCATGATGACTGCCACGGCATTTTCGATGGACTTGCGCGTCACGATGTCGCGCGGCTTCAGGTCGCGCTTGATCGCGTCGATGAGCACGCGCGCCGATTCTCGCGCCGAATCCTGTTTTTCGCCATGCGGATTGGCCATGGTGCTGGAGTAGGGCAGCGACAACCCCAGCGCTTCAAATGCCGAGGCCATGGTGTTGGCCGTGTACATGCCGCCGCAGGAACCCGTTCCCGGAATGGCGCGGCGCTCGATTTGCAGCAGATCGGCATCGCTCATGCGGCCAGCGGCGTTTTCGCCCACGGCCTCGAACACGCTGACGATGTTGAGGTCCTGGTTCTTGTAGCGTCCCGGCAAGATGGTGCCGCCATAGACGAAGATGGCGGGCACGTTGGCGCGCAGCATGCCCATGACGCCGCCGGGCATGTTCTTGTCGCAGCCGCCGATGACCACCACACCGTCCATCCACTGGCCCTGCACGCAGGTTTCGATGCAGTCGCTGATGACTTCGCGGCTGACGAGCGAGTATTTCATGCCCTCGGTGCCCATGGCCATGCCGTCGCTGATGGTCGGGGTGCCAAACACCTGGGCGTTGCCACCGGCTTCTTCAATGCCTGCAATGGCGGCGTCGGCCAGGCGTTGCAGCCCGGAGTTGCACGGCGTGATGGTGCTGTGCCCATTGGCCACGCCGATCATCGGCTTGACAAAATCGCCTTCTTCGTAGCCCATGGCGTAATACATGGAACGGTTGGGCGCGCGCGACTTGCCCTCGGTGATGTTGCGGCTGCGGGGATTCAATGCGGTGGGTTTGGTATTCATGTGCGTTTTCGGTGCGATTTCGAATGGATAGCGGGATGCGCTGGGCCTTAGTATATTGGCAGGGGCCAGGCTCACATGGGGCTGGTCCCGGCGGGCGCCGTCCCAGGTGCGGGCAGATCAAACACGTCCCACAGCGCAATTTCCACTGTGGGCAGGCAGACCAGCGGGAGCATCTCGTCGCCGCCAAAAACATCGCCCGCCCCATAGCGGCCCTCGTTGAGCAAGAAACGTGTCACGTAGTTTTCCAAAGGGTCCACGACGAGGTACTCGCGCACGCCGTACTGCGCGTAGAGCGCCTTTTTCTCGCGCAGATCGCGCGTTGCCGTTGCCGGGGACAGCACTTCGATGACCAGGTCGGGCGCGCCATCAATGTGGTGCGTGGTGATTTTTTTGGGGTCACACACGACGAGCACGTCGGGCTGCACCACGTCAGCGTCGGATAGTTTGACGTCAACCGGCGCGACAAACGGGCGGCAGGATTTGCCCTTCAACGCCTGTTCAAGACGGGCCGCGAGCCGCAAGGTCACCGACTGATGGACAATGGACGGCGCCGGTGCCATGGCAAAGGCTTCTCCGGCTATCAGTTCCCAGCGTTTGTCATCCGGCCACGTCTGGTAGTCACTCCAGGACCAGCGATTTGCCGACTGGATGGCTGGCTGTGCGCACATGTCAATACCTCGCTAAATTATGTAAAAACGCTGGAAAACGCCGTAGTATATGCGGGTGCAGCTATATTAATAGTAGCTATAAAACCGCAGGGGCAATCCGCATGGGGATGGTCACCGGCCCGTCGTTGACCAGCTCGACCTGCATATCCGCCGCAAACACGCCCGTCTGGACTTTGGTGTGTGCCTTGCGTGCGGCGGTCACGAAGTAGTCGTACAGCCGCTGCCCCTCTTCGGCACTGGCTGCCGCCTTGAAGCTGGGGCGGTTGCCGGCGCTGGTGTCGGCGGCCAGCGTGAATTGGCTGACGATCAGCAAGCCGCCCTGGGTGCCTGCGCCATCCATGTCGGCCACACAGAGGTTCATCTTGCCCAGTGCGTCGCTGAATATGCGCAGCTTGAGCAGTTTGGCCAGCAGCTTGTCGGCTTGCACAGGCGTGTCACCCTGTTCGGCACACAGCAACACCAGCAGCCCAGGGCCAATTTCCCCGACGGTTTTTTCTTCCACCAGTACCCGCGCCCGCCGGACCCGCTGTAACACTGCCATCATGAATCCACACTCCACTGAGAATATCAAAGGGCATGCTTTATATCCTATTCGATAACGCACATCGCGTATCATCCGGCGCAGATGTACGATTGACACAAGGCAAGGACATGACGACCGAGAAGGATTCCAACGCTCTGCCGGAAGGCCCGTTTGTCGGTTTACCGGCTTTTTCCCAACTGCTGCGGGATGCGCTGGAGTGCGCCGTGCGCGAGGGCTGGCCGGAGATGGTTTGGAGCGATGCGACATTTTCCCAATGGCCCCTGGGCGAAAAGGCTGTGACGGACTCCTTGCAGGAGTGGGCGCACAGTGGCCGCAAACTGGTGCTGCTGGCCAGGCGTTTTGATGAAGTTCAGCGCTACCAGGCGCGGTTCGTGACCTGGCGCATCCGCTGGGACCACATCGTCACCTGCCGGGTATGCAAGGCCGTGGATGAGGCGGATTTTCCCAGCGCCTTGTGGAGCCCGCACTGGCTCATGCAGCGGCTCGATCTGGTGCGCAGCACCGGCCTTGCAAGCCGCGACGCGCAGCGCCGGGTGCTCCTGCGGCAGCAGCTCGACGAGATGCTGCACCAGAGCAGCCCCGGCTTTCCCGCCTCCACGCTGGGCTTGTAGAGCGCGCGCATCTCTGGCGCACAGGCAGCGGTGTTCACGAAGACGGGTGCTTGGCGTGCACCACACGCTCTATGCGCCGATCCGGGATCAACCACATCAGCGCAACTCCGACATAGATGGCCTGGGCAACCCAGACATTGACGAACGCCAGTCCGATGGCCAGCGCGTACAGCACGATGGATGCCCTGCCTTTGATAGGGTGCGATTCAAAGTGATGCGCCTTTTCAAGCCAGGTAGCGATAGTTGCTATTCCAATACGCGGCCCACTCACCGTTGGCCCGGCTGGATCTGAGCGAAAGCATGTATTCAGCATTGCTATCCTTCCACCAAGCGCCTG
>JAYRRD010000090.1:0-60673 GCA_041910275.1 Rhodoferax sp.
GCAAGAACAAAACGGACAAGTTGGCTTGAATACTTCCATGATCCAAGAATCCTCCAGTCAGTTGCTTCATACGCAAATTGCTGAAGTTTTCTGGAAAAACAACCTCCTCTTTAGCATCCCATCCAACTGAACCAGTGCCGCCATACGTTACTCGACAGAAATATTTCATAATAATTCGATTACCTTGAAAGGGGCCAGCAGGTGTTTGCTGAGTTCCAAGGAATATCTGGCTTGCGCTGAGTCATGGTCTCGGGCGTCCAAGTCCTGATTGAGTACGGACTCCCAGGTCTGGCGCATGATCGTGGCATCCTGGGCCGCCAGGCATTTGGAACGCAAAGCCTGAATGTGGCGCAGGTCTGCCGCACAGACCGGAGCTTGGGCTATTGCGTCCACCAGAGCGTTGAACCACTCCCGTGCAGGTCGCCATTGTTGGGTAAACGGGTCAAAAAGCTGTGCGTCCAACCCATCGCGGCAGGCCAGAAAGCGGCTAACGCGTTCTGCTGTAGGTGGTGCAGGTGTCGTGGGCAGTTCCAGCGTGCCGTTTTGTGCCAGCGCAGCGCAAGCGCGGGTGAATGCCGCCAACCCCACGGCTTTGTGCACGGACAGCGGCGTGTCAAAAACCCGCACTTCAATGGTGCCGAACTCGGGCTTGGGACGCACGTCCCAATAAATATCTTTGAGCGAGTTGGCCAGTTTGGTGGAAAAAATCTCCTGCGCCAGCACCTCGAACGCCTGCCAGTCCTTGAGTCGGGGCATAGGTCCGCCGTGGGGGTAGATCAAGGGTTCCAAGGGGCGTGAAGCGCAAAATCCGGTGTCCGACATTTGCAAAAATGGCGATGCTGCCGACAGGGCGATAAATAGCGGTGAGAGGGCCTGCAGTACGTTGCCCAGGCGGATTGCACTTTCCGTGCTCGCAGCGCCAATATGCACATGCATTCCATACGTGGAGAACCGCTTTGGTAGAAAACCAAACCGTTCGGATAATTCCAGTGCCCGTTTGGTGGGTGCCATGATGCGCTCATTCCAAAACTGGGTGAGCTGGGTACCACCCCCCCGAATCAGGAAGCCCATGGGCTCTGCGATGTCGCACAGCGTCTGGGTCAGCGCCATGGCTTCGTTGGCCATGGCGTCAGCATCGGTGTGCACGGAGGTGTTGAGCTCCATGGTGGCAAGGGTTGCCTCCAGAGAGAAACGTTCCGCGTTCGCACGTTCTTTCACAATCTCCCAGAACCCCAGGCTTGCAGGCGACAGGGTGCCGGTGCTGGCGCTCACAATCTGAAGCTCCAGTTCCATACCGAATGTCAAGGCGTCTGATTTACGAAACTGCATGGCTGTATCCTTTTTATGGTGTGGAATGGGTCAGTTTTTGGGTACGTGCACATGCGAGGAAGTCCCTCAACATGGGCATGTCGTCAAATGTAACCGCCTGATTGTTCTGGCGAAATTCGGGGTGCCACTGCACACCGGCGACAAAGCCTGGTCCTTCCTTGCGGATGGCTTCGATGATACCGTCGTCGGGGCAGTGGGCTTCTGCGACAAAACCCGGTGCCAGCTCACGTATGCCCTGGTGGTGAATGCTGTTGATGTGCGCATGGCGTAGCGCCGGGTACAGCGAGGCCAGGTGGGTGTTGGGCAGAATCTCCATCGGGTGGATGTTGTGCTCGTACAAGTTGCTCTTGATATGGTCCAGTGCCTGGGGTTGCTGGGTCTTGATGTCTTGCCACAACGTGCCGCCGAAAGTGACATTGAGCAGTTGCAGGCCACGGCAAATGCCAAACACCGGTTTTCCCGCCTCTACAAAAGCACGGATCAATGCCATTTCATAAGCGTCGCGCACGGCGTCCCCGGCCCAGGCGGGGTTCAGCGGGCTCTGGCCGTAGGTCTGGGGTGCAACATCATTGCCGCCTTGCAACACCAAGGCGTCCAGCGCTGCGGCATAGTGTCCCAAATGGAGTTCTTCACGCGTGACAACGCTTTGTGCGTCGACCGCCGGAATCATCACCGGTAAGGCGCCGCCGCTGATCAACCAGTGTCCGACAGACTGCTCCAGGTAATGCAAGGTTTTGGTCCAAACACCACCCAAATCCAGCACGGGACCTGCGGGGTAGTAAATGCGGGCTGACACGCCGATGAGCAAAAAGGGAGTTTGAAATGGCATGGGGATGACTATACGCTGACAGTAAATGACCCAATGGCTTGCGCGGTTGGGTCGAACCAAGGGGCGCAGGCTATCAGTCATGGATAAATGCTGCACTTCGCATGGAAATGGAGCGAAATCTGACCAGTAGTCCAAGAACGACAACGCGCAAGCACATCGCTGCTTGATTGCGTCGGGCGATGCATGCAGGCTGCGTGGCGCTTGCAGATTCAGCAAAAAACATAGCACACCCCGCTTGCTCTACAAGGCATACAGCCAGATTTGCCTTGAATTTCCCCCTCAAAACGGCCCCAGGCGATGCCATTTGGTGTTGTTTGAGGCGTTTTGGGGCCAAAACTGGCCATTTCCGGGTGTTTTTGCATGGCAAATCGGGCTGTATGCCTTATGTACCAAGCGGGAACAGCTATTTAATAAGTAGCACTGATAGAATGGCCGCTGCGTTCGTCCGTTCGTCCCTGCAAGATTGACACAACCGCCATGCCACCATCCCCTCCCATCCGTATCCGTGGCGCGCGCCAGAACAAGCTCAAGAATATTGACCTGGACATTCCCGCGGGCGAACTGGTGGTGGTGACCGGCCCCAGCGGCTCAGGCAAGAGTTCGGTGGAGGCGCAGCGCCTGAAGCTCGCCGGGCATCTGGCGGCCTACGCCAGCAAGAGCGCCACGATGGCGCAGGTATAGCCTCGACGCTTCCCAGTCCATTCATCATGCGCACCAAACTCCCCATCAACCTCAATGACCTGCTGCGTCAGCGCACGGTCGAGGGTGAGCGCATCGAGTACAAGGCCGGATGGAATCCGGACGCGATCATCCGCACCCTGTGCGCCTTTGCCAACGACTTCGAAAACCTCGGCGGTGGTTATGTGGTGATCGGGCAGGACTGTGATGCCAACGGCCAGCCGGTGTTTCCACCAGTGGGTTTGCCAGACAGCCAACTCGACAAAATCCAGCGGGAACTGTTGGCACACTGCCAGTTGATCCAGCCACCGTATTTCCCCGTTTTGAGCCTTGAGGAAGTGGAAGGCCGCAAGCTGATTGTGCTGTGGGCACCGGGTGGCCAGAACCGGCCCTACAAGGCACCGGAAGTCGTCACCGCCAATAAAAAGACGTGGCGCTACTTCATCCGGCGCTATAGCAGCACCGTCGAGGCCAAGGGCGACACCGAGCAGGAGTTGTTGAGCCTGACGGCCAAGGTGCCGTTTGATGACCGCTACAACCAGTCGGCACGAATCGACGATCTGTCCAAACCGCTGATGCAGGCTTTCTTGCAGGAGGTGGGCAGCGCACTGGCAGAGGATGCGCCTGATTTGTCGGTCGAGGTCTTGGCACGGCAGATGGACGTGGCGGGCGTCCCCAGCGAATCACCGTGGCCCAAGAACGTGGGCCTGCTTTTTTTCAATGAAACACCGGAGCGGTTCTTTCCCGCCGTGCAGATTGATGTGGTCTGGTTCCCTGAAGGTGCGGGAGGTGATCGCTTCGAGGAAAAGATTTTCAAGGGTCCACTGGCCCGGATGGCGCGCGAGGCCTTGAACTACATCCAGCGCAACTACCTGCGCGAGACGGTCATCAAGCACCCGGACCGCGCCGAGGCCACGCGGGTCTGGAACTTCCCCTACGCCGCCATCGAGGAAGCCTTGGTCAACGCGGTCTATCACCGCTCCTACGAGGAGCGCGAACCCATTGAAGTACGCATCAGCCACGCGGAGTTGGTTGTCGTCAGCTTCCCCGGCCCGGATCGCTCCATCCGTTTGGCGGACCTGCAGGCCGGTCGCGCGGTCAGCCGCCGTTACCGTAACCGGCGGATCGGTGAATTCCTGAAGGAGCTTGACCTGACGGAAGGCCGCTCGACGGGCATCCCGAAAATCCTCAAGGTGATGGCCGCCAACGGCTCGCCCGCGCCGATCTTCGAAACAGATGACGACCGGCTTTCGTTTGTGATCCGTTTGCCCGGCCATCCACTGGCTGGAGGCGAGGGCACACCCACCGCGCAAGTCACCGCGCAAGTCACCGCGCAAGTCACCGGGGAAGTCCAACGCTTGCTGCTTGCCTTGGACGCAGAGATGTCACGCCAGCAGTTGCTTGACACCTTGGGGATGACACACCGGGAACATTTCCGCAGCGCCTATCTGAAGCCCGCATTGGACGCGGGGGTGGTGGAAATGACCCTCCCCGACAAGCCCAACAGCAGTAATCAGCGCTACCGGCGGACTGCCCTCGGGAAGCTTTGGCTGGAGTTGCATAGCGGCACCCACAAGGCAGTGGGCCTGTAGACTTTGCGCAATGACCCGCAGGAAGATGTGCAGCCCCTATTGAGTGCCGCCCTATCGCGCTCGTTGAAACCATAGAACGCAAAAAACATAGCGCATCCCGCTTGATGTACAAGGCATACATCCCGATTTGCCTTGAATTTCGCCCTTCAAAACGGCCCCAGGCGACGCCAGCAGCCGCCATTTGGGTTTTTTTGGGGCTTTGGGGGCCAAAACCCGGCCTCATCGGATGTTTTTACATGGTAAATCGGGCTGTATGCCTTATGTACCAAGCGGTTACAGCTACTGTATCAGGAGCGTATCAGGAACGTTGTGCATCTACAGTCTACCTTGACTTCCCGTCATAACGCATCTACGATTTAACCATGATCACTTTCGATGAAACCAAGCGCCAAAGGAACATTGCCAAACACGGCATTAACCTGGCGGAGCTGTCCGATTTCTTCGATGGTGACTTGCTGACCCGCGAAGATGTGCGCGAATCCTATGGCGAGTTGCGCTTCCAGAGCATTGGTTGGCACGCGGGAGAACTGCTGTTTGTTGTCTGGACGCCGGGCGACGACGAATGGCCTCACCTTATTTCGGCACGAAAGGCGGAAAAACATGAACGCGAAGCATGGACACGTTTCTGTGGATGATGCCCCGACGACCAAACCGGGCGATTGGGATACTGCATTTGTCACGCATTCGGCAGATGAACTACGCAAAGTGGTTGCTGCACGTCGTACGCGCGGGCCAAACAGGAATCCGACGAAGGAGCAAGTCGCGGTGCGATATAGCCCGGAAGTGCTTGCCTATTTCCGCGCCACCGGATCTGGCTGGCAAACCCGCATGGACGAAGTGTTGCGTGAATATGTGTCCCAACACAAGGCAGCGTAGCTCCCCCAGCCCCGGCGTGGTGCTTGCGTATTTCAAAAAACATAGCGCACCCCGCTTGGTACATAAGGCATACAGCCCGATTTGCCTTGAATTTCTCCCTCAAAATGGCCCCAGGCGGCGCTATGTGGTGTTTTTTTGGGCGTTTTGGGGCCAAAACTTGCCATTTTCGGGTGTTTTTACATGGCAAATCGGGCTGTATGCCTTATGTACCAAGCGGGGACAGCTATTTAATAAGTAGCACTGATAGAATGGCTGCTGCGTTCGTCCGTTCGTCCCTGCAAGATTGACAAAACCGCCATGCCACCATCCCCTCCCATTCCGCAGGTCGATGCCATCGAGGGCGTTCCCCCGGCCATTGATTGTGGCAAACTGCTGCGAACGGCAGTTTCGCCGCAACTTGCAGGGATGCTGATATGACCCAACTTACACTGGAAATGCCGGAATCGGCCTTCGCCGCAATGCACAAAGACCCCAAGGAATTCACCCGTGAACTGCGCATTGCCGCAGCGGTGAAGTGGTACGAACTGGAGTTGTTGTCCCAGGGGCGTGCCGCCGAAATTGCCGGGCTCACACGGGCCGAATTCATTACTGTGCTGGGAAAATACAAGGTCAGCCCTTTTCAGTACACCGCAGAGGAAGTGCTGGAGGATTTGGCGCATGCGGATTGAACGGGTGGTCATCCATGCATCGCCCTTGATCACGCTGTTTCGGGCCGGGTTGCATCCACTTTTGCCGCAACTATTCCCTGAACTGGTGGTACCCACCGCCGTGTGGAATGAGGTAGTCAGTATCACGCATGACGATCTGGCCGCGCGCGGGTTGCCACAGGTCAACTGGGCACAGCAGCGGGAAACCCAAGAAAGCCCGGATGTTGCAGCCTGGGGGCTGGGTGCCGGGGAAACAGCCGTACTCTCGTTTGCCCAACACCGCCGGGACTTCACCGCTTGCGTGGATGACCGGGAAGCCCGCCGTTGCGCTGTGGTTTTGGGCTTGTCCATGATCGGCACTGCGGGCGTGGTGGTTTTGGCCAGAAGGCGCGGATTGATAGCCTCGACCGAGGCCGCTTTGCGCCGCCTGCAAGCGGTAGGGCTATGGATATCTGAGCCGCAGATTGCGAAACTTGCACAGGCCGATACCAGGGGAGATGGCGTACCCACTGACAAACAAGGGCGTGGAGCAGATCCTGCGCCTGCGTTGAAACCATAGCATACAAAAAAACATAGCGCACCCCGCTTGGTACATAAGGCATACAGCCCGATTTGCCTTTAATTTCTTCCTCAAAACGGCCCCAGGCGGCGCCATGTGGTGTTTTTTGGGCTTTTCGGGGCCAAAACTGGCCGTTTCCGGGCGTTTTTACATGGCAAATCGGGCTGTATGCCTTATGTACCAAGCTGGAACAGCTATTTAATAAGTAGCACCGATAGAATGGCCGCTGCGTTCGTCCGTTCGTCCCTGCAAGATTGACACAACAGCCATGCCACCCTCCCCTCCCATTCGTATCCGTGGCGCGCGCCAGAACAACCTCAAGAATATTGACCTTGACATTCCCACGGGCGAACTGGTGGTGGTGACCGGCCCCAGCGGCTCGGGCAAGAGTTCGCTGGTGTTTGACACGCTCTATGCCGAGGGGCAGAGGCGCTACGTCGAAACCTTCTCGCCCTATGCGCGCCAGTTTCTGGACCGTATGGACAAGCCCCAGGTCGATGCCATCGAGGGCGTGCCCCCGGCCATTGCGATTGACCAGACCAACCAGGTACGCACCTCGCGCAGCACGGTGGGTACCATGACCGAGCTGGCCGATTACCTCAAAATTCTGTACGCACGCGCCAAACCTACATCCTAAACAAGCAAAAGCCACCGCCGCAGACGCCAACGCTCAATGCGGTGGTACGGCTGGTGGCTCGCCTGGGCGGTTTTTTGGCACGTAAGGGAGATGGTGAACCAGGGGTAAAGACAATCTGGTTGGGTATGCAGCAAATCATCGACTTTGCAGCCGGTGTCAGGTACTCAAGAGTTCGATACTTGTGTATAACGATATCCACTAAATGTGATACTTGGCCGCTACGGTTTGAAGTGTCACTATCGCAAGGAAACTTGCGATGATCGGGTTTATCTTTCCAAAATATTCATCAGAGTCTGGCATTTCAATGGTGGTTATATTCTTCTTCCCGTCTCCAATTCGTGAGTGAAAGAATCTATTTCTGATGGTTATTAGAAATTCTGGAATTTCAGAAAATTTAATCTCGACCTCGTGATTGGCTTGATCCTTGCTCTCGAATTTGGCGAATCTCGTACAAGTCAGGTTGTAATAATTTGCGCCATGACCGCCAACGGTTGAGAATGAGATTTTCTGAACAACCTCCAATTTGAGTGAATCTATGAATTGTCCTTTGCCAAGGAATTTCTTAAACAGGCCTAACTCGCCTTCAATGTCCGCATTAAGGATTGATTTTAAATCGTTAAAGGTGCCTCGAAAATCGCTCTGAGTGGATGTGTAGAGCAACGGGATCGAGTAGGAAATTCGTTCTAAAATTCTATACAAAAATACAAAGGCGCCAGTGCTGTTGCCTCGTGTTGTTTGTATTTGAAAATTCAGGAATTCTGAAAGAATTTCTTTGTAAAACTCTCGATTGTCACCGAGAGTTAACTTTATAAGCCTATTAACGCTTCCGCCAATCGAATAGCTCGTCAAGAAGTCATTTACCGCAATTGCCGGTGTTTTTGTCTGGACAGTTGCGGGCAGCGACGAGTAGTCCATTGCCTGCTTGCTGCGCGTGCTTCCTCTGGAAACTGTTGCCGTCCCCAGGAGCAGCCGTATCAATAGGTATTGATATGAATGCTCGGCATTTTTGGGAATGTTGCCCAGCCCTTCGAGCGTAGTACCGGATATTTGAACCGACACGGTCAAATCCGATCAGAAATTTTGTCCAAGAGTTCGAATTCATCCAGTTTGCTCAGGGGCGAATAATTCCGGAAAAAATAGGAAACCAACTCGCGACGGACCTTGCCGAGATTAACCTTGCTTACGTTTATTGAGGAGAACGCCTGCTCAAATCTGCTGATGGCTCCTGCGATCTTGTCCACCTTGACTGATTTTAGTTCTGCCGCCGAGGTCTTCGCCCCAACGCAGAATCCAATGAAATTGTTCTGAACTCTTATCCAGTCGCGCAAATCGTTTGATTTGCTAAATTTGTTTACCAACTCGACGATGTCCATGAATTCGACGTTGCTGGTCGGAATGTCTGAGTCGATGATTTTTGAGGCGATGAGTTCATCCATCTTTTCCTCGATGATCTTCTGATTATCAATATTCACCGATCCACTAAGGTATGCGACGTAGCCCTTGACGAAGTCGGCTTTCTTGAAAGATTCTGGCGTTCGGACTCGCCCTTTTCCTTTTTCCGCAACGAGTTTTAGATCGACCTCATCAAAATCGAAAAAAGCATCGGCTAGTACATCTATTTGATGGCGCGCCGACATTGGCTTTTGCCCGTTGTTGAGCGTAATCATTCGATATAGGAGCCTATCGCGAGAACTCGCAATGATGAAGTTAACGTGTATGGAACGATTAGCATCAAAGCCACCCTTCAAGGCTGCACGGCGCAGAGTGTTTAGGCGCTGTATACCATCCAGGACAAATGCATTACTGATGTTTTGCGAAATATGTTCTTCAATGCTGTCTTGGGTTCGCTTTCGAGCCGAAAATGAATGGATGAGGGCGATGGTGATTGGCGGCATCACGCAGCCTCGCACAATATCGTCTTCGAGCCGACTATAAAATTTTGTATTTAAAGAATCGCGCTGAATATCCAGTCGACCGATAAGGGGTACGAAGTTGTCAAGAGCAAATTGATATTGGGTAGAAGCCGTAACTACATAACCATCAATCACAGTGTCTGTGTCAAGCGTATAGAAGTTAAGGCTCATGAGGTACTTTCTGATTGAATTTGTATATTTTTCGATGGTAAAGGTAGCGGCATACTCAGTCAAATCGTGCGCGCCCAATATATTGTTGATGCCTTCAACGTATCCCAGGAACTGGTTCTGAGGCTGATAGGAAATCCAGCCTCACGACGCCAAATATCGCATCCTGACCCATCCTCAAAATCCCCATTTTGGCACATTGTGATCTTCTGTCTGGCAGTCGAAACGGTCTATCTCACGGCCCGTGTGCCATTTTGGTTTTTTTGACGTATCGTCGGAACGGCCCTACCCGACAGTGGGTCTGGCAGGTCTGGATCGCTGGTTTTATCTCTCACCAATGGATGCGCTGATCGGCACAATCGTCAGGAGCTGGCTGTACTGCTGCATCCCAATCAGGTAGCGATTCACCGGGAGTTTCCAGCCACCTGCCCTCACACCACCCACCACACGATCACACAAAAAACATAGCGCACCCCGCTTGGTACATAAGGCATACAGCCCGGTTTGCCTTGAATTTGTCCCCTCAAAACAGGTCAAGGCGCCGCCAGAAGCCGCCATTTGGGGTTTTTGGGGCCAAAACTGGCCGTTTCCGGGTGTTTTTACATGGCAAATCGGACTGTATGCCTTATGTATCAAGCGGGTACAGCTATTGAATAAGTAGCACTGATAGAATGGCCGCTGCGTTCGTCCGTTCGTTCGTTCGTCCCTGCAAGATTGACACAATAGCCATGCCACCCTCCCCTCCCATCCGTATCCGTGGCGCGCGCCAGAACAACCTCAAGAATATTGACCTTGACATCCCCACGGGCGAACTGGTGGTGGTGACCGGCCCCAGCGGCTCGGGCAAGAGTTCGCTGGTGTTTGACACGCTGTACGCCGAGGGGCAGCGGCGCTACGTCGAAACCTTCTCGCCCTACGCGCGCCAGTTTCTGGACCGCATGGACAAGCCCCAGGTTGACGCCATCGAGGGCGTGCCCCCGGCCATTGCGATTGACCAGACCAACCAGGTGCGTACCTCGCGCAGCACGGTCGGCACCATGACCGAGCTGGCCGATTACCTCAAGATTCTGTACGCACGCGCCAGCCAGCTGTATTGCAAAGGCTGCGGCGCGCTGGTGACACGCGACACACCACAAACCATTTTCTCGTCGCTGCTGGCGCGCTGTGCCGACCAAGACGGGCAGGAAGAGCACCAACGGCTGGCGGTAGTTGCGCCGCTGGCGATTCCGGCCAATTTCAGCGTTGAGGAGATGCGCGGCCATCTGGAACAGCAGGGCTATACGCGCGTTACCGAAGACAAGGAGGGGCAGCGCCTGCTGGTGGGCATCGACCGTTTTCGCCTTGGCACTGCTCCCGATGCGCGCGTGCTCGAAGCGCTGGAAGCTGCGCTGCGTCTGGGCCAGGGCCGCATGGAGGTGCATGCGGACATGGACGCGGATACGCCGCCAGCCGTTTGGCGTTTCTCCGCCGACCTGCACTGCGCCGAGTGCGACATTCACTACGCCGAGCCGAGTGCCGCGCATTTTTCCTTCAATTCGCCGATTGGTGCGTGTGAAACCTGCCGGGGTTTTGGCCGTGTGATCGGCATGGATGCCGCGCTGGTCATTCCTGATACTACGAAAACGCTGGCTGGTGGTGCAGTCAAGCCGTGGCAAAGCCCGAGTTTCAAGGAGTGCCAGGACGATATGTTGCGCATGGCTGTGCTGCGCGGCGTTCCCACCGACATCGCTTGGCGCGACCTGCCCGAGGAGCACCGGCGCTGGGTCATGGATGGCGAAGCCGCCTTCAAAAGCTGGGAGAAATCCTGGCCCAAGCATTGGTATGGCGTGCGCCGCTTCTTTGACTGGCTGGAAACCAAAGCCTACAAGATGCACATCCGCGTGCTGCTGTCGCGCTACCGCTCGTACACCACCTGCCCGACCTGTGCCGGTGCGCGGCTCAAGCCCGAGTCCCTGCTGTGGCGCATCGGGGCGCTGTCCATTCACGCTGCCATGTGTCTGCCCATCGCCACGGCGCGCGACTTTTTTGCCGACTTGACATTGGCGGGCAATGCTGGCGAGGCAGTCGAGCTGGTTTTGAAAGAAATCCGCGCGCGGCTGGACTACCTGTGCGCCGTGGGTCTGTCCTACCTGACGCTGGACCGGCAAAGCCGCACGCTCTCCGGCGGCGAGGTGCAGCGCATCAACCTGACCACGGCGCTGGGTACTTCGCTGGTCAACACGCTGTTTGTGCTGGATGAGCCGTCCATCGGTCTGCATCCGCGTGACATCGAGCGCATCAACGGCGTCATGCGCCGGCTGCGCGATGCGGGCAATTCGCTGGTCGTCGTCGAGCACGATCCGGCGGTCATGCGCCATGCCGACCGCATCATCGACATCGGCCCCGGACCTGGTGCGGCGGGCGGCAGCATCGTCTTTCAGGGCACGCCCGACGAATTGCTGGCCCAGGCAGACACGCTGACCGCACGCTACCTGCGCGGTGAGCGCCAGGTCGATGCCGGACTGGCACGGCGCACGGTAACAGCCGATACGCCACGGCTGGTGCTGCACGGCGCTTGCGCCAATAACCTGAAAAACGTCGATCTGGCTCTGCCGCTGGGCTGTCTGGTCTGCGTCACCGGCGTATCGGGTTCGGGCAAATCGACGCTGATTCAGGACGTGCTCTATCCGGCGCTCCAGCACTGCAAGGGCGAGGCAGCCGAAGCGCCAGGGGCACATGCAGGCATCACGGGCGATGCGTTGGTGGATGCCGTGGTGCTGGTCGATCAGAGCCCGATTGGCAAGACCACGCGCTCGAATCCGGCCAGTTATGTGGGCGCGTTCGATGCCATCCGCAAACGCTTTGCCGCGCTGCCCGAAGCGCAGCAGCGCGGCTATACCGCCGGAACCTTCTCCTTCAACGCGGGCGACGGGCGCTGCCCTGGCTGCGGCGGCAATGGCTTTGAGCATGTCGAAATGCAGTTTCTCTCCGACGTGTACCTGCGCTGCCCGGACTGCAACGGCAGCCGCTACCGCGCCGAGGTGCTGGAGCTGCGCTTGCAGGGTAAAAGCATCGCCCAAGTGCTGGAACTCACGTGCAGCGAGGCGCTGGCTTTTTTCGCCGAAGACAAGGAAATCGCCCGCACGCTGCAACCGCTGGTCGCCGTGGGTCTGGACTACCTGACGCTGGGCCAGCCGGTGCCGACACTGTCGGGCGGTGAAGCGCAACGTCTGAAGCTCGCCGGGCATCTGGCGGCCTACGCCAGCAAGAGCGCCACGCGCAAGAAGACAGCACAGGCTGAGACCCAGGGAACGCTGTTTTTGTTTGACGAACCGACCACGGGTCTGCATTTTGGCGATATTGAAAAACTGCTGCATGCATTGCGTGCGCTGGTCGATGCGGGCAACTCGGTGCTGGTGGTTGAACACAATCTGGACATGGTGCGCGCCGCCGACTGGATCGTCGATTTAGGACCCGAAGGCGGAGAGGCAGGCGGCGCCATCGTCGTGCAAGGCCCGCTTGACGCCATCATGGCCTGCACCGCCTCGCATACCGGCAAGGCCTTGTGCGAATACAGTACAAGCACCCTGCTCCCGGCGCCCAGGGCCGAGGAAGCGCGCGCGCAATACCATCTGAACAGCGAGGCTGGCGACACGATCCGCATCGTGCGGGCGCGTGAGCACAACCTGGACAACCTCAGCGTGGACATTGCGCACAACCGCTTTACGGTCATCACCGGCGTGTCGGGTTCGGGCAAATCGACGCTGGCGTTTGATATCCTGTTCGCTGAAGGCCAGCGCCGCTACCTGGAATCGCTCAACGCCTACGCGCGCCAGTTCGTGCAACCGGCCAGCAAGCCGGATGTGGATGCCATTTACGGCATTGCGCCTACGGTGGCCATCGAACAGCGCACCAGCCGGGGCGGACGCCGCAGCACGGTCGGTACCCTGACCGAGGTGTACCACTTCCTGCGGCTTTTGTTCGTCAAACTCGGCACCCAGCACTGCCCCACGCACGGCGACGCCATCGAGCCGCAAAGCGAAGATGCGATAGCCGCACGCTTGCTGCACGCACACCGGGACCAGTCCATCAGTCTCTTTGCACCGCTGGTCATCAACCGCAAGGGGCTGTATACCGACCTGGCGAAATGGGCGAAATCCAAAGGCTACAGCCATTTGCGCGTTGATGGAGAATTGCTGCCCGTGTCGCCCTGGCCGCGCCTGGACCGCTTCAAAGAGCATAGCATCGAGCTGCCGGTGGCCGAATTCCGGGTGGACGCTGCAAACGAAGCCACGCTGCGCGAGCGGCTGTCCGATGCCTTGCAACTGGGCAAGGGCACGATGCGCGTGTCCACGCCCAAGGGCGAACAGGTGTTTTCCACGCTGCGCGCCTGCCCGACCTGTGGCACGAGTTTCCCCGAACCCGATCCGCGCCTGTTTTCCTACAACTCGCGCCACGGCTGGTGCACGCACTGCTGCGGCACCGGCATTGCGCTGCCCAAATGGCTGCAAGACCCCGAACTGGACGTGACCGAACAGGAGTTCGCCAGTCTGGATGACACGGCCAGCGCAACGCCCTGCCCGCATTGCCAGGGACAGCGCCTGAACCCGGTGGCGCTGGCCGTGCGCTTTCGTGGCGACGGCATCGCCGCACTGTGCGCACACCCCGTTGAAACCCTGTTGCACTGGGCACGCACGCTGGAGCTGGCCGGGCGCGAGGCCGAGATCGGGCGTGACATTCTGGCCGAACTGCAATCGCGCCTGACTTTTTTGCGCGACGTGGGCCTGGGCTACCTGAGCCTGGACCGTGCCGCACCCACGCTCTCGGGTGGCGAAGCGCAGCGCATCCGCCTGGCGGCACAGCTGGGAACCAACCTGCGCGGCGTGTGCTACGTGCTGGATGAGCCCTCCATCGGATTGCATCCGCGCGACAACGGCGTGCTGCTGGACATGCTCTGCGCTTTGCGCGCCAAGGGCAATACCGTGGTGGTGGTCGAGCACGACGAAGAAACCATCCGCCGCGCCGACACGGTGCTGGACCTCGGACCCGGCGCGGGCACACGCGGTGGCCAGCTGGTCGCCCAAGGCAGTGCGGACGAACTGATGGCGTGTGCCGATTCCGTCACCGGCCAATGCCTGCGTTCTCCCTTGCAACACCCGCTGCACCAGCGCGCAGCCCCGACGGACAGCGAGGCAGCGCTCACACTGCACGGGGCTGCGCTGCACAACCTGCACGACATCGCGGTGCGGGTGCCGCTGGGCCGCCTGAGCGTGGTCACGGGCGTGTCGGGTTCGGGCAAATCGACGCTGGCGCGCGACGTGCTGCACGCCAATGTATCCAATCTATTGCGCCTGGTGGGCAGCGACACACCCCCCGCAGAACTGAACGGCTGCGCACGCATTGACGGCTGGCAGGCCATAGGCCGTGTGCTGGAAGTCGATCAAACCCCCATCGGCAAAACCCCGCGCTCCTGCCCTGCCACCTACGTGGGCTTCTGGGACGAGATTCGCAAGCTCTTCGCCACCACCGAAGTTGCGCGCCTGCGCGGCTGGGGCGCCGGGCGTTTTTCCTTCAATACGGCGGATGGCCGCTGCCCGGTCTGCGAGGGCGCGGGCCAGAAGACCGTGGCGATGAATTTCCTGCCGGATGTCAAAGTGCAGTGCGAAGTCTGCAACGGCCAGCGCTTCAACCCGGAAACACTGGGTGCCTTGTGGCGCGAGAAAAGCATTGCCGATGTGTTGGCGCTGGAAGTCGATGACGCAGTGGTCTTTTTTGCCGCACACCCCAAGATTGCACACCCGCTGCGCCTGCTGCAAGACGTGGGCCTGGGCTACCTGACACTGGGCCAGGCCTCGCCCACACTCTCCGGCGGCGAAGCGCAACGCATCAAACTCGTGACCGAACTCGCCAAGGTAAAAACTGATCCATCCGCACGCACCACGCGCGCTGCCCGGCATACAAGCGCGCACACACTCTACGTGCTGGACGAGCCCACCGTGGGCCTGCACATGGCCGACGTGGCCCGGCTTATCACGGTGTTGCACCGTCTGGTGGAAGCGGGCAACACGGCACTGGTGATCGAACACGATCTGGACGTGATGGCCGAAGCCGACTGGATCATTGACCTGGGGCCGGAGGGCGGCGCTGCTGGTGGCAACGTGGTGTATCAGGGACCGCTGGCGGGTATCCTGGATAGCGGCACGCATACCGGGCAAGCGTTGCGCCGCTTTTTGCAGCGCTTGCCTGCTGCAATATCCGTATGAAGCTGTCAGCCTGGGATATTTCCAAGCCAACTACCTGACCTGCGTCGATGATGAAAGCACGACACAACAACAAGCTCGGATTCCGAGGCGTGGTAAATGATGGAATAAGGAAATTTGCGCGTGATGACATGCCGAAAGTCAGCTTCAATACAAGGAAACGCCAGCGGTGTGCGCAGCGCCCGTGCAACGGCAGCGTCAACAGCACGGGCAAATTCAAAGCCCAATCCAACGGAGCGCGCCTCATACCAAGCCTGTGCGTCCAAAAGCTCTTGCAGGGCTTCCGGCCTGAAAACAAGCTGCATCAGCTTTGGCCTTTGAAGAGCAACGCACGAACCTGTTCCCAAGGAAGGCTACTTGAAGGATCGGCTTGGTGTGCGGATAAGCGCCGGTGCAATTCGGCCCTATCCTGCTGGGAGAGCTGCAATTGACCAGGGGTCTCCTCAGCGATGCTATCCCAGATGTCCTCGACAAGCTCGATACGCTCAGAAATAGGCAGTTCTTTGAAGTTCAAAAGGGCGGTATTCATGAGGCGAAAGCATACCCCAAAGGCTAACTGAACAACAAGTGTTTTGTATGTCAAATTGACGTACAATTTATCTTTAGGAGAAGCCTCATGCCCACTGCCACCACCTCAAGCGAGTCCGCTCGCATCAACTTGCGTACCAGTCCTGAAGCCAAGGCACTGATCGAGCGGGCTGCGGCCATCATGGGTTCCACGGTATCGAGCTTCATGCTGCAAAACGCCTATGAGGCGGCGCGTCGCATCGTGGCGGACAAAGATACCCTCATGCTGTCGCAACAGGCGTTTGAATCTTTTGTTGCCACTTGCGAAAACCCGCCAGAACCCACCGAGGCACTGCGTAAACTGATGGCTTTGCGTTGAATGGCGTCGCGCATTGAACGGCTGGGCGCCCAGCACCACAGGGGCGGGTTTGATTGCGGCAATGCCGATCTCAACCAGTTCCTGAACCAGCAAGCAGGGCAGATGGCGCGCAAGAACTTCTGCAAAACCTATGTGGCGCTTGCGGATGATGGCCTTGCCGTGCTGGGATTCGTATCGGTCAGCGTTGGCCAGGTCCAGACCACGCAACTACCACCGCAGCTCAAGTTGCCACGCTACCCGGCACCGATTTTCCGCATTGGCCGCCTGGCAGTGGACCAAAAGCAGCAGGGGCGAGGCATCGGTTTGCAGCTGATGGCGTTTGCCTTGCAAATGGCGCTGGAGTTTTCTCAGCAAGTGGGCTTGTATGCTGTCGTTGTTGATGCCAAGCATGCGCAGGCCTGCCGGTTCTATACGGCGCTGGGCTTTACCGCAATCCTGGACAATCCCTTGTGTCTTTACCTGCCGGTGGCGACCTTGGAAAAAACGATTCTTCTGCACAAATCCGAGTGAATCAGACTCCGGTTTGAAACACCCATCAGGGGCGCGGATTAATACATCATGTTATATTTCACCCGGACTGTAACGGTCCCCTGCTTTATCCTCCCTGAGCAGGCCCGCAAGGGTTCCACCCAGCGTAGAGCTGGGTTTTTTTTCACATGATCCGCAAGAGCATCATGCCCCGCTTTTACTGCCCTACCCCACTGCTTCCCGGTGCGTTGCTGGACCTACCCAATAACGCTGTGCGGCACGCGCAGGTGCTGCGCCTACAGCCAGGGGATATTGTTACGCTCTTCAATGGCGGATGGTCTGAACAATCCGGTGCGGGCGAATTTTCGGGCGAGTTTTCCGCCCGCATCGTACGCATGGGCCGCTCTTCGGTACAGGTACACATCGACGCGCACCACGCCATCGAGCGCGAGGCGCCGCGCGCGGTGCATCTGGCTGTGGGCATGCCAGCCAACGAACGTATGGATTGGCTGGTCGAAAAGGCCACCGAACTGGGTGTGGCAAGCATTCAGCCGCTCATGACCGAACGCAGCGTGTTGCGCCTATCGGGCGAGCGGGCGCAGCGCAAAACGGCGCACTGGCACAGCGTGGCCATTGCGGCTTGCGAACAATGCGGCGGCAACCGTGTTCCCCTGGTGCACCCGGTCCTGGATGTGCGGGAGTGGTTGAAAACATTGACACCAAACAGCTCCAAAACACGTTTGTTGCTGTCGCTGTCCCCGGCATCCGCTCCCCTGCAGCGCACGGTCCATTTGCACAGTGAAAACAGCATCCTGGCTCTTTCAGGACCTGAAGGTGGTCTGAGTGCAAGCGAAGAGAGTGCAGCCCTGGCCAGCGGATTTACGGCGGCAAGCCTGGGGATGCGAATATTACGTGCGGAAACTGCCGCTCTGAGCGCTTTGGCGCAACTTTTGGCGTAAGAAACCGTTACCATTCGCCTGCGTCAGCATCAAGGTCTGTACAGAGCCAAAATTGCAAACTGTACGTTGCGCTCTTTGGCATACTACGGGCTCTTTTTTCCCCCTCTTTCAGGAGATGTTCCTTGTTAACTGAATCTCAGCGCAATGCAATTTTTGCCACCGGCCTGGGCGCCATCATGCGTGGTGCCGGCATGGTCACCCGTTTTCTGCCCATTCCCCAGCCCACCTTGCTGGTGGGTCCTGGCTCCAGCGCCCGTCTTGGCCAGGCCATCGCCGGTTTTGGCCACCACAAAATCCTGGTTGTTACCGACACCATCATTTCCAAGCTTGGTTTGCTCAAAGAACTCACCGATGCACTCAGTGCTGGCGGAGCCGAGTTTGTGGTATTCGACGAAATCACACCCGACGCACCGATCCCCTTGATCGAAAAAGGCATTGATTTTTTCAAGGAGCAAGGCTGTGATGCCATCGTGGCTTTTGGTGGTGGCTCATCCATGGATGCGTCCAAAGCCATTGCCGTGGCCGTTACCAACCCCAAACCGCTGCGCAAACTGGCCGGTTATTTCAAGGGCTTGCGCAATCCGATCAAGATTTATGCCGTTCCGACCACCGCTGGCACCGGCTCTGAAGTGACGGTGGCGGCGGTCATTTCCGATCCGCAGGCACATTCCAAAATGGTCATTGTTGACACACGCATGGTGCCCAAAATGGCTGCGCTGGACCCCACGCTCATGACCGGACTGCCGCCTCCCGTTACTGCAGCCACCGGCATTGACGCCTTGACCCACGCCGTCGAGGCTTTTATCGGCAACTGGACAACGTCCTACACCGACGGTATGGCCATCGCAGCCGTTGGTCTGATATTTGAAAACCTGCGGATCTGCTACACCGATGGCAAGAACCTGAAGGCGCGCGAAAACATGGCCCTGGCCTCCACGTATGCCGGTTTTGCTTTCACCCGCGCCAACGTGGGCTACGTACACGCCATTGCCCACCAGTTCGGCGGCCTGTACCACACCCCGCACGGCCTGGCCAATGCCATCGTCTTGCCCCACGTGCTCAAATACTCCCGCCCGGCCATCGAACACCGGCTGGCCCAGTTGGCAATTGCTGCCAGGGTTGGTGCTGATGGCGATAGCGATGAGGTGCTGGCACAGAAATTCCTGGATGCCGTTGACCAGCTCAACCACGATGTGGGCATTCCAACCCACCTTGCTGCGCTCAAGGAAGCGGATATCCCCGCTCTGGCCAAGGCCGCCTGCTGGGAAGCCCATACCGGATACCCGGTGCCGCGCTACATGTCGCAGTCCCAATGTGAAGACCTGATTCGGGAATTGCTGCCACCGGCACCATCGGCACACGAAGCAGCGTCCAAACGCCGCACCAAGAAAACGGCTTAAGACCGTAGCATAGGCAGTCGCTGGCCTGTCGAGGAGGGGCCGAAGAAGACATCACCCGCTTTTTCGGCCCGTTGGCAATGTAGTTCAACACAATGGGAAACAAGCAAATGAAAAAAGTAGTAACCGTAACCCTGGGTTCTTCCAAAAAGGATTTCGAATTCACCACCGAATTCCTGGGACAAACCTACACCGTGCGCCGCATGGGCACTGACCGTGACACGGGCAAGGCCTGGGAATTGATGCGTCGCCAGCAAGCGCATGCCGATGCCATTGGTCTGGGCGAAATCAGCGACCACTACAACGTGGGGATGCGCAGCCTGATCAACAAGGAAACCAAACGCCTGGTGAATGTGGTCACGCGCGTTCCGGTCACCACGGGTGCCACCTTGCGCCGCTTGCTGCAAGTGCGTGCCGTGCGCTACGTGCAAAAGGAAATCGGCCATTACTTCAACAACAATCTGGTGCTGTTTCTCTCGGGTATGCGCAATTACGATATGGCCGTTGCCATGTCCGACTACACGAAAAACCTCAGTTTTGCCGATGCGCTGTTCCAGACCGGAACACCCACCATGCTCACCTCGCTGGAGCAACTGGAGTTGTACGCCAAGGGCAGCAACATGGTACTCAGCGGCAAACCCGGCGGCATGCTGGAAGCCTCGCTGTCGGATTTCAAGACCAAACGCGCAGCGGCGGCAGTGGCCAAATCCCATGTGATCGTCGGTACCTTCCCGGAGATCAAGAGCGTGGGCAACCTCTCCAATCTGGAGGGCAAAACCATCATCACCTCGGCGGTGGACGATGAACGGCTGGCCTTTTTCACCGAGTGCAAGGTCAATCTGGTGATTGATGTTTCGCCGAAGATTTTTGAAAAGGTCGTTGGCATCAACACCATCGAAGCCATGATCCTGGCCTCGCTGGACAAGGCGCCCGAAGAAATCTCGGACGATGATTTTGCCGAAATCCTGGACGAGCTCGACCTCAAACCACGCCTGCTGCACCCCACGGGCAAGTTCCGCAACATCCACCGTTTCGCCTTTGTGATCCACCCCTTGAGCCAGGACTACATCAAGAAGGGTTTCCCCATCCCCAAGGCCACGCCCAAGTTTGTCATGGACAAGGTGGAATCGCTCGCCGCCCACATGCCGCCCATGGTCTATTGCAAAATGGACAACATCGTCTCCCCCACCGGAGCGGAGGCGGAAGGCTGGTTGATTACCGTCGGCGGCACACCCAAGGAAATGCTCTCACGCAGCCCCGAATTCACCTATCGGCGTCTGTTGCAGGCCGCCAAGCTGGCCGAGAAGCTCGGTGCCCAGATCATGGGCCTGGGTGCTTTCACCAAGGTGGTGGGCGATGCCGGCGTGACGGTGGCGCGGCGTTCGCGGATACCCATCACCACCGGCAACAGCTACTCGGCCTCCGGCGCCCTGTGGGCAGCAGCCGACGCCATGCGCCGCATGGGTCTGGTGCACATCAACAAGAACACCAAGAAAGTCGCCGCCAAAACCATGGTGATTGGCGCTTCCGGCTCCATCGGCTCGGTCAGCGCGCGTTTGCTGGCCATGTCCTTCGATGAAGTCTATCTGGCAGGGCGCACGCTCAAGAAGCTCGACGAGCTGAAAGCATCCATCCTGCAAGAAACACCGCACGCCAAGGTCTTCACGACCATCGACTACAACAACCTGTTGGCTGACATGGACATGATCGTCACCTCTACATCAGGCGCAGGCAAGGAAATTCTGGACATCACCAAGGTCAAACCCGGTTGCGTCATCACCGACGTGGCGCGTCCCCTGGACCTGCCGCCCAAAGAGGTCGCCAAGCGCCCCGATGTGCTGGTGATCGAATCGGGCGAAATTGAATTGCCGACCGAAGTGCATGGCCTCAAGAGCATTGGCTTGCCCAAGAACGTGGTGTACGCCTGCCTGGCTGAAACCATCGTGCTGGCCCTGGAAGGCCGCTTTGAGGTCTTTACCGTCGGGCGCGATACCGAATGGGAAAAGGTCAAGGAAATTTACAAGCTTGGCCTGCGACACGGCATGAAGCTCTCGGCCATTTCCGGCGTCAACGGCGTTTACAGCGACGAAGACATTGCCAAGGTCGTCAAACTGGCCAAAAAGGCCCGCCTGACCTGGGACAGCAGCAGCACAGCAACCGACAGCGCTCCAGCGGCACCCAAGGCTGCAAGCGCCAAAGCTGCTGCCAAGGCACCTGCCAAGAAGGCAGCCACCAAGAAGCCTGCTGCAGCCAAAAAGCCCAAGGCAAGCAAAGCGCCAGAGCCAGAAGTAGTCAACGCACCCGCTTCGCAAGAGAAAACTGAAGCATCGAACGCCACGCCGGCAGAATAACTGCGCGTAACGACAAGTCGATAAACCCATAAACCGAAACACCCGCTTGCGAGCGGGTGTTTTTGTTTTACCGGGGCATTACCAGTTTGTTACCAGTTCACTTCGCGCTCGGGTGTGGCGCTGATCTTGTGAATGGACAGATCGGCGCCATCATATTCATCTTCCTGACTCAAGCGCAAGCCCATTCCGGCCTTGAGCACGCTGTACACCAGAACCCCACCCAGCAGTGCCCAGGCGACCCCCATGGCCGTGCCTATCAACTGGGCGGCAAACGACACGCCACCCAGACCTCCCAGATCCTTGCTGCCAAAGATGCCCGCAGCAATCCCGCCGAGGGTGCCGCACAGTCCATGCAGTGGCCAGACCCCCAGTACGTCGTCAATCTTCCACTTGTTCTGCGTCAAGGCAAACATGTGCACAAAAATGGTGCCCGCCAAAGCACCCACCACCAGGGCGCCCAAAGGATGCATGACATCGGAGCCTGCACACACCGCCACCAGACCGGCCAGCGGGCCGTTATGCACATAGCCGGGGTCGTTCTTGCCCGCAATCAGTGCGGCAAGCGTGCCACCTACCATCGCCAGCAGCGAGTTCACGGCAACCAGACCCGAAATCTTGTCCAATGTCTGGGCGCTCATCACATTGAAGCCAAACCAGCCCACTGTCAAAATCCAGGCGCCCAGCGCCAGGAAGGGGATGCTCGATGGCGGGTGGGCCGAAATTTCTCCGTCCTTGCGGTAGCGGTTGCTGCGCGCGCCCAGCAAAATGACCGCAGGCAAGGCAATCCACCCCCCGACCGCATGCACCACCACACTGCCGGCAAAATCGCGGAACTCTTCACCCGTCAAGTCTTTGATCCAGGCCTGAATGCCAAAACGTTGGTTCCAGGCAATGCCTTCAAAGAAGGGGTATACAAAACCGACAATCACCGCCGTGGCAATCAATTGGGGCCAAAAGCGTGCACGCTCGGCAATTCCGCCTGAAATGATGGCCGGAATGGCAGCGGCAAAGGTGAGCAAAAAGAAAAACTTGACCAGCTCATAGCCTTTATTGACGGCCAATATATCCGCACCGACAAAAAAACTGGTGCCATAGGCGACTGAATAACCGACCAGAAAATATGCCACGGTGGACACCGAAAAATCAACCAGTATCTTGACCAGTGCATTGACCTGGTTCTTGCGCCGCACGGTGCCCAGTTCCAGAAACGCAAAACCGGCATGCATGGCCAAGACCATGATGCCCCCCAGAAGAATGAACAAGACATCTGCGCCCTGTTTTTGTGCTTCCATGTAAACCTCTTTTGTGTGAAATGCTGCTTATTGGTGCATTTTTGGTAAAAAAACCCTGAATGCACCATGGTTAAGCAAAAAATGCGCCACAGTGGGATCACCGGGATGGCTTGCAAACGCAAATGACTGGAAGCCATCGTGTCTGACAAGGACACGGCGCTCAGTTCAATGCTACGAATTAAATAGCTTACCCCGCATGTCCCGCAAGCGCTAGCGGCTCATTTAACACGAAAATCCTATTGCCCGAAGAAGCTGGGCGGTCTCGAACAGGGGCAATCCCATGATGCCGGAGTAGCTGCCGCTGATGCGTGCGATGTAGGCCGCCGCCCTGCCCTGCACGGCGTAGGCGCCGGCCTTGCCCATGGGCTCGCCGCTGGCCACGTAGGCGTCGATCGCCTCGTCATCCATCGCGACAAAGCGCACGCGCGATACGCTGCATGCACTCCATTGGCGTCCCCGATAGCCCAGCTCCACTGCCGTGATGACCCGGTGCGCCTGGTTGGACAAGGCGTGCAGCATGCGCTTGGCGTCGGCAGCGTCGTCGGGTTTGCCAAAAATCGTGCGTTCCAGCGCCACGGTGGTGTCGGCACACAACACGGGTGCGTCCGGCAATTGCCGCCTCTGTCGGCGCTCCAGGGCTTCTGCCAGTTTGAGCGCCGCGATGCGCTGCACGTAGGTCATGGGTGGTTCGCCGGGCAGGACGGCTTCCAGTGCTTCGGTATCCTCGCTCGCGTCGGGCAGCAAGAGTTCGTGGCGTACGCCGAGCTGCTCCAGCAGCTGGCTGCGCCTGGGGCTTTGCGAGGCCAGATAGATAAATCCTGGGTTATTCACGGTGTTATTCACGATGGTAGGGGTGTCCGGCGTTGATGGACCAGGCGCGGTACAGCTGCTCGATCAGCAGCACGCGCGCCAGGGCATGCGGCAGCGTCAGGTCGGACAGGCGGATGCGCTCGTGCGCGGATTGGCGCAAGGCGGGCTCCAGACCATCCGGGCCGCCGATCACCAGCGCCACATCGTCACCGCTGCGCTGCCAGTCCTTGAGCTTTTCGGCCAGCGCTGCGGTGGTCAGCGCGGTGCCGCGCTCGTCGAGCACCACCATGCGCGTGCCTTTGGGAATGGCCGCCACGATGCGCGCGCGCTCGGCAGCGTGCAGGGTCTCCAGCGTTTTGGAGCTGCGCGGCTCGGTTTTGACAGCCTTGAGTTCGATGCGCAGCTCGGGTGGGAAGCGTTTGGCGTAATCGTCCCAGGCGCTCTGAGCCCAATCCGGCACGCGCAATCCGACGGCGACCAGCAACAAACGCATCGGGGTTACCAGGAATATCAGGACTTGCTGGCGGGCTTGCGTGCGCCAGCCAGGGCGACAACCTTGGAGACAAGGGATGCGACCATGCCTTTTTTGGCCGGTGCCGGGGTTGGTTGGTCTTGCCCGGACGGTTTGGTTTTGCTGGGTGCAGCCCTCTTGCGTGCGGGGGCCGGGGCACTGCCAGCTGCTGCTGCGCGGGCCTTTTTGGCAGCGGCGGCTTTGGACGGGAAGGCTTCTTCCACGCCTTTTTTGGCGGCGCTGGAGCGTCTCAGGCCAGGGGCTTGTGCCTTTGTGGGAGCGGTACCCGCCGGGATGCTGCTATTTTGGCTACCTTGGGCGGCTGGCTTGGGTTTTTCGGCGCCGAGCTTGATGCGCACGGGTTTTTCGCCCCAGAGTTCTTCGAGTTTGTAGTACTGGCGGTGGTTGGGCTGCATGACGTGCGCCACAGCCCGGCCACAATCGACGATGATCCATTCGCCGTTGGTCTCGCCTTCGACACGCGGCTTGGGAAAACCCGCTTTGCGCACCGCATCGCTCACGCTGGCAGCAAGCGCCTTGGTCTGCCGGTTGGATGTGCCCGAGGCAATGATGACTCTCTCGAACAAGGGCGACAGATGTTCGGTATCGAACACCCGGATGTCCTGGGCTTTGGTGTTTTCCAGGCCATCGACAATGGCGCGCTGAAGTTTGGAGATGTCTTTTTTGACGGCAGTGGATGTAGTCATCGGTTGTTTTGGGCTATGTTTGGCTGTAGGCCTTATGGATCAAGCGGTATAAGCTATGAAAAAGGTAGCTATGTATTTATGGGCAGGCCGGGACGCTCAAACCCAGTCTTTGGGTACCAGAAAGTCTGTCAGCAGTGCCAGCTCTGGTGAACCGGGTTCGGGGACAAACTGGTACGACCAGCTCACCAGGGGCGGCATGGATAGCAAAATGGACTCGGTGCGGCCACCCGATTGCAAGCCGAAATGCGTGCCCCTGTCCCAGACCAGGTTGAATTCGACATAGCGCCCACGGCGGTAGAGCTGGAAATCGCGCTCGCGCGTTCCAAAGGCGGTGTCCTTGCGCCGCTGCACAATCGGCATGTAAGCGCCGACAAAGGCATCGCCCACGGCGCGCATCAGCGCAAAGCCGTTGTCGAAGCCCCCTTCGGCAAAGTCGTCAAAAAAAATGCCGCCAACACCGCGCTGTTCGTTGCGGTGCTTGAGGAAGAAATAGCTGTCGCACCAGGCCTTGAAGCGCGGGTATATGTCCTCGCCAAAGGGCTGTACTGCGTCACGGCAGGCCGCATGGAAATGGCGCACATCGTCGGCGTTGCCGTAGCACGGCGTCAGATCCATGCCACCGCCGAACCAGCACACCGGCTCCTGGCCAGGATGCGCGGCGCTGATCATGCGCACATTCATGTGTACCGCAGGCACGTAAGGGTTGCGTGGGTGAAACACCAGCGAAACGCCCATGGCCTGAAACGGTGCCTGCGCCAGCTCTGGCCGGTGCTGCGTGGCCGATGCAGGCAGTTTGGGACCGCGCACGTGCGAAAAGCCGCAACCGGCGCGCTCGAACACCGCGCCACCTTCGAGAATGCAGGTGATGCCATCGCCTTGCAGCGGCTCACCGGCAGCTTTTGACCAGGCGTCTTTTACATAAGCCTGCGTGTCCATGGTGCCAACGGCGGCCATGATGCGTGACTGCAGGTCTTGCAGATAGGCCCGTACGGACAGGGCTTGCTCCATGCCGCTACGAACGCACCACGGCGCGGTGGCCTATGTCGCTGCGGTATTGCATGCCGTCAAAACGAATGCCGGACAGGGTTTCGTAGGCCAAAAGCCGGGCCGCGCGCACACTGTCGCCCAGTGCGGTGACGCACAGAACCCGCCCGCCGCTGGTACGCAAGGCACCGTTGCTGTGCTCGGTTCCCGCGTGAAACACCATGCTGTTGTCGCCATCCACCGGCAAGCCGGTAATGGCATCGCCCTTGCGGGGGTCTGCCGGATAGCCATGCGCGGCCAGCACCACGCCCAAGGCGGCGCGGCGGTCCCACTCTAGCTCAAGGTTCTCCAGTCCGCCAGGCTCGGTGGCCGCCATCAGTACGTCGTAAAAATCGGATTTCAGGCGCATCAGGACCGGCTGGGTTTCCGGGTCACCCATGCGACAGTTGAATTCCAGGGTTTTGACCTTGCCCGCAGGAGTGACCATCAGTCCGGCATACAAAAAGCCGGTATAGGTATTTCCCTCTTGCTCCATGCCCTTGAGGGTGGGCAGGATGATCTCGCGCATGGCACGGGCATGAACCTGCGGAGTCACCACGGGCGCGGGGGAATACGCACCCATGCCGCCGGTGTTGGGCCCCATGTCGCCGTCTTGCAGGCGTTTGTGGTCCTGGCTGGGAGCCAGCGGAACGACTTCCTTGCCGTCGCACATGACGATGAAGCTGGCTTCTTCGCCTTGCAAAAACTCTTCAATCACTACACGCGGCACCGCCTGGCCATCGTCCCCTGCATTGTGCGTGACACCCGCGCCTTTATCCTGCAGCATGAAATCCACTGCGGCGTACGCCTGCTCCAGCTCCGTGGCCACCACCACGCCCTTGCCGGCAGCCAGACCATCGGCCTTGATGACGATGGGCACACCCATGCTTTGCACATACGCCTTGGCAGCAGCCGCTTCGGTAAAGACTTCGTAGGCGGCAGTCGGGATGCCGTGGCGCTGCATGAAGGCTTTGGAAAAGGCTTTGGAGCTCTCCAGCTGGGCGGCTGCGCGCGTCGGTCCGAAAATCCGCAACCCGCTTTGCCGGAAGGCGTCCACGATGCCTGCGGCCAGCGGTGCTTCCGGCCCCACCACGGTCAGGCCGATCTTGTTGGTCTGTACCCAGTGGCGCAGCTCCAGAATATCGGTGATGGGCAGTCTGCGGATACGCCCGCTGGAGCCCATGGCACCGTTGCCGGGTGCCACGTAGACCACCTGCACCTTGTCGGACTGTGCCAGCTTCCAGGCCATGGCGTGTTCGCGCCCACCACTCCCAATGACGAGTACATTCATGGAAATAAACTCCAGTTCCGGTTCATAAGGCAGCGTTGTGGTAGATGTCTTGCGTGTCGTCGAGGTCTTCGAGCGCATCCAGCAATTTTTGCATGCGCGCGCAATCCTCGTCGCTCAGTTCGATGGTGTTTTCCGCCCGCATGGTGATGCCCGCGACTTCGGGCTTGAAGCCGGCCGCCTCCAGCGCCTGTTTGACCGCTTCATAGTCGGCTACGGCGGTCAACACCTCGATGGCGCCTTCTTCGTCGGTGATCACGTCGTTGGCACCGGCTTCCAGCGCCACTTCCATGATCTGGTCTTCGTTGGTTCCGGGGGCAAACACCAGTTGGCCACAGTGCTGAAACTGGAACACCACCGAGCCCTCGGTTCCCATGTTGCCACCGTGCTTGCTGAAGGCGTGGCGCACTTCCGCCACCGTGCGTACCCGGTTGTCGGTCATGGTATCCACCACCACGGCAACGCCGCCGATGCCATAGCCCTCGTAGCGAATCTCCTCGTAACTCACGCCCTCGGCGTTGCCGGTGGCTTTGTCGATGTTGTATTTGATACGATCCGAGGGCATGTTGGCGGCCTTGGCCTTTTCCACCGCCAGCCGCAGACGGGGGTTGGCGCCCATATCCGCGCCGCCGGCACGCGCAGCAACCGTGATTTCACGGATGATACGTGTCCAGATCTTGCCGCGTTTCTCGTCCTGACGACCTTTGCGGTGCTGAATATTCGCCCATTTGCTGTGTCCTGCCACGAAGCTTCCTTAATAATTCGTTACGCAATAAACCGTCGATTGTACTTTTAGCAAACACCCATGACTTTTTCATCCAATATCACCAACAACCGGACCATCCCGCTGGGGCGCAACAAGGCGATCGAATGCCAGCTGCTGCTCAACAAGGCCAACCGCCACGGACTCATCACGGGAGCGACCGGCACCGGCAAAACCATTACGCTGCAAACCCTGGCCGAAGGTTTCGCGCGCTGCGGCGTACCCGTCTTCATGGCCGACATCAAGGGCGACCTGACGGGCATCTCCCAGGCTGGCAACATCAGCGACAAGCTGGGCGCCACCCTGGCACAGCGCGCGCTGGAGCGTCCAGAACCCGTCGCCTGCCCGGTTACGCTGTGGGACGTGTTTGGCGAACAAGGGCATCCGGTGCGCGCCACCGTCAGTGACCTGGGGCCTTTGCTGCTGGCGCGCATGCTCGACCTGAACGAAACCCAGGCTGGCGTTCTGACCATGGTGTTCAAGATTGCCGACGACAACGGCCTCTTGCTGCTCGACCTCAAGGATTTGCGTGCCATGCTGCAATATGTGGGCGAGAACGCGCGCGAGTTCACCACGCGCTACGGCAACGTCAGCGCCGCCAGCATTGGTGCGATTCAACGCGGTCTGCTGCAGATCGAGTCACAAGGCGGCGAAAAGTTCTTTGGCGAGCCGATGCTCAATATCCAGGATTTCATGCAGACCGTCTCTGGTAAAGGCGTGGTCAACGTGCTGGCCGCTGATAAATTGCTCACCTCGCCCCGGCTCTACGCCACTTTTTTGCTGTGGATGCTGTCCGAGCTGTTTGAACAACTGCCCGAAGTCGGCGATCTGGAGCAGCCCAAGATGGTATTTTTCTTCGACGAGGCGCATCTGCTTTTCACCGACGCACCCAAGGTGCTCATCGAGCGCATCGAACTGGTGGTGCGTCTGGTGCGCTCCAAGGGCGTGGGCGTGTATTTTGTCACGCAAAACCCGCTGGATATTCCCGACTCGGTGCTGGCCCAGCTGGGCAACCGCGTACAGCACGCGCTGCGCGCCTACACCCCGCGCGACCAGAAGGCCGTTCAGGCCACGGCGCAGACCATGCGCCAAAAACCCGGACTCGACATCGAGACGGCCATCACCGAACTGGCCGTGGGCGAGGCCCTGGTCAGCCTGCTCGACACCGAAGGCCGCCCCAGTATCACCGAGCGCGTCTATGTGCTGCCACCGGGCAGCCAGATCGGCCCGATCAGTCCGGCCCAACGCCAGGAGTTGCTCCAGGGCTCGCTGGTTGCCGGGGTGTATGAAAAGATGGAAGACCGCGAATCGGCCTTCGAGCGGCTCAACGCCCACGCGGCGAGTACAGGCAATACAACACCTGGGCAAGGCACGGCGGTCGGCAACAGCAGTGGTGCCAGTGGCGCCAGTGGCGCCAGCTCCGGGGGCTTCATGGACGGGCTCAACGACTTTTTATTCGGCTCCACCGGCCCCAGGGGCGGTCAGCACGACGGGCTGGCGCAGACCATGGCCAAATCGGCGGTGCGCTCCATCGGCTCCAGCGTCGGGCGTGAAATCATGCGCGGCATCATGGGTAGCATCATGGGCGGCAGACGGCGCTGAAATGCTCATATAAATATAGCTGCTCCCGCTTGTCTCACGGGCGGTAAAGCTTATTTAGCCTGGGACGCCCGGGACGAAATGGACAATGGCAACAGCGTATTGCGGTCCAGCTGGGGTCTGGGAACGGATGTTTCGCCCACTGTATGGCGCGTGATCGGAACCGGGATGATTCTTCCCTGGCGAACGGGCGAAATGGCAACGGCAGCACCGGCTGGTTTACCAGGCGCTTTCGCGGCAAATCGGCTCTTTTCCTGCGGACTCAAGGCCTGGTACGCTTCCCACTCCGCCGTGCGTTTGGATGGAGCGAGTTTCTTTGTTTCGGCAAAATTCAACCGTGCCAACTCACGTTGACCGGGTTTGAGGGCCGCCCACTCCACCATCCTGCCCTGCATTTTTTCCTGTTCGGCGGGTGTTTTGGATGGATAGGTCTGGGCCAGGGCAATCCACTTGCTCTTGTGGTTGGCGCTCAGAGATGACCATATCTGAGCCAAAGGACGCAGCGTTTCCTGTTGCGCCTTGGTCAAATCAAGCCAGAGGGGGCCTGCTGGCTTGGCAGGCAGTGCAGCAGACGCCAGAGATGCCGGATTTTGCGGGAGAGGTGCCGAGGACACCGGAGTTTGCGGCGGTGGCGGCGGCACCACCACCTCGGTTGAAGCGGGACTGCTGCTGCCGGTCTGAGCCAGTACACCGGGCGCTGGAACAAGCACACCAAGAGCCACCAACGCAAGGGCCAATGTTGAAAGTGATTCGGTCAAGCGCATGCAACTACAGGCAACGATTCAATCGTGCCGATCTATTCTCAGGAAATGCAAAAAACCGGGATCGGTATAAGCGTCAGGAGGCAAATCGTCGGCAAGCAGCTCAATATCCACAGCAGCAATGTCATCCAGCTGCTTTTGGTCCTGAAAAATGGCAATCGTCAGTAAACCAATCACCAGGGTCAGCAAGGAAAGCAAGGCCGCAAAACGATTCCAGAGCGTACCATCGGGATCATTCGCGTGCAAACTCGCAGACCCGTTGGCAGTATTGATACCGGACACCAGCTGAAACCTGGCGACCTTGCGTTTTGCCACAGCCTGCACCCGGGCCGCCTTGAGCCGCTCCCGAATATCGTTTGGCAGATCATGTGTGGTATCAGATAAACGCGCGGCAATGGCCCGGCCAAAACGAGATTCCCGATCTTCACGATCTTCGTAATTTGTGCTCTTAGGTGGAGTTTGTTTGTTCATAGTTTGATTCCCTTTGCGGCCAAGGCCTTTCCCAGAGCATGGATCGCCCTGGAACAGTGCGTTTTGACGCTGCCTTGCGAACAACCCATGGCCGCAGCCGTCTCGGCGACGTCCATATCTTCCCAGTAACGCATTAAAAAGGCTTCCCGTTGACGCGCAGGCAACTGTTGCAACTGGTTCTCGATTTCCAACAGGGTTTGTGACCTTTCAACCTGGGTTTGTGCGCTCTCGTTCTGCTCCCAATTGTCCGATGCACTCAAGGTTTCCAGCAAATCGATGTCACCGTCTTCGCCGGAAGACTCCAGGTCACTCATGGTGGAGAAGAGAACCTTCTGCGTCTTCTGGCGCCGGAACCAGTCCAGGGTACAGTTGGACAATATGCGCTGAAACAACATGGGCAACTCTTCCACCGGTTTGTGCCCATAGTGCTCGGCCAGCTTCATCATGC
This sequence comes from Rhodoferax sp., assembly GCA_041910275.1. Taxonomy (GTDB): domain Bacteria; phylum Pseudomonadota; class Gammaproteobacteria; order Burkholderiales; family Burkholderiaceae_C; genus Allorhodoferax. The sequence continues at coordinate 31,202 of JAYRRD010000090.1, forward strand.
TTTCCTGCACAATATCCAGCGCTGCCTCGTCATCGCGAACGTGATAGACTGAACGCTTGAAAGCGCGCTTCTCCACGCTTTTCAAGAAGTCAGACAGTTCACGTTCAGATGCCAAAGACGAAAGCCCGGTAAGATCGGTTGTGGTAGCGGTGGATAGCGGCGCTGCATTGCAAGGCAAAATTTACCCTGCGGACGGAATTATGGCACTGGCAAACCCAACTTTCGGCTATTTGCCTGAAAACGTATGCGAACAGGTGCGATAATCTTTCTCGCAATCAATAAAAAGGCAAACGGGTTTTTGCCCGGCACAAGTATCAATGTGCCTATGGCTTCAATCCTAAGTCCTGACGCGACCCCACAAGTGTCTGCGAAGGGGCACCCAAGGTTTTTCGTCAGAGAAATTCACAAAGGTTCATCATGGAAATTTCAAAAGCTGATAACGCATCAGCATCCGCTGTATCAATAAACAAATCCCACGAGGTGCAAGAACTCCGCGCAGCCGAGATTCTTGTCAAGGCTCTCCAGGAAGAGGGTGTCAAGTACATCTGGGGTTATCCAGGTGGTGCGGTACTGCACATCTACGACGCCTTTTACAAGCAAAACACCATCAAGCATGTGTTGGTGCGCCACGAGCAGGGCGCCGTTCATGCTGCGGATGGTTATGCCAGGGCCACCGGCGATGTGGGTGTTGCGCTGGTGACCTCCGGGCCAGGCGTGACGAATGCAGTGACGGGCATTGCCACTGCTTACATGGACAGCATCCCCCTGGTCGTTATTTCCGGACAGGTGCCAACGCACGCCATCGGTATGGATGCGTTTCAGGAGTGTGATGCGGTAGGTATCACCCGACCGATAGTGAAACACAATTTCCTGGTCAAGGATGCGCGTGATCTGGCCTGGATCATGAAGAAGGCGTTCCACATTGCACGCAGCGGTCGCCCCGGCCCGGTGCTGGTAGATATTCCGAAAGACGTTTCCTTCAAGAAGGTACCCTACACCGGGTATCCGTCGTCCGTCGAAATGCGTTCCTACAACCCGGTGCGCAAGGGGCATGGTGGGCAGATTCGCAAGGCATTGCAGCTCCTGCTGGCAGCCAAGCGGCCTTATATCTATACCGGAGGCGGTGTTTTACTCAGCAATGCCTCGGCAGAACTGCGCACCCTGGTCGATATGCTGGGTTACCCCTGCACCAATACCTTGATGGGTCTGGGCGCGTATCCGGCCAGTGATGCCAAGTTTCTGGGTATGCCAGGCATGCATGGTACGGTGGAAGCCAACAATGCCATGCAGCATTGTGACGTGCTGTTGGCAGTTGGCGCCCGTTTTGACGACCGCGTTATCGGCAACCCCAAGCACTTTGCGCAAAACGAGCGCAAGATCATTCACATTGACATTGATCCGTCAAGCATTTCCAAGCGCGTCAAGGTGGATATCCCCATCGTGGGCGACATCAGGGACGTTCTTGGTGAAATGATCGCGATGGTCAAGGAAAGCCCGGTCAAACCCGATGCGAATGCTTTGGGCGCCTGGTGGAGCACTATCGAGGGCTGGCGTAAAAGCGAATGCCTCAAGTACAGTCGGGGCGATGGCGTTGTGATCAAGCCGCAGTACGTGGTTGAGACCCTCTGGAACATGACCAAGGGTACGGATACGTACATCACTTCGGATGTAGGCCAGCACCAGATGTGGGTTGCCCAGTATTACAAATTTGACGAGCCGCGCCGCTGGATCAACTCCGGGGGGCTGGGAACCATGGGCGTGGGTATTCCTTATGCCATGGGCGTCAAGATGGGCCGTCCGCAAAGCGATGTGTTCTGCATCACCGGCGACGGGTCGGTGCAGATGTGTCTTCAGGAGCTGTCAACTTGTCTGCAGTATGACACGCCAATCAAGATTGTTTCCTTGAATAATCGCTACCTTGGCATGGTGCGGCAGTGGCAGGAACTCGAGTACGAAGGCCGGTATAGCCACAGTTACATGGATGCCTTGCCCAATTTCGTCAAACTGGCGGAAGCCTACGGCCATGTCGGGATGCTGATCGAAAAACACCAGGATGTGGAGCCTGCCTTGCGGGAAGCATATCGGCTCAAGGATCGCACGGTGTTCCTGGACATCCGCACCGATCCAACGGAAAACGTCTTTCCGATGATACAAGCCGGCAAGGGCCTGACCGAAATGCTGCTTGGCTCCGAAGACCTCTGACCCTCCACTCTCTCCATATAACCTGACGAATCTATTGTGTGCCAAGCCCGGCGGTTACCGCCGCCGGGGGAGGGCAACGAAAAGAGGAATCCACTGAAATGAAACACATCATCGCTGTATTGCTGGAAAACGAGCCTGGTGCTCTTTCCCGTGTGGTCGGGCTTTTCTCAGCCCGTGGCTATAACATTGAATCGCTGACTGTTGCACCGACCGAAGACCCCAGTCTGTCGCGTATGACCATACAGACTGCTGGCTCCGACGAAGTCATTGAGCAAATCACCAAGCATTTGAATCGCCTGATCGAAGTGGTCAAGGTTGTTGACCTGACCGAGGGCGCGTACATCGAGCGCGAACTGATGATGGTCAAGGTACGCGCAGTTGGCAAGGAGCGCGAAGAAATCAAGCGCATGGCCGATATCTTCCGTGGCCGCATCATTGACGTGACTGACAAGAGCTACACCATCGAACTCACGGGTGACCATTCCAAGAACGATGCGTTCCTGGAAGCGCTTGAGCGTGCCGCCATCCTGGAAACGGTACGCACCGGCTCCAGCGGCATTGGCCGTGGTGAACGCATCCTGCGTGTGTAACGCCAAACAACAATCTGTTAGTCTGTTTTCCAAACTTGGCGTTTTTTCGCCATTCTCACATTCTCATTAACTTCGGAGAAATAATGAAGGTTTATTACGATAAGGACTGTGACCTGAGCCTGATCAAAGGCAAGACCGTGGCTATCATCGGTTACGGCAGTCAAGGACATGCCCACGCACAAAATCTCAACGACAGTGGCGTAAAGGTCGTGGTCGGTCTGCGCAAGGGTGGTGCTTCCTGGCCCAAGGTTGAAAAAGCCGGTCTCAAGGTGGCTGAAGTTGCGGATGCCGTCAAGTCCGCTGATGTTGTGATGATCCTGTTACCCGATGAGCAGATTGGCGCTGTCTACAGCAATGACATTGAACCCAACATCAAGTCAGGTGCGTCCTTGGTCTTTGCGCATGGTTTCAATGTGCATTATGGTCTGGTCGCTCCCCGTGCCGATCTGGATGTCTGGATGGTAGCGCCCAAGGCTCCCGGACACACCGTGCGTGGTACCTACACCCAGGGTGGCGGCGTGCCGCACCTGATTGCCGTTCATCAGGACAAATCCGGTCGCAGCCGCGATCTGGCATTGAGCTACGCCATGGCCAATGGTGGGGGTAAGGCCGGCATTATTGAAACCAATTTCCGTGAAGAGACGGAAACCGACCTGTTCGGTGAGCAGGCTGTTTTGTGCGGTGGCACCGTCGAACTTATCAAAGCGGGTTTTGAAACGCTGGTGCAAGGCGGTTATGCCCCCGAGATGGCGTATTTTGAGTGCCTGCACGAGCTCAAACTGATCGTGGACATGATTTATGAAGGCGGTATCGCCAACATGAACTATTCGATCTCCAACAATGCCGAATACGGTGAATACGTCACCGGCCCACGTATTGTGACCGATGACACCCGAAAGGCCATGCGCCAATGTCTCACAGACATTCAAACGGGTGAATATGCCAAGAGTTTCATTCTGGAGAATAAAGCCGGGGCACCCACCTTGCTCAGTCGCCGCCGCCTCACCGCCGAACACCAGATCGAACAGGTTGGTGAAACATTGCGCGCGATGATGCCCTGGATCAAGAAGAACAAGCTGGTGGATCAGTCGCGCAATTAATCACAGCGCTTGCTACTCCAGGCCAAGCTCCTGTATCTTGCGTGTGATGGTGTTGCGGCCAATACCCAGTTTGTGAGCGGCTTCTATGCGGCGGCCTTTGGTGTTGGCCAGGGCCGCCAGTATCAGACGCGACTCGACACGCCGGGTCAGCGTATCCCACACATCGCCCTGCCCTGCGTCCAGCATCGCTTTGGCTTCGTTTTCCAGGGCGGTCTCCCATGCCGTCAAGGTAATTGCACCCGTGGGTTCTGCAGGTGGTGAAACAAGATTTTGTGTAAAAGACGGATCTGCAACCGGGATGCGTGCATGGTTTCCAGAATCCGGATTGTCGGAAAGTTTGGAGTGGTGTGGCTGCTCGGGAGAGGTAACGCCAATTTCCGGGGGTAAGTCCTTGGGTTCAATGATCTGAGCGGGAGCCATAACCGTCAACCAATGGCAGATGTTCTCCAGCTGCCGCACGTTACCCGGAAAGCCAAATGCCTCCAGCCAGGCCAGGGCTGCATCAGAAATGCGTTTCGGTTCGACACCAAGCTGCTGGGCACTGTGTTGTAAAAAATGCCGAGTCAGGGTGGCAATGTCTTCCTTGCGCTCACGCAGGGCTGGCAGACGCAGGCGGATGACGTTGAGCCGATGGAACAGATCTTCGCGAAAAATCCCGTCCTTGACACGCTGCTCCAGATTCTGATGGGTAGCGGCGATCACACGGACGTTTGTCTTGACTGCGCTGTGACCACCAACACGGTAAAAATTACCATCGCTCAACACGCGCAGCAGACGGGTCTGCAACTCAAATGGCATGTCTCCGATCTCGTCCAGAAACAAGGTTCCGCCATCAGCCTGTTCAAAGCGGCCCCGGCGCATGGCTTGTGCACCCGTGAATGCACCGCGTTCGTGGCCGAACAATTCACTTTCCAGCAAATCTTTCGGAATGGCGGCTGTGTTGATGGCGACAAACGGACCGTTGGCACGGGGAGAGTGTTTGTGCAGGGCACGTGCCACCAGTTCCTTGCCTGAACCCGATTCTCCGGTAATCATGACCGTCACATTGCTCTGGCTCAAGCGACCAATGGCGCGAAAGACATCCTGCATGGCGGGTGCCTGGCCCAGCATTTCGGGAGATTGGGCCATGCGTTCCTCGTTCACTTCCTCGCGCTGGCTTTCTTCCACGGCCCGCCGGATGAGCTCTACCGCCTTGGGCAAATCAAAGGGCTTGGGCAAATACTCAAAAGCCCCTCCCTGGAAGGCGCTGACCGCACTATCGAGATCCGAGTAGGCAGTCATGATGATGACCGGGAGACCGGGGTGCTTGGCTTTTACCTTGTCCAGCAAATCCAGACCGGAAGGACCTGGCATGCGAATATCGCTGACCAGAATTTGTGGCCCCTCCTCATCGGAAGCGGTGTTGAGCGCTGCCAGCACGTCGCGGGAATTGGAAAAACTGCGTGTCGGCAGGTGTTCACGCAGCAGTGCTTTTTCCAGCACAAAGCGAATGGACTGGTCATCGTCTACGATCCAAATGGGTTTCATCAGCATGACCTTTCTGGTTCATCGGCGCTGCTGCTGGTATGCTGGTACTTCAGGGCAGCGGGATCAATATCATGAAATTCGTACAGCCAGGGATGCTGTTGACTTCGATCAGCCCGTTGTGCTGCTGCACAAAGGTTTGCGCCAAAGTCAACCCCAATCCAGAGCCACCCTCCCTACCCGACACCAGCGGATAGAAAATGCGTTCCTTGATCGAATCGGGTATCCCGGGTCCGTTATCGATGATATGCAACTTCAATGCCAACTTGTAGCGTTGTTTGCAGAAAGTGATTTGTCGCGTTACCCGGGTACGCAGGGTAAGGCATGCGTCACCCGTTGTCATGCGCTCGGCCAGCGCATGGCAAGCGTTGTGTGCGATATTGAGCACCGCCTGAATGAGTTGTTCACGGTCCCCACGTAATTCAGGAATGGAGGCGTCATAGTCGCGTACCACGGTCAATCCTTTGGGAAACTCGGCCAGAATGAGTGAACGCACCCGTTCGCATACGTCGTGGATATTGACGTCACCCACCGTATGCGGTCGCCGATGTGGCGCCAGTAGCCGGTCCACCAGACTTTGCAGGCGATCCGCTTCGTGAATGATGACCTGGGTATATTCGGTCAACTCGGGCGACTCGATTTCCATCTCCAGAAGTTGGGCCGCACCACGGATGCCTCCCAATGGATTCTTGATTTCGTGCGCCAGATTGCGAATGAGTTCCTTGTTGGTCTTTGACTGTTCGGCCAGACGTTGCTCCCGGTCCTGACGGGATTGCTGTTCCTGCGGAACCATCTCGACAATGATTTCATCGGTCGGTTCCGGGCGGGCGATGATGACGTGCACGGGCAAGGCATCATGCCCGTGGCGTTTGAGCCAAGCATCGTAGCGTAAAGCGGAAAACGCATTATCCCGCGCACCGATGAGGGCGTTTTGCAACAGGTGCGGCTCGGAGAATACATGTTCAAGGTTCGAGCCTACGATCAGGCGGCGCGAAACACACAGAGCATCTTCCAACGCCGCGTTGGCAAATAGCACGGTCGCGTCAGAATCAACCACCGCCACCAGCGTGACGAGCAGGTCAAGGGATTGAAACCGGGAAGATGCTGCGTTCAAAATGCTTACTTCGCTGTATTCCCTGATGGGGATGACGAGGACTGTCCAATGCGGTCCAGTTCACGCCGGATTCCGGCAATATCACTCTCATTGCGGCTGATACTGGCCTTGAGTTCGGCAATGCGGTCCAGGTACTTTTGATGGTTGCGGGTTTCCATCGCCATTTTTTCCGGCTCACCATTGTTGTATTCTCTGAGCAACTCGGCTTGCCGTGCTTCCGCTTTTTTTAATTCGGACTCCAGGATGTAGCGTGAGTCAGAATCCTTGGTACGCTGCTCCGATGCATCCACACGCGCACCCGGCTGGGCAGAAGACGCCGTGCGGGCGGGTGGGCGAAAGGCAGGCACCACCGTGACGTTGCCGCCAGAAACAAGTTTGCAATCCTTGGCCTGGGCTTCTGAAACCGTATTGGTGTACTCGTTGCCACAGCGGTAAATGCGCCCCTGCGCCCAACTGCTGCTGGTCGCCAGGAAAGTAACGATCAAAGGTGTTACAAGGGCAATTTTCAGGACAATTTTCATACTGTATTCATGCATCCATGTACGAGAAAGTCGCAAGTATGCGTCAAAACGCGCGAGAAACGAAAAAACGAAAAAAAAGACGGCCAAAGCCGTCTTTGTCAAGCTGTGGAGCAAAACATCAGAGCGAATAGTACATGTCGAACTCAATCGGGTGCGTAGCCATGCGCAAGCGCGTGACTTCGGTCATCTTGAGTTCAATGTACGCATCCAGCATGGTGTCGGTAAAGACACCGCCCTTGGTCAGGAAGGCGCGGTCGGCATTGAGGCAATCCAGCGCCTGATCCAGGCTGTGGCACACCGTGGGAATCAGTGCGTTTTCTTCGGGTGGCAGATGGTACAGATCCTTGGTGGCAGCTTCGCCCGGATGAATCTTGTTTTCCACCCCATCCAGACCGGCCATCATCAGCGCAGCAAAACCCAGGTAAGGATTCATCAGTGGATCGGGGAAACGCGCTTCAATGCGACGGCCCTTGGGGTTGGCGACAAACGGAATACGGATCGAAGCCGAACGGTTTTTTGCCGAGTAAGCCAATTTCACAGGTGCTTCAAAGCCCGGAACCAGGCGCTTGTAGCTGTTGGTGCCAGGGTTGGTAATGGCATTCAAGGCGCGGGCGTGCTTGATGATGCCACCGATGTAGTACAGGGCAAAGTCGGAAAGACCCGCATAACCATCACCGGCAAACAGATTCTTGCCATCTTTCCAGATCGACTGGTGCACGTGCATGCCCGAACCGTTATCGCCCACGATGGGTTTGGGCATGAATGTGGCGGTTTTGCCGTAGGCATGGGCCACGTTTTGCACCACATATTTAAGAATCTGGGTCCAGTCGGCACGCTGCACCAGGGTGCTGAACTTGGTACCAATTTCATTCTGGCCAGCGCCGGCAACTTCGTGGTGGAACACTTCGACCGGGATACCCAGGGATTCGAGGATCAGCGTCATTTCGGCACGCATGTCCTGGGTGCTGTCAACCGGCGGCACGGGGAAGTAACCGCCTTTGACGGAAGGCCGATGGCCCTTGTTGCCACCTTCCATCTTCTTGCCCGAATTCCAGGGCGCTTCCAACTCATCAATCTTGAAGAAGGTGCCCGACATATCGGTATTCCAGCGCACATCGTCAAAGATGAAGAATTCTGGCTCGGGGCCGAAAAATGCCGCATCACCAATGCCCGATGCCTTGAGGTAGGACTCGGCGCGCTTGGCAACCGAGCGGGGATCCCGGTCATAGGCCTTGCCGTCGCTGGGTTCGACCACGTCGCAGCTCATGAACAGCGTGGTTTCCTCAAAAAACGGATCAATGTTGGCTGTGTTGGGGTCAGGCATCAGCTGCATGTCGGAAGCTTCAATGCCCTTCCAGCCTGCCACGGACGAACCGTCAAACGCATGGCCTGATGTGAATTTGTCCTCGTCAAAATGCGACACGGGCACGGTGACATGCTGCTCTTTGCCACGGGTGTCGGTGAAACGGAAGTCTACAAACTTGACTTCGTTATCTTTCACCATCTTCATCACGTCAGCAACGGTCTTGGCCATCAAATACTCCTATTTCAAAAAACATGCACAGTTGAGAAATTTTGCCGAGTTTGCAAGCAGTTTTTATGCCAGTGCTGCAAGCAGTATCAACAAAGTCCTCTATTTTGCCTTGAGAACCGGCAGTTTTCGAAGGCATGCCAACAAAAGATGGACAAAGCAAAATCCTGGCCATGATAGATGCACCAAATGCAATCAACTCCAGCATGCACAAAAAAAGTGCGGCATGATTTTGACTCCAATCTGGTGCAAATCTTCGGGAATTTCAGGAGCAAAGGGTCAGTTCGAAGGCTGTGTCATCGCTGCTGGGGTGCAGGTGGTCATCGGCTTCATGGCGCATCAGGCGGATCGACACCATCAAACGGTTGCCACTGATTTCGGGAATCAGATGGACATCGTCTTTCAGTGCCATGCGCAGCAGTTGAAAGCTGCGGCCTTGTGGCAAATTCTGCTGGAACTGCCCGCCAACGGCCATCACCTTCTGAGGAGAGCCGGAATCGCGTAACAATTTCAGCAGCAGATGAATGGAATCGGCCAGTGGAACCAGCGATTCGACCCAATGTTGCAAATCAGCCTGACGCGCAGGTGCATCCCGGTGTTGCCAGGCAAAATAGGCGGGCAAGTCGAAGGCGCACGTTCCGCCCGGAATACTGACCCGGCTGCGAATGCTCATGAGCCAGTCATTTTCCGTCAAGCTCTGACCGGCCTTGCCGGGCTGGCCATTGAGCGTGGCGAAGCAGTTCTCCAGCCGCGCGACGATCTTGTCCAGCACCGATTCCGCAATCGCCGGGTTACCCCGGTAGGAATTGAGGGTCTGCTTTTGTTTGTCCAGGTCTTTGAGCACATCCGACTTCAGATCCGCACGCGCCCCCACATCCATTACCTCGAAAATAGTAGCAATGGCAAAGTGGTGGTCCAAAGGGGTAGAGCGAAACATCAGCTCAGATAGCCGCAGAAACAGGTGTTCGAGACGCAAATAGGTGCGAATGCGCTCGTTGAAGGGGTATTCGTATAGGATCACGCTGAAAAATTATCCGTTTTCCGAATCATAGCCCGAACTCGGTACCGATTTCTTGCATTCGCTGCGCTAAATCTTCAAGGGAAATGCCATCATTGAATACCACCAGGTCCGCAGCGGCCAGACGCCGGGAGCGCGAGGCCTGTGTTGCCATGATTTTTTGCACATCCACCGCTGCCATGCCGCTGCGGGCGGTGACACGCGCAATCTGGGTCTCTTCCTCGCAGTCAATGACCAGGACACGGTCCAGCATCGGGCGCCAGCGCCCCGACTCCACCAGCAACGGGATATCAAACACCAGGCATGGCACACACGCCTCCTGTGCCTGCTGTGCCTGCTGGGCAATGGCTTGCCCCACCAGTGGATGCACAATGGCTTCCAGCCGGGTCTTGGCCGTGGGTTCCGAGAAAATGAGGTGGCGCATTTTTTCCCGATCCAGTGCGCGGTCCGCAGTCAACACGCCGTCTCCGAATGCGGATTGAATCGGCTTGATTGCTGCCCCGCCAGGGGCTGTTACTGTGCGCGAGATGGCGTCGGCATCCATCACCACGGCCCCTAAGCGTGCCAGCATGGTCGCTGCGGTGCTTTTGCCGCTGCCAATGCCACCGGTCAGGCCCAGACGGTGTGTACGAGAAGCACGCGAAGTATGGGTTTGCATCGGTTTTTAGCGCCTGCGGGCCATGCGAACACCGGCAAGTTCGGCCAAAATACCTAATACCTTGTTCAGACGTGCAGAATCACCTACCTCAACCGTAAAAGTCATCCAGGCAGTGCCGCGTACCGACTGCGTTTGCACCCCGATCACATTCATCTTTTCCTTGGTGAATACCTCGGAAATGTCGCGCAGCAAGCCTTGCCTGTCATTGGCTTCTACCGCAACATCCACCGGATACACGCAGCCTGTGGCAACGCTGGCGCTACCCCACTGGACCTCAATCAGGCGGTCTGCACTGAGGGCCACCATGTTGCGCAGATTGGAGCAATCTGCCCGGTGCACGCTTACACCGCGACCGCGCGTGACAAAACCACAAATGACATCCGGGGGTACCGGTTTGCAGCAGCGTGCCAATTGCGTCATCAATGAATCCACGCCCACCACCAGCACACCACCTTTGGCAGCGTGCGCGGGGGGACTGGGTTTCTTGAGCAACAAAAGTTCGTCCACTGGCGCGACCGGTTCTGGCGGACGCAGCACGGTTTCAATGTTGCGCAAGGACAATTCATCCTTGCCAACGACTTCAAACAGACCATCTGCGGAATTGAAGCCCAGTTGCACCGCAAGATCATCGAGCCGGACAGCAGTTTTTCCCAGACGTTGCAACAGTTTCTCGACCGCCTCACGGCCTTTGGCAACGGTTTCGCCCAGAGCCTGGGCATTGAACCAAGCACGCACCTTGGCGCGCGCGCGGTGGCTGACCAGAAAACCCAGGTCCGGGTTGAGCCAGTCCCGCGAGGGGCCGCCTTCCTTGGCAGTCGTTATTTCAACGGTTTGCCCGTTTCTAAGTGGGGTGCTCAGGGTTGCCATGACGCCATCCACCCGGGCGCCACGGCAACGGTGGCCCAGATCGGTGTGTACGCTGTACGCGAAATCTATGGGTGTTGCTCCATGGGGCAATTCCACAATGGCGGCATCCGGCGTCAACACATAAATATTGTCTTCAAAGAACCCGGCGCCCAAAGTCCGGGACTGTGCATCCGATAAATCGCGCTTCCAGGCCAGCAGCTGGCGCAAGACGGCAATCTTGGCATCGTACGTTCCGCTGGCCGAGACACCCGCATACCCCTTGACACCGGCTTCCTTGTACGCCCAGTGCGCGGCAATGCCGTTTTCGGCGTGTTCGTGCATTTCCTGGGTGCGCAATTGCACTTCGATGGGTTTGCCCGATGCGTCACGCACCACGGTGTGCAAGGATTGGTAGCCATTGGCCTTGGGGCGGGCAATATAGTCGTCAAATTCGGCGGTGATCGGCACAAAATGGCTATGCACCCAGCTCAATGCGGCGTAACAGTCCGGAACGCTGGGCACCACGATGCGTAGCGCCTGTATGTCATAGACCTGCTCAAATCCCAGCGATTTGCCACGCATTTTTTTGACGATGCTGTAGATGTGCTTGGGGCGGCCCTGCACGGTGGCCGCAATACCCTGGCGTGCCAGATCTTCGGCCAGCTGGTGGCGCAGGGCCTCGACCTGCGTTTCACGCTCAACACGCTTTTCATCCAGCAAACGCGCAATCTGGTGGTACGTTTGCGGCTCCAGAAAACGAAACGAGAGGTCTTCCAGTTCCCACTTGATTTCCCATATCCCCAAGCGATTGGCCAAGGGGGCAAAGATGTGCAGAGCCTCGCTGGCCAGTCCAGGCGGCGGTGGCTGCCGGGTGGCGGCATAGTGGCGTAGCGTTTGCAAACGCGAAGCCAGACGCAACATGACAACACGCAGATCGCGTGAAAATGCCAGCAGCATCTTGCGCACACTCTCGGTTTGCGTCGCAGCCGTTTGCGCCATGGGGTTGTTGGGTGCGTTGCTGCTACTCTGGCTGGCCGCACGCTGCGCCAGGCGTGACATGCGCTGCACGCGCATCAACTTGGTGGTTTCCAGCGCCAGATCGGCAAAGTTGTTGCCAAAGGCTTTGGCAATCACCTCGTGCGGCTTGTTCAAATGGTCGCAGGCATACACCAGATAACTGGCTGCCTGCATCGTTTGCGAGCCGCCAATGGAGCGCAAAATGTCCGCCACCGCGTCGGCATGGGCCAGAATGTTTTCGCCCGTGTCCAGACAGGCATTTGCCAGCAAGGGTTCGGCAAAAGCGCGTGCACGCGCCAGCGCATCAGCTTGCTCGGGCAAACTATGTGCTGTTGCGGCAAGCACCGGTACTTGCGTTGCGTCCATATGGTCGGCAGACAGGCTCTTCATGCTGTGGCATCAATTCAACAAGAAATCCACCACCGTTTGCACCTGGTCAGGCGCAATCAAGGTCGGCGCGTGGCCAACTCCGGCAAACTCCACCAGACGCGCCTTGGGGCCACGCTGCGCCATCAGCCTCGCGGTTTCTGGCGACAACAAATCGGACTGGGCACCACGCAGCAGCAAGACCTGCGCGCGAATGGCATCGTACAAACCCCATAATGCAGCAGCGCCCAGTTCTCTTTCGGCCAACTCCGGCGTCATGGCAGCAAACGGCACTGCGATGCCCGGATCGTAATGCAGGGTAAGGGCACCCGGAACACCCAAAACGGGTTTGACCATGTGGCGCGACAACTCCAGCCACTGCTGCGGGGTATGCGGCCCGAAGGTGCTGGAAGTGGTCCACATGGCATCCGCAGCTTCCTGCAAGGACTTGAATTGCGGGATGCGATCCAGATAGGTTGCAATACGCGCGATGGCCGACCATTCAATCACCGGCCCTACATCGTTGAGCACCAGACGGTGTATCGGGGTCGGCAGGGGGATTTGGGTTTGCCCGCATACCGTCATGCCGATCAGCCCCCCCATGCTGGTACCAACCCAATCGACCCTCTGGACACCGCCGGCTTGCAAAGTTTTCAGCAACTCCAGCATATCCATCGCATAGTTGGGCACCTGGTAGCCATTGGGGTCTGCCAGCCAGTCACTTTGGCCACGCCCCACCACATCCGGGCAAATGACCCGGATTTTCGTACCAGCATGTGCCGCATGCGCCACCAGAGCCTGCGCCAACACGTCAAAATCGCGCCCCTGGCGTGTCAGCCCATGCACACACAGCACCACGTGGCGTGCGCTCTCCAAGCCCCAGTCCCAATATGCCATGCGGTGACCAGGGCCACCATCAGGACAGAAAACATGGTTCAGCTTGGGTTCGGACATGGCACGCCTGTAGGTAAATAGTTGGAACTAATATCCATGGGCTGTAACCACTGCAGCAGGGCAGCGCTGACTTTGCGGCTATCGAGCAGGTCCAGATGATGCACACCGTAAACGATCCTGCGTCGTTCTGGTAAAAATCCCACGCATCTTGCCGGGTCTTTGTGCTGCCCCAGCGCGCTTGGCAGCAGCACGACCCCATCGCCCAGAATCTTGCCATCGGGATCACTGGCATCCGGGGCAATGGCACCACCAATGGCATAACACGCAACGTGGTCTGGCAGGGGAACGATGCGGCGTGTATCCGGCTGCACGGCAAAACGGTCTTTCCCTTGCCAATCTTCATCGAGCAGATTGCCGTAACCCAGATCGGTGGAACCTTCGCTGCGAAACTTTGCCAGCTCGGCATAGACTGCGGTGTAAGGATGCACGCCCAGTATTTCGCCCAGCCAGTTGTTGGCGCGCTCCAGGTGGGAGCCGTGGTGCGGGGTGCCAATGGTGACCAGCGTACGCAGGCGGTGCGGCCATGCGTAACCGGATTGTTGTGCGTAATGGCAGGCGCTGCGCACCACCAGCCCCCCCATGCTGTACCCCAGCAGGACCAGCTCCTGCACCGGCGTGGGCCACTGGGCGAGCAGTGTTTCGAGCAGATCGGAAAAGTTGCGTCCGTTTTCCGAAATATGCAAACCCGAGCAATACCGCAGATACACATCCGTGTAGCCATGCCGTGCCGCAATGGCTGTGCCGTGGTTGTGCCCGTTGCGCAACCACTGCAAGTCGCTCATGCAGTGGCCGTGTACCAGGACGACCAGACGGGTGCTGGCCTGGGGAATTGCCGTGGCCAGGGCTGCGCGCGTCAAGGTTAAAGGTTTGCCCGCGCGTCGCAGATGCATAGGCAGAAAGAGCGGGTTATCGCTGGCACGCAAACGGTCACCCAGCAGCCCATTGAGGACGGAAAGCACGGTCTCGCGCTCGGCGGATGGCCCGATGGCCCCCAGGCGCTGCGGCAACTGCGCCAGAACCGCATCCACGCCCTCCCCCACCGTGCGGGTCATGCTGCGGATCGTGTCGTAGACCAGATCAACCGGAGTGGGCGCGATATTTTTATGCACGCGCTCCAGCGCATCGGTCATGCCGATGCTGGTATCAACCAGCAGCTTTCCCAGTCCCCGCACGTCCGACAGGTTGGATAGGTTGGTCATGTGTGCAGCACTTCCAGCAGCCGGTCCAGACCGCCGGTATGGATGGCCACGTGCGCGCGTGTGCGCACCGCTGGTTTGGCATGGTAGGCAACCGACAGGCCTGCAGCGCCCATCATGGGCAAATCGTTGGCACCATCGCCCATGGCAATGGTTTGTGCTGTCGAAATCCCCAGCAGAGACGCCACTTCCAGCAGGGTACGGCGTTTTTCAGCGCCATCGCAAATGTCCCCCCAGGCCTGATCAACCAGCCGCCCGGCCAAGGTGCCGCAGTGGGGGCCACTGCTTTCCAGTTCCAGGACGTTGGAGCGCACAAAATCAATGCCCAGGCGCGCACGGATACGGTCGGTAAAAAAGGTAAAGCCCCCGGACACCAGCAGTATCCTGAGCCCGGCCTCCTTGCAAGCGGCCACCAGCTCCGCCGCCCCCGGATTCAGACGCAAACGCCGGGTGTAGACCTCTTCCATGTGTGCCACACTGACGCCCTTGAGGAGTGCAACACGTTGGCGCAAACTCTCCTTGTAGTCGGCAATCTCGCCGCGCATGGCGGCTTCGGTAATGGCGGCAACTTCCGCCTTGCGCCCTGCGGCATCGGCAATTTCATCCACGCACTCGATGTTGATGAGCGTCGAATCCATGTCCAGGGCAATCAGCTTGAAATCCGACAATGCCAGGGGTGGCGTGATACCTTGAATAACCAGGCCGGGGGTAATTTCAATGGTTTGCATGGGATATAAAAAAACCCGAGCCAGTCGGGTTTTTATAGTTTCAAGTCGCTGTGAACGGGAATGTGCACGAATTAGCGCAGCTTCATTTCCTTGTAGTCCACGTGCTTGCGTGCTTTCGGGTCGAATTTCTTGATCAGCATCTTCTCGGGCATGGTTTTCTTGTTTTTGGTCGTGGTGTAGAAATGCCCGGTGCCTGCCGTTGATTCAAGCTTGATTTTTTCGCGTCCGCCTTTGGTTGCCATTTTGAATGTCCTTTTCGTGTCTGTTTAGCAAGGTTTCAGGCTTGGCCGCGCGCGCGCAGGTCAGCGAGTACCGAATCAATTCCATTTTTATCGATCAGGCGCAAACCCGCATTGCTGATGCGCAAACGCACCCAGCGATTTTCAGATTCAACCCAGAAGCGGCGGTATTGCAGGTTCGGCAGGAACCGGCGTTTGGTTTTGTTGTTGGCGTGGGAAACATTGTTCC
The DNA here is from genome assembly GCA_041910275.1 of Rhodoferax sp. Lineage (GTDB taxonomy): Bacteria > Pseudomonadota > Gammaproteobacteria > Burkholderiales > Burkholderiaceae_C > Allorhodoferax. The sequence continues at coordinate 47,035 of JAYRRD010000090.1, forward strand.
CGACCATGGGGCCTTTGCCCGTGACGTCACATACGCGTGCCATGAAAGGACACTCCGATACTAAAACAGCCGTGGTAAAAACCACCAGCCTCACCTCGCCAAGAAAAAGGTGGCGGTAACCCTCCTTGCCAGACACCAGCATACCGGCTCCAGCAAGGGGGCGGATTATAGCGACATTTCCACAGCAGTCCGTTTTCAGGGCGCGATTCCATGCGATGTGATACATGGGTTCTTGTTAATACGTTTTCAGTAGCTGTCCCCGCTTATCCCACGGGGGCTACAGCCTTATTGGATGCCTGATTTGAGGCTAAATCGAGGCTAAAAACGCGCCACACAGGCTTGCGGGGGGCACCTGTGGCGCGGTTTTGGTGTTTTTCATATCACGGGTGATATCAAGCGGCATCCACCACCGTGAGCGTGACGTCGATATTGCCCCGCGTGGCGTTGGAATACGGGCAGACCCCGTGGGCCTTGGCCACCAGGTCTTCGGCGGCGGCGCGCTCCATGCCGGGAATGTGAATGGCCATCTGCACCTCGATGCCAAAACCCGCTGGAATCTTGCCAATGCCTACGGTCGCATCAATGCGCGTGTCGGCAGGCAGGGTGATTTTTTGCGTACCGGCGACAAATTTCATGGCCCCGATGAAGCAGGCGCTGTAGCCGGCGGCAAACAGTTGTTCGGGATTGATGCCGCCGCCCGCACCGCCCATTTCCTTGGGGACGGCCAGCTTGAGGTCCAGCAGCCCGTCGGACGTGCGGGTGGTGCCGTCACGTCCGCCAGTGGATGTGGCGTGGGCCTGGTAAATCACTTTTTCGATGGTATTGGGCATGGGGTGCTCTCTTTCGGGGTTGATAGGGGTCGCATTATCACCAGCCTTGCATTTCCCCATGCCAAATAGGCCAAAGTAAGCCAGGTAGCCAAGGCCTTTGCTTTGGCTAATAGGGTTTGAAGTTGCCCCCGGCAATGGCCCGGCGTTCTTTGGCCACCGGAAGTCGGGGCGAGGACGGGCGGCGCGTGGCCAACCTGGCATCGGGCAAGATGGCATCATCGCGCGTTGCCTGCAGGCTGGCATTCCCAGCATTCCCAGTGTTCCCGGTCTTGAAGAATGCCACGCTTTTTTGCAACTGCGAGGCCTGGCTGGAAAGCTCCTCACTGGTGGCAGCGAGTTCTTCCGAGGCGGCGGCATTTTGCTGGGTGGCCTGGGACAGTAGCGCCATGGCGCTGCCAATTTGCGTCACCGACTCACTTTGCTCGGCACTGGCCGAGGCAATCTCCTGCACCAGACTGCTGGTTTTCTGGATGCTGGGAACAATGGCATCGAGCAGACTGCCCGCACGCTCGGCGGTGCTGACGCTGCTGGTGGCAAGATCGCCAATTTCCCTGGCAGCTTGCTGGCTGCGTTCGGCGAGCTTGCGCACCTCGGCGGCCACCACAGCAAACCCCTTGCCATGTTCGCCAGCTCGCGCGGCCTCGATAGCCGCATTGAGGGCCAGCAGATTGGTCTGGTAGGCAATGTCATCGACAATGCCAATCTTGGTGGCAATCAGCTTCATGGCCGATACCGTCAGGGTCACGGCACTGCCGCCATCCGCCGCTTCCTTGCTGGTCTTGGTGGCCATGCCATCGGTAACTTTGGCGTTTTCGCTGTTCTGTCCTATGGACGCACTCATATTCTGAATCTGTGCCGAACTTTGTTCCACACTGGTAGCCTGCCCACTGGCGGCGTGGCTCAAGGACTGTGCGGTAGCGTTGACCTGATTGGCCACGCTGGTGAGTGCATTGGCCGCATCGCGCACCTCGGTAAGAACACGGGTCAGATTTTCCGATGTGGCGTTGGCTCTTTCCTTGACCTTGGCGAACAGACCCTGGTAGTCGTGCGCGATGCGCCGGGTCAGGTCGCCACGGGCAAAGGCGTCCATGAGGTCGGCGATGTCGTTCAAGCCTTTGGCGCTGGTATCGAGCAACTGGTTCATACTGGTGGTGAGTCCGGCAAAAAATCCGGCTTTGCCTTCGGGATCCAGGCGACGGCTGAAGTCGCCTTGCGCTGCGGCGCTGACCACCATGCTCACTTCCTGTTCTATGCGCACTTCCGCAGTGCGGTCAACCCACTCCAGCACGGTCCCCAGGCGTTGGCCGTTGCCATCCAGGATGGGACTTGCCACCAGGCCAAAGTGCAGCGAACCCAGGGCGATCTGCGTACGATGCGTGCTGCGCAGCGCGTCCAGCATGCTACGCTGGTGCGACGGGTTTTTGTGGAATATATCCATATTGCTACCAACCAGATGGTATGCGTCAAACGCGGGCAGGCTATGACGGATTTCGGATTCGCTTCGCTGCATCAACCCCGTTACGGTGTCGTTCATGAAAATGATGGTGTGGTTGGTGTCGGCAATCATGATATTGGTGCTGGCCTTGTTGAGGGCCTGCACCACACGTTCGTTGGCCACCGAGGTGTCGCGCGCGGCCATGAGTTTGATGCGCGCTGCATTCACCACCTCGGTAACTCGTTTTTGCTCGCCGGGCAATACCGGCATTTCCTGGTCAAGCTCGCCATTGGCGTAGTGGTCCATGAGGTTGATGGCATCGCGGTTGATGGCGATGTGTGCTTTGACCATGTCATTGACACCGCGCGCCAGATCGCCATAGGTGCCCGGCAAGTTGCCCGCATCCATGGCCACCGAAATGCGTCCATGCTGGTGCTCGCGGGCCATGCGGGCCTGTGCCGTCTGAAACCCGGTCAATACCGTCTGCATGGCCTTGAGCGCCGACAGGAGCCGTGCAGGTTCATCATGGCCTTGCACTTCAATGGGTGTATCCAGTTTGCCCTGCGCGACAAATCCGGCAACACTTACCGCCTGGGCCAAAGGACGGGTGATGGAGCGCACGATAAATACGCCCAAAATCAGAATCAGCACCAGCAGGGTGCCCGTACCGAAAATGATTTGCAGGCGGTTGCTTTGGGCTGCGGCAATCCGCTGCACCAGCACCCGGTCCAAAGCCTCTTGCGCAACCTTGGAAAATTTGCCATGCGCCTCCAGTGCAGCGCTGATCTGGGAAAAATAATCGGTTGGAGAATAATTCAATACCTTGGCATCAATGATGTGCAAGCGTGCCAGCTGGATCGATTTGGCCGACGCCGCTTTCAGTTGCTGCAAACCGTCACCGATTTCAGTCTTGAGGTCGGGGTCAGCTTCAATGGCCTTGTTGAATTGTTTTTCGACAGCATCAAGTACCCGGTTGGCTTGCCGCTCCAGCAAAATAAGCGTTGCCTTATCAGCCTCGGAGGCCGATTTGGCCGCAAGCAAGCCACTGCCCTTGCCACGCAACTGTGCCAGAATCTCGGCAAGGTCAGGCATGAAAACAACCCAGGCATTTTGCAGGAAGTAGCCGTTGGCATCCGGGTCCAGTGTCAGGCCATAGTCGTCCGCCAGGTCCTGTGCGGTATCAATGACGCTGGCAATCAGTTCACTGTGTTTTTCAAATGCCGCAGCTGCAACCAGGTTTTTGTTGGCCACGGAAGACTTGAGATCGGGCCATTGGGCTTGCAATTCTTTCCATTGGGGCTGGATATGGTGCACTGCCATGGCAATCGGGGTCAGTGCTGCCAATTGTCTGTCCACTTCAAGCGCCAGGGACTCGCGTTGGGATGCCACCTCGGCGTTACCATTGAGCCAGACATTGCTGATACCCCGGTGCCTTTGCATGGTCACCATGAGGTCCAGCGCGCGCGCCGCAGGAGCCACACCATCGTGTTCGCGCTCGGTCGTGCTGATGGACAGGGACATTGACCGCATCAGCAGTGCCATGGGAACGGCGAACATGATGAGGCCCAGAGCCAGCAGTACGGTGAGTTTTTGCCACAAGAACATTCTGGAAAGAAGCATGCCCATAAAGTACCTCAATCGACAAGGGGATGAAAAATGTGGCCCATTATCTTCAATTTTTCTTGAACAAATCGCTCCTGCGCCAGGGGGGCAATGCGACCTACCCTTCCTCAACCGTTTATTTTTTCCCCATTTAGCATGTCTGCCCGTATTTATCTGGCCCCGATGGAGGGTCTGCTTGACTGTGTGCTGCGCGACATCCTGACCCGTGTGGGCGGGGTGGACCGTTGTGTAACCGAATTCATCCGCGTCACCCATACGCTTTTGAGCGAACGCAGTTTTTTACGCATCATGCCCGAGCTGCTCAATGGCGGGCGCACGCCAGCTGGCGTGCCGGTGCGCGCACAACTGCTGGGCTCGGACCCGGTGAGCATGGCCGAAAATGCCGCACGCCTGGCCGAGCTGGGTCCGCATGGCATCGACCTGAACTTTGGCTGCCCGGCCAAACTGGTGAACCGCCATGGCGGCGGCGCGGCACTGCTACAAAATCCTGAGCTGCTAAACCGTATCGTCTGCGCCGTGCGCCGCGCCGTGCCAGCGGACATGCCCGTGTCTGCCAAGATGCGCCTGGGGTTCAACGACGACTTGCGCGCCGTGGAGTGCGCCCAGGCCATAGCCGATGGCGGCGCCGAGGAGCTGGTGGTGCACGCCCGCACAAAAGCCGACGCCTACCGTCCACCGGCCTATTGGGAGCGCATCAACGATATCCGCCTGGGTGTGAACATCCCGGTGGTGGCCAATGGTGAAATCTGGACCGTGGACGATGCCCGCCGCTGCCGCCAGGCCTCCGGCTGCGAGCACCTGATGCTGGGCCGGGGCATGGTCACCGACCCAGGCCTGGCCCTGGCCGTCCGCCAGGGTGATACAAGTTCCGCCCCGGTGCTGCCCTGGCATGATGTGTTGCCGCTGATGGGGGCCTTCTGGCATCTGGTAGTGGCCCGGCTGGATCGCCGCCAGCAGGCCGGGCGCCTCAAGCAGTGGCTCAACTTCATGCGAAGGCGCTACCCCGAGGCGCAAGCCGCCTACGACGCCCTGCGCACCCTGCACGAGCCGGAGCTGGTGGCGCAGTGGCTGCGGCAGCAGGGGGCACTCAGACAGGATTCACTACAAAGTTAGTAGCTGCACCCGCTCTACCCATAAGCGGTAATGGCCTATTTTGCGTGCAATCACCCAATCAGCTCACGGATTTGTTGCAGGGCTGCCGGGTCTTCCATCGTGGTCAGGTCGCCCGTGTCGCGGCCCTCGCACACGGCCTGGATGGCGCGGCGCAGCAGTTTGCCGCTGCGGGTTTTGGGCAAGGTTGACACAAAATGCACCCGCGCCGGGCGGCCCACGGCGCCGATGCGCGTGTCTACCACCTTCATGACTTCGGCCTCCAGTTGCGCGCGTGCGGCAGCGTCTTGCAGCGCACGCGCATCCTTCACCACAGCAAAGGCGATGGCCACCTGGCCTTTGAGCGCATCGGCCATGCCGACCACGGCGACTTCCGAGATATTGGGGTGGCTGGAAATGCTTTCCTCGATCTCGCGCGTGCCCAGCCGGTGTCCGGCGACGTTGATCACGTCGTCGGTGCGGCCCAGGATGAAATAGTAGCCATCGGCATCGCGCACACCCCAGTCAAAGGTGCTGTAGACCAGTTTTCCGGGGATGCTGTTCCAGTAGGTGTTGACAAAACGCTGGTCGTCGCGCCAGATGGTCTGCATGCAGCCGGGCGGCAGCGGCCCTTCGATGGCGACCACGCCTTTTTGATTGGCCTGTTGCAATTCTTCTCCCGTGTTCTCATCCAGCAGCTTGACGTTGTAGCCATACATGGCCACACCGGGACTACCGAATTTGCTGGGGGCCTGCTCCACACCATTGGCAATGCTCAGGATCGGCCAGCCGGTTTCGGTCTGCCAGTAGTTGTCAATGACGGGTTTGTTCAAGCCTGCACTGATCCATTGCGCTGTCGGTTCATCCAGCGGTTCACCCGCCAGAAACAGTGCGCGCAGACTCGAGAGGTCGTATTTGGATAGATAGGCCGGGTCCTGTTTCTTGAGTACGCGCACGGCGGTGGGCGCGCTGAACATCACCGTGACCTTGTATTTTTCCACCAGACTCCACCAGATGCCACCGTCGGGCCGGATGGGAAGCCCCTCGTACAGGATGGTGGCCATGCCCGCGATCAAGGGGCCGTAGATGATGTAGCTGTGGCCCACGACCCAGCCGATGTCGCTGGTCGAGAAGTAGGTTTCACCCGCCTTGCCGCAGTAGATGTGCTGCATGCTGGCCGCCAGCGCCACGGCATAGCCGCCGGTGTCACGCTGCACACCTTTGGGCTTTCCGGTGGTACCGCTGGTGTACAGGGTGTAGCTCGGATGGGTAGACTCCACCCAGACGCAGGGCACGGTGGTATGCAGATGTTTTTCCCGCAGCGTCGCCCACAGATGGTCGCGCCCGCCCACCAGAGGCATGGGTGCCAGCTGGCGGTCCACCAGCAACACCGCATCGGGCTTGTGCTGCGACTGTGCAATCGCCTCATCCAGCAAGGGCTTGTAGGGCACGACCTTGCCACTGCGTGAACCGGCATCGGCACTGACGATCACTTTGGGCTGGGCGTCGTCGATGCGCGAGGCCAGCGAACCCGAAGCGAAGCCGCCAAACACCACCGAATGGACGGCACCGATGCGAGTACAGGCGAGCATGGCGAAAGCAGCCTCGGCGACCATGGGCATGTAAATCAGCACCCTGTCACCTTGCTGCACCCCTAACTCCAGCAACACCGCCGCCATGCGCTGCACTTCGGCATGCAGTTCGCCAAAGGTAACCACCCGCTCGGAGTTGGTTTCCGTTGAAACTGCAATCAGCGCCGCCTGGTTTGCACGCTCTTTCAGGTGGCGATCCACCGCGTTGTGGCACAGATTGGTCGTGCCACCAACGAACCAGCGCGCAAAGGGTGGGTGGCTGTAATCACAAATCTGTTGGGGTGGCGTATGCCAGTCGATGCGCCGGGCTTCTTCAGCCCAGAAAGCATCTCTGTCCTCAATCGAGCGGCGGTAAAAGTCCTGGTAGGTACTCATGCTGTTCTCCTCGGGGTGAATGAAAAATAATAGTATCAGTGTACGGCTGCCTTGATTTTGAGCTGGCGCAGCTTCAGAAAAGCCAGCGCGGCCATCACTGCGTCGTTCAGGGCATCGTGTGCGGGCCACAGAGGCAGATGCAGATCGGTCAGCAGGCTGTTAAAGCGCAGGTCAATCGCCCGGCTGTCGCGCGCATGCTGCGGCAGTTGCTGGTATTTGTAGTCGTAATACAGACCCGAAACCTCGATTTGCGTGTGCGGTAAACCACAGCCCAGCAGCGGTGTGAGCACACGGTTGATCAGCGCCACATCGAATTCCAGGTAATAGCCCACCAGGGGACGGCTGCCGATGAAATGCAGCAATTGCACAACGGCATCCTGCGCGCTGATGCCTTGCGCCACATCCTGCTCGCGCAAACGGTGTACGCGCACGCTCTCGGGCGAGATGCGTTTTTTATCGGGGCGCACCAGCAGCTCCAGGCGTTCGCTGGTCATGACGCAGTTGCCACGGATACGCACGGCGCCAATGGCAATGATGTCATCGGTCTTGACATCCAAACCCGTGGCTTCGCAATCCAGCGCCACCCATTCTTCGGCGGGAGGTGGTTCCCACATGAAGCGAAACCGTGCGTCGCGCAGCTGGTGTAGCATCCAGCGCCGTTGCAGGGCCGAAAACAAGCCGAACGCCATCACAGATTGTCCAGGTGAAAGCGCTGGTTCAGCAGCACTTTGAACTGTTTGACCACACCCAAAGTGTCGTTGAGCAGATCACGGTCCAGGCTGCTGAGTTTGTCGAGCTGGATGCCGCCGGATACGGCGTGCCCCGTGGCCAGCTCCTGCAAGCCGACCTTGAGCTTGAGTTCCATGAAGAAGTGCAGGCTGTCGAGCAGATCGGCGCCCAGTTTAGGCGCAATTTTTCCTGCAGCCGTGAGGGCCTCAATGCGCTCGACCGTCGATACCGTCGTCAGGCGCTGCGCCAGGGCCAGACTGCGAATGCCGTGTACCAGCGGGAAGGTGCCCACTTTTTTCAGATCCAGCTGGGCATTGCCCTTGTCCGTGAGCGCCAGAAAACGGTTCCACCAGCCGCTGCTGCTGCCAAAGAAATTGATCGCGGCGGCAAAGCGCGCCAGCATGGCATCGTTGTCGGCGCTGAGGTCAAAGACCGCCCCGCGCACCTGTTCCAGCAGCGCCACATCGCCGCAGACCGGATGTGCATCCAGAAAAATGGCCAGTTCCATCAGATTGTCGGGGCTGGCGTTCACCGACCACAGCCGCACCATCTGGCTGAAGTCAGCAACGCTCTGGCGCCAGTGCGGGTTGCTGACCATGATCTTTCCAGGGCATTGTGGGTAGCCAAAATCGCTCAGGGCTGCCGAGAATTGTTGGCAAACCTCTGCCAGATCGACGCTGGGCACATAGCCGTCGCGCAGCACCAGGCCATTGTCCTGGTCGGTCTTGAGCAACTGCTCTCCCCTGCCCTCGCTGCCCATGACAAACAGGCAGCTGTTGGCCAGCAACTCGGGCGGCGCCAACAATTGCCAGGTGCGCTCGAACAGACGTAGATTGAGATCTTGCACCAGGCGCGCAATCAGATTCACCTTGGTGCCGTTGCGGTGCAAGAGCGTGATCAATCGCGTGATGAGCAAGGCTGCAGCCTTGAGTGCATCCATGTTCTGGGCAGCGACGATCTGCTCGTTGATCTGGTAAGACTGGTTGGCCAGAAAACCAAAGAGGTCGAGTGCTTCGAGCACGCCGATGACGTGTGCATCCTCGGCCACCAGTACCCGGTGGACCCGGTGCTTGATGAGCGCTGCCAGTGCGTCGCCAATCAGATCACCGGGGCGCACCGTGATGAGAGCGTAATTAGCCAGATTGCCAACCGGCAATTGGTCCAGTGGTGTGCCGCTCAGAATCGCTCGTTGCAGGTCCGAAATCGTGAAAATGCCTAATCCGGGAGGAGTACTCTGCATATCGTTGACCAGCACCGTACCGATGCGCAGGCGCTGAAAGGTCTTGACCACCTCCAGCACACTGGTCTGGGCATCGACGTATTGGGGCGGGTGCACAAAAGCTGCATCCACCCGCGCCATGGTCAGCGACTGCAGTTCGTGCTGGCTTTGGCGCTGCGAGCGAGCCAATAATTTGTTCGACAGATCGGAAAACAGCAAAGCGCCAAAGGTCGCATTCTCGGCGATCAAATGGCTCACCGTCTGTTTGGCCAGTTGGTACGCCACGACCTCTTCGGTGGCAACAAACTTGTTGCTGACCTTGCCGGCGACCAAACCACGTCCGTCAAAACAGTCCTCCGGGCCATAGGTGGCCAGGACTTCGTTGCCGTCAAATTGCTGGACATAACCCTTGATGACGATGAACAGGTGCGTTGGCTCCGCACCAACGGCCAGAATCACTGCACCTTCAGGAAAGTAGGCAATGTCGATGCTATCGCGCACCAGATGCTGTTCTTGCAATGTGAGGCAATCAAAAGGCGACGCCGAAAAGTTGAAGGCACTGGGCATGGGCGTTTTCGTACATCAAAGGGCCAAGCATGCGATACTTTGACGGTACTTATATTTATTAATTTATTCAAAGATGAGGAGATTCATATTATGGTTGATCCCGTTGTGGCCAGAATCGAGGCCAATCCCAAGTACCACGAACTGCGCCGCAAGCGCAATTTCCTGGGCTGGCTTTTAGCCGCCTTGATGATGCTGGTGTACTACGGCTACATCGCGCTGATTGCTTTCAACAAGCCGTTTCTGGCACAGCCCATAGGTTCGGGCGTGACTACGCTGGGGATACCGATTGGCATGGGTGTCATCGTTTTCACCATCATCATCACCGGCTTGTACGTGCGGCGCGCCAATGATGAATTCGACCGTCTGACAGCCGAAATCCTGAAAGAGGCCGCCAAATGACCTCCCCATTGAAGTTTTTATTTCTGGCGGCCATGGCCATAGCCAGCGGCGCGGCACACGCTGCTGGCGCCGACCTGGGTCAGGTGGACAAACAAGCCACCAACTGGGTGGCCATCGGCATGTTCGGCACGTTTGTGGTGTTGACCTTGTTCATCACCAAATGGGCCGCGGCCAGAACCAAGTCCGCTGCTGATTTTTACACCGGCGGTGGCGGCATCACCGGCTTTCAGAATGGCCTGGCCATCGCAGGCGACTACATGTCGGCGGCCTCCTTCCTGGGCATTTCGGCAGCGGTCATGGCCAATGGTTACGATGGTCTGATCTACTCGATTGGCTTTCTGGTCGGCTGGCCGGTCATCACCTTCCTGATGGCCGAGCGGCTGCGCAACCTGGGCAAGTTCACCTTTGCCGATGTGGCGGGTTACCGCTTTGCCCAACGTCCGATCCGCATTTTTGCCGCATCCGGCACCCTGGTGGTCGTCGCGTTTTACCTGATTGCGCAGATGGTGGGCGCTGGTTCTCTAATCAAATTGCTGTTTGGCCTGGACTACTGGATAGCCGTAGTGATCGTGGGTGCGCTGATGATGATCTACGTATTGTTTGGCGGTATGACCGCCACCACCTGGGTGCAGATCATCAAGGCCTGTCTGCTGCTATCGGGCGTAACTTTCATGGCCATAGCCGTGATGACGCAGTATGGTTTCAGCTTTGAAGCCCTGTTTGCCAAGGCCGTGGCCGTGAAGACTGACATCGCGGTCAGCTCGGGCAAACAAGCCGATGAAGCGGCTAAGATTGGTCTGGCGATCATGGGGCCGGGCGGCTTTGTCAAAGATCCGATTTCGGCCATTTCCTTTGGCATGGCGCTGATGTTCGGCACCGCCGGACTGCCGCACATCCTGATGCGCTTTTTCACCGTGCCCGATGCCAAGCAAGCACGCAAATCGGTATTCTGGGCCACGACCTGGATCGGTTACTTCTACATGCTGATCTTCATCATCGGCTTTGGTGCCATCACATTGGTGCTAACCAATCCGGAGTATGCCGATACGGCCAAGGGCATCATCAAGGGCGGTGGCGGCTCGGCCAACATGGCCGCTGTGCTGGTGGCCAAAGCCGTTGGCGGCAATGTGTTTTACGGCTTTATCTCCGCCGTGGCCTTTGCCACCATCCTGGCTGTGGTCGCTGGTCTGACGCTCTCGGGCGCTACGGCGGTGTCGCACGACATTTACGCCACCGTTATCAAGCAGGGTAAATGCGACAGCGCCTCCGAGCTCAAGGTGTCACGTATGACCACCCTGGCCTTGGGGATTGTGGCTGTTACCCTGGGAATACTGTTTGAAAAGCAGAATATTGCCTTCATGGTTTCGTTGGCCTTTGCTATTGCGGCTTCGGCCAATTTTCCGGTGCTGTTCATGTCTGTGCTGTGGAAAGACTGCACCACCAAAGGCGCTGTCATCGGCGGTTTCCTGGGGCTGATTTCCTCGGTGGTGTTGACGGTGGTTTCGCCTTCGGTCTGGGAAGCGACCCTGGGCAACCCCAAGGGTTCGTCCCTGTTTCCCTACTCCTCACCCGCGCTCTTTTCCATGACCATCGGTTTTGTGGGCGTGTGGCTGTTCTCGCTGCTCGACCGCAGCCCGCAAGCGGCCCGGGAGCGCGATGCGTACAAGGCACAGCAGGTCCGCTCCGAAACCGGATTGGGCTCCGCTGCTGCTGCTGCGCATTGAATCGCGCGGGTTTCAGGCAATGCCCACCCCGCATTCTGCCCCGGTTGTGCTGGTGACTGGCGCTGCCCGCCGCTTGGGCCGTGAAATTGCCTTGACACTGGCCGCTGCGGGCTGGTGTGTGGCGGTTCATTACCGTGACTCAGCACAGAATGCTATAACTACAGTAGCTGACTGCGCACGTCTGACAAGCGGTGCAGCGGCTTTTCATTGTGATCTGGCCAACGAGGATGCTGTGCGTGCCTTGTTGCCGCGTGTGCAGGAACAATTGGGCCGGGTCGATGCCCTGGTCAACAGCGCTTCCAACTTTGAACACGACACGCCCGCGACGTTTGGCTTTGCGGCTTTGGAAAAGCATCTGCGCAGCAATACCGCAGCGCCGGTGTTACTGGCGCAGGCCTTGCACCAGCACATGCAGGAGCGCTTCCCGCAGGAGTCCGATGTTCCGGCGCCCACGACCGGCGTTGTGGTCAACCTGCTGGACCAGAAGCTGTGGAACCAGAACCCGGATTTTTTCAGTTATACGCTCTCCAAGGCCGCCCTGGAAGCCGCCAACACCATGCTGGCCATTGCCCTGAGCCCGCGCTTGCGCGTGGTGGGGGTGGCGCCTGGCCTGACACTGACAAGCTACCTGCTGGACGATGCCAAGTTTGCGGCGCTGCACAAAATGTCCCCCCTGGGACGGTCTTCCACCGCGCAGGATGTCGCATCTGCTGTGCTGTTTGCCTTGCAAAACCAGTCCATCACCGGCACCACCTTGCTGGTGGATTGTGGCCAGCATCTGATGCGTTTTGCGCGCGATTTTTCCTTGATGTGAGCTTGAATTCCCCATGCAACCTGCACCCACCAAGGGAACCCAGATTCTGACGCTCACCGGCTTGCGTTTTGACGCCAGCTTGGGGATTCTGGCCTCAGAAATCGACCGCCCCCAGCCGATTCAGGTCGATGCCGAACTCTCCCTGGGGCCACAACCCCTGCTGCCGCGCGACGATGACATTCACCATGTGCTGGACTACCGCAAGGTGCGCCAGATCATCATCAACGAATGCACCGCCGAACACGTCAATCTGCTGGAGAGCCTGATTGGCAAACTGGCGCACCGCCTGATGCAATTGCCCGGCGTGCTGGGGGTGCGCGTCAGAATCGCCAAGCTGCGCATCTTTGATGATTGCGAAGTGGCCATCCGGGTTGAAACCGGGCAGTGGATGGCAGGAGTTGAAAAAAGCACGTAACTGCATGAAATTCGAACGAATTTTTCAGACAGTCAAATTAAGTACCAACAGAAATACCAACAAAAAGAAAAGTGTCCCCCATTCGGCCATGTTGCGGTGCATTTTTTGCTCCATGCCGTATCATGCTGTTTCATGCGGTATCGCAATAACGGAATTTCAACATGGGCACCATCACCTTTGACACATTGAAGTACGCCGAACGTCTAAAAGCTGCGGGCGTTAGCGAACCACAAGCCAAAGCGGAGGCGGAAGCATTGCGCGATGTTCTGGCCGAAGCGCTGGATACCACGCTGGCAACAAAGGGCGATGTATCGGCGGCAAAGAACGAGTTGAAGGCTGACATTGCAAAAATGGAAAAACGCATGGATTCCTTCGAGTCCAAACTTGAAGCTATGGAGCAGCGCCTGACCATCAAGCTGGGCGCATTCCTGGCCGTGGCCGTTGGCTTCATGCTTACCGTGCTGAAAATGCATTGAACCTGGGGCAGTCCATCAGCACATGCAAGGGGGTATCGAAACGTTACCCCCTTTGTCCATGGGTACGGCAAAACGCCGCCGCCTTCGGCGTCAAGGTGGTGCAAGAACTGCGCCTCCTTTGCCGGTTGAAGCGCCGGTTCGGTATCTGGCTAGCCAGTATGCAAAAAGCGCCGCTCTCCTGGGAGGAGCGGCGCTTTTTGGGGTGTTGTGATACGGTGTGAAATGCAATTTCTGTCCCGCTGACAGGAATCGAACCTGTATTTAGCACTTAGGAGGCACTCGTTCTATCCATTGAACTACAGCGAGAGGCCTGCATTCTAACGGTTGGCGCTGCGATTTTCCGCAGCCCGGA
>JAYRRD010000091.1:0-13194 GCA_041910275.1 Rhodoferax sp.
CTACAAAAAGGGCCTGCGCCTTTCCAAGAAGGCCATGCAGGCCGTGGAAGAACGTCTGGTGCGTAATCCTCTATTGCCCAAATGGGACATCCTCATTCGTCCACGGTATATGGGATGAGATTTTGCGGAAATGGCCTTATGTCATCGATGTTCTCAAGGAGCATTCAGTGCCTGGTATTGGCCGCAGCGTTGATCAGCCAGGCCGCAAGCGTTGCAGCCAGGGATTTGAATGCATCGCTTGCGTTTATTCCATCCCAGTCCGAGAAAGACCCGAATGGCAACTTTCACGGCGGATTTGCAGAGCTGGTCAAAGCCCTCGACCGGTCATACACCGAAGGGAAAATATCCATGGACATACATCCCTTTTCACGGTCTTTAAAAATGGTTGAACTGGGTGAAGCCGACTTTCACATTCCGCTCATCCGGCTGCCGCATATTCCAGGGGACTCCTTGCCATATGCGTACGCCAGTGAACCGCTGACCAAGGTGTCGTTTGTCCTGTATACGCAAGCAGACAAGCCGCCGTTATCCGCGCAAGACCTTAACAACAAGAAAAATCTCATAGAAACTGTTCGCGGGCACAAGCATTTCTTCCAATTTGACATCATCGAAAGCGATGGAATTGACCAAAGCATAAAAAGACTCAATTCCGGCATCATTGACGGCTTCATCATGGAACAAGAGGCCGTGGACAGGCATATCAAGGCCCTGAAACTCAAGAATATCCGCAGAACGCTCTATGCCACATGGGATTCCTGCGTGGTGATTCCAAAGGGACCCAGAGGCAAGGAAATAGACGCCATCATTTCGACCCAGCTACGCAAACTCAAAGATACCGGCGAGCTGCAGAAAATCATGCAAACCGTCCACCTGCCCTATGACAATTGGCAGCCCTATCAAAGTCAATAGCGCCTCTCGCGTATCCAGCAAGGCCTGCAGCCGGATTTGTCTTGCAAACCGGCTGCGCAGTGCATAAACTGACCCGGCCCCGACCTAGCCGCTGACGTAATGCGCCAGCACGTCGGTCATGGAGATGAGGCCAATGCCTTTTTGCGCCTTGTCCTGCGCATCCACCACCACCAGACGGTGGATGCGGTGGCGGGTCATCAACGCAATGGCATCGGCCAGTTTGCTCGATACGTCACAGGTGATGCAGCCATGCGTCATCACATCGCGCGCCGTCAAGGTCCGCAGTTCGGAACGGGTCTTGGTCTGGCTGGCCATCACGATGTCGGACTGCGAAACGATACCGATGGGTTTTTGCTCTTCGTCGGTCACGATCACGGCATGGATATGCTGCTCCAGCATGATCTTGGTGATGTCACCAATCGAGCTGTCGCGCTGGCAGGCAATCAGCCCCTTGTGCATGATGTCGGCCACACCCAGTTGCATCGAAATCTTGCCCATGATGGCCGTATCCTCGCCAGCATCGGGCAACACATCGGGCACGCCGCGCGCGCCGTCCCAGTCGTCGTGCATGGGCGCTGTCGGGTGGTCCTTGCGCAGTCCGGGCCGGGTGATACCCTGGCCAAAGCCGGGGGCGCCAACCAGCACGGCCATATTTCCATGCGGATGCTTGTTTTCGTACATGAGCTGGTGTACCTGCGGCAGTCCCTCGTAATCCACAGCTTTGGACATGCAGGGATCAACATCGCCCGAAAGCACCAAGTCGTTGAAGCCCTGCGCCTGCTCGTCGTTGGCAAAGTGCGAGCCTTGCAAGCGTTTCTGGCGCATCCACAGGTAGCGCAGATCGACGGTGGCGTTGTAACCCGTGGTACCGGCGCAGATGACGACCATGCCGCCGGTCTCGCAGACAAAGATCGACGAAGGGATGGTGGTTTCGCCCGGATGCTCGAAAACGATGCGCGGGCTGCGCTTTTCGCCCAGCACGTCCCAGATCGCCTTGCCAAAGCTGCGCGCGCCCTTGAGCCACTCGTTGTAGCCCACGGTGTCCTTCCAGTGCGGCAACATACCCCAGTGCTTGAAATGGTTGCGGTTGATGGCACCTTTGGCGCCGAGCTGCTTGCAATACTCGATCTTGTCGTCGCTGGAGACCACGGCGATGGGAATCGCCCCCTTGGCGCGCGCGATCTGGATCGCCATCGAACCCAGGCCCCCGGCGCCGCCCCAGATCAGCACCACATCGTTTTTCTGCACCTGGTGCTCACCCCAGCCCGTGAGCATGCGGTAAGCGGTCGCCCCCACCAGCATGTACGAAGCCGACTCTTCCCAGCTCAGGTGCTGTGGGCGCGGCACGCACTGGTGTGCCTGCACGGGCGTGAACTGCGCAAAGCTGCCGTAGTTGGACTCGTAACCCCAGATGCGAAAACTCGGTACATACATCGGGTCCTGCCCGGCCAGCACGCCGGTGTCGTGGACATCCCACATGCCGCAATGCACCACCACTTCGTCGCCGACTTTCCATTGGCGCACATTCTTGCCGACCTTGTAGATGATGCCCGAAGCATCGCTGCCGCCAATGTGAAACTGTTCCGGCTCGCCCTGCTTGTTGCGCGTGGCAATCACGTTGATCGGAACCCCCAGGCCCGCCCAGACATTGTTGTAGTTGATGCCGGCGGCCATGACGTAGACCAGCACCTCGTCATCGCCAATGTCGGGGACATCAATCACTTCCTTCTGAAACGCCTTGACGGGTTCGCCAAAACGTTCTTCGCGCACGACCCAGGCGTGCATTTTCTGGGGCACAAAACCCAAGGGGGGTTGTTCGCCGATGTCATACAGTGGTTTGCTCATACGGTTGGTTCCTTTAAGATCAATCAAGAGGAGGAAGGGGAGGGAATAAAACGGGACAAGATGTTTTCACGCACGCTGGCGTACTCGGTAAACTGACCCAGACGCTGGTGGCCCAGGCGCGTGTCCAGCGCTGTGCGGCCACCGGCCAGATGGATGCCGAAGGAGCCGAATTCCTCTTTCAGCAGGCGCAACACCCAGCCACGCTGGTGGCGCAGACGTAAAGGCTCCAGCCTGCCTGTGCGCAGCAGGAACTGCCGGTGTGCATCAAGATGCGCGACCAGCTGGTCAATGCCGCTGCCATGCGTGGCGCTGACCAGGCATACCGGATACGGCCAATCCTGCATGCGATCCGGGCGTGCGCCAATGCGGCCAATGTCGGCAGCCGTCTTGGTGGCCACAGAGCCCATATCGGCCTTGTTGACGGCAAACACATCGGGAATCTCCATGATCCCGGATTTCATATATTGGATGGTGTCGCCCGAGGCCGGTTGCGCCACATAGCATACGGTATCGCTGATTTCGGCAATGTCGATTTCAGTCTGACCCACACCCACGGTCTCGATCACCACCACGTCAAAACACGTCAGCAGCAACCAGCCCATGGGCCAGACTTCGGTGGCCACGCCCCCTAACTGGTTGCGACTGGCCAGCGAACGGATGAATACGCCCTCGTCGTGCACCACGCTCTTGATGCGCAACCGGTCGCCCAGCAATGCACCGCCACCGATTTCCGGTCGGCTCGACGGATCAACGGCCAGAACGGCAACACTGCGGCCCAGCAGCCGCCATTCCCGGATCAAGGCCGCCAGCAAGGAAGATTTGCCGACACCCGGCGGGCCGGTCACGCCCACAATATGCCCGCCGGTGAGCCAGCGCTCCTGCGACAACGCAGCCAGCAGACGTGTGGCGCAGGCGCGTGCCTGCGGCAAGGCGTTGTCCAGCAGGTTCAATCCAGTAGCGACCGCCGCGCGCTCACCACATGCGATGCGCGCGGCGAGCTGCGCGGGGTCGGGAAAATTCATCTGCATCGGGGTTTGGGCCAATGGATGGAGGGAATTCAGGAGTTAGAGGCGGTTTTTCCTGGGCAGCAAACGCGGTAAGCGATTCACGGCAGGACGGCTGGAAGTTCGGTGGCGGATAATACCTCAACACGATGTCCGCAGCTCGACCAGGGGCAATTCAACGTGATGCCTGTAGGCAGGCCCTTGTCACTATGTTTTTAGTAGCTTCTCCCGCTTGCCCCACGGAGGTTCCAGGCTAATTTGATGCCTGATTTGAGGCCAAATCGAGGCCAAAAACGTGCCACGGAAGCTTTCGGGGAGCGCCTGTAGTGCGGTTTTGGTGTTTTTAATATCACGGGTGATATGAAACTTGTATTGACTCCGATGGAAAATTGAGCCACAAGTGCCGTGAGACAAGCGGCAAAAGCTATGAAACATGTAGCAATACAATAATTTACTGCCCCTTGTGCAGCTGGCGCGCAGTCTTTGCGGCAAAATTCAGCCTTTGGATTACTTGAAACCCTGTGCGCCGCGCCCATGCAACCAGCGATTTTTCCTCTCACCATGCCTGGCAGGGCTACAGTTTCCTACAGTTTCCAATAGTCCAATAGACACGCTTTGGCTGCGGCACCAGCAGCCAAACCCTGAAAACCTCTCTTACCTCTCTTTACTCCAAGGCAAGCCATGAAACTTACGCTGACCCACGACGAAGTGCAGTCCTACTACAAAACATTGTCTGACTCCAATGCCGCTTTCAAGGCGGACTATCCCGCAGATTCGTCGGCGCGTCAGCCTGTGCACACGGTGTATGGCGGAGCCAACCTGTTCAAGTCGGGCTTTGTTGCCAAGCTCGGCGACAACGCCTTGAAGACGCTGGATACCTATGCGCCCAATTTTGCGGTGTTTGCCCGCGTGCTTGATCTGCCAGGCGCCAGCACGCTGCCTGCCACGTCGCTGGAACTCACCAGCCTGAACGCTGCCTTGCAAGCCAATGCCGAGCAGGTACGCCAGTCCAATCCGGCGGCGTGGCTGGCGTATACGGTCTATAACCGGGTGTTAAAGAAGCTCAAGGCCGAACCCATTGAGGACAACCGCATCGACTTTGAAGACGGTTATGGCAACCGTCCCGACTCCGAGGAGGATGACCACGCGATTGCCGCCGCCGAGGAAGTCGCCAAGGGCATGGCTGAAAATACCTTGTCGCCTTTCATTGGCATCCGGGTCAAGACATTTTCCAACGAGTGCAAGGCACGCTCGATCCGCACGCTGGACATCTTTTTGACCCGTCTGGCCGAAAAAACCGGCGCCAAATTGCCGCAGAACTTCATTGTCACGCTGCCCAAGGTGGTGACCCCGGCGCAGGTATCGACCTTTGTGGATATTCTGGAAAAGCTGGAGACCCGTCTGGGTTTTGCCAAGGACAGCCTGCGCATGGAAATCATGGTGGAGACCACGCAGTCCATCATCAACCACAAGGGCGAGAACACCGTGCCTTTGCTGGTGGCCGCCGCCAAGGGGCGCTGCCGCTCGGCGGTGTTTGGCACGTATGACTACACCGCTTCGTGCAACATCACCGCTGCCTACCAGAGCCATACCCATCCGGCATGTGATTTTGCGCGCCATGTGATGCAGGTGAGCCTGGCCGGAACGGGCGTTACCATCAGCGATGGCGCCACCACCATCATGCCCATCGGGCCGCACAAGGCACCCAAGGATGGTGTTCTGACGGCATTGCAGATGGATGAAAACCGTGTCGTGGTGCACCGCGCCTGGAAACTGCACTTTGACAACATCATGCACTCGCTACGCCACGCCTACTACCAGGGCTGGGATTTGAACCCCGCGCAGTTGCCCATCCGTTATGCGGCGATTGACACCTTCTTCCTGAGCGGCTTGCAGGATGCATCCGCACGGCTGAATGCCTTCTTGAACAAGGCAGCGCAGGCGACGCTGGTGGGCAATACCTTTGACGATGCGGCAACGGGCCAGGGTTTACTGAACTTCTTCTTGCGCGGCATGGCCTGCGGCGCGATCACCGAGCAGGAGGTGCTGGCCACCGGCATCACCCTGGACGAACTGCGTTCGCGTTCGTTTGTGCAGATCGTCAATAACCGTACCAAGAAATAAGGAACCCTGTCATGTCTGAGTTTCAACAAGACCGGCAGAATGCCGCGCGCCATCTGGATGTGGCCAGTGCGCTGGTCAAAAAGTCCCTGCGCTGGGTGCGCGACCAGTCTCTGGGCAGCAAGGGTTTGTCCAATGATCTTCTGGATATGCACCAGCTGGCCTGTTTCGACTTGTCCTGGTGTGCGGCTGAAATCGCTGCCGGACAGTGCGCGCTGGATTACGCGCAGCGCGTCGGCGCCAGTGGCACGGACGCCAGCCTGGAGCAAGAGATTGCGCTGATTTTCTGTGCCGAAGCCTTGCACAATGTCCGTGGACGCTTCACGGCACGGCCCAAGAATTTTGGGCTGGACAAGACCGATATTGCCACTTTGGTCTCCCCGGACATCATCGACTTCTGCCAGACCCAGCTCGATGTTCAGCGCCTGGGCGCCTTGGGTGCCAAGGTCATCGGCATGCACGGCGCCAGCGGCGCGTATCTGCTGGGGGATGATGCGTCGATGATGCAGGATTCGTTCCGCAAACTTGCCACCAACGTGGTGCAACCCCTGGCCGAGGCGATCCACCGCGAAGACCGCATCATCCCCAAGGAAATTCTGGAGCCACTGACGGAAATGGGCTGCTTTGGCCTGTCCATCCCCGAGCGGTTTGGTGGCATCCAGAGCAACGACCACGAAGACAATATGGGCATGATTGTCGTGACCGAAGAGCTGTCACGCGGCTCGCTGGGCGGCGCGGGCAGCCTCATCACGCGCCCGGAAATTCTGGCGCGCTCGCTGCTCAAGGGTGGCACCGAAGCGCAGCGCGAGCAGTGGCTGCCGAAAATCGCTGTGGCCCAGCCCTTGTGCGCGGTAGCTGTCACCGAGCCGGATGCCGGGTCGGACGTGGCGGCAATGCGCCTGAAGGCGAGCAAGTGCGAGGGCGGCTGGTTGCTTAACGGTGCCAAGACCTGGTGCACCATGGCCGGCAAGGCCGGAGTGCTCCTGGTATTGGCGCGCTCCAACCCCGATCCGACGCTGGGACACAGGGGCTTGAGCATGTTCCTGGTTGAAAAGGATTCCTACGAGGGGCACGATTTCGAGTACCACCAGCCCAGGCAGGGGCAGTACGGCGGCGTTTTGAGCGGACGTGCCATTGCGACCATTGGCTACCGGGGTATGCATTCCTACGAGCTGTTTTTCGATAATATTTTTGTCCCGGATGACAATCTGGTCGGTGGCCCCGATGGCGAAGGCAAGGGTTTTTACTTCACCATGGCCGGATTTGCCGGTGGGCGTATCCAGACGGCGGCGCGTGCCACCGGGGTCATGCAGGCAGCGTTCGAGCGTGCGGTGTCGTATGCGCAGGAGCGCAAGGCTTTTGGCAAGCCGATTGGCGACTACCAGCTGACCCAGGTCAAGCTGGCGCGCATGGCCATGTTGCTCACGGTGTCGCGCCAGTTCACCTATGCCGTAGGCCGTCTGATGGACCAGGGCCAAGGCCAGATGGAAGCCAGCATGGTCAAGCTCTTTACCTGCCGCACGGCAGAGTGGCTCACGCGCGAAGCCATGCAGATTCACGGCGGCATGGGCTACGCCGAAGAAACGGCGGTCAGCCGCTATTTCCTCGACGCGCGCGTGCTGTCGATTTTCGAGGGTGCCGAGGAGACGCTGGCGCTCAAGGTGATTTCCCGCTCGCTGCTCGATAGCGTCGAATAAATCCAATAGTTCGAATAAAGGAACCGTGTTTTATGTCGCAACCCATTCGTTTTACCCCCCAGGTCGAACTCTCCAGCAGCGTCAAGGTGGACGTGCAGCGCGCGCGTTACCCGCATTACGGACGCTATCTGGAAGAGTTTGTTCCGGGGCAGGTGTTCGTGCACCCGCGCGGCTTTACTTTTGGCCAGTCCCAGATCGAGGCTTTTTCCCGCGCCTACATGCAGTGCAATCCACTGTACCTGAACCGCGCGTTTGCCCGCGCCAATGGCTTTGCCGACGTGTCGGCCTCGCCGCAGATGGTTTTCAATGTCGTGCTGTCGCTGGGTGTGCAAAACGACTCCGAGAAGGCCATGGCCAATCTGGGGTACTACGATGCACAGTTTTTGCGCCCGGTCTACGCGGGGGATACGATCCGCGCCCTGACCAAGGTCATGGACCGCAAGGACCGGGGCGCTGGCAAACCCGGCATCGTCACCATCCGCACACTGGGGCTGAACCAGCATGGCGAGGTGGTGTTGCAATACCAGCGCAAGATCATGGTGGCAGGGCAGGGGGATAGGCCACCGACCACGCCCTTGCCGACGTCCGCCGATGGACGGACACCGGACTTCCCATGGGTCGAGGACGCACAGGTTTCCCTGCCCGTGTTGCCAAAAAAATTCCCCTCTGATCTGGTGGGGCCGCAGGCCTGGTTCGAAAATTTCGCTGTGGGCGACATCATCGTGCACGCCAACGGGCGCACCATCACCAGCGAACATCTGCAGCAAACCTATGCCGTGGGCAACACCCATCCGCTGCATTTCGACAAGGTATTCAGCACCGGCCTCTCGGGCAAGATGAGCGGGGAACCCATCGTCTATGGCGGACTGGTGTTTGCCTGGCTCGAAGGCCTGGCCAGCCGCGATGTCAGCGAAAACAGCATCTGGGAGCTGGGCTTCACCGAGGGTTACCACACGCAGCCCGCCGTCGAAGGCGATACGGTTGCGGCGCTGTCGCGTGTGCTGGCGGTGGAAGATGCCCCCGGTGCGCTGGGCGAGACGCTGGGCATCGTGACCTTCCAGTTGATCGGTGTCAAGAATATCAGTGCCGCCAAGGCCTTGGCAACCTATGGTGAAGACCTGTTCATCAAGGAAAACGACAAGAAAGACCTGGGCAAGGAAAAGCTCGACGACAAGATTTTTGAAATCGAGCGCCGTCTGTTAATCAAGAAGCGGAGTTAAGACATGGCCAAACCAGACCAGCAACGTGATCGGCCCTGGCTGATGCGCACCTACAGCGGACACAGCTCGGCACAAGCCTCCAACGCGCTGTACCGCACCAATCTGGCCAAGGGACAAACAGGCCTTTCGGTCGCGTTTGATCTGCCCACCCAGACCGGCTACGACTCGGACAGCCCGCTTGCGCGTGGCGAAGTGGGCAAGGTGGGCGTGCCGATTTCGCACATCGAGGACATGGACCAATTGTTTGATCAGATCCCGCTGGACCAGATGAACACCTCCATGACCATCAACGCCACGGCCCCCTGGCTCCTGGCCTTGTACATCGCCCTGGCACAACGCCGGGGCATTGATCCGACCAAGCTCAACGGCACCACGCAAAACGACCTCATCAAGGAATACCTCTCGCGCGGCACCTACATCTACCCGCCGGGGCCGTCGATGCGCCTGATTGCCGACACCATCAACTACACGGTCACACACGTTCCCAAATGGAATCCGACCAATATCTGTAGCTACCACTTGCAAGAAGCCGGTGCCACGCCGGTGCAGGAGCTGGCCTATGCCCTGAGCACTGCGACCACCGTGCTGGATCGCGTCAAGGCCTCGGGTGAAATTGCCGCAGCCGACTTTCCCCAGGTGGTCGAGCGTATCTCGTTCTTTGTCAATGCGGGTATCCGCTTTGTCGAGGAAGCGTGCAAGATGCGCGCTTTTGGCCAGATATGGGATGAAATCACGCGCACACGCTACGGGGTCACGGATGCGGCACAGCGGCGTTTTCGCTACGGCGTGCAGGTCAACTCGCTGGGCTTGACCGAATCGCAGCCGGAAAACAATGTGCAGCGCATCGTGCTCGAAATGTTGGCCGTGGTGCTGTCCAAAAACGCCCGCGCGCGTGCCGTGCAGTTACCGGCCTGGAACGAGGCCATGGGACTGCCCCGTCCCTGGGACCAGCAATGGGCATTGCGCATGCAGCAGGTTATGGCCTATGAAACCGATTTGCTGGAGTATGGCGACATCCTGGACGGCTCGCCGGTCATCGCTGCCAAGGTGGCCGAGCTGGTGGCCGGTGCCAAGGCCGAGATGCTGGCCATCGAAGCCCAGGGTGGCATGATCGCTGCCATTGAATCGGGTTACGTCAAGCGCGAGCTGGTGCGCAGCCACATGAACCGCCTGCGCGCCATCGAAGCCGGTGAACTCAAGATCATTGGCGTCAACTGCTTTACGGAAACCGCCGAGTCGCCGCTGACCAAAGGAGCCGATGGCGGCATCATGAAAGTCGATCCTGCCGCCGAGCGCCAGCAGATCGAACGCTTGCAAGCGCACCGTGCCAAGCGCAACGCCCAGGAAGTGCGCGCGGCGCTGGCGGCCCTGACCGATGCCGCCAAGAGCAGTGAAAACATCATGCCCAGCTCCATCCGCTGCGCGCTTGCCGGGGTGACCACGGGCGAGTGGGCCGATGCGCTGCGCGGCGTGTTTGGCGAATTCCGCCCACCGACCGGCATTGATATTGCCAACAAAACCGTTGAGGTGCAGGGCAGGAAAGACGCTGTGGCGCTTATCCGTGCGCGCGTTGCCGACACCGGCGCGGCGCTGGGACGGCCCCTGAAGCTGCTGGTGGGCAAGCCGGGGCTGGATGGCCACTCGAATGGCGCCGAGCAGATTGCGGTCAAGGCACGCGATGTTGGCTTTGAGGTGGTCTATGACGGCATCCGCCTGACGCCACAACAACTGGCGCAGGCTGCGCAAGAAGAAGGCGTACACATGCTGGGCCTGTCGATTCTGTCGGGTAGCCACATGGAACTGATTGCCTCGGTGCTGGACGAGTTGCGCACGCGCGACCTCGGCACCCTGCCCGTCATTGCCGGTGGCATCATTCCGCTGGAAGACGCCGACAAGCTCACTGCCCTGGGCATCAAGGCGGTCTATACGCCCAAGGACTTTGACTTCAATGCCATCATGGCCAATATGGTGGACATCATCCGCACCAGCAATGGCCTGGAGCCGCTGGGCGCTGTTGTTTAGCCATCAGTCGACGGTTTGCCACCCGGCGTCAGCACACAATAGAAAACCAGCCCCGCCGGGTCAGAGAATCCCGGTTTTCACCACGGGATGCGACTCCATGCCAAGCGTGGCTCAAAACTTATTACTGTGCAATGCCAGCGCGATCAATCCGCATCTGTGCCTTGGTCTTGTGCGCTGGTGTCACTGTGCCGGCCACGCTCCCGTCAAGGTTGACGCGCTCACCCAGTAGCAACAGGCCGCGCAGATAGGCCTCTTGTGTGGTGTGGGCGTGCAGCACTTCCGTCACCAGTTGATTCAATACGGATGCCGATACGCCCTCGCACTGGGGCAGTGCTTGCAGTTCAGCAATGACGCGCTGGCGGGTGCCAATTGCAATGGGGCGGTAAATCGCCACCCCGTCAACCAGCACCGTGTCCGTGATGACGGCCTTCGCCGCGAAGTAGGTTTCTACCAATGGTTTAACCTGGACCAGTTGCACCCGTTTTCGTGCTGCGGCCTCGCTGCTCAGGCGAATGTTCTCCAGACGCTTGGCCTCTTTTGCCGCCTTGAGTGCTGCGGCCTTGTCCGTCTTCGGTGGGCTTGGGGGCTTCGGGGGCTTGGTCTCGACGCTTTTATTATTTAAGGCCAGTGTGCCTTTTTGCACATCGCTTGCGGGTGTTGTCAGCGGTGCAGGCTTCTTTTTCAGCGTCAGCTTTGGGCGTGGTGTGTCGGTCATGGTGTCTATGATGTTTCTATCAGGTGCCTATGAGGTTCTGTGATGTCGCCAGGCGAATCATCTTTTTTCTGGAGTCCATGCCGCTTTGAGCTGGATCACCTCGGGCTGGCGTCTATTGAAAGATGCGCTGTAACCTGCATGAATGCCAGATTTTTGATTTTCACAGTGCATTTTGTTCCCCGATTTTGCCTTTGGTACCCCACTTTTCAGGCGATTTTACGCTTCGCTGGTGCAGTCCACCAGCACATGTAGTTCCATCGCATGCATCTGCGCAATCGGTCGTTCACCAATCCAGGGGAACAAGTTGCGCTCCAACTGCCTCAGCATCCTTTTTGCGTGTCCGTCACTCCATTGTGGGGTTTGTTTGCCGTACCACTCCAGCGCAATCGGGTACAGCTCCAGGGCAAGGGTGGGGGTACAACCTCGCATATTTACCCCCGTTTTCCATTTTTGTCCCCCCGTTTCTACCCCCGTTTTGCCTTGGCTGCCAATGGCTTTCGTTAGCGTTTGCTGTCCTGAGAAACGTTGATTTACCAATGAAAAAGGCCGCCAGGTGGTGTTCCTTAGCGGCCTTTAGCGGTAGTGGTGGGCTGGCGGGATTTGAAAAAAGCATGTAAGTCATTGATTTTTATATGTGCGACTGCTGAATTTTTCAATGTTGACCCGGTTTTCTGACCCGGTGCGTAACCGCTGCCCCTGGTTAATAGGATCATGGGAACTGGTACCAGTAACGCTACCTGCATCATTTTGCTATCGTTTTTATTCCTGACTTATAAAAAGTTATCAACAGGATGATACTATAAATTTAATTCCAAATTTCAAAAAGTTATCAACAGGAAATCCACTACTTTTTTGGTTTTTTTATCCGCATGTTTTTGGCTTGGACTCATTTTTTTAGTGGGAACAGTGGGAACAACTCAAAAAACACACATAAGTTATTGATTTATAAAGAAAATTTTGTTCCCATTAAGGTCCGTTTTTGTGGGAACATTGTGGGAACAAAACCATTTTCGTGGGAACAGATTTGCAAAATTCGCTGTGAAATAGTCATTTTTGCTTAATTTTTAGGCGAAATAGCGCTTGCATCGGACTTGAAAGCCAAAATTACACATTCAATAAATTTGAATGATTTTGAAAAGTCATTCAAATTTGTTGAATTAAATTTTATAGCAAATTTCGCATTATTTTGCTATTAGACATATAGCAAAACAGCTTTGTATTTTGTAGCGTTTTAATTGTGGTCTCGGTACCGACCAGGCCTCACTGCCAGGGAACACCAACACGAAACCGACCAAGCCACGCTGCCAGGGAACACCAGCACGGCACCGACCAAGCCACGCTGCCAGGGAACACCGACACGGTACCAACCAGGCCACGCTGCCAGGGAACACCGGCACGGCACCCGATCAGGCCACGGTGGCGGGAACACCGGCACGGCACCCGACCAGGCCACAGTGGCGGGAACACCAGCACGGTACCAACCAGGCCACGGTGGCAGGGAACACCAGCACGGCACCCGACCAGGCCACGGTGGCAGGGAACACCAGCACGGCACCCGACCAGGCCACGCTGCCAGGGAACACCAGCACGGCACCGACCAAGCCACGCTGCCAGGGAACACCAGCACGGCACCCGACCAAGCCACGCTGCCAGGGAACACC